>NZ_BJNM01000008.1 GCF_006539685.1 Gluconobacter oxydans
AGGTGCTTGAATGTCTGGCAGCATCCCTTCCCTGCGTCATGACGCCCATTGCTGCTGAGGGACTGTCGCTTCCCTCCGCCCTTGAAGAGCTTGTCACGGCTGATGCAGAGCACTTCGCGCGCCTGATTGCCCGGTATCACGATGACGAAAATGCATACAGGCCGGCAGCAGAGGCTTCCCGGCAGTTTGTCGCGGATCATTATTCCGTTTCATCCGCGTGTCTTGCAATATCGGAGGCGATTTTAAGAAAAACATAAAATTTACCTCTGTGTTTTTGGTGAATTGATCCAGATTTATTTTCAAAACAGGGGTCTGATATTTGAAATATGCTTTCATAATTCTTTAATAAAAACATAACATCGCCCAAACTTGTAACCAGTTATTAACAGCATCGTTTTTCACATCCTGGTCCTGAGTATCCGACCGCAGTGAGGAAAGGTTCCGCAAGGTGTCCATGAAGCGCGTACAACGAGCAAAATCCGGCCTGGCAGTCCTTCTGTCCGGCTCCATCCTTCTTCCATCCGTGGGGCTGGCAGCGTCTTCTTCTGCGGCCGAGTCCTATAAGACTGCGACGCCCATCAAGCATGTCGTCGTGATATTTCAGGAAAACCGTTCGTTCGACCATTATTTCGCGACCTATCCCAAGGCAGCGAATGTGAGCGGTGAGCCGGCGTTTACGGCTCTGGCCGGCACGCCTTATGTCAATAATCTCGCAAACGCCAATCTCATTACGAACAATCCGAATTCCAGTTCGGCGAACGGATCGGGAGCAGCGCTTCCGTTCCGCATCGACCGGACGCAGGCGAATACCGCGGACCAGAATCACAGCTATACGCCGGAACAGCAGGCTTACGACGCCGGGAAGATGGATCTGTTTCCAAAATATACCGGATCAGGAACGTATGGAAGCTCAGGTGCTTTTGGGACTAAAGGGCAGGTCCTCGGATACTTTGACGGCAACACCGTCACGGCACTCTGGAATTACGCCCAGCATTACGCGATGAGCGACAATAACTGGACGGACACATTCGGCCCCTCCACGCCGGGTGCGCTTGAGGTTGTGGCCGGCCAGACCAATGGTCTCCAGTCAATCGCAGGCAACAAGCTCGGCAGCGCCTACATCAATGACGGGCAGGGCGGATACACCCTGATCAACGATGAGGACCCGGCTTACGATAGCTGCTCGACCTCTTCACAGGTGCTGATCAATGCCAAGAACATCGGTGATCTGCTGAACGAGAAGGGTATTTCCTGGGGCGGTTTCATGGGCGGCTTTGATTTGACGCTCACGAATGCGAACAACACCACCGGCTGCAGCCGCAGCACCTATTCCGACACGGTGGGAACGCGCACCGACTATATTCCGCATCACGCCTGGTTCCAGTATTTCGCGAGCACGTCCAACCCGACGCATGCCCGGCCGAACTCCACGGCTTCGATCGGTTTCAGCACCATTCCCGGCACTGTGACGCCGGAGCCTGCAAACCATCAGTATGATACCGAGGATTTCTACGCAGCCGTTAAGGCGGGAAATTTTCCTGCGGTCTCCTATATCAAGATGCAGGCCTATCAGGACGGTCATCCTGGCAACTCGGACCCGCTGGATGAGCAGAACGGTATCGTGACGCTCGTGAACTTCATCCAGAGCCAGCCGGAATGGGCCAGCACGGCGATCATCATTGATTATGACGACTCCGATGGCTGGTACGACCATGCGTTCCAGAAGCCGCTCTGGGGCTCGTTTGACGGCACGGCGGATCAGCTTAACGGTGCCGGGGTCTGCGGAACTGCGGGATCGGCTCCCAAAGGTGTGGCGGGCAAGCCGGTTAACGGCCGCTGCGGACCGGGAACACGTATCCCGCTCATCGTGATCTCTCCGTATGCTCGCAAGAACTTCGTCAGCCATCGCCTGACGAGCCAGGCATCGGTGGTGCGCTTCATTGAAGATAACTGGCTGAGCGGAAAGCGGCTTGGTGGGGGATCGTTTGATGCGGCTGCAGGCCAGATCAACCCGATGTTCGACTTCACGCAGACGCCGAACACCACGCCGCTGATCCTGGATCCCGATACGGGAACGGTTCAGTAACAAACGGGACGTTCCGGGAGGTGTTCACGCCTCCCGGAACTGTTTCTGCGGGGCAGGCAGGCGTGAAAGGGCGAGAGCCGTTTCACGTTTTCTGTCGTACCGAGCCGGATGGATTTCCTATGCCGGGAAATGCTGCGGGTTGCCCTTCAGTTTTCCGTCTCGGAGAACAGGGACTTTGCCGTGTCCAGAACCTTCTGCCGATAGCTCTCGTTCAGGACCGGGGTATGGGAATGATAATCGCCGATCGCCTGCATGACGTTGCCGTGCTCCTGATTGATGAGCGTCCGCAGGATCAGGGCTGCTGCGGCGACATTGAAGCAGGAATCGGAGACAAGTCGTGCTGCGGTCTGCGTCGCGGGAAGATGGGCGACGTCCGCGAGTGTCTGCACCCATCGCGTGTTGATCTGCATAAGGCCGAGATCGGCGCTGCCATCCCTGTTCTGATGCACCATTCCTACTGCACCGCCCTCGACTTTCTGGATGACCGGAAGGACCCGCGGCGGCAGGTCATAGCGGATTGCGCTGGCAATGACGCAGGCAAGCAGAGGGAACGGCATCGGGGGATGGTCTCCAGTGTGCCGGTGTGAAGCGGCGCCGGCAGGGAAAGCTTTTTTATAGTCGGACGTCTCATTTGACGTCGTGTGAGGGTTTTATGAAAAAGGTTGAAACCGGTTCAGGCGCTGATGAACGGGAGGGTGGTTTTACCCTGCTCGAAATTCTTGTCGTGCTGGCAATCCTGGCATTGCTCGTCGGTCTCGTGGCACCTGCCGCACTCCGGCAGCTTGGGGGAGCGCGTGTTTCGGTCGCCCGTCAGTCGATCGCACGTCTTGGAACTGTTCTGGATCTTTATAAGCTCGATGTCGGCAGCTATCCGACCACCGAAGAAGGTCTTGAGGCGCTGATTCACAAGCCTTCGGGTGCGGAGAACTGGAACGGTCCGTATCTCAAGGACGCAAACGCGCCGAAGGATCCCTGGAATCATCCCTACACGTACCAGTTCCCCTCATCGCGTGAGGCCCATGACTATGATCTGTGTTCCTCGGGAGCGCATGGGAACGGGGAAACATCCCCCGCGCAGGCAGGAGCGATCTGTAATTGATCTGTCCGGATTGAGGGATACGGGCAGGCGGGCGTGTGTTTCGGCCGCCTGCCCGTCACTGGTCTGAGATCAGTTCTTTTCCAGCCGGACTGACAGGCTCAGCGCATGGGCGTCCAGTCCTTCGGCCTTTGCCAGCGCCACGCCGGCCGGGCCGATGCGGCGCAGGCCGGCTTCGTCGGCTTCGATGGTGGTGGTGCGCTTGATGAAGTCGAAGACCGACAGACCGGAGGCGAAACGCGCCGTGCGGCTGGTCGGCAGGACGTGGTTCGGACCACCGACATAATCGCCCACGGCTTCGGGGCAGTAGCGGCCCATGAAGATCGCGCCTGCATGACGGATCATGGCCGAGAAGTCGCGCGGGGCGTCGAGCATGACTTCCAGATGCTCGGGGGCCAGGGCATTGACGATCTCGGCAGCTTCCTCAAGTGAGCGCACCACGATGATCGCGCCGTGGTCTTCCCAGCTTTTCGAGGCGATGGCCGTGCGGGGGAGCGTTTCCAGCTCCTTGCGGACGGCTTCGGCAGCACGCTCGGCAAAGGCGGCATCGGTCGTGATGAGGATGGCCTGGGCCTGCTCGTCATGTTCGGCCTGGGCGAGCAGATCGAGCGCGACAAGGCGCGGATCGTTCTGGCCATCGGCGACGACCACAACTTCGGACGGTCCGGCGATGCTGTCGATGCCGACATGCCCAAAGACCTGCCGCTTGGCTTCTGCCACATACGCGTTGCCGGGTCCGACGATGCGGTCCACGGGCGCGATAAGGTCCGTACCGAATGCCATGGCACCCACGGCCTGCGCGCCACCGATGCGATAGATTTCCTCGACGCCACAGAGTTGTGCGGCCGCCAGAACCAGCGGGTTCAGCACGCCGTCCGGAGACGGCACGCACATGGCCAGCCGCTTCACGCCAGCCACGCGCGCGGGCAAGGCGTTCATCAGGACGGAAGACGGATAGGCGGCCTTGCCGCCGGGAACATACAGCCCGACCGCATCCAGCGGGGTCCAGCGCATGCCGAGGCGGATGCCGTCTTCATCCGTGAAGTCCAGATCCTTCGGCATCTGGGCGGCGTGGAACGTCTCGATCCGGCGTGCGGCGGTGCGCAGGGCGTCCATCAGGTCAGCAGGGACGCGCGCGGCTTCGGACGCGATTTCTTCGGCGCTGATCCGCAGCTTTTCGGCTGGCAGTGTCAGGCGGTCAAAGCGGGCAGTGTAATCGCACAGGGCTTCATCGCCCCGGCTGCGCACATCGGCGAGGATGGCGCGGACCGGCTCGGCCACACTACGTTCGTCACTACCACGCGCGGCAAGCAGTGTTGCGAAGTCTTCGGAGAACCCGGCAGCGGATGTATCAAGGCGTTTCATCAGGCGGCTTCCTCCGTGTTCAGGGCGGCGCGGAAGCGTTCGATCAGGGCGCTGATTTCTTCAGGGCGCGTCTTGAGCGCGACGCGGTTGACGATCAGGCGGCTCGTGACATGCGCGATGGTCTCGGTTTCCATCAGGCCATTGGCGCGCAGCGTGGAACCGGTATCGACCAGATCGACGATCACGCTTGCCAGATCGAGCGTCGGTGCCAGTTCCATCGCACCATTCAGATGCACGATCTCGGCGTTGATGGCGCGGGACGCGAAATGGCGGCGGGCGATGGTCGGGTATTTCGTGGCAACGCGCAGGCGGGACTGACCGGTTGCGGGGTCCTCGACCATGGTCTTGGGGCGTGCGACGGAAATGCGGCAGCCACCGATGCCCAGATCGAGCGGCGCATAGATGTCCGGATAGTCGAACTCCATCAGCACATCCGCACCGCAGACGCCGATATCGGCGCCGCCATAGGCCACGAAAGTCGCGACATCGAAGGAGCGCACCCGGACCACATCCAGATTCGGATCGGACGTGCCAAAGCGCAGGCGGCGGCTGCTTTCCGTCAGGCAGTCCGGATCAGGTTCGATGCCGGTGCGTGTCAGGACGGGGGCCAGCGCCTTGAGGATCCGCCCTTTCGGGAGCGCCAGGATCAGGGGTGAGTCACTGCGGACAGCGAGGTCCGCTCCGGTCTGGAGGCCGTTTCCGGTCCCGTTCTGGGGCGCTGTCATGAAGTGTCTTTCCCTTGCCGTCCGCAGCCACTGAGAGAACGGCAGGCCATATCACGAAGCCGGACTCTTCCCAAGTTCCGCAGAAAGATTTCCGGTTCCGCAAAAACCGGAGAGCTGGCTCTCGGGGCGTCGTGACTGACGAGATCAGCGGCTGAAGCTGGCGACCATGTCCAGCAGGTTGCGCTGACGCCGTGTGGCAAGCCGTGCGGCGGTGAGGACGGAGCGGGCCTGCGAAATGGCAGTGTCGAGATCCGAATTGATGATCGTGTGATCGAACTCCGACCAGTGGGAAATTTCATCCAGCGCCGCCTTCATGCGCCTGGCGATTTCTTCCGGATGATCCGAGGCCCGCTTGTTCAGCCGGCGTTCCAGCTCCTCCAGCGACGGCGGCAGGACGAACAGGCTCACCACATCGTCCGGCAGGGCCGCACGCAGAAGGCGGTGTCCCTGCCAGTCGATGTCGAACACCATGTCATGTCCGGCATCCAGCGCTTCCTCGACCGGTGCGCGCGGCGTGCCATACCCCCGTCCGAAAACTTCCGCCCATTCCAGAAGCTCGCCATCCGCGGCCATGCGGCGGAATTCCGCAATATCCCGGAAATGGTAATGCACGCCCTCGACTTCGCCCGGACGCGGACTGCGCGTCGTGACCGAGACGGAATGGCGCAGCGTGGGCTCCGAAGCGCGCAGGGCGTTGGCAATGGTGGACTTGCCCGCACCAGACGGGGCCGAGATCACCAGACAGACGCCGCGGCGGGGCAGTTGGGTCATGGGGTCTCCTTGCATGATGAGCCGGATGGGAAGTGTTCTGCCAAGCGTCTAGCGTGAAAGAGGCCGTTCTGGCCAGATATTCGGGCTGAATTCAGGGCGCTGCCCTGAAACCCGCAAAGAGACGCGGTCCCTTTGAACCCATGAATTTGTAAACGGGATCAAAGGGGCGAGCCCCTTTGTGGGGCGCGGGGCAAAGCCCCGATCCTCACGGCTCGGACTGCAACTGCGCAACAATGGCACTGCTGATTGTCCGCCGCGTCGGGCCGCCCAGCACATGGCCGAGCGGCGCCAGCACCTCGATATGATCACAGACGATCTTGAAGACCGCGAGCATCGGCACGGACAGGAACGCGCCTGAAATGCCCCACATCCAGTCCCAGAACAGCAGCGATCCCATGACGAAAACAGGATTGAGGGTGAAGCGCCGGGCCAGCAGCATGGGCGTGATTGTCTCGCCTTCCAGAACATGGATCAGCAGATAGATCGACGGCGGCAGGAGCGCGTAAAGCAGGGATGGAAAGCTGAACAGCCCGACCACGAAATAGACGACTACACCCGTCAGCGGGCCGATGATGGGGATGTAGTTCAGCAGGAAAGCCAGCACGCCCCACAGAAGCGGGTTGGGCATGCCAGTGGCCCAGCACTGGATCATGTTCACCAGCCCGACACCCAGATTCATCATCGTGATCGTCACGAGATAGAGCGAGACGTTCTGCTCGATCTGCGTCGCCATTTCCACGAGGCGGCGTTTCTTGGCGTAGGTTGGCATGATCTCGACGCAGCGGCGCAGGAGCGTGTCGCCTTCCGTCATGAGGAAGAACAGCATCAGCAGCATCGAGAAGAAGCCGCCGGCCAGTTCGCGTGTTCCGGCCAGGACGGAGGAGCCGAGGCGCGAGAGAGCCGTTTCTCCCCCGATCGTCCCGCTCACGCCATGCGTGGTGTGTGTGCTGCCCGAATGACCGCTGAACATGGCGGAAAGGCGCATATAGTCGCGCTGGACCACGTCGATTGGCCCGCTGAGCAGGGCGAGCTTGCTCTGCAGGGCGGGGAGCGTCTGCGGTGCGCGCGTGATCCAGCCGGCGGCCGGGACGGAAATGGTCGTGGCGATTCCACCCACGATTCCGAACATCATGACGATCAGCATGAGGCCTGCCAGATGCCGGGGCAGGTGCAGGCGCTGCGTCAGGAATCGCATGGGCGCGATCATGAGCAGGTTCAGGACGAGCGCGAAGACGAAGGGCAGCAGGATGGGCGCGGTGAAATACAGCGAATAGAATACGGCCAGAATCGTCAGGATCAGGACGCACATGTCGCGGATGTTCAGGTGTTCGCGCAGGAGATTCCGGTCGAGGGTCGGGTCCGGAAAATCGCCGTCTGGCAACAGTCTTTCGCCCGGCTTTCCCGAGGAAGAAGGGCTGTCGCTACAGGCAGGGTCGGCGGAAGACGCGATGGGACGGCCGGACATGTTTTCTTTGCCTGCAACGGAGACGGAGCTTACGGACCAAAACGATCCGCGAAAGGACACAGTTGCGTGTTCTGCCCAAAAACCCCCTTGAACTCCAGTGGCATCCGGTCACTAAATCATGAGGAGCGCCTGTGGGTGCGCAGGGGTGGAACATCTCTCGCATCTGCCGGTTATCGGAGACCAAGGAGAAAAATCATGGCCTGGAACACACCGAAAGTTACCGAAATCCCGCTGGGCGCAGAAATCAACTCGTATGTCTGCGGCGAGAAGAAATAAGCCGCTTTCCCGGGGACCCGTCCTTGAGGAATAATGGCACGGCCGCTCCCCCATGGAGCGGCCGTTTTCGTTCATGGGTGCTCTGTGGTGCCCCAGTCAGACGGTTTGTGAAAAAATGATTGATGTCATCGTGCTTGGCGCGGCGGCAGGGGGCGGTTTTCCGCAGTGGAACTCCGCAGCACCCGGCTGTGTGGCCGCCCGCACGCGACAGGGCGCGAAAGCCCGGACCCAGGCCTCCCTTGCCGTCAGTGCCGACGGAAAGCGCTGGTTCATTCTCAACGCCTCGCCCGATCTGCGGCAGCAGATCATCGATACGCCGGCCCTGCATCATCAGGGCAGCCTGCGTGGAACGCCCATTCAGGGCGTCGTCCTGACCTGCGGCGAGATCGACGCCATAACCGGGCTTCTGACCCTGCGTGAGCGTGAGCCTTTTACCCTGATGGGCAGCGACTCGACCCTTCAGCAGCTTGCGGACAATCCGATCTTCGGTGCGCTCGATCCGGAAATCGTCCCACGTGTTCCGCTCATTCTCGATGAAGCCACGTCCCTGATGAACAAGGACGGGATTCCGTCCGGTCTTTTGCTCACGGCCTTCGCCGTTCCGGGCAAGGCGCCGCTTTACGCGGAAGCCGCAGGGTCACGCCCGGACGAGACGCTGGGCCTTTCCATTACGGATGGATGCAAGACGATGCTCTTCATTCCCGGCTGTGCGCAGATCACGTCGGAAATCGTGGAACGGGTAGCGGCAGCCGATCTCGTGTTCTTTGACGGGACACTGTGGCGGGATGACGAAATGATCCGCGCCGGGTTGAGCCCGAAGAGCGGACAGCGGATGGGACATGTGTCCGTGAATGATGCCGGGGGACCGGTCGAATGTTTCACGACATGCGAAAAACCCCGTAAAGTGTTGATTCATATCAACAACTCCAATCCAATTCTGTTCGAAGACAGCCCCGAACGCAAAGACGTCGAACGCGCCGGATGGACGGTTGCGGAAGACGGCATGACTTTCAGACTGGACACACCATGACGCTCCTCACACCTGACCAGCTTGAAGCACAGCTTCGCCAGATCGGGGCCGAGCGGTATCACAACCGGCACCCGTTCCATCGCAAGCTGCATGACGGCAAGCTGGACAAGGCACAGGTTCAGGCTTGGGCGCTGAACCGCTATTATTATCAGGCCCGCATCCCGGCGAAGGATGCGACGCTTCTCGCACGTCTGCCGACGGCCGAACTGCGCCGCGAATGGCGTCGCCGGATCGAGGACCATGACGGCACGGAGCCCGGAACGGGCGGTGTTGCGCGCTGGCTGATGCTGACGGATGGTCTGGGGCTGGACCGGGATTATGTGGAAAGCCTCGATGGTCTGCTTCCAGCCACGCGCTTCTCGGTCGATGCCTATGTGAACTTCGTGCGGGACCAGTCGATTCTGGCGGCCATTGCGTCGTCGCTGACGGAACTGTTTTCGCCCACGATCATCAGCGAGCGCGTCTCGGGGATGCTGCGGCACTACGACTTTGTGTCGGAAAAGACGCTGGCCTATTTCACGCCGCGCCTGACGCAGGCCCCGCGGGATTCCGATTTCGCGCTGGCCTATGTCCGCGAAAAGGCCCGCACGCCGGAGCAGCAGAAAGAAGTCCTGGGAGCGCTGGAGTTCAAGTGCTCCGTGCTGTGGACGATGCTGGATGCGCTCGACTACGCCTATGTGGAAGGCCACATTCCGCCGGGGGCTTTCGTTCCATGACGGAGGCCCCGCATGTCGTGGCGGAGGGGACGGTTCTCTCCTTTGCCCGGGGGCATCGTCTCCAGCACGATCGTGTGCGGGACGTGTGGATCGTGCAGGCGCCTGAAAAAGCATTTGTAGTTGAGGGCGCCGCGCCGCATATTCTGCGGCTGCTGGATGGGAAGCGCAGCGTCGGCGAGATCATCCAGCAGCTTGCAATCGAGTTTTCCGCCCCGCGTGAGGTCATTGCGAAAGATGTCCTCGCGCTTCTTTCTGAACTGACAGAAAAGAACGTCCTGCACACATGACACTCCCTTCGCCGCCGATGAGCCTTCTGGCTGAACTGACGCATCGATGCCCGCTTTCCTGCCCCTACTGCTCCAATCCGCTTGAACTCGAACGCAAGGCGGCAGAACTCGACACGGCCACCTGGACTGCCGTACTGGAGCAGGCGGCCGAGCTTGGGGTGCTCCAGGTTCATTTCTCTGGCGGCGAGCCTATGGCGCGGCCTGATCTGGTCGAACTGGTCTCCGTCGCACGGAGACTCAACCTGTATTCCAACTTGATCACGTCCGGCGTGTTGCTGGACGAACCGAAACTGGAAGCTCTCGACAGGGCGGGGCTGGATCACATCCAGCTCTCTTTCCAAGACGTGACGGAGGCGGGAGCCGAGCGTATCGGCGGTCTCAAGGGAGCGCAGGCCCGCAAGGTTGCGGCGGCGCGGCTCATCCGCGCGTCCGGCATTCCGATGACGCTCAATTTTGTGGTGCACAGGGAAAATGTCGCCCGTATCCCCGAGATGTTCGCCCTGGCGCGGGAACTCGGAGCGGGGCGGGTGGAGATCGCGCATACCCAGTATTATGGCTGGGGGCTGAAAAACCGTGAGGCGCTTCTTCCCAGCCGGGATCAGCTGGAGGAATCCACACGCGCCGTGGAAGCGGAGCGCGCTAAGGGTGGTTTGTCCGTTGATTATGTGACGCCGGACTATCATGCAGACCGGCCCAAGCCCTGCATGGGGGGATGGGGCCAGCGTTTCGTGAATGTCACACCTTCGGGCCGGGTCCTGCCGTGTCATGCAGCCGAAATCATTCCGGATGTCGCATTCCCGAATGTGCAGGATGTGACCCTGTCCGAAATCTGGAACATCTCACCGCTGTTCAACATGTTCCGCGGGACGGACTGGATGCCGGAGCCCTGCCGCTCCTGCGAGCGCAAGGAGCGTGACTGGGGCGGGTGTCGCTGTCAGGCGATGGCGCTGACGGGGAATGCCGCGAATACCGATCCCGTATGCAGTCTCTCCCCCTATCACGATCGGGTGGAGCAGGCCGTCGAGAACAACATGCAGCCAGAAAGCACGTTGTTCTACAGGCGTTATACGTAATCGCCGTAAATATTGACTTTGCTAAGATGGAGAAAGGATGTGCCGTTCAGGACAATCTTGATATATCGAGCAATAATATCTGTTTCTATCTGAAGAGGTTCTCCAAACTCTCCGCCCACATAGTTGGTATTGGTCTTTTCGTAAAATTCTTCCCAGGAGAGGCCATCTTCTGATTTCAGAATTGAAAATTTATTGAATCTGCGAGCATATTCTTCGACATCACAACGGTTGAAAATGACGATTTGCTTGATGTGAGCACGCTCTTTGAGTTCTAAGCTCCACCATGGATTTTTTTCAAAACCTGTATGAAATGCCGGTGCCATTTGTAAGGGCTCTGTGACGGCCCTTTGTGCTTCAACTGCCGTATTGTGCTTTTCAAAAGAATATTCACAAACACTGCTTTGGTCTGCTTTTCCTTCATCAGAAATTAGCGGTAGGTTTGGAAGGTTAATGAAAACATCATACCTAAAAGTATGGGATCCAATCCACTGCGTGAAGGGTTTTGGACTGCGTTCTGAAATATTGTATAATGCGCCGATAATTGACTTATCTGAAAACTCAAGGTGCAAATTGTAAAAAGCATCAAGAAGTATGTTTAAATAATTTGCCTGGTAGTCCTTTTTGAGGTGCCGGGCCATATCATGATGATGAGTGTCTATAAAAACGACATTAAAGTTGTCAGCCTTATAGAATTTTGCATGCATGCTGTCTTCATATGAACATGCGGGATAAATCAAAACAGATTTAGATGCGGCATTTTCTGGAGCATAGTCACTAAAAGCAAATGTACTAATTTTACCATCGATAGGTGATAACGGGCCAAACCATTTACAAAATGAAGGTAATGCTGAATATTGTGGACTAAAAGATAGAATTCTTGTCAATCTTGAGCAATATTTTGAGAAAAGAATAGCGCCAGAGCCACCTAAACTTTCCCCCATGGAAAAAATATATTGGTACATCTTGCAAAAATTATCAACGAATCGAAACATTTTAATGGAACTAATGTTGTTATACCAGTCATGGTGTTTCGATCTTATGAAAATATAAGATATGTTGAAGTTTTTTACGGTATTTCTAAATTCTTCTACTGGCTCTGCTAGAGCAAGATTGCCTGCGCTTGAAAATACTACTGTAACGTTGTTTGATTCTCTATTCCAATGTGAAACTTCATAATAGTCATCATTATATATGAGATCCGACATATAAAATCCTTCCCAAAAAAAATCATCATCAAACATATGGCTAAAAAAATCTATGTGTTTGCATAGTCATCAAGGGAGCGTTTGAATACTCTCTTGATCGCTATGAAAGAGATCTGCCACTCAGGTACTGTAGGAAAAGTCAGGTGCGTGCGGGAACGTTGCGCAGGAAGGCCACGCTTTCGACGCAGGCGGCTGCCGCTTCACGGCCCTTGTTCTCGGCATCCTTGCGGGAGCGGTCCACGGCCTGCTGTTCGGTGTAGGTCGTGAGGATTCCGAAGGCGATCGGTACTTCGGTGGCAAGCTGGGCCTGCATGATTCCGATGGTGGCGCCGAGTGAAATGAACTCGAAATGCGCGGTATCACCCTTGATGACGCAGCCCAGGCAGATCACGCCTTCATATTTGCCGGACTTTGCCAGACGCTGGGCCAGAAGCGGCAGCTCGAAAGCGCCGGGCGCGTCATAGACGTCCACATCCGTGATGCCGCGCTCTTCCAGCCATTCGAGCGAGCCGTTCTTCAGGCCGCCCGTAATGTTCGTGTTGAAGCGGCTGACCACGATGGCCATTTTCGGCGCGGGCGAGAGACGCAGGTCGGGGGCTACGGGGATGTGCTTGCTCATGCCGGCTGTTCCTGAAGGAAATGGCCCATCCGCGTGCGTTTGGTCGCAAGATAGGCGCGGTTGAAAGGATTGGCCTCGATTTCCAGCCGCTCGCTGGATTTCACGTCAAAGCCGAAGCGGACCAGGTTGGATTCCTTGTCCGGATTGTTCGTCAGAAGGCGGAGTGAACTCACGCCCAGATGGCGCAGAAGGTCGGCTGCCGCATCCCATTCACGGGCATCGGCGGGCAGTCCAAGGGCTTCATTGGCCTCCACAGTGTCCATGCCATGATCCTGAAGCTCGTAGGCGCGGATCTTGTTGGCCAGGCCGATCCCGCGTCCTTCATGGCCGCGCAGATAGACCAGCACGCCGGATTCCGACGCCGAAATCCGTTCCAGCGCCTCGCGGAGCTGCGCGCCGCAGTCGCAGCGCAGGGAGCCGAGCGCATCGCCCGTCACGCATTCTGAATGCAGCCGCACTAAAGGCACGCCTTTGGATGGATCGCCCTTCACCAGCGCGACATGCTCCACGCCATCGACGGCGCGGAAGGCATGGATCCGCAGGTCGTGGCCGCCGAAGATGCTGGGCAGGGCGGATTCGGCCACCATTTCGCCAGCGGCCGGGACGGGCGTGCAGATCAGGTCATGACCTGCGACAGGGCCACGGCCATGCTCGCGGCACCAGTCCTGAAGGTCTGCGATGCTGACCACGGGCATGTTGTGCTTTGCCGCGTATTTCCGAAGTTCCGGCAGGCGCATCATGCTGCCGTCATCGGCCATGATCTCGCAGATCACGCCAGCCGGTTCCAGCCCGGCCAGACGCGCGATGTCGATGGAGCCTTCGGTATGACCGTTGCGGCCCAGAACGCCTTCGGGATGGGCGCGGAGCGGGAAGATGTGGCCGGGTGAGACGACATCGTCCGGTGTTGCGTCCGGATTGGCCGCGACGACGATCGTGCGCGCGCGGTCGGCGGCGGAAATGCCGGTCGTCACACCTGTTGCCGCTTCGATCGAGACCGTGAAGGCCGTGCCGCGCGGATCGCGGTTGCGCGTGACCATGGGCGGCAGGCCGAGGCGGTCCACCTGTTCGGCTTCCAGCGGCAGGCAGACCAGCCCGCGCGCCTCGCGGACCATGAAATTGATGGCTTCCGGCGTGGCGAACTGCGCCGCCATGACCAGATCGCCTTCGTTCTCACGGTTCTCGTCATCGACCATGACGACCATGCCGCCAGCGCGGATGGCCTCGATGGCCGCTTTCAGGGACGGCTTCATGATGCGGCCTTTGCAAGACTGGGCGAGAACCGCAGCAGGTTCTCGACATATTTGGAGAGCACATCGACTTCCACATCCATCCGGTCTCCGACCGACAGCGTGGAGAGGTTGGTGTGTTCCCAGGTGTGCGGGATGATCGTCAGGCCGACTTCGAAACCGGCCTGGTTGCCGCGAGTGATGTCGTCATGCAGCTCGTTCACCGTCAGGCTGATGCCGTCGAAAGTGATGGAGCCCTTTTCCACGACATACTGGCGCAGGGCCTGCGGAACGAACACGCGCAGAGCATAGGAATCGCCCGCCTTTTCGATGCTGGCGAGGATCGCGATGCCATCCACATGGCCCTGCACGATATGGCCCGAAAGACGTGTGCTGGTGGCAACGGCGCGTTCCAGATTGACGCGTGATCCGGCTTTGAGCTGGTCCAGTGGGGTCCGGGAGAGTGTTTCACCGCTGAGATGGAACGTCGCCACGCCTGCCGCATCGAAGGTCTCGACCGTCAGACACACGCCGTTCACGGCCACGCTCTCGCCGAGTTCCAGATCAGGAAAGCCGGTCTCCACGGTCAGATCCATCGCTTTGTCACGGACAGAAGCGGAGCGGACGGTTCCCAGACGCTCTATGATTCCAGAGAACATGCGTTTTCCCTCAGCAGTCGCAGCGGGCTCTCGTCCCGCGATTTCAGGTCGATGCGGTCAGCGCCCGCAGTTTTGTGACCCGGAGTCTTATGAATGGTGAGCCAGTCATCCCACAGCCCGGCTTTGGCCACGGATGCCAGCAGGGCAGGACCGGCCTCGATCATCGCCCAGTTCACGCCCCGCTCCGCCAGCATGGCGGGGACGGAGAGCAGATCGGAGCTGGTGAGAACTTCGAACCCGGCCTCCGTCATTTCGGAAACCCAGTCTGCCGGAAGGCGCCCGTGGCGGTCGCAGACGACGAGCAGGCGCGGCGAACGGCCTTCATGATCCGCGACATGCCGGACCGTGAAGCGCGGCCGGTCCGCCAGAACGGTGCCCACACCCGTGATGATCGCATCCGTTGCCCGGCGCAGGCGATGCGCAAGGGTGAGCGAGTCCGGTGATGTGAAAGTTTTCTGTCCCGGCGGCGGCACCATGGAGCCGTTTTCGTCCAGCGCCTGCTTGACGCTGATCCACGGGCGGTGCCGGACGACGCGGCTTGCGAAAGGGGCCAGAAGGGCGCGGCAGTTCCGTGCCAGATCGGTCATGTCCGGCCGATCCGCCAGCATGACGACGTGCTTTCCAGCGGGCATTTCGCGCAGTCGCGCCGCACCGCCAGCGGCCTGCGGGTTCGGATCAGCCGCACCGATCCAGACCTCGCGGACCGGGCTATTGCGCAGGGCTTCGCTGCATGGCGGGGTACGGCCCGTGTGATTGCACGGCTCCAGCGTCACGAGGGCCACGCGTGCCTGATCCAGCACACCTGCCGCCCGGGCCTGCGCCAGAGCCATGGCTTCGGCATGCGGCTGCCCGACGCGCGGATGGACGCCGACCGTGAGGATACGGCCCTCCGCATCCAGCAGCGTACAACCCACAGACGGGTTGGGAGCCGTGGCGCCGAAGGTTTCGACAGCCTGCGAGATGGCCGAATGAAAGCCATGGCGGATCGCGGTCAGCGAAACTGTGTCGGAAAGGGTCGTCTGGTCAGCCAAGTTGCGTCTTCTGGTCCCGTTACACTCGGGACGCCCGCAAGGCGCACGCCGCCCTCAGCCGATACGGAATACAGGCCGGGCAAAGGGCGCCCAAACCTGTCCGTCACCGGACAAGTGCTGCGTTCTCTTCCATCCGGACTCTAACCGTCGGCTCCGGAGTCTCACCGGATCTGCTTGTCCCTTCCGAACCGAAATCCGGAAGGCGCTCGCGGGCTGAGGCGGAGAAATCCGCCAATACCGCCGGTGGAGAATTTCACCCCGCCCTGAGAACGTCTTTGTTCAAAGGAAACTATGGGACTGTCCTGCGGTGAATGACAAGCAAAAATGCGTTCGCATTCCAGTGAGGACAGATCCGGTCTGCGGGGCAGATACGAAAAAGCCGCCAGATCCAAAGATCTGGCGGCCTGTCTGTTAGACCCGCTAGCCCGGAGAAGAGGTTCAGTTCCGGGAAGCAGGGGTGTTACGCTGAATGGCGTTCTGCGTTGCATTGGCCCCGCGGGAAACGTCATGCCCGACCGAGCTCACGTCCTGACCGGCGCCATGAACGGTATTGCAGGCCGAGAGCGAAACACCGGCACCGGACAGAAGAGCCAGGGACAGGGCAATGCGTGCGATGGATTTGGTGGACATAGGTAAAAATCCTCTAAAGAGCGTTTTGCCTTGTAAACGACATCCGATGACAATGGTTCACAACAGGAAGAGAAATTTTTTCTCAGGTAATGAGCCGCCTGGACCGGGAAAATGACTTGATACCATTCTGACGGGGCTCATTCTGAACGACCTGCGCCGTCACGCGCTTTATGAAATGTTTTCCCCTGCTGTGAGGATCCATGTCCAGCTCCCAGAACCGCCCTGCCATCGTCTGGTTTCGAGACGATCTGCGCATGGCAGACCATCCTGCCCTGCATGAAGCCGCCGCTTCCGGCTGGCCGCTGATCTGTCTCTACATTCTTGATGATGTCACGCCGGCTCTCCACCCTCTCGGAGCGGCCGCGCGCTGGTGGCTTCGTGGAGCGCTGGCCGATCTGCGACGGAACCTGGAAAAGCAGGGCGGGACGCTGCTGACGCTTTCCGGCTCGGCTGAAAAGCGGCTTCCGCAGCTCGCGAAACAGACGGATGCGGCCTCTGTCCACTGGCATCATCGTTTGCATGAACGGGAGCGGGCGCAGGACAACCGCATCCGGCGCACGCTGGAAGAGCAGGAATGTGAGGTCCACGCGCAATGGGGCACGGTTCTGGTCGATCCGGACACCGTGCAGACGAAACAGGGCGGATTCTACAAGGTCTGCGGGTCGTTCTGGAAAGCCCTTCAGACCCATGCCGTTCCCGAACCGCTCGAAGCGCCGTCCCGCCTGTCGTTCCACGCCATCCCCGCCTCTGTCCTGTCCGATGCCCGGCTGAACGAGGACAGCCTCTGTCCGCAGGCGCCGGACTGGGCGGCGGGTTTTCGCAAAACCTGGGAGCCGGGTGAGGCCGAAGGGCAGGAGCATCTTGAGGATTTTCTAAAGAATTCCGTCGCAGGTTATCCCAGAGGCCGGGACCGGGTGGCGGAGGAAGGGACGTCCCGTCTGTCGCCCTATCTCGCCTCCGGCGCGGTATCGCCCCGGCAGGTCTGGGCCGCGCTTCAGAAGCACGGCGCGCATACGGATGGTCCGCGGATCTTTCTGTCGGAACTCGGCTGGCGGGAGTTCGCCCGCTACACGCTGTATCACCTGCCCAAACTGCCGTTTGAGAACCTCAGCCCCAAGTTTTCCGGAATGCACTGGCGCAGGAGTGCTGCCGATCTGAAGGCCTGGCAGCGCGGGCAGACGGGGGTGCCGATCGTGGATGCCGGAATGCGTCAGCTCTGGCAGACCGGCTGGATGCATAACAGGGCGCGCATGATCGTAGGCTCATTCCTGACAAAGCATCTGCTGATCGACTGGAAAGAAGGGGATGCCTGGTTCCGCGACACACTGGTGGATGCAGATTTCGCCAATAACGCCATGAACTGGCAGTGGGTGGCTGGCACGGGCATCGAGGCCACACCGTTCTTCCGGATTTTCAATCCCACGCGACAGGCCGAGAAGTTCGATCCGAACGGCGACTATATCCGTCAGTGGGTGCCGGAACTGCGCCGTCTTTCCGGCAAGGCCCTGTTCGAGCCCTGGGCGGCAAAGGACGAAGAACTGGAAAAGGCGGGTGTCAGGCTCGGGAAGTCCTATCCCCGCCCGATCGTTGACCTCAAGGAAGGGCGGGATCGCGCCCTTCAGGCCTTCAGGAGTCTCTGAACTCCCGAAACTCCGGCCCCCCGCTGTAAAGAGGGGCCGGAACGAGCGGATCAGAGACCGCCGTTCAGGAAGTTGTTAACGTCACCGCGGGTCTTGTTCCCGAGATTGTTAACGCGGTCACGCAGCTGCTGCAGGCGCTGGGTCTGCTGGTCACGCATGTTGGTCAGTCTGGACTGCTCGTTGTTGATCTGGTTCTGCAGACGGGCCTTCTGGTTGGCCGGAGCGTTCGCATACTTGTCTTTCAGGTCCTGCAGACGCTTCTCACGGGCGGCCTGCGCTTCCTGGGACTGCTTCTGGTAGTTCTGGACCCGGCTGTTCAGGCAGTCTTCCCGCTGGGCCAGACGTCCGATGACATCGTTCTGGCCGTTCTGCTGGCAGTTGCTTGCAGCCGTGGTGTCAGCGGCGTGAGCCTGCGGTGCAAGGGAAACAGCTCCGGCAATCAGTCCGGCAGCAAGCATCCAGCGGGAAAAAAGGGTGAAGTTCATAAAATCTCCTGTAAACGGATCAGTAAATCAGAGCACGCCCTGATGGCGGGAATGTGGCCCCTGCGAACAGCGGGCTATTCCATGCCTTCGGCGATCGTCGATATCCGTTCGGGCATCAATAACGTGATATGGGTAATGCTTCTGATACTGATAAGTTTCTCTTTTTTGAATGCGCTGAGGATCCGGCTGACTGTTTCAATAGTGAGTCCGAGGTAATCCGCAATGTCGGTGCGCGGCATCGGAAGGTCGAGTTCGACCGGACGGGCGGAGTCGGGCCTGTCCAGATGGGTGCAGCGTTCGATCAGGAAAGTGGCCACGCGCTCACGGGCGGTTTTGCGTCCCAGAAGCGTCATGCGGGCCTGCATGAGGGCCAGCTCGCGGGAGGCCTCCTCGCGCAGACGGTGTTCAAGGCTGGGGAAGCGTTCGGTCAGGCGCTGCATACCGGCATGGGGAAAGCGGCACAGCGTAGCGCTGCCCAGGGCTTCGGCGCCAAAAGCATAACTGGTGGAGGCCGCAAGCCCAAGGAAGTCTCCGCCTTCCGCAAAGCCGGTAATCTGGCGCCGGCCATCCGGAAGCAGGGTGAAGAGCTTGACCCTTCCACCCGTCACCACAAAGAAATCGTGGGCCGGCGCACCCTCTTCTATAAAGGACCGGCCGTCAGCGACTGTCATGCGGGAAGACTCGTTGGCAAGAACGGCCAGATCGCAGTCGTCAATGCTGTTGCAGATACTCAGACGACGGCCCACGCAATGGGCGCATCGATCATGGACATCCTCCGGACTATGTGACGCTGACATGATGAACCCCGTTTCCGTTGCGCTGACCTCGGCCTGAAGACTTTCAGCCACACTACCACATAATTTACCAGACTTGATTCAGGTCAACGTGATGGGTGGGGATGAGTGCTTTGTGAGGCTCAACGAATGTTGATGGAACTTCCAGATGAAATTTAACGCTTTTGCGCTGGCTGCCGCAGTCGGTGTTGTTGCAACTCCGGCGTTTGCCCAGACGGTCCCTGCCCAGACCGCCCCGGCAACTGCTCCTGCTGCTCCTCAGGTCATGGTCAGTGCTCCCATGACGGCGGCTCCGGTGCCTTCCGTGAACATCCATGCGCCGGCTTCGGGTCGCTGCGGCCTGTTCCGGACCTGCGCCAACACGCGCATCGGACTCGGCAAGGGCGACTTCATCGTCCGTCTGTCCGCTCTCGGCGTTCTGCCGGAAGACCGTGACAGCAGCCTGTCCCTGAACGGCGCCCATCTCGGTGGCCGCGTGAAGACGACGCGTCAGGTCATGCCGGAACTGACGTTCGAATATTTCTTCACGGATAACCTGTCGGTTGACCTGATCGCCGCCAGCACCCGTCACGAGATCGCCGCTGAAGGCGTTCCGGGTCTGGGCAAGGTCGATGTTGGCAGCGCCTGGGTTCTGCCGCCGACGGTCACGTTCGCCTGGCACTTCCGCCCGCACAAGCGCTTCAATCCGTATGTGGGTGTTGGCGCAACGCTGGCATGGTTCCACAACATCTCTCCGGCCAACAATGGCCTGACGCAGAAGGTGAACATCGGTGTGACCGGTGGCCCGTCCGTCAATGTAGGCTTCGACTACCAGGTCGTCGGCAACTGGTTCTTCAACTTCGACGTGAAGCAGATGTTCATGCGTGTCCACGTCTGGGCCCAGGACAGTGCCGAGACGACGAAGATCACGGCGCATGATTCCCTCGACCCGACCGTCGTTGGCGCAGGTATCGAATACCGCTTCTGATTTTCCGATCAGGATCTGGATCTTGAGAAAGCGGCCCTTCCCCGGAAGGGCCGCTTTTTTGCGTTTTTGTGGCAATCTCATAAAACTTTTGCAATGCGATCATTCGGGAAGTGCAAAAGTCCCATCGTTTCCTTATGTGACATCTGGCGTCCTGCCATGGGCATGGTAAGACCGTCTGCCATGAAAACGTCCGACTGGTGGCAGATACAGTATTTTCCAGACGTTTCGGACGAAACGGGACGTCTGTCCTGACAGAGTTACGGGGTTTTCTATCAGCATGCGCGTTTCACGCGTCGGCGCGCTGGCCATAGGCCTGCTATGCCTGGCCATCCTTCTCGTCGTCGTCCTGCGGTTCCGAACCCCGCATTCACCCGTTGCAGCGGTCGAGTCCCCCATGGTGACGCAGTCACAGGGGCACCTTGTCGTGCGCGAAGGCAGCCCGCTTGAGAAACGCCTGATCATCCAGGAGGTTGCCAGCGTTTCCCGCGGTCATGGTCTCGCGCTGCCCGCACAGGTCATGACGGAACCCGACCGGCAGGTGAATGTCTACGCGCCCGTCACCGGGCGGATTACTGGCGTCTCGGTCCATCTGGGCCAGAAGGTCCATCGCGGACAGGTCCTCGCCACGATTGCCGCCGGCGATCTGGATCAGGCCTGGGCTGACGATACCCGTGCCCGCGCGGCTCTCGATTTCGCACGCCGGGCCTATGCCCGCGCCCAGGGCGTTCAGGCGATCGGCGGCAATGCCGTCAAGGATCTGGAATCCGCCCGCAACGATCTGGCGCAGGCCCAGGCGGAAGCCGAGCGGACGCAGCGCAGGCTTCAGGTTCTGGGCGCACGTCCGGGCTATTCGGCGCAGGGACAGGCCCCGCTCGTCTCGCCGGTGGATGGTATCGTGTCCATGACGACCATGGCGCCGGGCGAGAACATCACCGACCCGACCGCGATCCAGATGACGGTTCTGGACCTGTCGGAAGTCTGGATCGCCGCCGCCATCCCGCAGGACAGTCTGGCGCAGATCAGCGACGGCAATGTGCTCTCGGTCAGCTTC
The DNA here is from genome assembly GCF_006539685.1 of Gluconobacter oxydans. Classification (GTDB taxonomy): domain Bacteria; phylum Pseudomonadota; class Alphaproteobacteria; order Acetobacterales; family Acetobacteraceae; genus Gluconobacter; species Gluconobacter oxydans. The sequence goes on from NZ_BJNM01000008.1 coordinate 21,198, forward strand.
GATGAATCCCCGGGGCGGACCTGTTCCGGCCGTGTCGTCAGCTTCGATCCTGCGCTTCATCCCGATACGCGCCGGATCAACGCCTATATCGCCTGCCCGAACATCGATGGCGCCCTGCGCCCGGGCATGTTCGTGGATGCGACGCTGAATGTCCCTCAGGGCAGTGACGTCATCATCCCCAAGGCCGCACTCCTGATGAACAACGATCAGGTGTCCGTTTTCGTCGAGGTTGCACCGCGGACGTTCCAGCGGCGCGACATCGTCATCAGCTATGACGAGGGCGACAGTGTCCGTGTGCTCAAGGGGCTTTCCGCCGGTGAACGCGTCGTGACGAGCGGTGCCATTCTTCTGAATGATGACTGAGCCGGTGGCCCTGAGCTGATGATCGAACGTTTCATCTCCTGGTGCTTCAACCACCGGAACATCGTTTTCTTTTCCGCCCTGATCCTGGCGCTTCTCGGTGGTCTTTCCTGGAAGATCCTGCCGGTCGAGGCCTATCCGGATCTGGGTGCGGTCAGTGTCTCGATCACGACGCAGCAGGAGGGTCTGGCCGCCGAGGAAATGGAGCAGCAGGTCACGATCCCGCTTGAGCGGACGCTGGCCAGCGTTCCCGGCGTGACGGACAGCCGCTCCACCAGCACGTTCGGCCTGTCGCTGATCACGCTGATCTTCCGTGAAGGCACGAATGTCTACGCGGCGCGCCAGCTCGTGGAGACGCAGCTTGCCAACAACCCGCTGAGCAATGGCGCCATGCCGTCGCTCGGCCCGATTTCCGGTCCAAGCGGCGAGATCTACCGCTACACGCTGGAATCCGACGACAAGAACCTGCTGGAGCTGTCCGATCTCCAGCGCTGGACCATCATCCCCGCGATCCAGCACGTGCCCGGCGTCGTCAGTGTAGACAATTTCGGTGGCCTGACGCGCGAGTACCAGCTCGTTCTCGATCCGGCATCGCTGATGCGCTACCACGTTGGTCTTGAGGACGTGCTGACCGCCATCCGCAACAGCAACGTCAATGCCGGCGGTGGCCGCGTCAGCCGGGGCGAGCAGTCCTACATCATCCGCGGGATCGGCATGATCCATACGCTGGACGACATGGGCAATATCGTCGTCGCAAGCCACGGCGGCGTGCCGGTCTTCGTCAAGGATCTGGGGCAGGTCCAGTTCGGGCATCAGGTCCGTCAGGGCATTCTGGGCAAAGACAAGAATCCGGATACCATCGAAGGCGTGGTGACGATGCTGAGCGGGGAGAACCCCTCGCTTGTGCTCGACGGGCTTCACAGCACGGTGGCCAAGCTCCAGCAGCAGCTCGCGCCGAGCCATGTCCGCATCGTGCCGTATATGGACCGTGACCATCTGGTCCTGTCCACGACCCACAAGGTCACGGAAACGATGATCGAGGGTATTCTCCTCGTCGGCGTGATCCTGACCCTGTTCCTTGGCAGTCCCCGCAGTGCCATCGTCACGGCCGTGACGATCCCGCTCGCGCTGTCGGTCGTGTTCGTGCTGATGCACAGCTTCGGCATGTCGGCAAACCTGTTCTCGCTCGGCGCCATCGATTTCGGCGTGATCGTGGATGGTGCCATCGTCATCACCGAGACGATCCTCCGCATCCGCGAGGAGCGCCCGACCGAGGCGCTCGTTCCGTCCGAAGTCCTGCCCGTCGCCCAGCGCGCGGGGCGGGCGATCTTCTCGTCCACGCTCGTCATCATCGTGGCCTACAGCCCGCTCTTCGCCTTCGAGGGCAGCGAGGGCAAGCTGTTCCGTCCGATGGCCTATACCGTCAGTTTTGCGCTGCTCGGTGCGCTGCTCTGCGCCCTGACGCTCATTCCGTCCCTGACCTATCTGGCCCTGCACAAGCCCAGGCACATCTGGCACAACCGGCCGCTGGAATGGCTGCATGCGCGTTATACGCACTGGCTCGGCCATTTCATCGACCGTCCGCTGATCGCCTATGGCGCCGGTGTTGCGGCCATGGTCGCGGTCGTGATCCTGGGCGCGACGATCGGACGTGAGTTCCTGCCCGATCTGGACGAGGGGTCACTCTGGCTTCAGGTGCAGATGCCGACGGGGATTTCGCTGGAAAAGGGCGAGTCCATCGCCAACGAACTGCGGCATGCCGTTCGTGAGTTCCCCGAGACATCCTACGCCATCACGCAGCTTGGCCGTTCGGATGACGGCACTGATCCCTGGACGCCGTCGCATATCGAGATGCCGGTTGGGCTCAAGCCCTATGACCAGTGGCCCTCCGGCGAGACGAAGTCGCAGTTCGTCGAGCGTCTGCGCGCCCGTCTGTCCAGGATTCCGGGGATCGATTTCGGCATCAGCCAGCCGATCCAGGATAATATGAGCGATCTGGTCGGCGGTGCGCACAGCCCGCTCGTCCTGCGCGTCTATGGCAATGACTTCCAGGAACTGCGCCGTATCGGCCAGCAGATCGTGGACATTCTCCATCAGGTTCCGGGAACGGCCGAGGCGTCGATCTTCCAGGAGCCGCGCATCCCGCAGATCGACGTGGTGGCCGACCGTCTGGCCGCGGCGCGTTACGGTATCAACATCTCGGATATTTCCGATGTGGTGTCGAACGCCATCGGCGATGCGCCCATCACGACCGTCTATGTGGATGATCGCTTCTACAACGCGACGCTGCATATCCGCCGCAAGGATCTGCAGGACATGCAGTCGCTGTCCCAGATTCCGCTTCTGGATGCGGAAGGGGCCTATATCCCGCTGTCGCAGGTCGCGCATGTCGGGTTGCATATGGGCGAGAGCAACATCGCCCATGAAATGAGCCACCGCCAGATTACCATCCGCGTGGACAACGGCAAGCGGCCGCTCTCGCAGTATCTGGCGGACGCGCAGGGTCGCATCGACCAGCAGCTGCATTACGACAAGGAAAAATACACGCTCGAATGGGCCGGCTCCTTCCAGCAGGAAGAGCGGGCCCAGAAGCGCCTGATGATTGCGCTGGGCGTGATGTTCGCCGTCATGCTGGTTCTGCTGTTCGCCGAGTTCCGCAAGATCCGTCAGGCCCTGCTGATCCTCAGTGTCGTGCCACTGGCAACGCTGGGTGGCCTGATCGCGCTGCATGTCCGGGGTGAGACGCTGAATATCGCGACTGCCGTGGGCTTCATCGCACTGTTCGGTGTGGCGGTGCAGAACGGCATTATTATGATTGCCAGCATCAACCGCCATCGTGTGGAAGGTCTGGGTGTGCGCGATGCGACCATCGCCGGTGCGGCCGAACGCTTCCGCCCGGTCCTCATGACCGCCACGGTCGCGACAGCAGGCATGTTCCCGGCAGCACTCGCCACGGGCGTGGGCACCGACGTGCAGCGCGGTCTGGCAACGGTCGTCGTGGGCGGTCTGGGCATTGCCACGCTGCTGACGCTGTTCGCCCTGCCGGTCTATTTCAGCGAGCTTGAAATGTGGGTTGAACGCCGGGATGCGAAGAAGCGTCCGAAACCTGCCGCAGACGGAGCCGGATCATGATGCTGCGCTCCAGAATGTCCCGCCGTGTTTCGCTTCTTCTGTGTCTGACCGTGCTTTCAGCCTGTGCGGTCGGTCCGGATTTCCATCGCCCGGACCTGCCGAAAAACATGGCCTATCAGGGCGCGCGCCTGACAGCTACGGCCGGGCATGGCGTGGTTGGTGCTACCGTGCAGCAGCAGTTCCAGTCAGGCGTGGATATTCCGGGCCAGTGGTGGACGGTGTTCGGCAATCCGAACCTGAATGCGCTCGTCGATCAGGCGCTGGCAAACAACCAGTCCCTGCGTGCCATGCAGCAGGGGCTGAAATCCGCCTGGGAACAGCGCCGGATCGAGGGTGCCGGGCTGTATCCAACGCTCTCCGCCTCGTTCAATCCGACACGGAACAAGACATCGCGCGTCTACTCGCCGATCCCGAACGCCAATGTCTGGCTGTACAACGTTCATACCGCGCAGCTGAATATCGGCTATGTGCCGGATCTGTGGGGAGGCACGCGCAGGGCGATCGAGGCGGCCGGGGCCCAGGCGGATCTGCAGAAGTTCCAGCTTGAAGCGACCGCGCTGACCATGATTTCCGATCTCGTGAATGCGACGATCGAGGAAGCCACGATCCGCGCCGAAATTGACGCCACGAACGAGCTCATCCGCAGCCAGCGCGCCGTGCTGAAAACCGTGACGGCCGAGCAGGGTCTCGGCAATGCGTCGCGGCAGGACATGGCCCAGCAGCTGGCATCCGTGGCCCAGCTTGAGGCGACGCTGCCGGGTCTGAACCTGCAACTGGCCCAGACGCGGGACCAGATGGCCGTGCTGGTCGGCGTGACGCCCAATTCACCGCTGCCGGAGTTCCGGCTTGAGCAGTTTACCCTGCCGAAGACGCTTCCCGTCTCGCTGCCTTCGGACCTGCTGAACCAGCGGCCTGACATCCGCGCTGCTCAGGCACAGATCCAGTCCGCCAGTGCGCAGATCGGCGTGGCCATCGCCAACCGTCTGCCGAACGTGCAGCTCAGCGCCACGCCGGCGCAGGCGGTCGGGGTCATGAGTGATTTCTTCAAGCCCGGCTATGGCAACTGGACGATCGCCGCAACCGTCATGCAGCCAATCTTCCAGGGCGGTTCGCTTCTGCATGCCGAGCGTCAGGCGCGCGACAACCTGCTTCAGGCCAATGAGACGTACAAGGCCACGGTCCTGTCCGCGATCCAGGACGTGGCAGACAGTCTGCATGCCGTGACCTTCGACGCCGATGCCCTGACGGCCAATGAGAATACGCTGAAGGCAACGTCCCAGAGCCTGAAAATCGCCCAGGGGCAGCTTCGTCTTGGCGATGTCAGCGAACTGGTCATGCTTCAGGCCCAGCAGACCAATGCACAGGCCCGTCTGGCCTATGTTCAGGCCGAGGGCGCGCGGTTCTCCGACAGCGTGGGGCTGTTTCAGGCCTTGGGTGGCGGCTGGTGGAACCGCAATGACATGGGCATGACGCCGGCAGCACAGAAGTCGCTCGGGAAGTCGCTGCTGCCTTGGTGAGGGCGCTCAGGGCTCTGCCCTGAAACCCGCCAAAGGCCGGGGGCCTTTGGAAACCGTTTAATCGGGATCAAAGGGACCGCGTCCCTTTGCGGGGTTCCGGGGCAGAGCCCCTGAGAACACGCCCTTACGGACGCGGTGCGTAAATCGCGCTCAGGCGATCCGGTGTGCCTTCGATGCGCTCCAGATGCGGGTAACGCAGACCGTCGTGATAGGGGATGGAGACCGTGCTGACATGGTCGCCGGACTTCACGATCAGACGAATATCCTGCTTCGGATCTTTCTGCGCGTCCGTGACGGCATGGAGCAGACGCTGCGGCGTGAAGCTCATGTCGTTGACGGCCAGGATCGTCATGCCCGGAACGATGCCCGCCTTGAAGGCCGGGCTCATCCAGTGCTCACGTCCCACATGTCCGGCGCCGGTCACGGTCAGGCCGAGGGAGAAGGACAGGTCCGTGGCATGGCGGGCGGCTTCACTGGCCTTGATGAAGGAGGTCGGCTTGGACGTGTAGACCAGCTTGTAGCCGCCATTGGTCAGGCCATCGAGCGGCGCATGCGGCTGGATCGTGTCCAGACGGTCATGCAGGAACTTCGCCCAGTCATAGGGCTGTACGCTGTTGAGCGTCGCGACCACATCGTCGAACTGATAGGGGCTGACGACGAAGCTGCCGCTGTTTGTGCCGAAGAAGGCTTTTGCAAAATCATCCAGAGACTTGTGACCGTCTGACAGCTTGCGGATCAGCGCATCGGCATCCAGCCAGACGAGCTGGCCTTCGACGTAATAGTCTTCCGAACGCTGCCAGTCGCGCCATGAGAGCGGGGCACGCTGGGCGATGACCGGATCATTCGTCGTGTCTTCCAGCGGACGCCACTGACGGCCCGTCTGGTTGTCATAGGACGCCGCCATATAGGCCAGGGCTTCGAAGCCCTGATCCTTGGTCACGAGACCCGAACGTGCAGCCAGGACATTGCCCCAGTACTGCGTCTGCCCTTCATACACCCAGAGCAGGGAGCCACGCTGCGGCGTGTTGAAGTTCGGCGCCCACATATCGGCCGGACGGCGATACTTGCCGTTCCAGGAATGGGTGTATTCATGAGCCAGCAGGTCACGCGTGGGGAACGTCTTGTCCCATTCCGTGAAATAGCCCGGAGCCGCACTGTTCTCACTGGACTGGTGATGCTCGAGGCCGATGCCGCCGAGTTCTTCCGTCAGGGCCAGCAGGAAGTCGTAGTGGTCATAGTGATGCGAGCCGAACAGGGATGTCGCCTGACGCACGAGGTTCTGATGCGCGGCAACCTGCTGGGGCGTGGCATCCAGTGAGTCCGGATCATCCGCTACGACATCCAGCGAAACCGGAACATGGTCCGGGCCGGTCAGGTCGAACTTGCGGAAATAGCGTCCGGCATAGATCGGCGAGTCCACGAGCGTATTGAAGGTCGTGGCGTTGAAATGCGTCTCGTCGCCATAGGTGGCGGCGCGGAGGGCCGAGCCGATCTGCCAGCCATGCGGCACGCGTACGGAAGGCTGCACCGTAATATCGCGGGTGAAATACCCTGCCGGGTAGAGTGAAACCTGATCCCACTGCACGTTGACGATGGATGGCGTCATGACGATCCGGCCCATACCCGGCGCGATCGGGGTCATAAGCTGGAAATGCAGATCCAGGCTCGGCGTGCTGCTGGAGACCGGGATGTGGAAGGCGGCGACGTTCACCGTATCGCGCTTCCAGTTCAGTGTGCGGCCACCGCTCTGCACGCGCAGGCTGGCGAACTGTTCGATGACGCCCGTCGGGGAATGGTCGCCGGGGATCCACATTGGATACAGAAGGACCATCTCGCCCTTCTGTTGCGCCTCTTTCGGCACCGGAACCGTCTCATGGATGGACATGACGTGATGGACCGTGTCGGTCGCATCGACCGAAACGGTCAGACTGCCCGGGAAGGGACGGTCCTGAGGTTCCGGGACGGGAGCTGGCATGGGCAGCGGCATGGGCTGGGTCTGGGCAAGCGCGGGAGAGACCAGACCGCTGAAAGCCGTCAGGGCGGCCAGAAGACGCAGAGAGGACATGAGGATATTCCGCTTGTAAATCAAATTACTTCAATCCCTAACCGGCCATGCGGACCTTCACAAGATGGAAGCCTGAAAGACTGGTCTTATTTGCAGGTCCGGACCGCTGGCTCCTTAGAGCCCTTTTGGAAATTCGCTATGATAGGTTTTCAAGAGGTTTTGAGCGTGATTCAAAGGCAGGATGTGGACGCCAGCACAACGAGGCCGCATGGCCGGAATTACACGCAAGACGAAACGCTATCCGTCTGATCTGACAGATGAGGAATGGGAGCGCATAGCGCCTCTGATGCCCCCTGCGAACCGGCGTGGTCGGAAACGGACAACCGATTTCCGTGAGATCATCAATGCTCTGCGCTATCTCGTGCGCTCAGGCTGCGGTTGGGAGATGCTTCCGGTTCATTTTGGCCCATGGCAAACGGTTTACTGGTGGTTCCGCAGGCTGATGCGCCGTTTCCTGTTCCAGACCATTCATGATGTCTGTCTGATGCTCGATCGTGAAGCGGCAGGACGCGAAACCAGTCCATCGGGTGGTGTCATTGATAGCCAGAGTATCAAGGCACCCCACGCAAAGACACGTGGTTATGACGCAGGCAAGAAGATCGTCGGTCGGAAACGTCACATCGCAGTTGATACGGATGGCCGCCTTCTCCTGGTCCAGCTGACAACAGCCGATATTTCGGACAGTGCAGGAGGACAGATGATCCTTGATGCCATTCGTAAACGCTGGCCTTGGGTGAAGCACCTGTTTGCCGATGGAGCCTATGACCGCCTCCAGTTGATGGATAAGGCCACTTTTCTCGACTTCACAGTCGAGATCATCCGGCGGTCAGAGACAGCAAAAGGGTTTGAAATCCTGCCGCGTCGGTGGGTTGTGGAACGGACCTTCGGTTGGATGATCCGCTGGCGTCGCCTTGTGAAGGACTACGAACAGCGGATCGACGTCGCAGAGGCCATGATCCACATCGCCATGGGAAGCCTCATGCTACGCCGAAACGCTCATCCGTGAATTTCCAAAAGGGCTTTTATGAAGCCTTTTCTCCAAAGAACTGAATCTGATCGAAATGCAGGTAGGTTTCCTCTCCAAGGATCGTTATCCTGAGAAAGCGGGCCTGAATGCCAGACTGGTCAATCCAGATGTAAGGATGGCCGTCAGCTCCACCATAAATGATGCCGTCATTTTTGCGCGTCATCACAAACCATTCCTGGTTATCAAGGGATCCCTGAAGAACAAAATTTGCAACGCGCTCAGGAACGCCATCAAGCCGGTTGAAGAGCCGCATTTCATGGACAAGGCAGATCGACTCAAGGTCAATTTCCCACCATGGATTATGTTCCAGGGCCGTATGGTTTTGACATTTACCGCAGAGATTCCCGGATAGCACACGACGTGCATCTTCTTCGACCGTGCCTGCATGAACTGTGGAAATCTGAGTGGCAGTCATGCCTTGTGAGATATTTCCCCATCGGCTCGGAGGGAAAATGCTGAAATCCCAGGCCCGTGCGGTCTGTGATAGCCAGTATTCGTGAAGGTAAAGGTCAGATATTTCGTTGGTAGTTTCATGGTAGTTGGTGCGTTGTTCCTGAGAATAAGTACCCCATACCAGTTCGCTGCGGTAATCTCCGCTTGTTCCACGCTGGATACGTAATTCAAAATCCGTATCTGACTTCATGGAAAAGTGCGCAACATAGGCAACTGTGAGTATTTTTTGTTTTCGCTCCTCCGAGTTCAGCATTTCCCAAGCTGTTTCTGGAAAGTTAGTATAATATTTACTAACGCTCTCACCTAACACATTGATCATATTGAGATCAGGATCGAGGCTGTTATATTCATGCATTATTGGAGAGCTGGAAGTTCTGTAAATGTCCTTATAAGGAACTTTTTTGCTTCTGATCAGCACCTTTGTATATGGATTGGCCCATCTTTCGCGCTTCGTATAGTTTATGAGAACGCTGCCATCGGGTCTGTCTTTGTATCCGTTATTCCCATAACAGCACCAATTGAAGTGAATTCCATCGATTTCTTTTGGTATGCGGGACATGAAAGAGGGAAGGAAGTTACTTCCCTTGATGCAAAGAAATTCATCAATGTCCAGAAACATCAGCCATTCGGTTTCTGTAGAAAAATTCCTCAGGAAGTGAAAATACATCTGATATTGCTGGCCAGGTATTGGATAATGCCTGAATGTTACAAAGGGATCAGATCCTGAAATATAGGGGCGAATACGATCATAAATGACGTCAGGGCAGTCATCATTCGAATAAAGATAAATATGATCTATGCCGATAGAACGATGATACTCCAGCCACTCGCAGATATATTTTTCCTCCCACTTTGCGCAGGCAACAAGTGAGTATGTGTATTTCGGTTTGGGGCGGATCCCGTGATTCTCGGTGCACGCAAGAGGCTCGATCGCATAGGTGAGAATGGTTTCATTGTATTTCATGTCGTGTTTCCAGAGCTCTTTAATAGATTTATAATTTATTCTTTTGACAGAACACTGTTCTGGGTCTGCGCTCTATCATTGCGCCAGGACGAACAGAGTTTTTCCCACACCTGTTTGGTATCCGGGTCAATGCGGTCATCTACTGACATACTCTGAAGGCTTTCTTCAACGAAAACTGCAGATGCAGTGCAATATCGAAAAATAATTTCCTGCATTGCTTCTGCCACACCGGGGATGTTGGTCAGACGACGCATCTCGGTACGGATATCTTCAGCCAAGCGTGAAGCGGGCGAGGTGCCTTCGACTTCAAAAGTCTGTGCGAAAAGACTGAAAATAGCAGGACTATTATATCTGAAGTGCTTGTTCTTTACGACGCCCTTGCCGTCATTTTCTCCACGGGAAAATTTCCAGATGTATTCTTCGAAAGAACGCAGATGGTAGTGACAGACATGTGCCCATTCGGTTGAAGACTGCGTAAAGTTAAGATCTTCGCTTGTTGTCTGGCTGGGGGGATAAATATTCCCGTCTACAGTCGCATACACTCTCAGTGAATAGGAGCATTCCGGGTGATGCGCGTATGAATAGTTGAACAGGCTGGTTTTGAAAATTGATTTAACAAGAGGATGCTTTTCGCCTTCGATAAAGCGCTCTGCGGAAATTTCATTTGACCATGTTAAACGTCCATTTGGGTAATAAACTCTCCAACTTAGAGAAAAACAGTCTACATCCTGTTCATTTCGGGCTGAAATAATGGGTAATATGCTATTTTTGCTCTCTTCGGATGGGAGAATGGCTTCATCGATATCGACAACTGCACACCAGCGGAAATCAAGGATTTCAGGGAGTGTCGTCAAAGCATGGTTGTAGGCTTTGAACTGCATGTTGATGCCTGGAACAGGGTTACTGGTATTGTTGATCCAGGTAATTTCCCCATTTTCGGCGAGAACTTTCAATAGGGCATCAGAACCATCCGTGTTGTCATTGGTATAAATAAAGAAATCTTTTATTCCGATGACGCGGTGATGGGCTATCCATTCCAGAAAATAAATCCCTTCGTCCCGGGCTGTCGCCAGAAGAGCAATGTCTTTTCTGCTTTCAATTGCCTCCCGGGCGATGCCAAGGATTACAGATCCCCAGTAAATTCCGTTCCCGCGATCCCTGATATGTCCATATCCCAGGAAATCATATTCGCCTGCGGCCTTTCTGATGGAACATCTGTTTCTACGTACATTCCACTGTGCCAGCTCCAGAAGTGCCCTGTGGACCCATTCTGCGTGAGGGATGTGATTGATTATTTCAAGGATATTGAAATAATTTTCGCCGGGGATGTTCAGGAAGGCGGTTGTGAGGATTTTGGAAAAAGTTTTGCGGCGTGTTGCGTTCAGAGATCGGGAAAACAGGTTAAAAAGCTCGACTCTGATATTTTTGTTCGAAAGACTTATTTCGCGAATGGATTTTTCTATATTATTTTTATTTGAAACAAATTTATTGATTTCATAAAATATTCTTATGGATTTTTCGTCTAATGCAACCTGATTAGGGGATAGGGAAAAAATTTCCCACTCCCGGCTTTCCTCTCGATTGAAAGCGAGGTTTCCAAAAGGATCTGCCGAAAAAAACTTTTTTTCTTCAAGAGAAAGAAGGGACAACTTGTTGTTGTTCTGGAATCCGATTTCAAAAACGAAAAACCTGTCCTTGAAAAGGGTGTTTTCTTCAGGACGGATTTTTTCCACGTCCTCCCCGATAGTGACGGGTGCGATAATAAAGAAAGCTGGATTTTCCGGGGACTGGGCAATGACGACGTCAATATACGACGCCTGCTTTTCGTTCGAATGCTTTAAGGTACGCTCTTCCGAGCAGAAAAATAGAGTGGTTCCATGAAATGTTTTTAAATGGAAGAATTCCATTCCATTATTCTCCTCTAGAATATCTTTCATAAGATCATTGTTCACTTTTATATTCAAGAGGGTCTTTGGAGTGAAGGAGAGTACCGTTTGTCGCAGAGACTGATGGATCCAGCATCTCGGTCTGCCAACCCGTTCGCGTGAATTTCAAGGCGACTGGAACTGCATTGGGAAGGCGTATGTCGACCGGAAGATTCATCGCATGTCGCAGGCCCCTGAACAGGGCCCCATGCGCAACAATCAGGGGAATATCGGGGTTTGCCAGTGCCTCATTGACGGCCAGGCGGGCTCTGTCCGTCAATGCTCCAAAGCTTTCAGCATCTTCGGGGGTAAGGCCGTCTTCAATCCAGGGTCTGTACCAGTCCCCCATGGGGGTGCCTTCCTGAATCCCGAAGCAGACTTCCTGTAAATTATCATCCACATGCAGCGGAAGGGTGATACCTGTGTAATGCTGAATTGTTTTCTGAACAGTTTCTGCCGTGACGAAAGCGCGCGTCAGCGGAGAGGACACGATACGGTCGAAAGGTTTTTGCCCGTTGTCGAAAAGGCTGGCGAGAACCCTGCCAGCCTGCAGGGCCTGTTGTCGGCCGGTTTCATTGAGCGGGATATCGGTCCGCCCCTGTGCCAGTCCCTGACGGTTCCAGTCGGTCTCACCGTGACGGAGATACCAGTAGGGCTTGGGGGCAATCTGCGACATGGGAAAGTCCGTTCACGAAGGCTGGACCGTGAAGCAGGCCGGTGAAAAATCAGTCGAAGAGAGAGGAGACCGAGCTTTCATCGGCAACGGCGCTCATGGCCCGGGCCAGCAGGTTGGCTGTAGTGATCTGACGGATGTTCGGGGTCTCGAGAAGAGCCTCGGTTGCCGGAATACTGTCAGTCAGCGTCAGCATGTTCAGCGGACTGTCTTTCACGCGCTGGCAGGCATTGCCAGTCAGAACGCCGTGAGTGACATAGGCCTCAACGCCTTCCGCGCCACGGCTCATGAGGGCATTGGCGGCGTTGCACAGCGATCCGCCACTGTCGATGATGTCGTCCACCAGTACGCAGTAGCGGCCGGCGACATCACCGATGACGTTCATGACTTCCGAGACACCGGCGCGTTCGCGACGCTTGTCGATGATCGCGAGGTCCACGTTCAGGCGCTGCGCGAGCTGACGGGCACGGACCACACCGCCGACGTCCGGCGAGACGATGATGAGTTCGCGGTCCGGCAGGCGGGCCTTCAGGTCACGCACGAAGAGCGGCGCGGCATAGAGATTGTCGGTCGGGATGTCGAAGAAGCCCTGGATCTGCATGGCGTGCAGGTCCATCGTCAGGATGCGGTTTGCGCCGGCTTCGGTCAGCAGGTTCGCGACGAGCTTGGCGCTGATCGGTGTGCGGGGGCCGGATTTGCGATCCTGCCGGGCATAGCCGAAATACGGCATGACAGCCGTGACACGCTTGGCCGATCCGCGACGTAGCGCATCAAGCATGACCAGCAGCTCCATGAGATGGTCGTTCGTCGGCATGCAGGTGCTCTGCACGACGAAGACATCCTCACCGCGGACGTTTTCCTGAATCTCGACGAATACCTCGCCATCGGCGAAGCGTTTCACCACGGTCTTGCACAGCGGCATCCGCAGTTCATGTGCGACCGCACGGGCCAGCGGCAGGTTACTGTTGCAGGCTACGATCTTCATGAAAAACGGCCTCGTCCGGTGTCCGACAGGGAAGTTGCTGGCCTTCTAACAGTGCAGGGGCGCCCTGTCATCCATCCAGTCTCATTGTTTGTGCGTACCAGTCCCGCAAAAGAACGCATGGCTGTCCGAGGGCAGAAGTCTCAGGCCGCTTTTTTCGGTGCGGGTTTTGTTTCCGGCAGGGGGGCGTGGTTACGGCCTGAATAGTTGGTGACGATGGTGCGTACGCCCTGTGCGGCTTCGTCGGCGGCCATGTCGGCGGTATCGCCCCAGGCCCCGTCCAGCGAATGGGGTGCGATGTCGTGAAACTGGGTCGCAGCCCCGGCTTCCTTTCCATCCGGGGTCAGGACATGCCAGACGATTTCGATATGATCGACGGCGTGGCCGGTGCTGCCTGGTGCGCCCGTTTTGAGATCGACCGTGCCGCGGACGATGAAATCCGCGCCCTTTTCGGTCGTTGTCACCGTGTTGGTCTTGTCCGGCAGCGACGCATAGAAGGCGCGGGCCAGGGCGATGTTTCCGTCTCCAGGCGCACCGGTGACACCCTTGAAGCAGATCTTCGCGGGCCGGTTCATGAGACTGTGCGGGTCCTGCTGCATCATGTTGGCCTGGATGCCCGTCAGCAGGTTCGCCAGTTGCGGAGCTTCCTGAACCGCGGCGCCCTGAAGTGCCAGCCTGTCGCCAGCGCTCCATCCCGCCATGTCCACGGCAGGGCCATCCGTTTCCGCCCGGATTTTTCCTTCCGGTGTCATGATGACGTAATGGGGCACGACGGCCCCGTTCCGTGTGGCCGCGCTCATTTTCAGCCACCAGTCTCCCTTCTTGCGAGGCTGTGCGATGGCCGGGACGGACTGGCCAACCATCGCCTGCGCCATGTCATGGGCCCAGAGCGCGGCGGCATCGTCAGACAGCAGGGACTCCGTGGGCGTTGGAACGGCCAGCCGGGCCGGGGGCAGATTGGCCGCTGTCAGATATCTGGCCTGCTGCCCCGGATCGGCGAAAGGCCGCGAAAGGCTGAAGCATCCCCCCAGGACAAGGGGAAAGCAGAGAGGCAGCAGAACAGGACAGAGGCGGCGCATCGGGGCTCCGGTAACAGGGCAGTGACCCGGTGGACTGTATGGGATTGCGGCTCCGTTGTCGAAGCCGCGCGCCCTTCTTAGCGGCGGATCAGGATGTAGTTGATCGTCACGTCGATGTCGAAATGGTCACCCTTCATGTCCGGCGGAACTGGCGGCAGATGCGCCCCCTGGAACATGCCGGTCGTCGCGGCATCCAGCGAGTACGAACCGGACTGGCTCATCAGCCGGACGGACTTCACATGTCCCGAACGGTCCAGCACGACATGCACCGAAGACGGACCGTCCTCGCCGGCCCGCGCGGCCTCTTCCGGATAGTACATGTGAGCCCGGATCCAGCGGTCGATTTCCCCGCCGTAATCCTCGCTGACGCCCTTGACGCTCGTGCGGGTCTGATACGGTGCGTTGATGGCGCCGTTCATGCTGAGCGGACCCAGGGACATGTCGATCGGGCCGCCGGAACCGGACGCACGCCCACGACGGCGGCGATAGGGCGAAGGTTGCTCGCCGAACGACAGATCCATCGGATGCGCGAACGGGTTGTTCCGGTCGGAGCGGACGGAACGCTGCGAGCGATGGGCATGCGGCGATGTCTGCTGGCTGCGCTGGCTCGGGGCCGCACCCGGCGTGACGGGGGCCGGGGTCGGCGCTGTCTTGGGCAGTTCGGCCGAGGGTTCCTGCGGGACGTCAGGCGCGGACGGCGTCTCGGGGGTCGGGACGGCCGGCGTGGGCGTGGACTGTTCCTTCTGCGGCTGCTGCTGGTTTTCCTGTGTCTCTTCCGGGCTCTGGGCTGAGGGAGGTGGCGGAGCGCCGCCCTCGTCCCGCGCGCGGGGTCCACGCATGCTGCTTTTCGACGGCGGCGTATCGAAGACCATTTCGACCTGCGGCTCTTCCTGCCCGGCCGGCGAGCCATGCATGCCGTGATGCTGCATCAGGAGGAACGCCAGAACAGCCGCGTGCAGTCCCGCCGAGAAAATGAACGGAACCGTCGGCCCGTTCTCGACGATGGTCTGCGGCCGCATCATCGGCGTCAGGACCGGGCGCACCGGAACCGATGGCGGAACGTAATCCCTCAGCCGCTCCCGGGTGCCGGCGGGGGCGTGCTGCGGGCGTGCGGGAGCGGTCCGCGCCGAGGGGGCGAAAAGCTGGGGTTCGCGCTTCGGCGGCTTTCCAGACGTGACGGTAACCGTTCCGCTCATACGCGGCACAGCCTGTCTGGAAAGGACCTGGCAGAAAACAGCCGGTCGGCGAAGAGAAGGTGGCGTCGCATCATCGCCAGACCTTTTGCACCAGGGCGGTCGGGGTTGTCATCCGGCAGGCTGGTTATCCGGGGCTGGGGGTGGGCGTCTGTATTGGCGTATCATGGCAGTAATGCGAGACCCAAGAAAGACACAAAGAGTCACGCAAACCTTAACTTCCGGAAAGGCATGCTCCTGATGGCTGATTCTGCCACGCTGTTTCTGGGCGCGGATCCCGATCTTGCCGCTGTCATCGCCCGTATCGGGCCATGCACGCTGCGCGGGGATAACGGGCAGGAACCCTATGATGCCCTTCTGCGCGCCATCGCCGGACAGCAGTTGCATGGCGCGGCGGCCCGGAAAATATTCGGCCGCCTCTGCCTTCTGGGTGCGCAGGAGAGCGTTGACGGACCGCCGCCTGCGCCCGGGCGGATTCTGTCCCTTTCCGAGGAACGCCTGCGGGCCTGTGGTCTTTCGGGAAACAAGATCCTGGCCATGAAAGGCCTCGCGCAGGCCCGGCTGGATGGCCTCGTCCCCAGTCGCGCCGAGGCATCCGTCATGACGGATGAAGAGCTGATCGCGCGTCTCGTCACCCTGCGTGGCATCGGACGATGGACGGTCGAGATGCTCCTGATGTTCACGCTCAACCGGCCCGACGTGATGCCGGTCGATGATTTCGGCGTGCGGGAGGGGTGGAGACGGATCCGGAAAATGGACCTGCCTCCCAAACCGAAAGCGCTGAAAGAGGAGACGGAACGTTTCGCCCCCCATCGCTCGACGCTGGCCTGGTATTGCTGGCGTGTGGCCGAGGAAGGGAAAAAAACGGCGCCTAATCCGCTGACCTCGTGAGTCCTGCCTTCGGGGTTACGAGGATTCCATCATGGCCGGGGTCGTAGCCATGAACTGCTTGGTATCTTCCGGGGAGAGCGGGCGTGACAGCAGATATCCCTGGACTTCCGTGCAGCCGAGGCGCCTGAGATAGGACAGCTGTTCCTGGCTTTCCACCCCTTCCGCCGTGACCGCCACGCCCAGATCGATGGACAGATCGACCACGGCGCGCACGATGGAAGCCGCACGGGATTCGCGCAGCATGTCCCTGACGAAAAGACCATCCAGCTTGATTTTCGAGAACGGGAAGAACCGCAGATATCCGAGCGACGAGAACCCCTTGCCGAAATCATCGAGCGCGATGGAAATCCCGGCGTTCTGAAGGCGGCTCAGCAGGGTGAATGTCGCGGCATCCGGCTCCATGAAGATGTTTTCGGTCATCTCGATCTGAAGGCAGCGGGCCGGAAACCCGGTCTTCTCGAGAATCCGGAACGTGTCCTTCAGGAAAGCCGGAGCCTCAAGCTGGCCGACCGATACATTGATTGACAGAACCAGCCCCTCATCCCATTCGCGGGCGAAAACGCAGGCTTTTTCCATGACGTAGACGCCAAGGTGATGGATCAGCCCGGCTTCTTCCGCCAGCTGGATGATCCGTTCGGGCGGGACACGGCCATATTCGGGATGGGACCAGCGGATCAGCGCCTCGAATCCACAGAGTTTCTGGCTCTGTGTGTTGAAGAAGGGCTGGTAGACAATGCCCAGTGTCCCTTCTTCCAGTGCTTCGGGGAGGGCACGGATCAGGTCGCGGTTGCGCTTGGCCACGGTGCGCAGTTCGGGATTGTAGAAACGGTGCGTGTGACCGCCCAGGCTCTTGGCTTCGTAGAGAGCAAGGTCGCTGGCCTCCAGCAGGCTTCCCACCCGTTCCGAACCCCCGATGGACAGAACGATTCCCACGCTGAGGCCGACCGCGCAGCGCACGCCTTCCCCGATGCGGATGGGAACATTCGTCAGCGCGTTGATCAGTCCCGTGGCCGTGTTGGCGGCCTGGGCAGGCGTTGTCTGACGTTCCAGCAGCATGAACTCGTCGCCGCCAAACCGGTAGAGCCTGTGGCGTTCGCTGAGCGTCCGGCTCAGTACGACGGTGACTTTCCGGAGCATCTCGTCGCCGGCGGAGTGGCCATACCGGTCGTTGATCTGCTTGAAGCCGTCCAGATCGAGATTGAGCAGCGCGAAGGCTTCCCCCGTGCGCTCGGCCTCGATGAGATAGGTTTCCATGTCGTCGAGGAAGGCGCCGCGGTTGGGCAGACCGGTCAGCAGATCATGTCTTGCCCGGAAAGAGGCGCTTTCCTGGGCCCAGTGCGTCTGGGTCACGTCCGTTCCGACGCCGCGATATCCGATGAAATTCCGGTCCTGGAAAATGGGGCGCCCACTCAGCGACCAGAAGCGCTGCTGGCCATGGAGGGCCCCCGACACCACGATGTCCCGGAAGAAGATCCGGTTGTCGAGGCACTGCCGCAGGCGGCCAAGACCTGTCCGTTCGTCTCTGTCGAAAGCCGCGGGGCCTGCCAGATCGGACAGGATGTCAAAGAAGTTCCGGTTTTCCAGCCATTCCCGGCTGTTGCCGAACGCGGAGGCCAGGCTGGCCGAGACATTCTGCAGTGTTCCGGACGTGGAGGTCTCCCACAGCCAGTCACCGGTATCATCATCCGCATTCCGCAGCAGGAGCTGGACGATGCTGTTGCGCTCCTCCAGCGAATACCGGCTGACCAGAAACGCCGCGAACAGGGTCCGGACTGCCATGGTCAGGGACAGGACAAAAAACAGGTAAATCGCCAGTTCGAGGGCGATATAGAAATAGAACGAGCCGTGATCGATTTCCCATGACTGGAAAAGGGCGATGCAGCACGACAGGACCAGCATGAGCGCAATGATCTCCCCCATGCCGGCCAGGGGCATCAGCGTGATGGTCGTTGCCGTCAGGCCAACCATGATGCCGGCGACCAGGACCCTGTCATTGGCGTCGCCATAGGGGAACACGACGGGTGGCAGCGTGATCCAGCAGAGTGCGAATGCGAAATTGAGCCCCTTGAGGATCCAGGACTGCCTGGTATCGACCAGCTTCTCGGTCGGGATCGCATAGAAGCAGATGTTGTAGACCAGCAGCAGGAACAGGACGGCCCCGCAGAGGATCATGCCGTAGGTCGGGTAGTTCCGCATCAGGCAGAGCCCGGCGATGGGGCCGCAGCTGATCTGGGGAACGAAATGAAAGAAGTTCAGCCCCCGCAGAACCCGGCAGCGTGACAGCCGGATGTCTTCTTCCGCTCCATCCGGGATTTCCGTCCGGAAAGAGAAAAGCCGGGCAAGCCGCACCTGTTTCATCAGGGTCAGCAGGGCGGTCATTGTGCTGCGCCTGACTGGGACGAGACAGCAAGATCCGATGAGACAGGCAGAAGCATCATGAACCTTCCCAATAGAGGAGGAGGGTGCCACGATGACAGGGATTTATGAAGTTTTTCTTTGCGGCGGACGAATCTGTCGATGGCAACATCTCCGCACGTCGGTTATGGCACACCGGGCATGGAGATAGCCGATAAGGGCTTAAGATTTCGTTAATGCGCCATTTCAGGCGTCGTGGCGTAAATCTCGAAGCTCGCTTTTTCAAACATTTCAATGCATTCGCGCATGTTGGCGGTCAGGGCTGCGCGCGTGATGTCCGGATCGTTGGACGGGTAGTAGGCGCGGGCCAGGTCCTCGTCGATTTCCAGATGGGACGGTCCGTCATGCTCATGCTCGTCATGGGCCAGACCCCAGGTCCAGTGCTTCTTGGCGAACAGGCTGGTGAACTTCGGCGCATGGCAGAGATAGGCGGCCAGTTCTTCGGCGATGTATTCCACGGCGGCCAGCCAAGAGAAGAAGATCACGGGATCTTCGCTGTCGGCATTGGCAATCAGTTTCTGGACGCTCGGCAGCGTGTCGTAGTGGGTCCCGAACAGGTCGAGGCCGAATTCCTTCGCACCATCGGCCCACAGGATGGCGTGCGACCCTTCCTCTTCCTTCATTTCGCGGACGGCTTCACGGGCTTCCGAAAAGAAGGTCTTGATCCGGCTCTGGCCAAAGCGCTGGACGAGCGGCTTGATGGGGAGATGACCGACGCGCACATCAATAGCGCGCTCAAAAGCCTGAATAAAAGGCCACCATCCGATCATCATGGCCCGAATAGTGTCTTTATCGCCATGGGCTGCGCCCCGGGCCAGTGCGGAAGAATAGATTTTCTCTCGTGTAAAGACACGCATTTCGGCACGATTTACCAAAGGCTCGGAGAACAGTAGAGCGTACATCCGCGTAATCCTGATGAAGTTATTGCATGCGCCGTTCCGGCATTGATGTTGTAGTCGTTAATTTTTCGAAAAAGTAAGTTTTTTACTTTAATTTTAATTGAGTTTTATTAAAATAGCAAAAAATTAATATATTAGATTTTATTTATGTTGCTTTATCGAAATAAAATGATTCGCACAAAACCGCCATCCTCTGATCCGGTTTGGTATCGTAACGTCCCGTTTCAGGTCGGTTTAAGCAGAAATTCCATCATTTCCCTCAGGAACGCGCGCGGCTGTTCGGCATGCAGCCAGTGTCCGGCGTCGGGCAGGGAGTGGATCAGCGCGTGGGGGAAAAGAGTTCGGATCTGATCGTGATGTTCGGGGCGGACATAGGGAGACGCCCCGCCACGCAGGAAAAGAACAGGCCCTTCGTAGGGCGCAATCTGCAGATCGGGCCAGTTTTCGATTTCGTGAATGTCACGGGCGAGATCGTCAAAACCGATGCTCCACCCCGGCGAATCGCCGAGCCGGACGTTCTGCAGAAGGAGTTCGGCAACGGGTCGGCTGCCGGCGACCGGCTCCAGAAGATCCAGTCCTTCCCGCCGTTCGAGCGATGCGGGAAATGTGATGGCGGCCAGCCGGGCGATCATCTCGCCATGCCCGTGACCCGTCCGGGCCGGCGCGATATCCGCGACGAGCAGTTTCGTGATGCGCTCAGGAGCGGCAAGGGCCAGCATCATCCCGACCTTCCCGCCCATAGAGTGACCCACGACGGCAAAACGCTCGATCCCCAGATCATCCAGCGTTTCCAGCACGTCCTGCGCCATGAGCGCATAGCTAACGGGGCCATGCGGACTGTGTCCATGGTTGCGCAGATCCAGCGCAAGAGTCCGGAAATCGGCAGCCGCGCCGCGCTGGAGGAAGCCGAGGTTCCGGCCCCGTCCGAACAGCCCGTGCAGGAAGACGACGGTTTCCGGGCCTTCACCGCGTTCGATGACATGCAGTTTCATCAATGATCCTTCCATGACAGCTGTTGATCGGCGACGCGCTTGCCGTCAAACAGGATCACACCTGCCGCCCGGGAGCTCGCTTGTCCACCAGTCCCGCCCCTTCGCCCGCATCTCCTGACGGCTCTTCCGGCCGTTTTCAGGACAGGTCCCGCGTTCTGCGCCAGCGGATGAACCGCTTTCAGGCGCGTCTGTTTCCCCATGCGCCGTCGAATCTGCGAACCCTGGTGCGTGGAAACGAGATCTGGCTGAGCGTTCTGGCGGGATTCGTTGGGCTCCTGTCGGGCCTGTGCGTTTTTGTAGTCACCCATCTGACCTTCTTCATGCACCGGCTGCTGTTCGGGGTATCCGGCATGTCCGGCGGCCATCTGTCCGGACTGACCGTCCTGCCACCGCTTCGAACGGTAGCGGTGCTGACCGGGGGCGGGCTGGTGATCGGGCTGTTCGGCGTCATGGTCGCGCAAATCATGCCCCGCAGTCCCGTGGACCCCATCGAGGCCAATGCGCTGCATGGCGGCCGCATGTCGGTGCGGGACAGTCTGGTCATTGTCTGCCAGACGGTTCTGTCCAACGGGGTCGGCGGTTCCATCGGGCTTGAAGCCGGCTTCACCCAAATTGCCGCGGCTTTCGGTTCCCGCATCGGACGCTCCTTCCGGGTGCGCCGCGAGGATCTGCGCGTGCTGGTGGGGGCCGGTGCCGGTGCTGCGATCGGGGCGGCGTTCGATGCGCCGGTGGCCGGCGCGTTCTATGCGTTCGAGCTGGTGATCGGCTCCTATTCTCTGGGAAGCCTGTCCCCCGTGGCGGTCGCTGCGCTGGCGGGCGTGGGCGTGACGCGCTCGCTGGGGAGTGTCCCGCCGGGCATCGTTATTCCATCGCCGGGCACCCTGTCCTGGGAAGGGACGGCCGGGGCGGTCATCATCAGTGTCCTGACGGCTCTGACGGCAATCGGCCTGATGTTCTGCGTTACCCAGACCGAGGCGCTGTTCCGCCGAATGCCCGGCCCAGTCTGGCTGCGGCCTGCGGTTGGCGGTCTGATCGTGGGTGGGCTGGCGACGCTGCATCCATCCGTCCTGTCCGCCGGGCACGAGGCGATGCGCGCTGTCTTCGCCGGAAACGTCACCGCGCAGATGGCCGTTGTTCTGCTGTTCCTGAAGGCTCTGACGTCCTGCCTGTGTATCGGGTCCGGGTTTCGCGGCGGCCTGTTCTTCGCATCGCTCTATCTTGGATCGCTGGCGGGCACGATCTACGGCACGCTTCTGGAACCGCTGGGCGTTGCGCCGGATTCCGCCACAGCCTGCGCACTGGTCGGCATGAGCGCGATGGCCGTCGCCGTGATCGGCAGCCCCATGACTATGATCTGCCTGATGCTGGAACTGACCGGCAGCGTCTCCATGAGCGGTGCGACACTTGTCGCTGCGGTGCTGTCACTCCTGACCGTGCGCCGCCTGTTCGGTTACAGCTTCGCCACCTGGCGCTTCCATCTGCGGGGTGAATCGATCCGCTCCGCCGTCGATATCGGCTGGATGCGCTCCTTGAATGTCCGCCGGATGATGCGCGGGCAGGTCCGTACCCTCCCGGCGGACACACCTGTAAACCGCGCGCAGGCCATGTTCC
This sequence comes from Gluconobacter oxydans, assembly GCF_006539685.1. GTDB lineage: Bacteria > Pseudomonadota > Alphaproteobacteria > Acetobacterales > Acetobacteraceae > Gluconobacter > Gluconobacter oxydans. The sequence goes on from NZ_BJNM01000008.1 coordinate 43,376, forward strand.
CGCTCGGCTCGGCCCAGCGGATCGTCCTGCTTGATGGGGAGGGGCATTATGATGGTATCGTCCATCTGGCCGACCTGCACGCCGTCCCGGCTTCGCAGACGCCGATCGCAACGCTGGCCCTGTTCCGCAACGCCATGCTCACGCCGCACATGAACATTCGTGAGGCGATCGAACTGTTTGAAAAGGCCGAGGCCGACGCGCTTGTGGTCGTCGAGGACCCGCAGTCCCGGCAGGTGATCGGAACCCTGACCGAACAGCACGCCCTGCGCCGCTATGCCGAGGAACTCGAACGCAGCCGCCGGAGTTTGGCGGGGGACGAAAGCCTGCCGACCTGATCCGCCAATGCGGTCTTGCCCCTTGGCATCACGGCGTTCCCGTTTCAACATGCGGTCCCATCAGATGCCCGCTTCGGGCGCCCCAACCGGAGACCTGCCATGACCGCAACCCCCGACTCCCGCCTCGCCGACCTTGAGATCACCCTGCCGGTCGCAGCCGCTCCGGTTGCGAATTACGTTACGACCGTTCGCACCGGAAACCAGCTCATCGTCTCCGGTCAGCTTCCGCTGGTGGATGGCAAGCTGCTGATCACCGGCAAGCTCGGGGACGAAGTTTCGGTTCATGCCGGTGTGGCCTGTGCCCGCGCCTGCCTGATCAATGTTCTGGCCCAGGCCAAGGCTGCACTGGATGGCGATCTTTCCCGTATCACCCGCGTTGTCCGTCTGGGCGGCTTCATCGCCTGCACGCCCGAGTTCACCGATCAGGCCACTGTCATGAATGGCGCGTCCGATCTGGCCGTCGAGGTTTTCGGTGATGCCGGCCGTCATGCCCGCTCCACGATCGGCGTGCCGAGCCTACCCGTGAACGCCCCGGTTGAAGTCGAGGCGCTGTTCGAAATCGCCTGATCACCCCGGATGGGAGAGACCGAATGGGAGAACCGGAGACCGCCCCGTCCCCCGACTGGAGCCTGAGCCTCCACGCCTCGATCCACGAGATCGGGGCCGAGGCCTGGGATGCCTGCGCGGGCGCGGATAATCCGTTCGTTTCTTTCGGCTTCCTGTCCGCTCTTGAAGACAGTGGCTCCGTCGCGGACCGCACCGGCTGGCTCGTGCGCCATGCCGTACTGCGGGCGCCGGACGGGACAATTGCGGCCCTCGCTCCGCTTTATGGAAAGTCCCATTCCTGGGGCGAATACGTCTTCGACCAGAGCTGGGCCCGCGCTTACGAAGCCGCGGGCGGTCGCTACTATCCAAAATTCGTCTGCGCCGTCCCGTTCTCGCCGGTTCCCGGCCCAAGACTGCTGCTACGGCCCGATCTGCCCGATCCGAAAGGCGTGGCGCAGGCTCTGGCCTCCGCGCTCATTCAGGCCACGGCGCAGCTCGGTCTGTCCTCCCTGCACGCCAATTTCTGCGATATGGCTTCGATGGAGGCCTTTACCGAAGCGGGTTATCTGCCGCGCACGGGCATCCAGTATCACTGGCAGAACAACGGTTACGCCACGTTCGATGATTTTCTGGCCGCTTTAGCCTCCCGCAAGCGCAAATCCATCCGCAAGGAACGCAGCGCCGCGCAGTCCTGCGGTCTGACCTTCAGCACATTGCGCGGAAACCAGATTACCCTGGAAGACTGGCAGGCGTTCTACCGCTTCTACCAGTCCACGATCGACCGAAAATGGGGCAGCGCCTATCTGACGGAGCACTTCTTTCCCATGCTGTCCGAACGTCTCGGAGACCGCGTGGTCCTGATGATGGCCCATCATGACGGAAAAGCGGTTGCCGGTGCCCTGAACCTCATGGGGGCGGATGCGCTGTTTGGTCGCAACTGGGGCTGCGAGGGAGACTGGCCCTTCCTGCATTTTGAGCTGTGCTATTACCGTGCGATCGACTTCGCCATCGAGCACGGCCTGTCCCGCGTCGAAGCCGGGGCGCAGGGCGAGCACAAGATACAGCGCGGTTATCTTCCGACCTTCACCCATTCCGCGCATGCCATTCTCGATCCCGGGCTGCGGCAGGCCGTGGGCGCCTTTGTGGAAGAAGAACGGACCGCCATGCAGGCAGAGGCCGCGGAACTGGAAACTCTTTCACCATATCGTCACGGCGAGTCGGGATAACCCTGTTCGTTTAACGATTGGGAAAGCTTTCTGCGGCTAGGCTGTGCTCCGAAATCGGGATTGACCGGAGCCTGTAAAGCCCATGGAGAACAGTACCTATATCGCGCTTTCGCGCATGGATGCCCAGCAGCGTGCCATGTCCGTGGTCGCGGCTAATATGTCGAACGCCTCGACTGTGGGCTACAAACGCGAAAATGTCCTCTTCAGTGACTTCCTGTCCCACCAGCACGGCTCAAAACAGCCCGAAGGCGCGGATACGGAATCCTACACGCAGGACCGCGCGACATACCGGGACTTCCAGCAGGGCGACATGCAGTCGACCGGCAATCCCCTTGATCTCGCACTGGGTGGCGAGGGCTATTTTCAGGTGCGCACCGCCAATGGCGTCCGGCTGACCCGCGCCGGCCGTTTCGAGGAGCAGCAGGACGGCGCCATTGTCGATGAAAACGGAAATGCCCTGCTGGACCGTGACGGACAGCCGATCGAACTACCCCAGACTGACCATCGCATCACCATTTCCGCAGACGGCGTGATCTCGACCGAAACCGGCGAGCAGGGCCAGATCGGGATCGTGACGGCGCAGGATAACAACAGGCTCCAGGCCGAAGGCAGCAGACTGCTGCGTTCCGACCAGCCGACCACCGCTGTCGAGCGGCCCAACATCGTGCAGGGCATGGTGGAAGGCAGCAACGTCCAGATGATGACCGAAGTCACGCAGATGATGGAAATCCAGCGGAACTTCGACTTCATGGCGCAGTTCGTGGACGCCGAAGCAACGCGCCAGAAAAACGCCATCGACAAGATCGTTCAGGTCTCGGCCTGATTTACCGACCCTCACGGGACAAGGATAACGCTCCATGCGCGCACTCGACATCGCCGGAACGGGCATGCAGGCCCAGCAGACCAACGTCGAAACCATTTCCAACAACATCGCGAACATGAGCACTACGGGCTACAAGCGCTCCCGTGCCGAGTTCCAGGATCTGATCTACCAGAACATCCGCCGCGTCGGCGCCAGCTCGTCCGATACGGGTACGACCATCCCGGCCGGTGCTCAGGTCGGTCTGGGTGTGAAGACGGCCGCCATTTACCGCATCAACGATCAGGGCAGTCTCGAACAGACCAGCAATTCCCTAGATCTGGCTGTGCAGGGACGGGGCTATTTCCAGGTCCAGCTCCCGTCCGGGCAGCTTGCCTATACCCGTGACGGCACGTTTTCGATGGACAACAACGGCTCGCTCGTGACGGCGGATGGCTATCTTATCAGCCCCACGATTACGATCCCCAACAATGCCCAGAGCATCTCCGTCGATCAGTCGGGACAGGTCAGTGTGCAGATCGCCGGGCAAAATAACACGACGCTCGTCGGACAGCTTCAGCTTGGCATCTTCACCAATGAGAACGGTCTGGCCGCGATGGGACAGAACCTGTTCACCCAGACGACGGCGTCGGGCGACGCCATGATGGGTAATCCTGAAGCCGTCGGCTACGGCAGCATCATGCAGGGCTACGTCGAAAACTCGAACGTCAACGTCGTGACGGAAATCACCGATCTGATCACGGCCCAGCGCGCCTATGAGATGAACAGCAAGGTCATCACCGCGTCGGACGACATGATGAAAACCGTGACCAATCTGGGTGGTGGCTAAGCATGAGCCGTATCCTGCTGAAAGCTGGCATCCTGCTGCTGGCAGGATGCACAGCACTGTCGTCCGCTTCTGCCGCAACCCTGCGAACAAACGTCAATGTCGATCATCCGCGCGTGCGCCTGTCCGACCTGTTCGCCGATCTGGGCAAGGGACAGGATACCGAGATTGGCGATGCCCCGGCACTGGGCGCCAGCTATGTGGTCGGTGGTCCGCAGCTGACAGCCATCGCCGCGCAGTTCGGCGTGGACTGGCCCGATGCTTCTCCGCTGGTTTCTGTGACCGTGACGCATGCGGCGCGCATGATCACGGTTGATGATGTGCTTCCCGTCATCCGGCAAGGTCTGGAGCTTCCGTCCGAGGCCCGGGTTGAGGTAGCCCTGACCGGGTTCAAGCCTGTTGCGGTTCCCGTTGCGGATCAGGCGGCACCGACGATCCTGCATATTGATCGTCCCCCCCATGGCAGCGAGCATTTCACCGCGCGCCTTGAAGTCGCGTCTGCAAGCGGCGGACAGGGGACGGCTTTCAATGTGAGCGGAACGGCGACCATGGAAGTCCGGGCCGTGACCCTGCGTCACGCCATGCATCTGGGACAGCCCATTCTGCCAGAAGACGTCACCATGACCTTTGTTCGCATCGGTCTGATTCCGGACGATGCGCTTCAGTCTCCCGAGGACGCTGTCGGTCTTGAGGCACGGGGTGTGCTCGCCGCCGGTCAGGTCCTCAGCGTGTCCGAACTCGCGCATCCGCAGCTCGTGCATCGCGGATCGCCGGTTGTCGCGACATTTTCCGGCCCGAGCCTCCACCTGACCGTGTCAGGAACCGTTCTCGAAGCGGGCGGCAAAGGCGACACCGTGCACGTCTACAATGCCAGCAGCCGCATGGTCCTGACAGGGCGTGTCGTGGACCGGACGGAAGTGGAAGTCATCCCCGGCATCATGCCGCTTTCCGCCGACAACCGGACGCATCAGCAGACAACGTCCCTGCCGTCCCTCTGAGTCTGTCCACCGCGTAAATGGACAGGCCCGGGTTCAGACCTGTCTGGCGGAGGGTTCGGTGCCGCTGTGCCGACGCACCAGGCCGAGCAGCCAGTAGCAGAGACGTTTGCTTCTCATGCCGATGGCATCCATCCACAGATAGACGATCGGCGTGGTGTACAGCGTGAGAAGCTGGCTGACGACCATGCCGCCAAGGATCGAAACACCCAGCGGTCGGCGCATTTCCGCGCCATATCCGTTGCTGATGATGAGCGGAACCGCGCCCAGCGCGGCGGCGAGGGACGTCATCAGGATGGGGCGGAAGCGCGTGATGGATGCCTTGAAGATGGCATCTTTCGGGGACAGTTTCTCGATCCGTTCAGCGTGGATCGCAAAATCGATGACGAGAATGGCGTTTTTCTTGACGATACCCGTCAGCAGGATGATGCCGATCATGGCGATGATGCTGAAGGACTCTCCCGCGATCCACAGCCCCAGAACCGCGCCGATACCAGCAGACGGCAGGGTAGAAAGGATCGTGATGGGATGGATCAGGCTCTCATAGAGAATACCCAGCACGATATACATCACGGCAATCGCGGCCAGGAACGCCAAGCCGCCGTTGATCATGAGCTTGCGGGTATCGCCGGCCGTCCCGGTGAAATCACCCAGAACACCATCGGGGGCATGGGTGGTCTGCATGGTCTGTTTGATCAGATCGACCGCATCATTATAGCTCACGCCGGTCGCCAGATCGAAGGAGATATTGGCGGAATAATAGCTGCCGCGATGGGTGATATCGAGGGGCTGCGGCTTCCACAGGACGGAAGCCACGTTGGTCAGCGGGATCATGGTTTCGGTCGAAGACGAGACAGCGGAACCGTTGGAGGAATTGCCCGAAATCTGGTTGGCCAGCGAGTTCTGGATGGAGGCCGTGGCCAGGGACGTGAAGCTGTTGGCGGACGTGCTCGCATCACTGCGGACCCGGATCAGGTTGGAGGCCACGCCACCGGCCGCCGTGCCCGCGGCTGTGGAAATCCACACCTGCCGGAGCATTTCGGGGTCCATGCGGTATTGCTGCGCCAGCACCATGACGACGCGATGCTCGGTCGTGGGCAGGTGGATCGTGGAAACGATGGCCTGACCGTACGAATCATACAGCACGTTCTGGATCAGCTGCGGCGTGATGCCATAGCGCGCTTCCGTGTCGCGGTGGACGGTGATGTAGGCCGCAACCGACTGTCCCTCGGTCGTGGAAGACACGTTGACCAGCTTGCCCGAGGCGCGCAGAGCGCTCAGCAGGGTCGGGAGATATCCGAACAGGTCGGCGACGTTGTCTCCCCGCAGGACGTAACGGTAGCTGCCGGTATTCTTGGAGCTGCTGCCGCCCTGGCTGCTGCCGCCAACGCTCCAGAACGAGATGTCGGCCCCTGGCTCATCGGGCAGGCGTTTGCGGATACGGTCCAGAATGACCTCGGCTGACGCGCGCTCCTCCTTTTCCTTCAGATGGATGTAGAGCTCGCCGCTGTTCTTGTCGTCGCTGAAGATGGTTGTCGAGGTGACATCCGGGTCCGTCTGGGTAATGGCGCCGACTTCCCGCAGCCGCCGGTCGATTTCCTGGAACGACATGGTGGCGTCGCCCTTGATGCGTCCTGCCAGCAGCGACATGTCCTGGGAGGGGATGAATTCCTTGGGCATCAGCACGACCGATCCCACCAGCACGACAAAGCTGAGTGGCAGGGTCAGACCCATCAGGACCGGATGGCGCAGGCACCAGTGCATGGACCGCCCATACTGTTTCAGCGTCCAGTCCAGCGAGGTTTCCGTGACGAAGGCGATGTGGCCGAGAATGCCTTTCCGGGATTCCTCGCCGTGGTCGATTTCCAGCAGATGCGCGCACATCATCGGCGTCAGCGTCAGAGAGAGCCACATCGAGATCACGATGGCGGAAATCATCGTCATGCAGAACTCGAACATGATCGAGCCAGCGCTGCCGGGCAGGAACAGCAGCGGGATGAACACCGCGACCAGAGAGGCGCTGATGGACAGGACCGTGAAGCCGATTTCCGAAGCGCCGATCAGGCTGGCCTCGTAGCGGTCTTTCCCCTCTTCCATGTGGCGGGCGATGTTTTCCAGCACGACGATGGCGTCATCGACCACGAAGCCCACCGCGATGGTCAGGGACATGAGCGACAGGACGTCGAGCGTGAAGTTGAACGCGGCCATGGCGGCCAGTGTGCCGGACAGGGCGATGGGGACCGTGATGGCCGGGATGAGCGTCGTGATCATCTTGCGGAAGAACAGCAGGATCACGAGCACGACCAGCACGACGGACAGGACCAGCGTCAGCCGCGCATCCGCCAGCGAGGCCCGGATGGAGCGGGACGTATCGAGGCCCACGACCAGATTGACGTCCGCCGGCAGGGCATCGCGCAGATGCGTCAGGTTGGCGTTGATGCCGTCCACGATGGCCACGGTGTTGGCGTGGGGCTGGGCGGTCACGACCAGGGTGACGGCGCGATGTCCGTTGATGTAGCTGGTCTGATAAACGTCCTGGACGCTGTCGCTGATGGTGGCGATGTCGCTCAGCCGGACGGGGTAGAAGTTGTTGCGATAGCCGACGATCAGGTCCCGGTACTGGGACGCGTTGATGGCCTGGTCGTTGGTGGACAGCATCATCCGCTGGCCATTGCTGTCGATGAAGCCCTTGGGCGTGAAGGCATTGGCTGAAGCAAGGGCGGTGCGCACGTCCTCGAAACCGATGCCCCATTTGTAGAGTGGGCCGGGATTGAGCTCGACACGGACGGCAGGATTCGTTGACCCCACGACTTCCACACGGCCCACGCCCTTGACCTCGGCCAGGAGCGGTTTGATGCGAATATTGGCGATGTCGTAGAGTTCGGCCTGCGTTTTCTGATCGCCGGTGAGGCTCATCAGATAGACCGGGAAACCGCTGCCATCCATCTTGAAGGCCTGCGGATCGGCATCCATCGTCCCTGTCGGCAGGTCGGCTCTTGCGGCGCGCAGGGCGGCCTGTGTGTCGCGCAGGGCGCCGTCGATGTTTCGCGATGACGAGAACTCAAGGAAAATCTGGGCCTGTCCGGCGTTGGTGTCGGATTCGATGCTTTCCAGATCGGCGATGGAGCCGAGCCTGCGCTCCAGAGGCGTGGTGACGGATGTTGCCATCTGCTGCGGATCCGCGCCCGGCTGGGTCGCCACGACCATGATGGCGGTCGTGGTCATGTCCGGCATCGTGGCTACGGGCAGGAGGGGGTAACAGATGAACCCCGCCATGAAGATGGCAATGGACATCAGTGTCGTCGCGACCGGACGGTCTATGAACAGGCGGCAGAAATTCATGCGGCCAGTTTATCCACAAAACCGCGCCGGGGGTCATTACTGATAGGACACAAAATGTCAGTTATCCGCCGTGCAGGGAGTCAGAAATCGGGCATTCCCGCCGGCTGGGCGGAGGGCTGGGTCATATAATACCGCTCGGCCAGACGGGGCGGCAGCAGGTCCATCAGTCGGGAGCCCATGACCAGCCAGGACGGGAAGATCACCCGTCGCGTCTGGCGCAGCGTACCGCGCAGGATCCGGCGGACGGCCTCTTCCGTGGATACCAGGCCCGGCATTGGAAAACGGTTCTGCTTCACCATGGCCGTATCGACAAATCCACAGCACACGCTGGTCAGGCTGATGCCAAAGCGCTGCAGATGGACCGCATTGGCCACGATGAATCGGTCCAGCGCGGCCTTGGACGCGGAATAGGAGGGTGTTCCGGGATAGCAGACGAAGCCCGCGACGGACGCCATCACGCAGATCCGGCCCCGAAGGTTTTCGCCATTCCGCTGCTGCCTGCGCATGGCCTGCACCACCGGAAAGAACGTGTTGAGCGTTCCAGTCAGGTTGGTGTCGAGCATTTCCCACACGCGCTCTTCACGCTCCAGCACCAGACCGTCATCGGCCTCGGGCGGCAGGCCGCCCGTGATGCCTGCGCAGAGAAACGCCATGTCGAGCCTCTCGCCGGAAGCGGTGGCGATCCACTCCGCCATGCCCTGCCGGTTCCGCGTATCCAGCACGGTGGGGACTGCTCTGGCGCCCTGTTCATCGCATTGCCGGGCCGTTTCCATCAGGCCGTCTGCCGCATGATCGCATAGTTGCAGGGAAACGCCGGGGCGGGCCAGTTTCAGGGCAAGACCGCGTCCGATGCCGGATGCGGCCCCTGTAATCAGGATATTCATCCGGCAGAGTCTAACAGAGTGTTTCCGGGATGCGACCCCCGCCGGGGTGAAAACATCTCCTGCTCCTGTGCCTGGTCTGGTTAATTGCAGTCCGAACGGGGCTTCGTGCCTTGCAGAAGCTGCCCGGCAAAGCTGTGGGCCTCCGTAATCATGGCGGCGAGGGTGCCGTTATGGCTGGCGTCATGAATCCGGTGTGTCACGGCGGTTCCGGCGGAGCAGAGACGGGTGACGAGACGCTTCTGCTGGCTGGTGGAGGTGTGCAGATCCTGCGCGCCGGACTCGATGAGCACGGGCGAGGGCAGGGAGAAGCCGGGATATTTCGCCCAGTCGAAAACCGGCGCCAGCACACGGTCCGCTTCAGGTTCGAGCAGAGTTGCGGGCGTCAAACCGGAGCGTTTGGTGATCGGGAAGAAATCCGAGGCACACATGGATCCGGCCTCATGCAGAAGGCGCTGTCCCCGCGGCGTGAAGGCCTCGTTGATATCCGTGGACGGATCGGCTTCGACCAGCGATTGTCCGAGTGTCAGCAGTTCCGGCACGGCGGGCGAGAAGCTGCGCGGGTTGGCGGAATGCAGAAGCTCCTGCACTGTCTGCTCGTCAAGATAGGGAGGGGCAGCGGCGATTGTGCCCAAAATCCGCAGATGGGGCGCATAGGTCGAGGCCATGGCAGCAGCGGCGAGGACTGCCTGACCGCCCTGTGCATGACCGTTCAGAACCACGTTCTCCGACAGATCCGGCAGGCGCTCGCGGGCGGCGCGGACGGAATCGAGCACGCTCATGCCTTCCGAGCGTGCATTCAGCAGAAGAGGCGCGCCCGGCTCGCCCATGCCGGGATAATCGGTCGCGACGATCGCAAAGCCCTGACGCAGCCAGCCGTCATAGAAATGCGCCTGCACGGTGCCGATCCCCATGACGGACGGCGCGCAGGTCAGGTGCAGGCCGCTTTCCCCATGCGCCCAGGCCAGAACCGGCCAGCCGCCCGCCGGGGCACGACCGCGTGGCACCAGAACCTGAGCGGAGACGCGGACGAGCTGCTGCGGATTGCGCGCATCCGTACTGCGATAGGTCAGGCGATAGACCGACGCCGGCTCATGGGACGGCACGGAGTCCAGCCGGATGGCCTGACCGGCCGAAACTGGTGCACTGACCGACCAGTTGTCGCCATCGTCATCCGAGGCGCAGCCGGACAGGGCGGCTCCCGCTGTCAGCAGCATCAGAAGCGATGCGAGGGCGGTCAGTCCGGCAAGGCGGCGCTCCGGTTTGCGGCGAAAAGAGCAGTACGGCATGAGAGGTCTGTCTCCGACGGGGAGCGTCTCTCATAGCAGCGCTCTGCGTCCTGTGGGAGCGGCCATGTCCTGTTCCGGAACGGGGGTGGACTTGGAGAGCCGTCCATCCGGCGCTACAGAGAAGACCTCTGACGCGCCGGTCTGACATGATCGGATCTGATACAAACGAGGATAGCCCTGCCATGACCGACACCATTCCCGATCGTCTCTCCGCCAGCCCGGACAGCCCGTATTACAACGAAGAGCTGCTCTCGCGCGGCATCGGTGTCCGTTTCAAGGGCGAAGAGCGCACGACCGTTGAGGAATACTGCATCAGCGAAGGCTGGGTCCGTCTGGCCGTCGGCAAGACGCTGGATCGCCGCGGCCGTCCGATGACGATCAAGGTTACGGGACCGGTCGAGGTCTGGATCAAGGACTCCGAAGAAGACGCATGATGACACAGGCCGGCTCCGCACCGATCGCACCCCGCCGCATCGTCATCGACACCGATCCGGGTCAGGACGACGCGGTTGCCATCCTGCTGGCGCTGGCCTCGCCGGAACTGACGGTCGAGGCCATCACGACCGTTGCCGGCAATGTGCCCGTTGCCCTGACGACGAAGAATGCCTGCGCCCTGCTCGAACTGGCAGGCCGTACCGACATTCCTGTTTTTGCAGGCGCGGCACGTCCCCTGCACCGCGCGCCCATCAGCGCCGAGCACGTCCATGGTGAAACGGGCATGGCCGGCGCCGATCTTCCGGAACCGACGCTGCGCCCACAGGCGATTGATGCCGCGACTTGGCTCGTGGACCTGCTGCGTCGTGAACCCGAGGGCGCGATCACGCTCGTCTGCCTCGGCCCGATGACCAATCTGGCTCTGGCTTTGACCCACGCGCCCGATATCGCGTCCCGGATCGCGGGAGTCGTGGCTATGGGCGGGGCGCAGCGCGAAGGCGGCAACATCACGCCGACCGCAGAATTCAATTTTTTCGTGGACCCGCACGCCGCCCGGATCGTCATGCATTCCGGCATCCCCATCACGCTCCTGCCGCTGGACGTGACGCATCGCGCCATCGCCACACCGGCCCGTCTGGCGCTGATCGCCGCGGTCGGCACGCCGGTGACGGACATGGTGGTGCGGATGCTGGGCGCGGAAGACCGCTTCGAGAAGCTGAAATACGGCTGGGAAGGCGGTGCGCTGCATGATCCGCTCACCATCGGCTTCCTTCTGTGGCCCGAGCTTTTCTCTGGGCGGGACTGCAATGTGGAAATCGAGGTCGACGCGCCTTTGTGTGTGGGTCAGAGTGTTGTTGACCTGTGGAACGTAACCGATCGCGTTCCGAACGCGTTATGGATCAATGACGTTGATTCAGACGCCTTCTATTCCCTTCTGACGGAAAGACTTGCCCTTCTGGACTAGACTCTTTCCGTCACACAATGACGTTGGAGTAACCGAACATGGCAGACCCGACCCAGCAGGATCGCTTCTCAGTCGTCATCGTTGGTGGCGGTGCCGCCGGCATTACCATTGCAGCCCAGCTCAGGCGCGAGCGTGCCAACCTGTCGATCGCCATCATCGAGCCGTCCACGACTCATGCTTACCAGCCCGGCTGGACCCTTGTGGGCGCGGGCGTGATGACTCTGCCCGAAACGCTGCGGCAGGAAGGCGGGCTGATCCCGCGCAATGTCACCTGGCTGCGCGACAGCGTTGAGAGCTTCCAGCCCGAAGCCAATACCGTGACGCTGAAAAGCGGCCGCGTTGTCGAGTATCGCCGTCTGGTTGTCTGCCCCGGCCTCCAGCTGGACTGGGACAAGATCGAAGGCCTGCCCGAAACGCTGGGCCGCAATGGCGTGACGTCGAACTATTCGCGTGAGACGGCCGCCTATACCTGGGAGTGCATCCGTCATCTCGATGGCGGCAAGGCCCTGTTCACACAGCCGCCTATGCCCATCAAATGTGCTGGTGCGCCGCAGAAGATCGTCTATCTGGCCTGCGATCACTGGCGCCGCGAAGGCTCGCTGCATCGCACGGAAGTCGATTTCTCGCTGGCCGGAAACGCCCTGTTCGGTGTGCCGTATTTCGTTCCCTCGCTTCAGCGCGAGATCGACTATTACGGCGTGAACCTTCACATGAAGGAAAACCTGATCAAGGTGGATGGTGAGAAGCGCGAGGCCACGTTCCAGATCGTCGGAACGGATCAGACCGTGGTGCGCCAGTTCGACATGCTGCATGTCGTGCCGCCGCAGAGTGCGCCGGATTTCGTCAAGAAAAGCCCGCTCGCCAACGACGCCGGCTGGCTGGACGTCGATCCGACCGTCCTGCGTCACAAGACCTATGACAACATCTTCGGGGCCGGTGACGTTCTGGGCACCAGCAATGCCAAAACGGCCGCTGCTGCCCGCGAACAGGCTCCGGTTGTCGTGGAAAACCTGCTGGCTTCGCTCGATGGCCGCCCGCAGATGGGCAGCTATGACGGTTATGGCGCCTGCCCGCTGACAGTGTCCTACGGCAAGGTCGTGCTGGCCGAGTTCCTGTATGGCGGCAAGGTTGCGCCGAGCTTTCCGTATGACCAGCGCAAGCCCAGCCGCTTCGCCTGGTTCCTCAAGACGGAAGTCTTCCCCCGTCTGTACTGGTACGGAATGCTCAAAGGCTACAACATCAAGGTCAAGCATACGCCTAAAGAGACGAACTGACCTCTGCCCTTACCGGGAGCTGGAACCGGAGACGGGGCGGATGATAATCCGCCCCGTTTTTTGTGCCTGCGTTTGGGGCGACAGACAAAAAAAGAGGGGCCGAAGCCCCTCTTTTCCAGTGTTCCGCCTGATCGAAGGATCAGAAATGAACGCCGAGGTTCATCTGGAAGGAACGGCCGATGATCGCATCGTAGTAACGCGTCAGGCTGACTGCGCCAGGGTACTTCGGCAGCGCGTTCGTGATGTTGTTCACCATGAAGTTTGCGCTGAAGTTCCGGGTGATTTCGTAGCCAACCGTCAGGTTGAACATGGCGAAGGACGGACGCTTGTTGGCAAAGTACTGGGTCGCAGGGACCTGGACCGCGTAGTGGGACGGACCATACCAGAGGGTCTGCCACTGAAGGGTGAACGGACCACGGATATAGTTCGCGTTAAGCGTGAAGTTGTCGTTGGGCGAGCCCGTCGTGCCGGTCAGCAGATAGGTGTTGCCGAGATAGCTCTGCTGGCTCTTGAGATAGTGGACATAGTTTCCGGTCAGGCCGATTTCACCAGCCGAGGACGGCAGGCCAAAGCGTGACAGCGGAGTGTTGTATTCGATATTGGCCTGCAGAGCCTGCGTCTCGTAGTTGGCGATGTTGTAATAGCCGGCCGTGAAGTTCTCGAGCTGGCCATCCGCTCCGCGTGTGAAGGCGGCGCAATAGGCATTGCTCGGACCATAGGACGTCGAGTCGTAGCAGCCGTCCATGATGTTCTGGGCACCAAGAGACGTGATCGCGTTGTTGATCTTCACGTCCACGAAGGAGCCGCGGAAGTCGAAACCGCGGATGAAGTGCGGACGAAGTTCCAGGGTGCCGGTGTAGCTGGTGGAGACTTCGTTCTTCAGCTTGCTGTTACCGCCGGCAGTTCCCTGCACGGTGAAGTTGTTGAAGTTGGATTCGAACGGCTGCTTGATTCCGGCCTTGGCGCAGTTGGCCGCACGGACGGCGGGGTTCGGGCCGGAATTGAGGCCAGCGGACGAGCAGGGATCGATACCGTCTTCATAGTCCGTGCTCTGCGGCGCGAACAGTTCGGTGACGGACGGGTTACGGACAGAGCGGGCATAGTTGCCGCTCAGACCGATGTCCTGCGTCGGCCACCAGGCTCCACCGAACATGTAGGTCCAGTAGCCGCCGGTCATGCTGTTGTTGATGTAACGGCCGTTCGCCGTGGCGGACAGGCTGTAGACACCGGGGACGTGCATGTTGGGCGAGACCAGCGGAACATCAAGTTCGCCGAAGACTTCATGCGTGTGATACGCGCCACCCGTGGGCGGAAGCGAGGCCGAGCTGCCGTACTGCAGGTACGAACCGTCGTCCTGTTCCCAGCCGCGGGAGAAGGCACCCGGGTTGAAGCGATAGCCTTCGCGGCGATGCTCGTAACCGATATCCCAGCGCACGTCGCCAGCGGGAAGACGCATGACCGTGCTGGAGATTTCGGCCTGGATGTCACGCTGTGCGTTCGCGTTCTTCTGATGCGCGTCCGCCGTGATGTAGTTGACAGCCGCAGGCGTGGACTGACCCGAACCAAACGGATTGAACGGTGCGCATGTGGAACTGCGGGTCTTGACGGGTGCGCTGGTGTAACCGGGCGAGCAGATGATGTTGCCGCCGGCATCAGTCGTGACATTGAGCGCGTTGATCAGGTTCTGTGCCACAATGGACGGCTGCCATGTGTCGTTCAGATAACGGCTGTATTCACCCGTAACTTTCCAGTTGAAGTGACGACCTACGGCATCGAAGTCACCGTTCAGACCACCCTGGAAGCGGTACATCTGCATTGTCGTCTGATACATGCCACCATCGAGATCCTGGTTCAGGCGCGACATGTAGAATGTATCGGTGGGAAGACCTTTGGCGGCGAGGGCGTTCGTGATTGTCGCCCGTTCAGCAGCCGTCAGGAACGGGTTGTTGGTGCTGAGCTGGTAGGCTCCGGTGACCGCACCGTCATTGTGGTAGTTCTCCAGCGTCAACGGCTCGTTGAACGTCGGCGTCGACCACGTACCCTGTGCGACTTCGCTTGATGCGGTGCCACGTGCGTACCAGCCCTGCCACGTCGCGTGGATGTGGTCGGTGATGTCGTAATGACCGAGCAGGGTCAGGTTCAGCTTCTGGGTCGGGGCGTAAAGCTGGCCGTAATCCTGAAGTGCAGTTCCGTTGCCGCCCACAACCGTTGTCGGGCTCTTGGTAGCGTAGTTCCACGTCATCGGGACGAGGGACTGGCCATTGCTGCTGAACATCAGGGGCTGACCAGCGGCATTGGAAATGCCGTCCACAACCTTGCCGCCATAGATTGGCGGATTGTTGCCGGTCAGCTGCGGAACACCAGTGACGGATGCGATGACGTTACGGGCGCCTTGCGCAAAATTGTAAGTATATTTTCCTGTGCCATCAATTGGCTGACGAACATATGTTGTGGCGTTGCGACCGGTCAAATAAGGCCGGTCGTTGTCGAGCATGCCGCCTTGATTGCGGTATTCGACGTCGAAGACCATGCCACCCTTGCCGTGATCGAAGTCATGGCCGACCTTGAAGGTGATTTTCTCGCCGGGCGCATCAAGCTTCTGGCTCCAGTTGCCCTGGGCATTGAAGTCCACGCCGGTGAAGTGATCGTCCAGCTGGTAGTTGACTACACCTGCGACGGCATCCGCACCATAGGCCGCGCCTGCGCCGCCCAGCTTGGTGTCCACACCCTTCAGGAGCGATGTCGGAATGGCGCTGATGTCCACCTGCGAGCCTGAACCCGCGCCGTAAAGGGAGGCCGTTTCACCGCCGACCATACGCATGCCGTCGATCAGCGTCAGGGTACGCTGGCTGCCGAGGTTCAGCAGTGAGGTATAGGACTGACCGGCACCGAAGCTGCCCTGGCTACCGATCGGCGAGTTGTCGCCGATACCGAAAGCCGGGTTTTCACGCATCAGCGCGATGCCGATATCGGTGTAACCGCGCTTCTTGATCTGGTCGGCGCTGAGCGAGGTGCCCGCCATGACATTTGTCAGGCGCGTCTGGGACAGACGTGTACCGGTAACCGTAACGACTTCAGCTGAACCCGAAGCTTCGGTTCCCTGCTGCAGCACCTTGCTGTTCGTCTGGGTGACCGGAGCGGCCGCCGTCGCGGTTGCAACCGGGGTTGCGGCAGTGGCTGCCGGAGCGGCGACGGGTGCAGTTCTGGCTGTCGTGGCAGCCTTTGCCGGCGCCTTTTTCTTGGCTGCGCTCTTGTGAGCGGAAACGTGTTTTGCAGGTGCGGTCGTGGTGGTCTGGGCGTGCGCACTGACACTTGGCAGGACACTGTAGGAAATGCTCGCCATCAGGAACATCCGGACAACCGTCCGGGGCGCAGGTGTGCGTCTTTTCAGTGAATGTTGCACAGAGGTGGTCATCGCGGCCGTGGTCCCTTCTCGAATAGGGTCGCAAGAAAGTTTTGTATCCCTAGCCACATTTTCATCGGAAATCGAAACGGTGTGCAATCCTTTTGCTACAAGAATGCAACATGCCTGTCACATGTCATGAAAGGCGTTGCGCTTATGTCACATTCTGGCTTTTCTGAGATATGTGTCAAAAGAATGCGGGAAGATAATCTAAATAAAAAAATAAGATATGGATCTGTTGTGTGTTTATTTTGAAAATAAACAATTTAAACAAAGTTTATGTGCGATAGTTATTTTGGGTTATTTTTCTGTTTTTGTGATGGTTTCATATTGTTTCTTTGTGATTGTATTTTGAGTCTGTTTTGTTGTTCTTTTGATTTCAATTCAATCTTTCATGGAATAATCGAATTATCATCTGTGAATCCGGAAAACGTCACTGAGTCACGGTTTGTCATGGTGGATTTCTCAGGAGGGCTTCAGGGCGGATTGTCTGAAAACTGGGAGAAAATCGGTTCCGGAAGGTTTTTCGCGAACTATTGACGAAAACCGAGTGTTGTTACGTGATTGTACAGCATGTTGCGGTTCCGATAACAGTTCAGGCGCGAACGGATGAGCCGCTTCGCGCCTGAGCGGAACTGCGATTTGTTCTGAAGCCTTAATGAAAGCGGCAGGGCTTATCCACGGTCGGCTGTTCATCGGTCTGGATGACCATCAGTGTGACGGGGCCGTCACCGATATTCCCGGCGAAATGACCGATATGTCCCTTTGCGTCCCTGCGGCTCATCTGGTCCTCGCCAAGAGAGACGTCGCCAGGCCCCATGACGACTTTCTTTCCGTCCATGGCCGTAACGTACCACGATCCCTTCAGCGGAATGATCCACTGGACTTTCGGATCGGGGTGCCAGCTTCCGTCCCAATGGGCAGGTTGCACGGTGGAAATGATGTGCGCGTTACCTTCATGCACATGATCCTGCCATTGCGGGCCGGCAGGTTTGGACATGGTTTTCAGATCGTAATCATGGAACGGACAGCGGGTCATGCGTCTGATCCTTTATTCGGGGTGGCGCGCGGGGGCGGCTGGTAGCGATCCATGGGGGCGATGTCGTTGAAGCGTTCCTGATGGGGAGTGCTGATCAGTTCCACGATCATGCCCCAGGGCGTGCGGCCGTAGCAGAACATGTTGCCCGGCGCAGCTTCGAGCGAGGGCTGGCCCTGCGGTTCGGTCAGGAGCGTGCCGCCCGCTTTCTGGAAACGGTGACAGGCGGCATGGATGTCATCGACATAGACAGCGAAATGCTGAAGGCCCCAGTCACAGGGACGTGCGGCCTCGCGCTGGTCCGGCCCCTTCATTTCGAAGAGTTCGATTCCCGGCCCATGCCCCAGCGCCATCATGCACATCTCGATGACGGCGGTGCCCTGAGGCAGGCCGAGGATCTTTTCCGTCTCGGGGCCTTTCTGGGGCTTGGTGCGGGTGACGTTGCGGTAGAGGGCGACGGCGGCAAAGGCTTCTTCAAGAAAGCGGATGGCGGCGTTGATGTCCGGGACGGTGACGCCGATATGGTCGATGCCACGCGGCAGGCCTGAATGCTCTGTGCTCAAGGGGAAATCCTCCGTTCTGGAAGATCTCAACCCCTGAGGAAACGCACGGTTGCCAGAATGTGTGTCACATTGCTGCAAACCATGTCAGCGGCCGGTAGAGCGTGCCCTGGGTCAGGCCTCGTCGATCGGGCGCTTGGGCAGCAGGGCCGGGACGAAGACCATCGTGCAGAGCAGCGTGCAGCCCAGCGACATCAGGAGCAGCCGACCCATGCTGGCCGTACCCGGATGGCCGGAGCGTGCGAGCGAGCCGAAGGCCGTGGCGGTCGTCAGGGCGGAGAACAGCACCGCACGCGCCGTGGGAGAGGTGAGCGGACCCTTCACGCCCTCACGCCAGTTCATGACAAAATAGATGTTGAACGACACACCCACACCCAGCAGCAGGGGCAGGGCGATGATGTTGGCGTAGTTCAGCGTTTCCGGCACCGTGACGACCAGAATGACCGTCAGCAGCGCGGACATCAGCAGCGGCGCCATGACGAGGGCCGCGTCCAGCAGGCGACGCAGGACCACCAGCAGGATGATGGCGATCATGATGAGCGCGCAGATCGCCGCGACCGTGAAGGCATGGACGATCGTGTTGGCGCTCTCCGTGATTTCCATCGCAGGGCCGGCGACGTCCGGATTGACCGAGCGCAGCTCCTTGACGAAGCGGTGCAGCACCGGCGTTTCGGACATCTGGCCCTTGGGGTGGATCGTCAGGCGGGCGCGACCATCCGGCAGGACATAGTCCTGACGCACATCCTGCGGAATGCTCTCCATCGTGACCGGCGTGGGCTGAAGTGCCGTGCGCAGCATCGACAGTTCGTCCGGCAGGAAGCGCGTCAGGGACGTGCTCGCCTGAAGCAGCGTGCTGTCCTGAGCCGTCGCGAGCGTGTGCAGGGCCTGACGGATCTTTTCCAGCGGAGCGGGGAGCTGATCCTTCACGGCATCGAGCTTCTGTGCAGCCGTAACGGCAGCGGCGCGAATGGCCGCGGCGTCCGGCGCGGGGGCCGGGTCGGGCACCGTGATGGTCGGCAGCAGGATGGACGCCGTGTCCTCGATCATGGCCAGCTTGGTCTTCTGGTCATCGGGGACCAGAGCGCCGAGCCAGAGCACGTCATGCACGCTCGGCAGCTTCGAGAACGCCGCGGCCTGCCGGGCGGCTTCCGTCAGGTTCGGGGTCAGGACCTGCGCGCTGTAGGGCGTGGTGAGCGGGTTGGCTTCCAGCAGATGCAGGGCGCGCATGCCCTCGGTGTTCGGGTCTTTCGTGTGAAGCGGATCGGCATCGAACTTCAGGAGCGGCATGAGGGCCAGCCCCACGATTCCGAGCAGTGCGAAGACGCCGACGACTTTATGTCGCTTGTGGCGCAGGAATGCGTCTGCGGGAGCCATGAAGGCAAAGCCCGGGGTGCCATTGCCCAGTTTCGCATGGAAAATGGACAGAAGCGCCGGCAGCAGTGTCATGGTGCAGAAGAAGGCAATCAGCATGCCGAAGCCTGCGATCAGGCCGAGCTGTGCCACACCAATGAAGCTCGTGGGATAGAACGCCAGGAAGCCCGCTGCTGTCGCGAGGGCTGCGACAAGGATCTGCGCACCGCTTTCCTGACCCGTCAGGATGATGGCGTCATGAAGGGATGGGTGCGAGCCGTCCGGATTGCGTTGTCCGCGCAGGCGCACACTGTACTGGATGGCGAAATCGACGGCGATGCCGACGAACAGGATCGCGAAGGCCACCGAGATCAGGTTCAGCTCACCGACCGCCAGAGCTGCAAAGCCCGTCGTCAGGAGCAGACCGCTGATGAGGGTCAGCAGGATGGGGATGATGACGCGCGGAGAGTGGACAGCGAGGATCAGCCAGACCGCCACGAGGACGAGCGAGATGACGAGGCCCAGTACCATGCCGTGTGCGACGGTGGAGAACTCTTCGTCCGACAGCTTCACTTCACCGGTGATGATGCCCGACGCCTGCTTCGTCTTCACAAATTCGAGATTGTTGATCGCCTGGCGCATGGCGGTCGTGGCGCCGTCGCCCGGCTGGAAGGAGCTGTAGTCGAGCTTCGGCTGCGTGACGACGAATTCGTACTGCGAGCCCAGTTCGGCGAGCTTGCCGATCAGCAGGTTCTGCCAGGACATGTCCTGCGGATGGCCGTTTGCCGCCGCTGTCAGAGAGTTGGCAAAACCGTCCAGCGCGCCGTTGAAGCCGCTCGGAATCCCCTGTCCGGCCTTGATACCCTCGCCGATCAGGCCCAGCGCGCCAAACAGGCCACGGGCGGACGGATCAGCCGCCAGCGTACCGAGGAAGGGCTGCGCGGAGACGATCGAATCCAGAAGGGGCTCAAGGTCCTTCGTGTCGAGGAACAGGAAGCCGTGGCTGTTATAGAAGGCGTTGTCGCCGGGCAGGCTGACCGTCTTGAAATGCGTGTGGTCCTGACCCAGCGTCGCGGCGAGCTGCCTCGCGGCCATGCGTCCCTGTTCGGGGATGCGGCTGTCGATGATGGCGACGAGCTGGTTGCTGTCCTGCGGGAACAGGCGCGTCAGCTCCATGCTCCGCTTTTTCCACGGCAGAGTGTTGGCAAACATCTTGCTCGTGTCAGTCGTCACACTGATTCGTGTGACACTCAGGGCAACGCAGCCAGCACAGAGCAGTGCGAACAGCGCCAGAACAAGGGGCGCACGACGCGCGCAGACGGCATTCAGCCGACCGGTCAGATCCGAAAACATGGGGCCTACCCTTAACAGAACGGGCAGCGTTTCCCTACCCCATCCTGACATTTCAGCGATCCTGAGGCAGAAGGAAAGCCATGACATGGACTCTTCCCGGCCTCGCGACTTACGAAAGTGTGATTCGGAACAGTGTTTTTCGTGCTTCCGCCGCCCCGGTGGAAGATGAAGCTGCCGCCATGGCCTTCTTTCGCGAGGTGGCGGTCCTGGATGCGACCCATAACTGCTGGGCTTTCAAAACGGGCCAGCGCTTCCGGTGCAGCGATGACGGAGAGCCGGGGGGCACGGCGGGGAGGCCGATTCTGTCTGCCATCGAAGGGCAGGATTTCGACAATGTCATGATCGTGGTCACGCGGTGGTATGGCGGCGTGCAGCTCGGGGCCGGGGGGCTTGTCCGGGCCTATGGCGGCGCGGCGTCGGCCTGTCTGCGCGAAGCGGACCGGATCGAGCGGATCGAGACCGTGAAGCTGCGGTTTCACTGTCCGTTTTCCAGCTTTGCGATGGTGGAATCGAAGATCGAGGGCTGGCGTGCGACCCGGCTGGAATGTGATTTCGATGGGGAAGGGGCCTGGATGACGCTGGCCGTGCCTGTCGAAGAAGCGGACGCCATCACGGACTGGCTGCGGGATCTGACCCGGGGACAGATGGACATCACGCGACCTGATTAAAAACTAAAACAAATAGTATAAATTATTTAAAACTATGACGATTGATGTTTTTGCAGCTCTGCCTAATGTTCTGCGAACCCTCTGTGGAGTTTTCAGGGCATGTCGCGTCATCATTCATACCGGAACCGGTCCCTTCTTGCCCTGATGGCACTGGAAATCTGCGCACCGCGGGCGGCAGTGGCGGCTCAGTCCTCCTCACCTGCCGCGCCGGTGACGCAGGCGCCCGTTACACAGACGGAGGAATGGATTCACGTCCCGTCCACGGAACGTCCGCCCATTCAGAACTATCCCCATGCCGGTGTCGTGGGACAGCCGCGCCGGGTCGTGGCTAGTCAGAACCATGCGCCGCAGGGACGGCAGGGTCCGTGGGGCGCGTTCAGTTACGGCAACGGCGAATCAGCGGGCTTCGGGCCGGTAGGTCGTTATGGCGTGGCGCCTTGGGCGGAAGACTGGAGCTTCCTGCGGGATAAGAGCCGTCGGGATGATCCGTTTGATCCGCTCAAGTTTATTGCCCTGAACGATGCGAAAACGATCTGGCTGTCCTTCTCGGGGGAAACGCGCCTGCGCAACTGGTATGAAGAGACGCCCTTTCTGGGAAAGAAGGACGGCAGCAATTCCGGCCGTTTCGGCGTGCGGAACCTGTATGGCGCGGATCTGCATCTGGGTGAGCATGTCCGGCTGTTCGGTCAGCTTATCAATGCTGATGCGGCTGGCTGGAAAGGGTTTGGCTACAACACGACGTATCGCAAGCGGCTGGACCTTCAGCAGGCCTTCATCGAATTCAAGGGCAAGCTGGCTGGAGCCCAGACCGGCTTCATGTTTGGCCGTCAGCAGTTCCTCGATGCGCCGTCTTACGTTCTGTACAACCGCGAGACGCCCAATGTGCCGCTGTCGTGGAATGGTGGGCGCATCTATGCGATCTGGCCCAATATCCGGGTCGATACGTTCGATTTCGTCCAGACCAAGACGGACGCGACCCTGATGTTCCATGACACAGAAGATTACGGCACACGCCTGTATGGCGGGGACATCACCGCTCTCGTGCCGCAGTTCTCCATTGGCGGAGAAACGGTGCACTCGTTTCTGGACATCTTCTATTACGGATACCGCTATGGCGGCAGCCTGTCGGTCGTGCCGCTCGCATCTGGCTCCCTGAAAGGCACGTCCTCACGCGGGAATGTGGGCTTCCGCTGGTACGGCACCGCCGCGTCCTTCGAATATTCGTTCGGCGGGCTTTATCAGGACGGGACGTTCCAGAAATCCGGGAGCGAGCACAAGAGTGCCGTCCAGGCCTATTCGGTCAATACGATCGTGGGATACCGCCATACGCCCTCGCCGCTCCATCCGTTCATCGGCGTGCAGGCGGATCTGTATTCCGGCGGGGCCGATGGAACGAACGGACCGGTCCGGACCTATATGGCGCCCTTCAATCCGCAGACGAACTATCTGGACACCACGACCTATATCCAGCCGTCCAACCTCGTCAGTGTTTCACCGGTTTTCAGCGTCACGCCCTGGAAAGGTTTTGCGAGCATCCAGTTCAAGGTGCCATTCATGTGGAGGGAAAATGCGGATGGCGCGATCTGGAACTCGTCCGGCCCGTACACATTCTCGAAGACCTATCACGGTGGCTATATCGGTGTGGTACCGCAGGCGTCGCTCAAGCTTCAGCTCAACCGGCACCTGACCTGGCAGATCTATGGCGCGCGGTTCATGGCCTCGAACGGGCTTCATGCGGCGGGTGGCAAAAGCGGAAGCTATGCCCAGTCCAATGTCGTTTTCCGCTTCTGAGGCGTCTCAGTTCAGGACGGGCGGGTCGGATTCGAACGCCGGAAAGACCTCTGGCAGGACAGGGGAGAGGGCAGCGGCGACGGCCTCTTCCGAGAAACGGGTTTTCAGAATCCGCCGTCCGGCCCGGACCTGTTTTCGGCCTGTCGCGGGGTCCAGAAAAGCGGCAATCCGTTCCGCGAAGTCGGAGGGGGTGTCTGCGATGGCGGCGCGCCATGTCGGGTCGGCCGGGTCCACCAGACCTTCGGCGGCGATCGGGGTCATGACGACGGGCAGCCCGATGGCCCAGGATTCAAGCACCTTGCCCTTGATCCCGGCCCCGAAACGGAGCGGCGCCACACAGACGGATATGTCCGCCAAAGCGTCCTGAAGGTCCGGCACGGCGCCTACGATCTCCACGTCCTCCGCCGCCAGAGTATGGACGGCATGGGGCATGGCGCTTCCGATCAGGCGACAGCGCAGGCCCGGAATGACCTGGCGCAGACGCGGCATGATCGTCAGGACGAGCCATTTCGCTGCGTCCAGATTGGGATCGTGGGCGAAATGCCCCACGAAGGCGATGACGGGAGCCTCTGGCGTCCGGCGCCGGCGGGAAGAGACCGGCACGGCCCAGGGCACAACATGGACATTGGCCGTGGGCACGGTCCGTGAGAGGCGCTGCGCCTCGATGGCAGAATGCGTCAGAACAAAATCCGCCAGCCAGGCGCACATGTTCTCGCGGACTTCCAGACGGCTGGCAAACCGTTCGAGTTCGGGCCGGGATTCGACGGCGGCCTGACGGTGCAGACGCAAGGAGGCCAGATCGGCCGCGCTCCAGATCAGCGTGGCGGTCGGGGCGAAGGCGCGGGTCAGGGCGGAATAGCTTTCCGCATTGTTGAGGCGGTGCAGATAGACCACCTCAAGCCCGCTTCCGAGTTGCCGGAGCGCTTCTTCCGGACAGGGAAAGACGGGCGGCATCAGACATTCGATGCCCTGCTGCTCCAGCCGCATGCGATCCTCTTCGCTGGGAGAGAGGCGGGAAGCCATGAAGCAGCAGCGGTAACCGAGATTCCGGATGGTGTGGATATGGGACAGGACCGCGACCGAACCGGCATCCCGTTCGGGATCCGGAGCGCGGTCGTCAATGAAAAGGGCGACGGGACGTGGTGTGGTCGTCTGTGCCGGATCGGTGCTGTCTGCTTCCGTGGGGTAGAGACGCTGTGCCTGCCGGGCCTCTTCGCGCTCGCGCACCGCTGTCAGTTCCGCAGCGTCCCGGGTCCTCAGCCGCTCGGCTTCGCTTACGAGGAATGTCAGGGCGTCTGCCCGTTCGAGCGGTGCATCCAGTCCGCGCAGGATGCCGGAAAAATGGGTTTTCAGATCCGCAGACAGGCTGGCTGTGCCCGGGAGCGTGAAGGGTGTGCCGAAACGCTCCTCGCCATGCCGGAGTTCGATCACGTGATCCGTCAGCGGATCGATCGGGGACGAAAAGGCATGATGGAAGCCATGCCGTCCCGTCCCGAAACCCGCGTCCCGCAGATCCGCGCGGAAACGGTTGGCGGCGAGGCGTCCGGCGGGTTGCCCGTCCACCCAGACCGTCAGCCAGACTGTGCGGTCCGGGCAGGCCTCATCCCGGACCCATCCTGCAACGTGATACCGGTCCGCCACGTCGAACGCGCCCACCAGCGATGAGGGCAGGGGCGGGATGCGGACCGGCGAACCGGTCAGCGGGCGGCCTTCCCGCGCATCGGTGAATTCGACCAGCGCGCCTTCATGCGGCAGCGGAAGCGGCCAGGCTTTCTGAAAGGCATAATTTCCGTGCCAGTCTCCGCCGCGCAGATCGGCCCTGAAATGGTCAGCATCGACTTCGTCCACCAGTTCGCCGTCAACATGGACCTGAATACGGACCGGCCTGTCCGGCCACGCCGGTTCGAGGGCCCATCCGGCAAACTGCTCACGGTCACAGACATCAACATAGCCGACAAGGGAGACGGTCAAGACGCAGGGTTTCCTAAGGTTCAGGCCGCTGCGCCGGTCGGGGCCCTGTCGTCACGGGCCGGAGCAGAAGAACAGAGACGACGGTGGATGGCTTCCAGTTCGGCACCCCCTTCGAGGCGGGGAGCACAGTACCGGGGCGTCCGGCCTGGCGCGTCAGGGTAAAGGGTCCTGTACTCTTCGGCATTGTGGAACATGCCACGCGATCCATCGTCGAGAAAACTTTCGGATGGCGCGCCTTCTGCCAGCAGAAGATCATGGCTTTCAAGTTCGACGTGAATGTAGCGGATCGTCTCAGGCCGTTCGATCTGGATAATCGATATGCCGTTCACGAGATGAAGAGCGGGGATCAGGAAGCCGTCTATGAACATGGCATGCAGGGGGGAGATCATCAGGTCCCGCCGGGGCAGCCCTTCCGTCAGGGCGCCGGCCCGGATCAGGATCGGCAGGACGTCGCGGTTGCCATAGGCGAAGAGGGGATCATAGGCGCGGCGCCCGATCCAGTGCACCGGGCGGATCTGACCACCCGCGGTCAGGACGGGATCGCCGATTTCCAGGTCCTCGACCGGTCGCTCGCCTTGTGGTGTCGCGATCAGGGTGCCGGGACAGTAGCAGGGCGTACCGAACCCCATTTCGAGATAATTTCCGGATGCTGCGCGCGTGAAGTAGAGCGGGGATGTGAAATCCCCTGCGATTTCCACCTCTTCGACGACCGTCCCGGCGGACAGCACTTCCAGCATGGCCCGGGGCGTGTCCCCGGAGTGCACGGTTTCTGGTACAACCGTGCCGGAGACGTTGGAGTGCGAGTTGTCCACTCCAGCGAAAACGAAGGCCGCTCCGGTTTCGACCTGTACCGGGTTCTGAAGAATGGTGCCGCTCTCAATGGAAATCGTGCCACCATTGTTGACCGAGATGTCGGAAAGGGTGCTTCCGCTGAGAGCCGAGACTTCGCCGCCGCTTGAAACGGACACTGCACTGGCGGAGCCGCCGACAATCAGGATGCCGTTATTTTCGACTGTAACGTTGTAGGTTGCACCATTGACGATCTGTTCGCCGAAGCATGGAACGGTTGCCGTCGTAAAAGGCCAGTTTTGCTGGACGACCTGGATGGAAGTTCCACCCAGGTTTGTATCGATGGCTGTGGCGCCGCTTTGAATGGTGGAAAAACCGCCGCCATTGACTGTCGTGCCACTGACAGAGCCGCCGCTTTCCACCGTCTGGATGGCTGAGGCATAGCTTCTTGAGTTTACTGTATCGAGCGGGAAGAGAGGGTCCCCGCCGGTGACGAAAGGAGTTCCCGTCAGGATCGTCCCCTGTGCGGAGCCTCCCGCCTCAATGATCTGTTCCGCCTGACGTGGCCCGGACATGACCGGATACTGTGTGAAGTAATCGTAGCCTGCCGAAACCGTTGTATCGATCGCCACACCACCCGATTGGACGATCTGGGTACCCTGATGGGCGACCTGCGAGATCTGGTCCGGAGCGCCTTCGACCAGGGTATGCAGGGCGGAGCCGGAGAGGGAGACGAGTTCTGTGCCCCCCACAACCGTCGCGGAAGACACGGTTGCACCGTTCTCGATAACGGCAAACCGGTTGTTGCCGACCGACAGGCTCTGGATGGTTGCACCGCTGGTAATGTCTGCTCCCGTGAAGGGGAGGGAAGACGTGGTGACTTCACGGCCCTCCGTCAGGCTGACACTGCTGACGGGCCCTTCAATGGTCGCTGTTCCGCCGTCCTGAACAAGGATGGAGGTTATCGAGGTGTCGGTGGGAAAACTGGCGGACTGTCCACTGCTGATGGTCTGCTGGGTACTGCTGCTTGCTGAATAATCATTGGACGCCATCATGAGGATCCCGCCAGAGTTTTAGGAGGGTCTCCGGAAGTATTCCCATAAAAGATGATACGGGATTTTTACCCAAGAGACGCAGAATATACGCAAATATATCCTGCGAGACTTTGTGGGTGTCGAAAATAAAACGTTAAAAACTCGCCTTTAAGCACAGGAAAAGCAAAAATTTGTGCGTTATGTGTCCTTGTCGGCAAACGGTCCGACCAGATCCGTCAGATGTCCGATCTCACGCAGTTTCAGTCCTGCCGGTGGTTTGACTCGCGCCGAGGCTGCGGAAACGCGGCGGGGCAGGATTGCTTCGCCGAAGCCCAGCTTGGCCACTTCCTTCAGACGCAGATCGGCCTGACTGACCTGCCGGATCTCGCCGGACAGGCCCACTTCGCCGAAATAGGCGGCGTTAGGGGATGTGGGCGTGCCCGTCGCTGCGGAGACAAGTGCCGCCGCCACAGCCATGTCAGCCGCAGGTTCGTTCACGCGCAGGCCGCCAGCGATGTTGAGATAGACATCCATGTTGGCGAGCTTGAGCCCGCAGCGGGAGTCGAGCACGGCCAGCAGCATGTTCAGCCGCGAGGTATCCCAGCCCACGACAGCACGGCGGGGTGCGCCATCGCCTGCCTTTGGGGACAGCAGGGCCTGGATTTCCAGCAGGACGGGGCGGGTGCCCTCCAGCCCAGCAAACACGGCTGACCCCGCGATATTGCCGCGCCGCTCCGCGAGGAACAGCGCGGACGGGTTGGGGACTTCGGTCAGGCCGATATCGGTCATGGCGAAGACGCCGATCTCGTCCGTCGCGCCAAAGCGGTTCTTGGCGGCGCGCAGGATGCGGAACTGGTGCCCGCGATCACCTTCGAAATACATGACGGCATCGACCATGTGTTCCAGCACGCGCGGCCCGGCGAGAGCACCTTCCTTCGTGACATGCCCGATCAGGATCAGCGCGAAACCGAGCGTCTTGGCCAGCCGGATCAGTTCGAACGCACTGGCCCGGACCTGTGAGACTGAACCCGGCGAGCTTTCCACGCTTTCCAGCCACATCGTCTGAATGGAATCGATGACCACGACCGTATGGGCCCGGTCCTGCTCAAGCGAGCCAACGATTTCGCCAACATTGATCGAAGCCGCGAGGTCCAGCGAGTCCAGCATTTTCGGGTCGCGGTCCAGACCCAGCCGCTGGGCGCGGATGCGGATCTGGTCCACCGATTCTTCGCCCGAGACATACAGGACGCGATGTCCGGACCGCGCCAGCGCGCAGGTCGTCTGAAGCATGAGCGTGGACTTGCCGATGCCTGGATCACCGCCAACCAGTACGACCGAGGCCGGGACGAGGCCGCCACCCAGAACGCGGTCCAGCTCGGCAATGCTTGTTGTGATGCGTGGAGGCGGCCGGGTTTCGCCATCCAGCCGGACGGTCTGAAGACGTCCTGCGCTTAGCTTGCCGGTCTTGCGGGCTGTGGGTTCAACCGTTTCCTCGGCCAGCGTGTTCCATTCGCCGCAGGCTTCGCATCGGCCATTCCATTTCGGATAGGTGGCGCCACAGTTCTGGCAGACGTAACGGGTAGTCGGCTTTTTGGCCAAGACGGATCTCTTCGGTCTGAGGGGAACAAAGCCAGTATATAGGGAGTGCGCTGGCACTGATCCAGACGGCGCTTTGCCCCGCACCCCACCAAAGGTCGCGACTTTTGGAAACCTTCAGAATCAGGGTGCAGGGATTACAATCCCTGCCGGGCCCGGGCAGAGCCCCGATGCCTACTTGTCGGTCCGCAGGATCAGGCGTGCCAGAAGGCGGGACACCATGATGATCAGCAAAAAGCCCAGAAGCTGAATTAGCATGTTCGGATGGGCTGGCGGGTTGCGGAACATGATGAACAGCAGGGGCAGCGCGATCAGATAGCTCAGCCCGATGCGCTTCCAGATGACGGGATCGGTTTTGGGGAAGCGGGGCAGCAGGCTCATTTGCGCAGTTCCATGGTGATGGGGCCTTCGCGTCGGCCATGGGTGAACTGATCGACCATGGCATTGCCGGAATGCATGAGTTCAGACGCCTCGCCCTGCCAGATCAGCCGCCCATGATAGAGCATGGCCGCACGGTTCCCGATCCGCTGGGCCGAGGCCATGTCATGGGTAATGGCGATGGCCGTGGAGCCGAGCTTCTGCACGCAGTCCACGATCAGCCCGTCGATCACAGCCCCCATGATCGGGTCCAGTCCGGTCGTGGGTTCGTCGAAGAACATGATGTTGGGATTGCCCGCAATCGCGCGCGCCAGGCCGACGCGCTTCTGCATGCCGCCCGAGAGTTCGGACGGGCTCAGATCGCCGACGGACGGGTCCAGCCCGACCTGTTTGAGCAGATCGCCAGCCATCTGGAGAGCCTGCGCGCGCGAGGGGGGCGGACCGTTGCGGTCGGAATGTTTGGCGCGGATGCCGAAGGCCACGTTCTCGCCGACGCTCATGCTGTCGAACAGGGCTGCGTTCTGGAAGAGCATGCCGATCTGCCGGCGCAGGGCATCCTGCCGCGAACGGGAAGCTGTCAGGAGGTTTTCACCGTCGATCTCAATCGTCCCGGCGTCGGGTTCGATCAGGCCGAGGATGCAGCGCAGCAGGACGGATTTGCCGGAGCCCGAGCCACCGATGATGACCATGGACGTGCCGGTCTCGACATCGAGGTCCACGCCATCGAGCACGATCTTGGAGCCGAAAGCCTTGTGCAGGCCGCGGATGCGGATCTTGGGAGTGCTTACGGGGGGCGTGCTCATTGTGAGAAGAACAGATCCGTCAGGAGGTAATCGAACAGCAGCAGCAGGATGGAGGCGCCCACAACGGCGGCCGTTGTGGCCGAGCCCACGCCTTCCGCGCCGCCCCGGCTGTTATAGCCGTTGTAGCAGCCCAGCAGTGCGATCAGGAATCCGAACACCGCCGCCTTAACCAGCCCCACGACGACATCCATCGTCTTGAGCGAGTCCAGCGTGGCTGTGATGTAGGTCGAGGGCGAGAAGCCGAGCTTGGCGACCGAAACCGTGAAACCGCCCATCACGCCCAGAATGTCGGCCACCAGCACGAGGCAGGGCAGCGCGAGCGTTCCGGCCAGAAGGCGCGGCGTCACGAGATATTTCATCGGGTTGGTGGAAAGCGTGGTGAGCGCGTCGATCTGGTCGGTCACGCGCATGGTGCCGATCTGCGCGGACATGGCCGCGCCCACGCGTCCGGCCACCATCAGCCCCGCCAGAACCGGCCCGAGCTCGCGGGTCACGGCCAGGACGACGATCCCGGCAATGGCGCTCTGAACATGATACTGCCCGAAGCCTACATAGGACTGGAGCGCGATGACGGCGCCGGAGAACAGGGCGGTCAGGGCCACGACGGGCAGGGAGAAGAATCCCGTCTCGATCAGGCTGGAAAAGAAGATGCGCCAGTAGAAAGGCGGTCGCACCAGATGTGACAGAGCCTCCAGCGCGAACAGGGCGAGAGCACCTGCCTGCTTGATAAGGCCGAGAGCGGCACGGCCAAGGGCCGCTATGGGGTCAAGAACGGCATTCACCCTTCAGCCCCTACCCTGCCAGCATCCGGACGTCAAAGTTTCCGTCGTCCGCATCCTCTGCCCGGGGCGGTTCAGGCGCGGCGTTCGTCAGCCCGTTCAAGGTCCCGGAACTGCCGCTCCAGACTGAAATCGGGCGATGTGACGAACTGCTCCATCAGGCCGAGCCGCCGTTCCATCCGGACCAGCCGGTCCTGAAGCCGTGCCAGCGGATGACCTGGCGGGACGGAGCGGGAGAAATCCTCGGCCGGTTCCGGCGGCTGGCGGCGGAAACCCGTCACGGCATCCCGCATCACGGCCGTTGCGCTGGCAGCCGGAGTATCCCGCCAGGCGGCGCGGTGCAGGGACCAGCTTCGCACGCCTTCGGCATATCCCGCA
Organism: Gluconobacter oxydans; assembly: GCF_006539685.1. Lineage (GTDB taxonomy): Bacteria > Pseudomonadota > Alphaproteobacteria > Acetobacterales > Acetobacteraceae > Gluconobacter > Gluconobacter oxydans. The sequence continues at coordinate 74,198 of NZ_BJNM01000008.1, forward strand.
GCGGCTTTGTCCAGCGTGCTCCGGAACGGCAGGACGCCCGTCCGGCGATAGCGCCGGAAGAGACGCACGGCCCAGACGATCAGAGCAATTTTCAGCAGAAGGCCAATCAGTCCGTGGCTGCCGGAGTGATGCCGGGTATGGACAGGGGCTTCGGAATCCTCATCCGAATTCCCGAGCTGGATATGGAAGCTGTTAAAGACCTTTCGCGCCGTATCGGACAGGATCGCGGACGGATCGGGTGTGGTTGAGGTCGTGATCCGCGCGCCCGAGCTTTCGGTCACGGAGATGGTGCCGGAGCCGAGCGGGCGCTTCTTCAGCGTCTCGCTCACTTTCTGAAGCGTGATGTCACCGCTGCCCATGAGCGTCACATCCGCATCGCGCGTGCGGGTATTCAGCACGATGTCGGCCGAGCCATAATCCCGGACCGTCAGGACATCCGTATCGCCCGGGCCGATCCGGATGTCGCCCGACGACATGGCCGTCAGGTTCACACTGGCGGCGGCGATACTGTCGATATGCAGGTCACCGCTGGCAAGGTTCTGTACGGTCAGCCGACCCGTGACATGCCGGACCGAGACCGTTCCCGAACCTGCCATGTTCAGGGTCAGGCCCGCGGCCTGATCGACCTCCAGATCGCCCCGCCCTGTGACGGCCGTCACCTCACCGTTGACGCCGCTGATGCGATACGTCGTCAGGTTGTTTCTGGGAGACAGGATCTCGATACCGGTCTGCGCCGGGACCATAACGACGGCATTGTCCTGCGTTGAGCAGTCCCGTGCGGATGTCGTGAAGGTCAGCCGGTCGCCGTGTTTTTTCAGGCGGCCGCTTCCCGAAACGATATGGGCGTCTTCTCCACCCACGACGGACAGGTGGTCCAGACATGTTGCGGGGATCACGAGCGTTCCGGAAGCCGTCAGCGGAGCTTCCAGTGCAGGCGGCGCGGGAGGAGGCGGAGGGGCAGGCGGCATGACCGCCGGATCTGCGCAGGCCGTTCCCGGAAGGGCTGCGATGCCGCATCCCAGAAGCGCGATCAGGGCAAGACGCGCAGGCAGAGGCTGGCGCATGTCTTAGTCTCCCTGTGAGCCGTTTCCGGCAGCCGGCGGCGTGACCGTTGCGGGGTTTGCCGGTGTTGGAGTGACCGGTGTCGGGGTTGCAGGCGCCGGGGTGGTGGGAGCCGGCGTGCTTTCCGGCACAGGCGTGACGCTCGGCTTTGCGGGCGTTTTGCTGTCCTGGGGTGCAGGAGCGGCAGGCGACGTCTGGGGCGCGGTTGGCGATGTGGTCTGCGGTGCCGTGACCGATGTGGATGCACCACTGGCGGATGTCGAAGGCGTTGCAGGCGCTTCCGTAGCGGGCGCGGTTGAGGCCGGAGGTGTTGTAACCGGTGCACTGTCCGACTGCGCGGCTTTCGCGGAAGGCGTGACGCTGGGGGCCTGCGGTACGGTCGGGCTTTCAGGTACGGATGGCGCCGTCGGTGCGGGAACCGGAGCTGGCGCCGGCACGACGGGGGTCGGGACGGTTGCGGCCGCTTCCGTTCCCGTTGCGGGAGCCTGAACCGGAGTGGATGGCAGGGGAGCAGGTGTCGCGGGGACCGGCACCGCGGCGGGGGGCGGCGGTGTCGGGCGGTAGATCACGCCGTTCTGCGCGCCGACGCGTACGGTGCCTTTGCCCGAGCGCACCATCGGTCCGGAAACCGCTTCGATATTGACCTCGCCCGTCCCGTTGGCCGCGACGGTCGCGACAGTCGCATGACCCAGAATGGTGGCGCTGGCCTGATCGGCCGTCACCAGCGTCAGGGCATCAATGCTGCTGCCGGAAAGGGTCATGGCCGCATTCTGTGTAAGCTGCGCCGAAAGGGCTGTGAGCTGGACGGTGTCGGCCGTCAGGGTCGAGGCTCCTGACGCCACGATCTGCGCCGCGCGTTCCAGGGACTTGATATGGACGCTGGAAGCGCCCTGCATGTTCAGGTCCAGCGACTGCGTGTCCTCGATGTCCATGGTCGTGGAATCGAGGCTGGCGTCGAGCGAGGCGAGCTTTCCCGTGATGACGAAATGCGTGTCATGGCTGTCATGGATGGTCAGGCCGGTGTTCGGGGAAATGCTGATCGTCAGTTTTCCGTTCGGCGCGCAGGCTTTTGTGGCGATGGAAATGCGGCTCTGCGCCTCTTCCTTGCCGGTGTGCATCGCGACCTGCGCCATGCTGCTCGAATCAAGGGTCGCCCCGTCCTTCATGCCGGGATCAACCACGACCTTCACCTGTCCCGTGCAGGGAATGGACAGGTCGAGATCTTCACCGGAGAGGGTCAGCCGTGCGGCATGGGCCGCAGGCGCCAGCAGGACCGTGCCCGCCAGCAGCGCCAGTAGCGCCGGGCGGCGACCATAAAAGGGGACGGGGCGGCGTGTCATCGTGCGTTCCTTGCTCTCCAGCCCGGGATATCCTCATCGAGGATGCGTTCGAGCTGGTCGATCCTTTCTTCCAGACGCGTAGCATGGGCTTCGGCCTGTGTCAGGGCGGCCTGAAGCATGGGGTCTGCTGACACAGCGCGGTCAGGCTGGCGCGTCATGTGCTTGACCATGCTTGTTACTGACCAGGCAATGATGGCCGTGATCGGGACAAGGAAAGGGAAGATGGACGAATTCATGCCTTGGGCCTTTTCTGGTCAGCCGTCTTTCAGCCTGCGCTTTTCTTTTCGGAGACATGACGCTTGAGGGCCTCGAACTCGCTTTCCACGACCGCATCGGTTTCGAGGGCTGCGAGTTCCTCCTGAAGTGACGGCCGGCCGGTGCGGCGTCCCAGATCATACGCCTCTGCCTTGCCTTCGAGTTCATCAAGAGCGCGTTCCACCTGATCGAAGCGGTTCAGGGTGTCGTCGATGCGGATGTCGTACAGCTTCTCGCGGGTCTTCAGGCGGCCCTGCGCGGTGCGGGCGCGGATGGAGAGCGCCTTTTCACGGGATTTGGCGTCGGCGATCTTGGCCTGAAGCTTGGAGATGTCGTCGTTCTGCTGGTCCAGCCCATCGGAGATCTGGGCGATCTGCTGCTCCAGCGCCTCGCGGGACTGTTCGACGCTGTGGCGGGCGGCGAGGGCGGCCTTGGCGAGATCGTCACGACCGCGTTCGATGGCGAGGCCAGCCTTGCGGTGCCACTCGTCTTCCTCATGCATCATGGTGCGGACGCGGCGTTCAAGCTGCTTGCGTTCGGCGATCGTGCGCACGGCCTGACTGCGGACCTCGACCAGCGTGTCTTCCATTTCCTGGATGACCAGGCGGATCATCTTCTGCGGGTCCTCGGCGGTAGCGAGAATCGCATTGAGATTGGAGTTCACGATATCGGCGAGGCGAGAGAAAATACCCATGATGCTTTCCTTCCTGTTGGAGAGACTTAGGACAGAATGCCTGCCCTTGTCAGCGATGCTGTTTTGAGGGTGTTATGAACTGAAGACCGAAACAGGGGCGTGAGAGACCAGAAAATGGCGAGAAGCACCGATATGGACGAGGTGCCGACCCCGATCGGGCGGGCTCCGGCATTTCTGGAGATGCTGGATCAGGTCTCCCGACTGGCGCCCCTGAAGCGCCCGGTTCTCGTGATCGGCGAGCGCGGGACGGGCAAGGAACTGGTGGCTGCGCGTCTGGCTCTGCTGTCGGACCGCTGGGACCGGCCGCTGGTGAAGCTCAACTGCGCGGCCCTGCCCGAGGCGCTGCTGGACAGTGAACTGTTTGGTCATGAGGCTGGTGCGTTCACGGGCGCGCAGAAGCGTCGCCTGTCCCGTTTCGAGCGGGCGGATGGCGGCACGATGTTTCTCGACGAGATCGGAACCGCGTCGCAGGCCGTGCAGGAAAAGCTGCTGCGGGTGATCGAATATGGCAGTTTCGAGCGCGTGGGCGGCAGCGAGACCATTCGCGTGGATGTGCGGCTGATCGGGGCCACCAATGCCGATCTGCCGGCCATGGCGCGGGAGGGGCGCTTCCGGGCGGATCTGCTGGACCGGCTGGCGTTTGATGTCGTGAATATTCCGCCGCTGCGCGCCCGTCCGGAAGATATTCCGCTGCTGGCCGGGCATTTTGCCACCCGCATGAGCGCGGAACTGGGACGAAAGGTTTTCGCGGGCTTTACGGACCGGGCTCTGGCGCGCCTGCAGGCTTATGACTGGCCGGGCAATGTGCGCGAGTTGCGCAATGTGGTCGAGCGCAGCGTTTATCGGATGGACCGTCCGGAAAGGGCGCTGGACGAGATTGTGCTGGACCCGTTCGTGACGCCGGACTGGCAGGGCATGGCCGCGCCGGCTGCTGGTCCTGTGGGGAGCGTAAGCATAGGCGAGCCGCTGACATTTCCGCGGGACTTCGGGGCGGATGTCCGGGCACATGAACGCAGCCTTCTGGAAGCCGCCCTGCGTGAGGCGCAGTTCAGCCAGCGGCGCGCGGCCGAGCTGCTCGGCCTGACTTACTATCAGTTCCGCCATCATCTGCGGCTGCACGGTCTGGCGGACAAGGAAGCCCGCAAGGCGCTGGGTGCAAAAGGGTGAGAGCATGTCCATGAAATCCCATGATGCATGAACCGTGCCAGATGGCGTTCAGAGGGATTTTCAGGCTGTCGAACCGGCTTTTTGCGGAAGCTATAATGGCGGAGTGGGCCATTATGTGGGGCGGCGCGCCATTTCGCCTGAGGGTGTCGGGACTGCGCCAGCGTTGACAGGTTTTTAACCGGCTTCCTATAGCCTTTCCCGCGGGCGCGTTCCGGCTTTTGTGTTTTCCGGGTCTGTCGCGTCAGGCTCCTGTCCAGAGATCGAGGTTCTGTGCCAGAAATTTTCCGCAAACGTCAGGCGGCCCTGCGGCGCGGCATTGATTTCAGTCGGGCCCGCTGCCTGGAAATCGGGGCGCTGACGACGCCGGTCCTGACGCGGGACGCGTGTCAGGTCCTTTATGCGGACCGGGTCGATACGGAAGGGCTGCTGCGTCAGTTCGCGTGGGACCCGGCCGTGACCCCTGATAATTTGGCTCCGGTAGATGTCGTCTGGCTCGATCGTCCTTTGAAGGACTGCGTGGACGGCTCGTTTGATCTGATCGTGGCGTCTCATGTGGGCGAGCATGTTCCGGATCTGATCGGCTGGCTGGCCGAGGCGTCCGAAGTGCTCTCGGCGGAGGGCGAAATCCGCCTGATGCTGCCCGATGCCCGTTTTTCCTTCGATGCGCTGCGGCCGCCGACCCGGCTGGCGGATCTGCTGGTCGCCTGGATGCAGAAGCGGCGCACGCCGGATGCGCGTGACATTCTCGACTTCGCGCTGAACAAGGTGCGTGATTCCGAGGTGCGCTGTCAGGATTTTTACGAGGGGGTAAGTGCGCCCGGTGACATGAAGGTGCAGTTTTCCTTTGAAGAGGCGCTGGACTGGGTGCGCCCTGCGCTGTCCGATCCGTCGCATTATGTGGATGTGCATTGCTGGGTGTTCACGCCGCGGCATCTTGCGGAACTGATGATCCCGCTGGCGCGGAACAATGTTCTGGATCTGGCGTGCGCGGGGTTTGAGGATACGGCGCCGCCGGGGTTTGAATTCGGGGTGTTTTTCCGGGCTGAGCCGGATGTTCGCCGGCGTGTCGAAAGCTGGGAGCGCATGGTGCGTGAGGCGGCAGATCCGCTTCCGGGGTCTGCGGCGGCCGGGCAGAGGGAAGCGGAGCGGGCAGAAGAGTCTCGTGTTTTACAGGACGAATCCCCTCTGGACGGTTCGCACTGGCGGGAGCGTCTGCGGGGTCTTCCGGGAATGACGCGGCTGCGGCAGTCTGCGGCCTGGCGATATACTGCGCCTGTGCGGCGGAGATTGCGCTGAAAAAACGTGCGCTCAACGTGATATAATGACGAAACAAAAAAGTTATATCAAATAAAATAGTTTATTTTTGCGGATGATGCGCCTATGTCTCGGGGCGTGCCACGCAGGTGGCATGACTGATCTGGACACAGGTAGGTGCAGCGCATGCCTCTCTCACGGACGGAATTGGATCATCTCCGCCAGATCCCCGAAGACCGGGTGCTGGGGGAGACTCTGGATCTGCTGCGGGGACGCGTGGCCGTGATTTCGTCTTTCGGGGCGGAGTCGGCGGTTCTGCTGGATCTTGTAGCGCAGGCTGACCCTTCGGTTCCGGTGTTTTTCCTGGATACGAAGCGGCACTTTCCCGAAACGCTGGAATACCGTGACAGACTGTCCCGCAGGCTGGGGCTTTCGGATGTCCGGACCCTGTCTCCTACACCGCAAGCGCTGCATGACCGTGATCCACAGGATCAGCTCGCGGATTTCGATCCGGATGCGTGCTGTGCGCTGCGCAAGGTCGAGCCGCTGGATCTGGTGCTGCCGGATTTCGATGTCTGGATTACGGGGCGCAAGCGCAGCCAGTCCGCGACGCGGGCGGCGCTGCCGCTGGTTGATCCGCAGCCTGATGGCAGCGTGAAGCTCAACCCGCTGGCGGGCTGGGGCCCCGAGAAAATCGAGGCGCAGATGCAGCGCCGGGACCTGCCACGGCACCCCCTGGTTGCAAAAGGTTACACCTCGATCGGTTGTGCTCCATGCACAAGGGCGGTCAAGGATGGTGAAGATGGACGGGCGGGCCGCTGGGCCGGTCTGGCCAAGACGGAATGCGGCATTCACAGGCCGGCATGACTACGGAGCGGATAATGACGCAAACACGGATCCTGTCCCGGGATCAGTTCACCACCGGTTTGGCACAGCCGCGTATCATGGATGATCTGGACCAGCTCGAGGCCCAGAGCATTTTCATCCTGCGCGAGGCCTATCGCAAGCTGAAGCCCCTGTCCCTGCTGTGGTCGCTTGGCAAGGACAGCAACGTGATGGTCTGGCTGGCGCGCAAGGCGTTCATGGGGCATGTCCCGTTCCCCGTCATGCATGTCGATACCGAGAAGAAATTCCCGGAAATGTATGCCTTCCGCGACGAATATACGAAGAAGTGGAACCTGGACCTGCTGCTGGGCTACTGCCCGCCGGTTGAGGAAATCGACCCGTCCCTGCCGCCGGCTGCGCGCTCTGCTGCCCGCAAGACGGCCGGTCTGGCCGCGATGATCGACAAGCACAAGTTCCGGGGCGTCATTGCAGGCATCCGTCGTGACGAGCAGGCGACCCGTGCGAAAGAGCGCGTGTTCAGCCCGCGTGGTGCCGGGCATCGCTGGGACGTGCGCAACCAGCCGCCGGAGTTCTGGGACCAGTATGCGACGCCGTATGAAGACGGCATGCATATCCGCGTCCATCCGCTGCTGGCATGGCGGGAGATCGACATCTGGCGCTATATCGAGCGTGAGGGCATTCCGCTGGTGGATCTGTATTTCGCCAAAGACGGCAAGCGTTACCGCTCGCTGGGCGATCAGGACATCACCAATCCGATCGAGAGCAATGCCTCCACCGTGGCGGAAGTGATTGCCGAACTGGAAACCAGCCGGACCTCCGAGCGCGCGGGGCGTGCGATGGATCATGAGTCCGAAGACGTGTTCGAGCGTCTGCGTGTAGCGGGATATCTGTGAAAATGGGTGACAACATCGTGACCGAGAGCTTTTCGGAAACCCACCGCGCCGCAGCGACGCCCATCGTCATCGTCGGGCATGTCGATCATGGCAAGTCCACACTGATCGGGCGTCTTCTGTACGACACTGACAGCCTGCAGGACGGCAAGCTGGCGCAGATCGTCGAGAGCAGCCGTAAGCGTGGGCTGGCGGTAGAGTGGAGCTTCCTGCTCGACTCTCTTCAGATCGAACGCGATCAGGGCGTGACGGTCGATTCCACGCGGATTCCGTTCCGTCTGGGATCGCGTGAGTTCGTGATCGTTGATGCGCCGGGCCATCGCCAGTTCCTGCGCAACATGATTACGGGTGCCGCCGATGCGGAAGCCGCCGTGCTGGTCGTGGATGCCAAGGAAGGTGCGCAGGAGCAGACGCGGCGTCATGCCATGCTGCTGCGGCTGATCGGCATCCGCCATGTGATCGTGCTGCTCAACAAGTCCGATATCCTGGGCTTTGACGAGGCGCAGATCGTCAAGGTCGAGTCCGATGTGCGCCAGCTTCTGGGCCGTCTGGAAATCGAGGTCGAGGCCGTTGTGCCTGCCTCCGCCCGTGATGGCGATAACATTGCCAGCCGCTCCGAGCGTTCGCTCTGGTACAAGGGCCCGACGCTGGTCGAGGCGCTGGCCAATGTGCCGCCGCCGGCTTCGCGCGCCGCGCTGCCGTTCCGGATGCCGGTGCAGGATGTCTATCGCTTTGACGGCATCCGCTACGTCGCGGGCCGGATCGAGCGTGGGACCGTCCGTGCGGGAGATCGTCTGAGCATTGGGGCGCAGGGACAGGTTGCGACCGTGGCGGAAGTCTGCCGCTGGCATGCTCCGGAGCTTCCGGTCGCGGGTGCAGGTGAATCCATTGCGCTGCGTCTGGAGCCGGATCTGGTGCCGGATCGTGGTGATCTGCTGTTCCCGGCTGACGATCAGGCTGCGGCCCCGGAGCGTTCGGCCCGGATCCGCACGCGTCTGTTCTGGCTGCGTGGCGAGCCTTTGCGTGTGGGCGAGAGCTTTACGCTGCGTCTGGCCACGGCCGAGCATGACGTGACAGTGGCCTCCATCGACGCCGTGGTCGATCTGGAAGATCTGACCCTGCGTGAAGGCGACAGCGTTCCGCCTGACGGGTTTGCGGAAATTACGCTGGCGGCATCCCATGCCGTGCTGTTCGACCCGTTCTCGCCGGGATTTGGTGACGGGCGCGGTGTTCTGGTAGATCGTTACCAGCGCATCGTTGGTGGCGCGCCGCTGATCGGTCCGGCTGAACTGGCGGACGGCGAACATGCCATCCATCCGACGGCCAGCCGTGTTTCCGCCGCCCGTCAGGTCCAGACGCGCGGTCACAAGAGCGGTGTGTTCTGGCTGACGGGTCTGCCGGGTTCGGGCAAAAGCACGGTGGCGCGTGCGGCCGAACTGGCGCTGTCCGAGCAGGCGATCAATGCAACAGTTCTGGACGGGGACACTCTGCGGGCCGGGCTGTGCAGCGATCTTGGGTTCTCGCCGGAAGACCGTCACGAGAACATCCGCCGTGCGGCGCATGTGGCGAAGATCCTGGCCGAAAGCGGGCAGGTTGTGATCGTGGCGCTGGTCTCGCCGCTTCAGGCGGACCGGGCACAGGCGCGGCAGATCGTGGGCGAGAACTTCCATGAAGTCTTCGTGGATACGCCGCTGGAAACCTGCGAAAAGCGGGACCCCAAGGGGCTGTATGCCGCGGCGCGCGCTGGAAAGATTCCGGAATTTACCGGCATTTCCGCGCCTTACGAAGCGCCGGTTTCGCCCGAACTGCGTTTGCCTGCGGACCGGCCGGAACAGGAGGCCATCAACACCCTGACGGCGTTTATTCTGCGGATTGTCCAGCCGTAAGACGGGCTTTCCCGGCGGCAATGACGTCAGAACCCCCTTTCCTTACGGGAAGGGGTTTTTTTCATGTCTGCCGCCTCAGGGATATGCCGGATGGCACACGAGAAAGTTCACGATAAAAACGAAAACCGTAACTTTTGTGATGTTATTTTCCTGTTGTGGAGCGTTAACGCAGGCAGATTGTCTCACGAATAACGGCCTGCGGCTTCGCGGTGGAAGGTTTCACGATGCAGAACAGGAACGCGCACGGACGGTTGAGCGGACATGCCCTGACGAATTTCATTGCGACCATTTCGGCAACGGGAGGGCTGCTGTTCGGGTATGATACCGGCATTATCTCTTCCGCCCTGCTCCAGCTTCGCAACCAGTTCCATCTGGATACGCTTGGGGCGGAAATCGTAACGTCGGCCATCATTCTGGGAGCGCTGATCGGGTGCCTCGGGGCCGGGAGCATTTCCGACCGGATCGGGCGCCGGCGCACGGTCATGATCGCGGCGGCGCTGTTCCTGCTGGGGACGGTCGTTGTGTCCTCGGCGCAGAGTGTGGCCGTTCTGATTATTGCCCGTCTGATCCTTGGCCTGGCCATCGGTGCGGCGTCACAGATCGTTCCGATCTATATCGCGGAAGTCTCGCCGCCGGAGCGTCGGGGGCGGCTTGTTGTCGGCTTTCAGCTGGCGGTGGTTTTCGGCATCACGAGTTCTTTCGTGACCGGTTATCTGCTGCGGGACTCGAGCTGGCGGCTGATGTTCGGGATCGGGATGCTGCCTGCGCTGATCCTGTTCGTGGGCATGGCGTTCCTGCCCAACAGCCCGCGCTGGCTGGCCCTGAACGGGCAGATCGAAGAAGCAAGGGCGGTTCTGCGGCGTGTGCGTCTGTCCGATGAGGCGGCGGACCGGGAGCTGGAGGAAATCATTGAAAACCATGATGTGCAGGCGCCGTGGTCTGAACTGGCTAAGCCCTGGGTGCGGCCTGCGCTGACGGCTTCCGTGGGGATTGCGCTCCTGTGTCAATTCACGGGCATCAACGCCGTCATGTATTACGCGCCGACGATCTTTGCCGATGCGGGTTTCGGGCAGGATTCCGCCCTGCTGACTTCTGTGGCGGTAGGCGTGGGCATGGTTTTTGCGACAGTATTCGGCGGCTGGGCCGTCGATACCTGGGGGCGGCGGACGCTGCTCCTGCGGATGCTGCCAGGCGCCGTGGTGGCGCTGGCGGTTCTGGGAACGACGTTTGCGATGCACCTGACCGGCGGGATCGGGGCATGGATCACGGTCGCGGCCGTCATGGCCTATACCATTTTCAATACGGGCAGCCTGTCGGTCGCCATCTGGCTGGTTGGGGCGGAAGTCTATCCGCTGTCCTGCCGTGGCAAGGGCATGAGTCTCGTGGCCGGAAGCCACTGGGGGGCGGATCTGCTGATTTCCCTGACCACGCTGTCGCTTGTGCAGATGCTGGGCGCGGGGTGGACGTTCTGGCTGTTTGCGGGCGTTAACGCCTTCGCGTTCTGGTTCGTGCTGCGTTACGTGCCCGAGACCAAAGGCCAGTCCCTTGAGGAGCTGGAGCGGCGGCTGCGCAACGGGACGTTTGCGCCTGTGGATCGTGCGGTGGCCCGATCCGAAGCCCGGGCCCGCTAAGGCGCTCTTTCAGGGCCGCCCGATCGAGCGGTAATCGAACCCGGCCTCGCGCATGAGGTCGGGGCTCCAGATGTTGCGCAGATCCGCGATGGCGTTGCCGCGCATGGCGCTTCGCAGGCGCGCAGGGTCGAGGGCGCGGAACATGTTCCATTCCGTCAGGACGACCACGATGTCGGCGTCCTGTGAGGCGGTCAGCGCGTCCTCGCAGTAGCGTACGCCTTCCGGCAGGAGCGCGCGGGCCGCGTCCATCCCTTCGGGATCGAACACCTGAAGGACGGCGCCTGCTTCATGCAGGCGAGCCAGAATGGGCAGGGACGCCGCTTCGCGCATGTCGTCCGTGTCGGGCTTGAACGTCAGGCCCAGGATACCGACCGTTTTACCCTCAAGGCTGCCACCCGCCTGCGCGATAATGCGTTCGGCCATGCCGGTCTTGCGGGCTTCGTTGATCGCGACCGTGGCTTCGACCAGTTTTGTAGGGGCGCCGGCATCCTGAGCGATGGCGGTCAGGGCGCGGGTGTCCTTGGGGAAGCAGGAGCCGCCATAGCCCGGGCCGGGACTGAGGAAGCGGCTGCCGATCCGCTGGTCGAGGCCCATGCCGCGGGCGACGTCATGGATATTGCCGCCGACCTTCTCGCACAGATCAGCCATCTCGTTGATGAAGGTGACCTTCATCGCGAGGAAGGCATTGGCGGCGTATTTGGTCAGTTCCGCCGTTTCCAGATCCGTCAGGACGATCGGGGCCTGAATGGCCATCAGCGGACGATAAAGCTGTTCGATGAGGGCCTGGGCACGGGCGCCTTTATCCGGTCCCGAACGGTCGATCCCGACGATGACGCGGTCGGGACGCATGAAGTCGTCGATCGCGTTGCCTTCGCGGAGGAACTCCGGATTGGAGGCGACGTCGAAGGTCAGGTCCGGGCGTGTCTGGCGCAGGATACGGGCGACTTCGCGTCCTGTGCCGACGGGTACGGTGGATTTCGTAACGACCAGCAGATCCGTTTTCGCAGCTCGGGCAATTTCTCCGGCCGCGGCGTAGACATAGGTCAGGTCGGCATGGCCGTCGCCGCGTCGGGTGGGGGTGCCGACGGCGATGAAGACGGCATCGGCGTCAGTCATGGCGGCGCCGAGATCATCCCCGAATGTCAGGCGACCGGCGTCGACATTGCTGCTGACGAGAGTGTCCAGTCCCGGCTCGTAGATGGGGATGCGACCGGCATTGAGGGCCTCAAGCTTTCTGAGGTCCCGCTCCACGATGGTGACGTCGGCTCCGAACTCGGCGAAGCAGGCGCCTGAGACAAGACCGACATATCCGCCACCGACCATTGCAATACGCATATCTGGACCCTCTTCCTACGGTGCGATGTGCATAGCCGGGGGCTGGATGGGGTGCAAATCCCGGGGATGCAATGGCTAGCGTGTGGGGCGGGCGCAGGCGTTGGAGGCCGCGAAACCCTGCAGGGCGGGGGGAAGGTTCGTGACCTCGTTTGAATCCGCGAGCATGTTCCGGCCTTCCTTCGACCATCTTGCGAGGGAAAGGACCGGCGCATCGAAACGGCCGCTGACGCGGATGGGAACATCCAGGGCAAAGAAGCTGGTCGAGAAGGGGCGGCTGGCAAAGACGAGATCAAGCCATCTGCGGTTGAGATCGAAATCCGCCTTGGCCGCGATGGTGCCTGCGCCGGTGCGCAGACGCAGCGGTACGACGACACCGATGCCCTGATGCATCTGCAGGACGCCGAGCAGGCAGGTGATGGGGGTGACGCCCTTGGCGTGGCGGAAGAGGAGGCGCAGATCCATCGAGGCGGCCTCGACGATCTCACGCGCGATCTCGCCCTTTTCCATGCTGACGGCTGCGGTGAGGTCGGCGCGGCTCATGGCTTCGTTGAGGGTGTGGACGTTGTTTGCGCTGGCGATGATACGAAAGCTCAGGCTGCCATTGACCGGAACGGGAGCGAGGCCCGCGACGCGGCGCAGGCGGTCGATGTCGCCATGGGTCAGGGCGAGTTCGGCAGCGATGCGGGAGGAGGATTTCCCGTCGGCTTCGATATGTCCGTTGGCGCTCAGGGAGGCCCCGACATAGCCGAGGCGCAGGACAGGAATGTCGATGCGGTTGGGGATCTGGGCCGCCTGGATCTTCAGGTTTGCGAAGTCGAGCCTGTTGTAGACCAGTTGACGGGCCGCGAGGTCGAAATGGACCAGCGGATCGGGATCGGGTGGTGTCAGAAGCAGCAGGTCCGCGTGGAGCGTGGAGGGGCTTTTCTTGCTGCCTTTGGCGCCAGGGGGCGCGAGGATCGGCATCAGGCCGTTGATGTCGAGGCGGCCAAAACCGATCTTTGCCGTCACGTCATCGGGTTTGCCGTGGCTGCCTTCGACAAGCGTGAAGTCCCCGTCTTCCATCGTGCTGGTCTGGATGGTGCCGTTCGCCTTGCGGAAATGCCAGTCATTGCCGGAATGGCTGAAATCGCCGGACAGGGTCAGTTTGACCGGGGCATGATCGCCCTTGATTCCAGCGACGTTGAACAGCGTGTCGGATGTGGGTGTGGTGACGGTGGTATGGCCTTCGACGCCGTCGAAATTTGTCGGGTCCGTCAGGGTGCCGGTGAAGTCCGAGGTCATGTCCCCGGATGTGACATGGGCCTTGGTGCCGTAGGGGCGCTGTGGCGTTTTGCGGAGGTCGCGGATCGGCTCCATTTCGGCGGAAATCGCGATCGGGGTGCCGTTATAGGCGCCGCTCAGGGTCATGGTGAGCGGGCTCGTATCGCTGGTTGAGGCGAGTTCGACCTTCCCGAGTGTGGCCTTGTAGGATGCGCCATTGGCCGAGCGGTAGGTCACGTCGCTGTCGAGGATCGTGACGTTGCGCAGGCCCGGGGCGCTGTGCAGATCGGGTGGTGCGTCCGCTTTGGCCTGCTGCTCTGGCGTGAGCGGGGGGCGCGGGTCGTTCTGGTGGGGGCCGAAGCGCCAGTTGGGCAGATGCGCAGGCGTGCGCTCGAACAGGCCCGAGAACTTCGAGATGACGATGTTGCGGGTTTCGGGCGGCCCCCAGATCAGGGAAGTCAGGCGGACCTGTGCGCCGAGATGGCCGAGCGTCATCATCTGCGGGCGCGTGCCGCTGGCGATGTTGGCGACGGAGACGTCATCCGCTTCGATCGTCAGCCAGGTTCCGGGATGGATGTGCAGGGCGCCAATATGGACGGGACGGTCCAGCTTCCTTTCCAGCTTCGCGGTGGCGAAGGCGGCAAGGTCCTTGTGGTCGATCCAGATCCATCCTGCGCCGAACAGGGCCAGGAGAAGAACGGTGAGGGACAGGATGGAAACCAGAAACCAGCGCAGCAAGAGACAGTCTTTCAGGAAGTCTTCAGTGTGGCCGGACAATACCGGCATGATTCACAAAAGGAAACTCTGCTGGAAAGACTGGAATCACGTGAAAGGATCGACAGAAAGAGCCCTGTTCTCAAAACTCCTGTAACTTCCGGATTTCAATAAGAGAGGCTGTGTTACTGGAAGGTATTTCTGAGTTTTTCGACGGCATGCAGGGCGCAGGCTTCGTCCTTGTCTCCCCCGGGGGCGCCGGATACGCCCAGCCCGCCAAGAATGGCGTGGTCACTTGTGCGGCGCAGGGTGACGCCACCGGGAACGAACAGGACTTCGGGAATGGTGTTCAGGGCGCCGTTTGCGGGGCCGGTGACGCCTGCGGCGATCAGTTCGCTGGTCGTGTTCTTGTTGAAGGCCAGACCATAGGAATAGGCCGTATAGGCCTTGCGGTAGGCAACGGAGAGCGATTGCAGGGGGACGGTGTCATCCTTGATGACGGCCTGTTCATGCCCACTCGTATCCACGATGGTGGCGGTCACGGAATAGCCCTGTGCGGCGCAGATGCGCACGGCTTCGGAGGCCAGGGCCGCGGCGGCGGACCAGTCGAGTTTCTGACTTGTGACGATGTGGGAGCTGGCAGCGGGCTGGGCAAAAGCGGCGGAGCAAAGGAAGGCCACTGCGAGTGCTGCTGCGGGAAGGAGCGGTTTTGCGTTGAGGAGCATCAGCCGGTTCTCTCGTTATGGAACGGGAAGCATGCTGTCTGCGGGGCGTGGGCCGCAATAAGGAAAGCGGATGTGCACGCAATGGTGTTGGGTAAAAGGGCCTCTCCCGGACCGGGGGCCGGGAGAGGGTAACGGGTACGGTTTAGAAAGCAGCCTGGATACGGGCTGCGATCGAGTTGCCGGTGCGGCCGGCGGTGTTGGTGGCCTGGTTGCTGCGGGACACGATGAAGTGGCTGTAGTCCAGCATCAGGCGGAAGTGACGGTTCGGGTACCAGTTCAGACCGCCGGTCCAGACGGTCTGCTGACCGCCGCGGATGACATTCTTGGAGTTGGCATCGTTGAGGTTGCTGTTGAGGTCGATGACGCTGTAATGGCCGACGACTTCGAGTGCACCCCACTGGTTGAGGGCCGGGTTGAACTCTTCGGAAGCCTTCACGCCCGGAGCGCCGAACGCGCCTTCCTTGATGTTGTACATGCGCGGGTTGCCGAACAGGGTGTAGGCCGCGGAGCCGTACCAGCCCTGGAAGCTGGCGGATTTCAGGCCCGGAGCCGAGCGCTGGACGCCAACGTGATAGTACTCGCCCTTGACGATCAGGCGACGCCAGCGAAGACCCAGTTCCGGACCGGCGGCCCAGACCTGCGAGGCGTTGCGGATGGTGCCCGTGGCGGCCAGGTTGGCTTCGCCGATATCGAACTCCGGACGCTGTCCGAAGGACGTGGAACGGGTGCAGTGATTGGGGTCGGAACCCGTGTTGCAGGCCACCTTGAAGGCGGAGATGGCAGACGCACCGACATGCAGGTCCACGTCCTTGGTGACGACCGGACGGCCGGCAACGCGAAGGGTGGCGCCGGTCTGGCTGTCGACCGTGGAACCGCTGCCGCCACCATAATAGGTGGAGCTCATGTCAGAGGCGTTGCGATGGCCCCATTCCTGACCCGTGAAGTAACCGGCAACCCACCAGCGCTTCTCGTAATGCAGGCCACCGACGCTGAAGCGGGCATCGCCTGCGGCGATGTTACGCACCATGTCGGTGATGCTCGGACGCTCGAGCGTGAAGAAGTCGTTGGAGCTTTCGGAATCTTCCTCGGTCACGCGCGGCTGGAAGTAACCGACGGTCAGGACCGTGTTGTGCAGACCGGTATAGTTCAGGTTGCCTTCATAGAGGCCGACATAACCGTCGTTATGATTGGCGCCGAAGTCGGGCGTGACGGCCGCGACCCAGTTCTTGTAGCGGAACATGAACGGAATACGCAGACGGCGCTGGTTGGACGTGAAGCCGTTGAAGGCGCCACGGCTCTCGCCAGCGCGCGGTCCGGAATTGAAGAAGCCGCCGAAGTCTTCATGATAGGCGAGGCCGATCGACAGGGCGTAGGCGCCGTCGGAGGACTGGATCGTCGGGCGACCGCCCGGGAAGCCCACCTTGATGCCGCCGACCGTGACTTCCTCGTCCTGCGCGGTTGCGCGCTGGAAGTCGGACCAGGAAGAGACGTCTGCGCGGTCTGACGGCGGACGGCCATCATCGGCGCCAGCCTTTGCCGGACGGACGCTGATCAGCGGCTGTGCGGCGGGGCGCGGCTGGCCGATATAGCGGCCACGCTGGGCGTAGGGGTTGTTTTCGGCTTCTTCCCGCTGGCGGCCCAGAACGGCGCGGGCGCGTTTGACTTCCTCGGCATGCTCTTTCTTCATGGTGGAGAGCTGTGCCTGCATGGCCTGGATCTGCCGTTCCATGATCTGCATCTGGTCGGCGGCCCGGGCATGGCCACAAAGAGGAAGAAGTGAAACCAGGGTCGTTGTGGCCAAGAGGGCCGTGGTCCGGCGGAAAGAAAAAACCATTGCTGCGGTGCGTCCTTCTGGGGAGGGCGTGTGTTCCGCAGTTCAGGTATCTGATTCGCATTTTGAAATAATGGGAAGGTTTCATGACGGGAACATGACAGTTCCATGACGCTCCTGACTGACACCCAAGGGAAACCGCGGATTTCGGATTATGTATGTCAGTTTTGTTGCGAGAGCCGTCTGAACCGGTGGCTTGCTGGAGTGGGGGTGTGACATTTCGGCACTCCCCGTGTCCGGAAGGTGTCATGAAACTATCACGCATGCCCTACTGTTTCTGTTTTGCGGTCAGCGTTACTAAGGACGCAGTTTTCACGCCCCATAAGGGATTCCCATGATCAAGAGCAGAGCTCCGCTATTCGGTCTTCTCGTCGCCACGGCCCTTGGCACGGCTGCCATGACCCCGTTCGTGTCGTCGGCGCAGGCTGCGGACATCACGGGCGCAGGGTCCAGCTTCGCCGCACCGATCTATGGTGCGTGGGGCACGGCGGCCAAGAGCCAGGCCGGTATCGCCGTGAACTACCAGAGCGTGGGCTCCAGCGCCGGTCAGGATCAGGTCATTGCCCGCACGGTTGACTTTGGTGCCTCCGACAAGCCGATGAGCGGTGATCGTCTGGCCAAGGAAAAGCTGTACCAGTTCCCAACCGTCATGAGCGGTATCGTGGTCGTGGCGAACGTGCCGGGTATTGCTCCGGGCCAGCTCCGTCTCGATGGCCCGACGCTGGCCGGTCTGTATGACGGCGAGATCACGACCTGGGATGACGACCGCATCAAGGCCCTGAACCCGGGTCTGAAGCTGCCGGATACGGATGTCGCGCCGATCCACCGTGCGGATGGTTCGGGCACGAGCTACGTCTTCACGTCCTATCTGTCGCAGGTTTCCCCGACCTGGAAGCAGAAGCTTGGTGCCGGCACGTCCATCGCCTGGCCGGGTGGTTCGGGTGCACGTGGCAATGACGGCATTGCCGCCATGGTGCGTCAGACGGAAGGTGGCGTGGGTTACGTCGAGTATTCCTATGCCGCGCAGAACCACCTGAACATCGCCCAGATGAAGAACCACAGCGGTGCCTTCGTTGCCCCGACGCTGGCCAGCTTCGCGGAAGCCGCCAAGGCTGCTGACTGGGCCCATGCCGATCACTATGCGGTGAACCTGCTGGACACGGATGGCGCATCGTCCTGGCCGATCGTGACGGCAACGTTCGTTCTGGTGCCGGTTGATGCCGCCCAGAAGGAGTCCGGCAAGGCTGTGCGCAACTTCTTTACGTGGGGTTTTCAGCATGGTGACGCGGACAATGCCCGCCTCGACTATGTCAGTCTGCCGCAGAACGTGAAGACGGACATTCTGGCCAACTGGCCGAAGTAAGGTCTGCGTCCCTGTCCGGAATGAGGAATGGCTCCTGAATTCGGGGCTGGTCAGTCCGGACAAAAAGGCGTTGAGTATGGCAACGGGCTTCTCCAGCAGGGGAAGCCCGTTTTCGGTTTTCTGCTCTGTCCAGTCATGGTGCCTGCGTGTCCGTTACGTCGCTGTCCGAAGAGACCTCCCCCGCGGGGATGAATGCCCTGACCCGTGTGCTGATCGGTGTGATCTTCATTCTGGGGCCCGTTTCGACAGACATGTACCTGCCGGCGTTTCCGGCTCTGGAGCATGATCTGGGGCATGGGCCCGGATCGGCGCAGCTGACACTGACGGCGTGGCTGGCGGGGCTGGCGATCGGACAGTTCACCCTGGGGCCGCTCTGTGACCGTTATGGGCGCAAGCTGCCGCTTCTGTGCGGGCTGGTGGTGTATGCCCTTGCTTCGGTCGGGCTGGCCCTGACGACCAGTTTCCATATGTTCTGTGCGCTGCGTTTCATAGCGGCTCTGGGCGGTGCGATCAGCTCGGTCGCGCCGCGCGCGATGGTGCGCGATGTGGCGACCGGAGCGGCGGGTGTGAAGCTCATGTCGCAGCTGATGCTGATTTTCGGGCTGGGGCCGCTGCTGGCCCCCTCGATCGGCAGCTTCCTGCTGGATCTGGGGAACTGGCGGCTGATTTTCTGGGCGAATGTCGTCTTTGGCGTTGTGATGTTTCTCGGCACGCTGTTTCTGCTGCCGGAAACGCTTCCGATGGAGCGGCGTTTTGCTCTGCCGGTCAGCGGCATGGCGGCGCGTTACCGGGATCTGTTGCGGGAGCCGCTGTTCTGTTCCGCGGTGATGGTCGTGAGCTTCGGGACGTTCACGATGTTTGCTTATCTGTCCAACGCCCCGGCGCTGTTCGAGAACATCCTGCATTTCTCGCCGCATCTGTTCGCCATTTTCTTCGGGCTGAACGGCGTGGGCTTCATTCTTGGCTCGCAGATTAATGCGCGACTGGCCAACCGGTTCCTGTTTACGCGGGTGATGGAAATCGGGATGCTGGCGGTGCTGATGTTCTGCGTGCTGGCCGTGGCGGTGTGTCTGAGCGGACTGGCAGGGCCAAAGGATCCGTGGATCCTGTGTGCGCTGATCTGGTGCACGACATTTTCGCTGGGCTTCATCGGGCCGAACGCGGGCATTCTGGCCCTGACGCATCACGGGCATCAGGCGGGCGCGGCTTCGGCGCTGATGGGAACAATGAACTGGACGATCGCCGGTCTGGCGGGAGTCATGATGTCGTTTCTGCCGACGCACTGGGTCGGGTCGACATCGATCGGCATGCTGGTCGGGATCAGTTGCTGCTGGCTGTGCGATCTGTGGCGCCGCCGGCTGGATCCGGAATCCTATCTCTCTGTCCGGCACTGAGCGCGGTCCGCGTCAGCCGGGAGAGGAAAAAGCGGGACGCCCGGCACGAAGGCCGGGCCTGTCCCGAGATAACTGGGATCAGCTCTCGGAAACGCGGTCGGAAGCAACCGTAGCAATCATCAGCGCGCCGATCATCGGAACGAAAGCAACCATCGAGAACTGTGCGAGCAGGCTGGTGGGAAGGCCGATCAGGTGGATCAGGGTCATGGACGTCATTTGGAAAATCTCCGTGTGGTTATCTTTGCCGTTTTGCGGCGTGCAGCGGGAGAAACTCCAGAATCGGGGTCCAAAGCAACAAATACAGATGCAGGGTCAGCCCTGCATTCCGTGCATAAATGCCTTTTAAACTTTTGCCTTCTTTGCGGAGACGCCGTTTTTGTTCCCGCCGGGCGATTATTTCGCTTTTGTTAAAGTAAAGCGGGATACGCTTGCAGATCAGGATTTCTTGCGGGAAACAGTACCGTTCCGGGTGGTTTTTGAAATAAAATTGCGCGGAAGGTTATTCCGCGTCGAGGCTCAGATCGGTGTCGCGACGCAGTCCGTGCCAGCTCAGCAGGGTGTCGGCGAGGAAGAACATCAGCGATCCGACGGTGCAGGCGAGAGCTATGCCGAAAAGTGCGAGCAGCCATGCTGACGTCGAAGCGTCCCGGATCGAGCCCACAAACAGCGCCATGGCCGCGCCGCAGGTCGAGGCGCCGCCGATGGCGTTGAGGAGAATCGCGACATCCAGAACGAAGACGCGGCGGTGCAGGCGGGTCTGCTGGGTTTTGAGGCGTTCGGGGCTGTCGACGGGGTCGACCGGGGTATCGTCCGTTTTCGGGCTGCCCAGTTTCTTGCGCACGTCTTCGAGATGATCGGCGACGCGGGCCAGGCGTGTGTTGAACACGTTGATGAGGGTGCCGATGCCCGACAGCATGAAAACGGGGGTGAGCGCGACCTGGATCAGGTGGGCGGCGCTGTCGACGGGATCGGGATCATAGGAAATCGGGAAAGCCATAGCGTCTTATACTGCATAATCCGTTTCCGGAAAGACCGGAAGCCTGCAATCCGGGCTCTGGAAAAGGCGCCCCAAGATGGAGTAGGGAAGGGCAGCCATTGCCAGAGGTGTTCCGGTCCGGATGTTCAACCTGTCTCGCCTGTCCCGTCATATTGTCCTGTTCTGCGTCGGGATGGGTCTGTCTGTCCCGGTTGTGCAGGCGCAGGGTATGGCCGGCGAGGGCGCGCATTGCAGCGGTCTGGCGCTTCAGGCCGAGTTCGCCTGCCGGAGCTGGACCGAGGTGGCGCAGGATGTGAAGGCGGGGACGGATACCGTCATCATTCCCGTGGGCGGAACCGAGCAGAGCGGCCCTTACATGGCGGTCGGCAAGCATAATGTGCGGGCACAGGTTCTGGCTGATGCGATTGCGGTTCAGGCCGGGCATACGCTGGTGGCCCCTGTTGTGGCCTATGTGCCCGAGGGCTCGACGAGTCCGCGCACGTCTCACATGAAGTTTCCGGGCACGATTTCTGTACCGCCTGCCGTGTTCGAGGGGCTGCTCAAGGGCGCTGCGGAGAGTTTCCGTGTTCAGGGTTTCCGGCGGATCGTGCTGCTGGGCGATCATGGCGGATACCAGTCTTTCATGGCGCAGGTGGCGCAGGAGCTGAACCGGGCCTGGAAGGGTCAGGCAGCCGTGCTTTATCTGCGCGATTACTATGAAGTCGTTCCTCACCAGTATGCCGATGCCCTGCGCGCGCAGGGCCATGCGGCCGAGGTGGGGCTTCATGCGGAGCTGAGCGATACGTCGCTGATGCTGGCGGTCGATCCGTCGCTTGTGCGTCAGGATGCGTTGCGCGCGGCTCCGAAACCGGGTGCGGCCGATGGCGTCTATGGTGGCGATCCGCGGCGCGCATCGGCCGGGCTCGGCCGGATCGGCACGGACATGCAGATCCGGACCGCGGTTGCGGCAATCCAGTCTTTCCAAAGGAGCCATCCATGACATTCAAGACTCCTCTTCTAGTGGCGATGACGCTGCTGGGAGCTGCCGCGGCCCATGCGCAGGAATACTCCCCGAGTGCGCCGATGGTGCCGGTGCCGGCCGATGCGTCCGCTCCTGTCGCCGCAACGGCGCCGGCTGCAGCCTCCGGTATCCAGACGATTCCGGGCATGCCGCCTGTGATCGACCCGAAGAACATCTACAGCGAGACGACGCCGTCCCATATCTCGCCGGCGATCGCGCAGGACCCGGCCCGCATTTATGTGCCGAACCTGCGCGGGGACAGCGTCTCCGTCATTGATCCGGCATCCTTTCAGGTCGTGGACACGTTCCCGGTCGGGCACTCGCCGCAGCATGTGGTGCCGTCCTGGGATCTGCGGACGCTGTGGGTGACGAACAACAGCGAAGGCCGTCCGGACGGCTCGCTCACGCCGATCAACCCGGCGACGGCCAAGCCGGGTCCGTCCATTGCCGTGGATGATCCGTACAACATGTATTTCACGCCGGACGGGAAATACGCGATCACGGTGGCCGAGGCGCACAAACGTCTGGACTTCCGCGATCCGCATACGATGGAGCTGAAGGGCTCGGTCGAGACGCCGGAATGCAAGGGCGTCAATCACGCCGATTTCTCCATCGACGGCAAATACGCGATCTTCACCTGCGAGTTCGGCGGTTATGTCGCCAAGGTCGATACGGTGAACCTGAAGATGATCGGGATGCTGAAGTTGTCCAGGGGCGGGATGCCGCAGGACATCCTGACGGCGCCGGACGGTCACAAGTTCTACGTGGCGGACATGATGGCTGATGGCGTGTTCGTTGTGGATGGGGATTCCTTCAAGGAGACCGGCTTCATCCCGACGGGCATCGGCACGCATGGCCTGTATCCGAGCCGTGACGGCAAGCTGATGTATGTCGCCAATCGTGGCTCACACCGCATCCATGGTCCGAAGCATGGGCCGGGTGGCGTGTCGATCATCGATTTCGCGACGGACAAGGTCATCAAGACCTGGATGATTCCCGGTGGTGGCAGCCCGGACATGGGCAATGTCAGCGCGGACGGCAAGCTGCTCTGGCTGTCGGGTCGGTTTGATGACGTGGTCTATGCGATCGACACTGATACGGGTGCGATGCGCAAGATCCCGGTCGGCGCGGAGCCGCATGGCCTGACGGTCTGGCCGCAGCCGGGACGCTACAGCGTCGGGCATACGGGTATCCTGCGGTAAGGGTTGCGGGCTTTTCGAACGGAAAAAGGGAGACAGTGTTCTGTCTCCCTTTTTTTTGTCTTGTGACTGACGGGCGCTGTCAGGGCGCGCTTAACGCCGGTTCGGTGCCGCTGATTTCCTGGAAAAGAGGCGGTCGATCGGCGGCCCTATGAAATAGCCGATGATCCCGGTGATCAGGACGGAGGGCCAGGCCCATCCGGCGTAATCCTTGAAGAAATCCTGATTTTCCAGATAGGTCATGACGGCGATGTCGATCAGGACGAGGGTCCACAATGTCGTGGACAGGAAGGGCTGGAGCCAGGCGTGGCGGATTGTACGGGTCATGGAGGCCTCTCCTGATTACGAGATCGAGACGTGGAAGACGAAGATCATCCCGCAGATGAAGGCCCCGAGCAGCGGAAGCCAGCAGGTGTGCAGGTGGTTGTGGTCGTCCATGTAGGAATAGGCCAGCGCGAGCGCCACATAGACATGCGCGAACACGAGCCCGAGGACCATTCCGATGAAACGCTTTTTCAGAACCTGCTCTTCCTGGCGGTTCTTCTCGGCCAGGGTGGCGGGATCTGGCGTGGCCATGGGGGTGTCGGTGAGGGCGGCCGTGGCGGTCTTCTGATCGGGTTCGGACGGCTCTGATGAGACCAGGGCTAGAGACATCGCTGGATTCCTTGGCATGATCCTCGCCGTTTGGCGGGCGATGCGGGGCCACAGGAAAATCGGGCCGGGAAATCGTCTGCGTGGCAGCGGTGAGGAGGGTTCTCGATAATATGAAGACAGGATGATCCTGTCGGAACCTTAAATCAAGACTTTATTTAATTGATTAACAATTATGGGCGAAGCATGTCGGAATGGCATCGTTCCGCCCATGGGCCGGTCTGGAGGTCAGGCCGGTGCGTTGCCCTCCGGCTTGCCGTTGTCCTGGGCCGTTTCTGGCGCGGGATTCTGGACGGTCGGTGGTGTCGGAGTAGCAGGAGCGTCGTTGGCCGGAGCCGGCAGTGTGACGTCTGCGGTGATGCACATGGCGTTGCCTGGTGGCGTCGTGAAGTAGGACGTGCCGGTGTAGAACTTGACGTTTTCTGCGGCCAGCAGGTTGGTGATGCGACGGTAGAACTCGCGCTTGACCTTCCATTTCATCATCGGAGTCGTGCGGAAGCTGCCAAGCAGGGTGGCGCCGCCGCTGTCGCTGTTGTCCACGCCCAGATCGTTGTAGTCCGACAGGATCATGGGGCCGAAGACCGGGTCGTCGCGCATTTCCTTGAGGGTTTTCGCCATGATGGCCGTCACGCGGGGCAGATCTTCGGAGAGGTCGAGCTGCTGCCTGACGATGACCTGGTTGTAACCGCGGGCCGTGTTGGCGATCGAGGAGACGGACGAGAACGGGATGATGTGAAGGTCGCCGTTGATGTCGCGGACCTTCACGGTGCGGATCGAAAGGTTTTCGACCGTTCCCGAGACGCCGCCGGTCGTGACCCAGTCACCGACCTGGATGGCATCTTCGACGAGCATGAAGAAGCCTGTGATGAAGTCCTTGACCAGGCTCTGGGAACCGAAGGCGATGGCGGCACCCATGATGCCCGCACCGGTGAGCAGCGGGGTGACGTTGATGCCGATCTGCGAGAGCGTCGTGACCGCGACGATGATGATGATGATCGCCAGCAGGACGGTCCGGATGATGGGCAGGACCGTGCGCAGGCGGGTTGCGCGCGACATCTGGTCCGACTTCTCGAAGCGGGTGAGCTGCTGGCTGAGGAAGGCGTTGATGATTTCCCAGATCGTGACGGCCACGGTGAGGGCGACCAGCATCGTCAGGACGGCATCCATCAGGTGACGGCCGACGGCGTTGTGCAGGAAGAAGCCGAATGTGGGCAGGCCCCAGGCTTCGGTCATGGCGATCAGGGTCAGGAACAGCAGAACGCCGGTCAGGATCCTGCGGGCGAAGGGATAGTAGCGGTCGGCGCGTTTCTGAAGATCGGGGAAGCGCTCGGTCAGGACCGGGTTGATGCGGAAGAAGCGGTCCTGCAGGCCGTAGGCCATGACCGCGACCAGCCGCGAGGCGACCAGGATGCCGATGGTGATGCCGGTGGTGTCGAGGATCCAGCGGTAGCCGCCGCGCAGATGCGCGGCCCAGACGACCCAGAGTGACACGTCGAGGAACATGGCCGGGACCCACCACAGGCGTGTGATGGCGACGATGAAGGTCCACATCGCGGTGTTGGGTACCGCGCGGGGCTGGAGCGCGCGGCTGACGAGGTGCCGGATGCGCCAGATGAAGATGGCGATCAGGATGTGCTCGATCAGGACCACGCCGCGGATCATGGCGTCCGTGCCGCGCGGGGAGAGGTTGAACTGGCTGCCCAGTGTGGAAAGGCAGAAGATGATGGCCGGTGCGGCCACCAGCACGTTCCACCAGCGGGTCAGCAGGAAAGCGGTGGAATCCGTTGCGGGCAGCAGGCGGATGGTGGGGGAGCGGGGCGCGAAGCCGGTCTCGACGAACAGATAGAGGCAGCGGGCGGCGGCGTAGCAGTTGGCGAGCGTTGTGATGACGTTGTCGGTCTTCTCGCTCCAGGGCAGGACAAGAACAGCGAGATAGGCGACGGCCAGAAAGGCCAGGACCGGAATGGCCTTCAGCGCGAAATGCCCCAGCGCGTAGGGCACGCGGGCGAGGAAGCGCAGGGTCTCGACCTGTCGCCGCTGGTCGGCGGCACGGGTCTGGCTGGAGCCGTCGACGATGGGT
Source organism: Gluconobacter oxydans (assembly GCF_006539685.1). GTDB lineage: Bacteria > Pseudomonadota > Alphaproteobacteria > Acetobacterales > Acetobacteraceae > Gluconobacter > Gluconobacter oxydans. Next base: position 99,772 of record NZ_BJNM01000008.1, read on the forward strand.
TCCGCAGGCGTGGTGGCATTGGTTGCGGTTGTGTTGCGCTGTTCCCTGTTTTCAGCGTTCTGCGTGAGCTGGCGCAGGGGTTTGCGCAGGCTCAGGGAGACGATCCGCTCCAGCACGATGCCGCAGACCATGGCGACGAGGCCACCCGCGAAGGCATGCAGAATCGTGGTGCGTGTGTCGGCCGAGGCGAGGGTCGTGTGCGCCCAGCGTCCGACGATCCCGAGATCGCTGAACAGGCCAAGGAAATTGTGCAGATAGCCCAGTGCCTGAAGGCGGATGCTGCTCAGACCGGTATGGATGTCGGGCGGGACTTCGGCGACGGGCTTGGCGGCCGCTTTGGCTGGTGCGGCTTTTGCCGGCGCTGCGGTCGCAGGTGTCGGGGCTGCTGCAGGAGCAGTAGCCGGGGTCTCGACCTGAAGGCCGCGCGCCATCAGGGAAAGGGTGTGGGTGAAGGCGTCCCGCTCCTTCGGGTTGTTCAGGACGTTGAGGAGCTGCTGTGCTTCCTGCTGGTTCAGCGGGGCGGCTGTGGTGGTGTCGGCCGCCCGGGCCGGGAACAGCGCCAGGACACCGAGGAGCAGGAAGAGGAAGATGCCGGGGACGGCGCGTCCGGTTCGTGTGGGAGACGATGGAAACGGATCGGGACGGGGTATCGACGGCATCGGTCTGATGAGTCCTTGCAAATTACGCGGTCTGCCGCGCGGTCTGGCGTCCGCACGGGGTGGTCCGCCGGGGGCGGTCTGGTGCTGTAAACATGGCACAGGGCGGCGGCTCTGTCCTACCCTCTTCATGCGGGCGGCCTATTCGGATGTGGAGGCTTCGTGCCGTGCGAGCCGGTCGAGAGCATCGGCGTTGCGGATGGCCCAGTGATAGAGAAGCTCGACGGGTTCCACGAAGGTCTGTCCGAGTTCTGTCAGGCTGTAATCGACATGGGGTGGCATGATCTGTCGGACATTGCGGCGGATGAGGCCCTGCGATTCAAGATCACGAAGCGTCTGGGTCATCATTTTTTTCGACAGATCGGGGATGCTGCGCTGGAGCTTTCCGGGGCGTGCCGTACCGCCCAGAAGATGCAGCGTGTGCAGGATCATGGTGGTCCATTTGCCGCTGAAAAGCCTCAGAATCCGGCGTGGCGCACAGTCTTCGGCGAAAGGTGCCTGACGGTAGTGATCGGGCAGCGGCGATGTCATGGAGTGGGAACCTTCTGGTCACCAGAGCACGACAAGGTGCCGTCTGGCGGAAATGGGGATGTCGTATCAGATGTGGAGCAGTCCCCGTTTTCTGCAAAGGAAAAATCCCATGACCTCTTCTGTTCCTGCTGTGACACCAAGCCGGACCGCCCTGGTGGTCGGGGCGACGGGTATTGTCGGCCAGAATCTTGCGGCGCGTCTCGTGGCCGAGGGCTGGACGGTGCATGGTCTGGCGCGCCGGCCGCGTCATGATGTGGCGGGCGTGCTGCCGGTGGCGGCCGATCTGCTGGATCCGCCGTCGCTCGCCGGGGCGCTGAAGGATCTGCGGCCAAGCCATGTCTTCTTCTGCTCTTGGATGCGTCAGGCGACCGAGGAAGAGAACTGTCGCGTCAATGCGGCGATGGTGCGTAATCTGTTCGCAGCCCTGCCGGAGCCTGAGCTTCTGGTTCATGCGGCGCTGACGACCGGCATGAAGCATTATCTTGGCCCGTTCGAGGCCTATGCATCGGGCGAGCCGCCCGTGACGCCGTTCCGGGAGGAAGTGCCCCGGCTGGATCTGCGGAACTTCTATTACGATCAGGAAGACGCCCTTTACGAAGCGGCCGAGCGGCATGGTTTTTCGTGGAGCGTGCATCGTCCGCATACGGTGATCGGTTATGCGGTCGGCAATGCGATGAACATGGGCAGCACGCTGGCGGTCTATGCGACGATCTGCCGGGAGACCGGGCGGCCTTTCGTCTTTCCGGGATCGCCTGTGCAGTGGGATGGTCTGACGGATCTGACGGATGCGCGGCAACTGGCGCGGCAGCTGCTCTGGGCGTCCACGTCTGCGGCGGGCCGGAACGAGGCTTTCAATATCGTGAATGGCGACCTAGTGCGCTGGAAATGGCTCTGGCCGCGTCTGGCAGTATGGTTCGGGATTGAGGCTGCGCCTTATCCGGGGCATGCGACCTCGCTTGAGGAAACGCTTTCGGGTGATGCGGAACTCTGGGAGCAGATTGCCGCGAAATACGGTCTGACGGAGAGCCGGATCGGGCGGCTGGCCTCGGCCTGGCATACGGATGCGGATCTGGGACGGCCGGTCGAATGTGTGACGGATATGAGCAAGAGCCGCCGTGCCGGGTTTTTGGATTACCAGTACACGCCGGACTCTTTTGCCGATCTGTTTACCCGTCTGCGGGCGGAACGACTGATCCCGTAAGGGACGGTTCTTAGTTGTTT
>NZ_BJNM01000009.1 GCF_006539685.1 Gluconobacter oxydans
CCCATCAAACCCCGGGACCAAACACCTAGCCGCAGGCTATACCTGGCGCTGCCAATACAGCTATCAACAATAGAAAATGCTTCAAATTCGCCTCCTGCGCATCGTTCTTCATTCAGGATGATACATTTCTATCGTTTGTGATAGCTGTGGTTACAATTTCCTGACTTGAGTAGACGTCGCCCTGTTTCATCGGTGCGTCCATGGCGGGAGAAACCTGCCCAGAGGCCGAATGCGATATTGGTGGACCTTTCCTCGCCGAGGAGGCGGATTCAGCGGCCGATTTTCGTCATTCCTGGGATCATTCCTGTCGTATGGTTCTGGATCGCGACACTCTGAAGGCGGAATGGGCTTCGTGCTGCGCTCATCAACTGGAATGGACATGCTCTGCCCTCCTGCAAAACGATTCAAGCGCTCTGCAAGCCCGGGGTTCATCTGAGACAAAAAGAAACCCGGCTTGCGCCGGGCTCCTTTCAGTTTATCCGATTGGGAGGTTCCTGCATGGGTGGAGGATCTTCACCCGGTGGCGGATATGGATTGGGTTTTGGAGGGTCGGGTGGCATTGGTGGCGGGGGATTGGGCAGCTCACTGGCACTTTGTGGGTAGAGCATCATCATCTCCATTGCAGGGGTGACAATGCTTCAAAGCTGTTTTGGAACGACGGTTTGCTCGCAGCAAAAAGAAAGCCGGCCGACTGCCCGATTTGGGACGATGAAGTACCTTTCGCGGGATCATAGTCCTTTTCAACCTCCTCATCTTCTTCCGGAGGCTCGTCTATGATCGGGCTCTTGTCGGGATAGGGATCGAAAGGCTCTCTTTCGCCTGGAGAACCGGGAGCTTTTGTCGGATTGATGGGTGTGTTGCCGGATTGAGCGAACATGGTCGCCTCCTGTTGTCCGACGATTCAAATCCCTACCTGGTGGCTGGTTCGATATACACAAAAAGAAACCCAATCAGCGTCGGGCTGTCAGCCAGCCGAACTGGTACGAAGATGTTCCTCTTCAAGGATCAGTCTTTCGATCCTTCTGCGCACATGAACAGCTTCTGCATCCGTCATGAAGTTGGGCTCATCGCAGGCCCGTATCTGGTCGAGGCAGGGTTCAATGGCATTGAGAACACGCACGTCCTCGGCAATCACCTCCCTGTTCCGGCTGGCATACTGTTCCGAAATGTCTTCGGAACCCGTGGCAAAATCACGAAGGATGGCGAAATGATAATGCGTGGTCGTATCCGTTTCGGGGGTAATTCCGTGAAGAAACGCCAGTTGACCCATGCTGTCCTGGACATGCCCCTTTTCGTCACAGGAAACGATTTCAGACTCGGCTGCCACGACCAGTGAAACTCCAAACAGCTCGGCCCGGCTCCTGATCCCCATGGTGCTTCCAATCTTGGGAAAGAAGGCGATCATGGCATCTGGCGTGGGAAAAACTTTCAGGGGGTGGTGAAAACAGAGACGCGTTGGTTCTTCGAGCACTGAACAGGCCTTTGCCGGACCATCCTCACAGCTCCGAATGCCCAGGCTTGCAGGGTGCGTGAAGCTGATATGCGACTGGTCGAACAGGTTCTCCAGCACGACCTGGGACCGCGCCTCAACATGGCAGGTGCCTGTTCCGAACAGGAGTTTCTCTGTGTCATGCGAAAAAAGGGAAGTCGTGTCCGGCAGGCGGCTCATGTCTGCGGGTGTTTCCAGATCCGCCCAGATCCAGACGAACGGGTTCTGTTCGACGACAGGGAAAGACTTCAGATCCAGGGCTTTGGGAATATGCTTCTGAAAGGGAAGGCTGACGCACTGGCCTGATGTCTCAAAAACCGCCCCATGATAGGGGCAGATCAGGCGCTCCCCATCCTGATGCTCTGCGCATAGTGGCATCTGACGGTGTGGGCACAGGGCTTTCAATGCTCGTACGTCCCCGCCTGAAGTCCGCAGCAACAGAATATCCTGCCCAAGCAACCGTCGTCTCAGAGGGCTACTGGTGATCTCCGAACTCCAGCCGGCAATGTACCACTGCTGGCGCGGATAGGGCTGTGTAGCGGCGGAAAATGGATAGACCGGTATCATGAATGGAAACGTCTCCCGAGAATTCTTCCCGGATACCGGAGCGATATGAACAGAGAGTAAACTCAGGACGTTTTTTCCGTCCCTAATTTAAAATTTGAATGGAAGCACTCTACGATCATTCCCCAGTCACTGACACCTTGAGCAGTAGTAAAGTTTCGCAGGAAAGCTGGACATCCTGTTTTCCAGGTTCCACCCTTTTCACGCAAAGGAGAGCGCAACATGCGACACGATCATGACGATGATGAAAACGGCATCGACTCAGAAATCCAGGAACTGATGTCCGAGCTGCAGAATGATGCAGAACGCCTGAGCACTGCGACCGAAAAATCAGGTGTACCAGATGAGATCAAGCACATGGTTGCGGCACTGGCCGACAAGATTGATGGGCTGGCTTCACTGGTTCGATAAGGAATTCCAGCTTCATTCACAGCACTTCGATTGCTTCCCCTCGGTATCGGGTAGGTAGTTATTGTGCCGACGACTGATGCGAACGAATGAAATCGATGAACGCGCGCAGCGGCGGTGGGAGTTGGCGGCGGCCGGAATAATAAAGCATGGGTCCCGAAAAAGGTGTGGCCCAGTCGTCCAGCACCACCTCAAGCGCACCGCTGCGGATGTGAGGAGCCAGCCAGTCTTCAAACAGACAGACGATACCAAGACCTGACAGAGCAGTTTCAACCAGAAGATCGCAGGCCGATCCGGGTTGGACCAGTAAGGGCCCTGGAGGATCGAGGCGAATAACCTCTTCGTCCTTTTCGAACTCCCACATGGCTGGCGCTCCACCGGCGAAACGAAGACGCAGACAGGCGTGTTCCAGTAACTCGCTTGAGTGCTGAGGACGTCCCCTCGCAGACAGATAAGATGGTGCGGCAGCAGTAAGAACGCGCTGAGTGGCAGGCCCGATGGGGATCGCGATCATGTCCTGTTCCAGACGTTCCTCATAACGGATGCCTGCGTCTGCGCCAGAAGCAAGAATATCGACAAAACTGTCCTCTACCGTCACGTCCACGCGGATTTGTGGATGAGCGATCAGGAAAGGCGACAGAATACCCGGCAGCACGGTCCGGGCGACATTGGCCGGCACGTTGAGGTGGATGGTGCCCGCAGGCTGGTAGGTTTGTGCATGGACCGTATCGAGTGCGGCGCTGATCTCGGTCAGAGCTGGCGAAAGCCGTTCGAACAGTCGGGCGCCCGTTTCAGTAAGCGAAATGCTGCGTGTGCTGCGGTGAAGCAGGCGCGTACCAAGGCGGGTTTCCAGCCGCCGCAGAGCTTCGCTCAGACCGGATGCTGAAAGACCCGAAACACGCGCTGCTTCCCGGAAACCGCCTGCCCGCGCAACAGCCACGAAGGCTGAAAGATCATCAAGCTCGAATGACATTGTGCGATTTTCCGTACGGGCCGTTCAGGATTGAGCAGCTTATCGATCATTAGAGCGCCGTCCATGTTTGGTGTGCACCCCTTATCAAGGAGATACCAATGAGCAGTCAGGCCAATGCCGGAACCTTTATACTCGGCGACCGCGTTGTGAACCGAATGGGATACGGGGCGATGCAGCTTGCTGGCCCGGCTGTCTTTGGGCCGCCGCGGGACCGTGAAGCCGCTATTGCTGTACTGCGAGCGGTGGTCGAAGCCGGCGTCAATCATATCGATACCAGCGATTTTTACGGCCCCCATGTCACGAACCAGATCATCAGGGAGGCCCTGCATCCTTATGGCGATGACCTCGTGATCGTCACCAAGGTCGGCGCGGTACGTGGCGAGGATGCATCATGGCAGCCCGCCCAGAGCGCGGAAGAGCTGACCAGAGCCGTGCATGACAATCTGCGCAATCTGGGGCTGGATCGGCTTGAGGTGGTCAATCTGCGACTGATGGGGGATATTTTTGCACCCAAAGAAGGCTCGCTGGCCGAGCCGTTTTCGGCGCTCGCTGCTCTGCGTGAACAGGGGCTCATCCGTCATCTCGGTCTCAGCAATGCAACGGCTGCCCAGGTCGCTGAAACGCAGACGATCGCCCCAGTTGTCTGCGTGCAGAACCATTACAATCTCGTCCACAGGAAGGATGATGCGCTGATCGACGCTCTGGCTTCACAGGGCGTGGCCTATGTGCCGTTTTTTCCCCTGGGTGGGTTCAGCCCCATTCAGTCCGACGCCCTGTCCCGAGTTGCAGCAGATATCGGGGCTACACCATTACAGGTCGCTCTGGCCTGGCTGTTGGCCCGCTCCCCCAATCTGCTCCTCATCCCGGGAACTTCGAATCTTCGTCATCTGTCGGAAAACCTGGCAGCAGCAGAGCTGGAACTGCCCGACGATGCTCGCGCACGCCTTGACGCCATCGCTTAACGCGGGAATCCGCCCTCTTCGGATGGCCGGGTTACGTTCTGCGGCATAAAACGCAACCAGAACCACCCGGTCAGAGCAGACAAGGCTGAACCGGCGAAGATACCCATCTTCGCCGGCGCTATAAGATCTGATCCGGAAAATGCCAGATTTGCTACAAACAAGCTGATCGTGAAGCCAATGCCGCACAGCAGCGAAAGGCCGAACAGCATTCCGGTTGAGGTGCCGGCCGGAAGCATGACGACTTTCAGCCGGATCGAGAGCAATGTTGCGCCAAAGACCCCGACAGGCTTGCCAAGCATCAGTCCCAGCATGATCCCGAGCGGCACAGCTTCCAGCATCATATCCGGTTTCATGCCGGCCGCTGACATGCCCACGTTCATGAAGCCAAAAAGCGGCAGGACAATCCAAGTGACGAGGGGCGTGACCGCAGATGAGACCCAATCAAGAGTGGCAGCACCTTTTGCATCCCCTGCGGGCAGACACAGACCTGTGATGACCCCAGCAAGTGTCGGGTGTAGCCCGGAATCCAGAAGCGCAGTCCAGAGCAGAATGCCGCCCGTGCCATAAGCCCAGAGTGTTCTGATCCCTGCCCTGTTCGCTCCAATCAATGCGGCCGTGACAAGTACAACCGCGAGCAGTGCGGGCCAGTACATAGAGCCACCATAAAACAGGGCGATTACCACTATTCCCAGCACGTCATCGAAAATGGCAAGTGCCATCAGCCAGGCTCGTGCTCCGGGCGAGACACGCCGTCCTAGGGCAAGGATGATCGGCAGGGTAAAAGCCGCATCCGTTGCAACAGGAATGGCCCAGCCAGACGTTGCTTCAGGGTGTCCCCATGTCACTAGCAGATATGTCAGTGCCGGTACCACCATTCCCCCTACTGCTCCAATCAGCGGCAGAGCGACACGTCGGAGCGATGAGAGATGTCCGGAGACGATTTCCTTTTTGATTTCGAGAATGACCACCAGAAAGAACAGGGTCATCAGCCCGTCGGAAACCCATGCGGCAACGTTGTCTGGGCCCCGCTTTCCAAGAAAGGGAAATTTCAGCGGGAGTGTCGTCAGGGTTCTATAGCCCGCCGCCCATGGCGAATTGGCCAGAACAAACCCGGCAAGAGATGCAAGCAGGAGAAAGAACGCTCCACCGGCGGAAGATTTCAGGAAGCGTCTGACATGGGCAGCGGCCGGAACAAAGGGGGCGGTCATTCGCTGTTGTAGAACGAGACGGACTTCCACACAAGTTTTCTAAAAACGAGGTGAAGCAGCTAAGATTGCCGCATATCCCTATCCGCCAGCATCAGCTCGATACGCCTAACCCAACTCAGGAGACAGCATGGCTCTGCCACAGATGGGAACATTACGACTTGAATATGAATGGCGTAGGCTATGCCTAAGCAAGCGGGCCAAGCAGTCGTTTATGTAGGGAGAAATGGCTGAAAACAGCCCGTCAGGATGGTGGGCGCGACAGGGATTGAACCTGTGACCCCTGCCGTGTGAAGGCAGTGCTCTACCGCTGAGCTACGCGCCCATCCGTGGGACGGGCTTCTAGCAAGGTGTTGTTTTCCTGACAAGATCTTTTTCGTGGGGAACCGCATTATCCGCTGCGGTTCCCGTGTTTCAGCGGTTCAGAAACCGAACATGTGGTCCAGCGAGAATGCGCCTCTTCCGTTTTCCAGGCCATGATAGCCGAAGAGGCGGCAGGTCAGGTCTCGGATCAGGACGTAACCCCCTTCCCCGGCACGATCGAGGTGCGAGCCTTCAAACAGCTCGTGCGGGCGGACCATGAATGATCCGTTGGGCGCGATCCTGATGGTCGTCTGGGCAATCAGGGCACCATTTGCGCCATGGAGCAGAAGAACGGTTTCCGAAATGTCGGTGCCATCGACGGAAGCGGGATGGATCAGGCAGCAGAAGCTTCGCAGTGTCTCCTGCCCTGCCTTCTGTCCCAGCTTCAGAAAAAGCCGCGTTGTCAGGCCCGGCGGTGGGCCTGAGTACGATTGCGGCTCCGAGCGCCAGGTCATGAGCGTGTTGAAAATATGGGCGCCAAAGCTGGTTTCAGCGGCGTGATCGCTCTCGCGGTTCCGATAGCGCATCAGGGCGTGCAGCCAGCCATCGGCTTCTCCGCCATCGCGGAAATCATAGACCAGATCGGCATGACCCGGTCGATCCATCAGGGTATGCAGTGCAACGGCTGTGTCATGGTTCCGGGGCAGATTGCCCAGGAAATGGGATCCGACCTTTCCGCCTGTCTCATCGAACAGATCGAGCCTTACGGGAAGCGATTGGAGCGCTTCGGACATGGGGTTGGGCTGCAGGAACGTCTCGAACTGCTTCGGATCCAGGATCGGAAACGGCAGCAGGAACCCACGGCCCAGCGACGGCGCAAACTGACGGATGGCAGGCTCGGGGCGCAGATCGTCCCGCTCCACGTTCAGATGGGCGATGCGGGTGCGGCCTCGCTGCGTGATTTCATAGCGTGGGCGCACGAGATGTCGGCCCGAACGCAGTTCAAGCTGTGCGGGCCAGTGTAATCCGGGAAAAAGCGCGCCAACATCAACCGCCACCGTCTCGAACGGCCCGACAGCACGGTCGAGCGCATGCGATGTGTCTTCTCCCATCCAGTTGAAGGTAATGCCGCCTGCCGGAATGGTGGTTGCATGGCTGTTCTGTACCCAGACGATCAGAGTTTCGTCAGGTTCAGGGGCCGGAAGGGTCGCGTAACGCACAGAAGGCCAGGCATTGGCGTCATGCGTGACGGAGAGGCTCGGGTCGCCGTTTTTGCCCCAGCTGTCCAGAGCATATTTGACGACGTCATGTCCGCGCGCGCCCAGAACATGGATGAAAAGCTGTCCCGTAAATTCCGGCAGATCAAAGCGGCGACGGATATCGGCGCTGTCGATCGTGATCCCTGCCCCGGCTTCAGTCACCGGCTGTTCCCACTGGGCCAGGACCTTGCCCACTCCGTCATAGAGCCGCATCCAGTAACGCAGGTTCTCCGCCGCATAGCTGGACCAGTAATTGGCCGTCACGATCCGGCAGGAAAACTGCTCTGTCTCGCGGAAGAAGGCGAAGTTGGTCGCGAAATTCAGCTTGTCCAGATAGGGGCGACCGGCAACCAGCATCTCGTCCGGCAGGCGCGCCGGGGCGAGCGTGTAAAGATCCCGGCCGTTCTGAAGCCCCTTCAGCCGGGTGCGCATTTTGGCGTCTTCAAAAGACAGGGCAAGGATGGCATCCGCTTCGGTCGCAGGAAGATCCACGAGCGCACGAAGCGTTCCGCCAAAGCCGTCCGGCTGCCCCACCCGCTCCGTATCATGAACATAGACGCAGGCCGGTTTCAGCCCCGGATAGAGCGCGGCAAGCGTGCGGGCAGCGTCATCCGGATCGTAGACAGCCAGCGTCCGCCCTGCGAATTCGGCTTCCATCCGGACGAGCGCTTCCGCGGCCAGCGGATGCGCCAGCGCCTTGTACAGAACATTGCCACCCTGCGGACCAAAGGTGCGGATATCGAGCATACAGGGGCCCTTTCAGAGCTTCAGACGTCGGCGCATTTCTCTCGCCACGAGGGGGGTATCGTCAAGCGGCATGACATCCCACAGAACCTGTGCCGGATCGAACCACTTAACCCGCCCGGCGTCTTCAAGCGTTTTTACAAACCGTGAAATCCGGCTGGAACGGCCTGGAAGCGGGAAAACCAGGACCGGAGCAGAGGTCGCCACGGCTTCGGAAATCATCGAGACACTGTCCGTCGTGACGGCAATCATGTCCGCAGAGGCCAGCATGCCCATATAAGGGTTGTCGTCCCCGCTACCTGTCAGAACGGCAATACCATGAGGCTCCAGCCGTTTGCGAAAAACGGCCACGGCAGCGGGATCGGTTCGGCGGGAGGGGGTAAGGACAGCCTGCATGGCGTTGTGCTTCGTGAAAGTGATGATCCCGTCCGCCATCCGCTCCGCTTCACCCGGCCCCAGCGAGAAACGACCATTGGCGCCGCCAACCAGAATGGACAGAAGCGGCCGTGCGTCCTGTTTCAGGCGCTCTTCCCATTCTGTCCGTGCCGCAGCGAGCTTCTGTGGTGTGACGGGATGCAGTGCATTGCGCGAAATCAGGACGTTCGGTCCGCTGATGCCATCATGCGTGTTGGCAATCACGAGGTCGAACTTGCTGACCGGCATGCGCGGGTTCTGGATCTGCACGACCGGCAGTCCCTCGCGCCGGGCAACGGCCCTGCCGATGACGCCCCCTGTCCCACCGATACAGATGATGAGGCCTGTGTCTTCGGGAATCCTGATGGGATCGACCCGGCGCAGTGGAGAGGGCCAGTAACGCGCCGGAAAACGCGACCAAAAAGGATGGATGCGCACAGGCCGGAAATCCCACTCCAGACCGGCCTTTTCAGCCAGTCCCGCCCCCTGCGCCCGCATGCCGGCGAAGTCCTCTGCGATGATGATGGCCTTCATGAAGGAACTCCGCAAAAAAGAAGGTATTTCCCGAACTGCGAGAAATTTGGCAAGAAGCGCACATGACAACGTCCCAGCCGCGCCCTGCCTCGCCGATCGCAACGTCCGCCACTCCTGCTCCTGGGTTTGAGGAGCTTGGGCTGATTGCGCCCCTGCTGGCAACTCTTGCCCAGGCCGGACACAAACGTCCGAGCCTGATCCAGACACAGGCCATCCCCCCTCTGCTGGAGGGCAAGGACGTTCTGGTCGGCTCCCAGACGGGCAGTGGCAAGACCGCCGCTTTCGTGCTGCCCATGCTCCAGAAGCTTACGGAAGCCGGTCCCGCTCCCGGCCCCCGTGCGCTTATTCTGGAACCTACGCGCGAGCTTGCTGCCCAGACCGCGGCTGTCTGTCGCCAGCTCGGGCGCAGGCTCTCCCTGAAAACGCGCGTTATCTGTGGTGGGACGTCCCGCGAGCAGCAGGTCCAGTCCGTCAGCGATGGCGTGGATATTATCGTTGCGACCCATGGCCGTCTTCTGGATCTGGTCATGCAGGCCGATCTTGTTCTGGAGCATCTGACCTATCTGGTTCTGGATGAGGCGGACCGTCTCCTGGATGAGGATTTCTCCGCCAGCATGACGGCGCTGACCCCTTATTTCCCGGACCAGCCGCCCCAGACCGTTTTCTGCTCGGCCACACTGCCCGAGCCGGTCATGGATCTGGCCAAGCGTGTGACGCGCAATCCCGTCCGCGTGGAAATCGCGGCGGAATCCTTCACGCCCAAGAATATCCGTCAGCGGGCGATTTTCGTGGAGAAGGACGACAAGCCCGAGACCGTTGCCCGTCTCCTGAAGCATTTCGAAGGCCGCAGCATCGTTTTCGCCCGGACGAAAAACACGGTGGACGCGCTCGCCAAAACCCTGCGCCGACATAACCTTCGGGTTGAAACCCTGCATGGCGACCGGACGCAGGGTGCCCGCAACAAGGCGCTCGACCTGTTTCGTCAGGGGCGCATTCCCGTACTGGTCACGACCGATATCGCCTCGCGTGGTCTCGACATTCCGGATGTGGATCTCGTCATCAACATGGACATGCCCGAAACGCCGGAAGCCTATGTGCACCGCATTGGTCGGACTGCCCGTGCTGGCCGCAAGGGCGTGGCGTTCTCGCTGATCAATATCGACGAGCGCACGTTCCTGCGCGATGTCGAAAAGCATATCGGCTACCGCGTCCGGATCGCGACGGAAGACTCGCTGGACCGCTAGGACATCTCACGGCTGACGAGAATATCCCCCGCCAGATTTTCCCATTCCTGCCCGCTATCAACCTGTGGGCGAACGGGTGGAGGCGCCTCAAGGATATTCTCCAGCGCTGTCGCAATTGCCCCCGGCTCCGGTGCGCACAGAACGGCCTGCGCATCGTCCGAAAACTGCTCCACCAGCCCCCCGACCCGCGTTGCGACGACATAGCGCCCGCTGGCAATCGCCATGGCCCCGACGCCGCTCTGGGAGGCTTCCCGATAGGGCAGCACCACAATGTCGGCCCATGCGATGAGGCGGGGAAGTTCGTCTTCTGCGACCCAGCGGTTCTCGACCCTGACCTGCGCCAGTGTCGCCAGTCGCCCCAGTTCCGGGCTTTCAGGTCCCTGTCCCACAACCCGACATTCGAAATCATGCCTGACATGCGGCAAAGCTTCTGCCAGCAGGTCCCGCCCCTTGTAGGGCAACAGACGGCCAAACATCAGGATGCGCGGGGCTCCCTCATGGGCGAATGGTGGTGCGGCTGCCTCCCCAATGAACGGCGGATGAGCCAAGGCGACGACGGGACAGTCTACGGCATCCGGCCCGGTGGTCAGTCCATTGGCGACATGACGGCTGAATGTGACGATCTGGTCAGCCTGACGGATTAGCCTGCGTTGCAGGATTGCCTGAAAAGGATAGCCATCGCCCGGATGAGGCTGCGCATCGTGGACAATGACTACGATCCGCACGCCAGCCCGGCGCAGCACATACGTCATCAGCAGATCCAGAGGTCCCGGCATTGCACAGATCGCTACGTCCGGACGGAAGTCCCTCACAATTCGTCCCAGCTGGTGCAGAAATCCCGGCGCCGTCAGCAGGCGCCCTACCAGCCCCTGGATGGAGCTGTAGGTCGCAACTTTCACGACCGTGTCCGGAACATTCCGGCTCTGAAGGATTTCCGCCCGATCTGACAGGCAGAGCAGAACATCCGTATCGGGCAGCCGTCTCAGCCCATCCGCCAGATCTACGGCAATCCTCGGCCCGGCTCCCCGCCGCCCCCATTGCCACACAAGAATACGTTCGGCAGATTTCGTCACGGCCGGACCCCAACCGCCAGAGCCGCTTCCCGGAGTGTCGCGCCATTCAGACGCGTGGCGATCCTCTGTCTGGCATTCGCACCAAGGCGGGAACGCAACTCCGGATCTGCGGCTGCAGCCCGCAGGGCCGTTACGGCGGCATCCCTGTCGGGAAGCGCCCATTTCGTGTCCGGCATGTCCCAGATCCCACGTGGATCCCGTGCCGGAACCAGCGTGTACGGGACCGGCAGGCCGCACGTCCCGTCCAGAAACTCTGTCGTTGCCGACCAGTCCGTTGCAATCACGCACCGCCCCAGCGCCATGGCCTCCGCCACGACAAGTCCGAACCCTTCACTACGGTGCAGGGACAGCACGATATCTGCACAGACCGTCAAGGCAAGCCGGTCCGCGCCGCTGAGCTGCCCGGTCTCGATCCGGATATTGGGCGCTCCGCCGGTGGCCGCCCGGATCTGCGCCAGGTCGTCAGGATAATGTTCGGTATGGCCGATCTTCATGAGCAGGAGCCGGTCTGAACGCTCCCCGAACGCAGCGCGAAAAGCCTGGATCGTCTCGATCGGGCTTTTGCGCACCATACTGGAAGACAGGCTGAACGAAACCAGAACAATTACGCAGTCTTCCGACAGCCCGAAAGATGCCCGGTCACGGTCTGAGGGTTTCTGTTCCGCAAGGCCTACCGGATGCTCGACGACCCGCACTGGGCGCCCCAGCGTACGAAAAGCCTGAGCGGTAAAATGCGACGGAGCCCAGATTTCATGGACATGACGGCGGGCATGACGCCATGTCTGCGGCACAACCGGCAGTTCCCAGGCCCAGTATCCGATGACCCGCCGTCCGGTTCTCAGCCAGCGTGGCATGAAAAGCTGCACATAAGGCAGCATCGGCGCATTGACGTGAATTACCAGTGGCGCTCCCGGCCCCGTCGCATCCCCTTCAAGAACGCGCCGGTCGATGTCCCATGTTGCGCAGGGAATGTTCATGTCCCGCAGTGCCCGGACCATCAGGCGCGCGCCCTCGCCCAGTCCCGAACTGCGGCTGAACTCTCCCGCCACGATCATCCCGTGTGCCGGCACAATTCTGTGCGGCCTGAGCGTAGGGGCGGCGAACGCCGTGACCCACGCGAAAAACCGCCTTCGGGATCCGGCAGGAAGCAGCTGCCACAATTTGTGAAAAAAGGAGAGAGACTGTTTCATCGTCCGTTCATGTGCCGTCTGTACCTGGGTCGTGACCATGGACACGGGCCGTAATCCGCGAAAAACCGGGCGGAGTACGGAAAAGGGACGCGCCAGACCAACCTCGGCGAAATGTGACTCTCCTCAGGCCCGGCCGAAGAAAAAGACAACATTCCCTCTCTGGCGAGCCGTCCCCAACGTGCTTACACTACAACCCATGACCGATCCATGTCCTATGCTCCACGGTGCAGGTATGGCTCCGCCGGGCGACCGGACGGGGAGCAGTTGGTCCTGTCCTGTTCCGTCGGGTTTCCGGGGACCATGAGCTGCAAGGCGGGACAGCGGCACCATCCGCTCCGGATCCGTCAGCCCCGCCTGTCGGAAACACTGCCGGGGCTCGGCCGGCCGCCCCTGGTCTTCAACGTGGCCCTTCCGCCCCCCGATCTTTCATCGTGGCGCGCACCTCCTTCGGGTATGCCGGGCGTCTGGGTTTTCGATTCGGGACGCTCGGGCCCGGAGATGGTCATTACGGCCATGGTGCATGGAAACGAATATGCCGGGGGATGGGCGCTTGAAAATCTACGCAGGCGTGGTCCTGCCCTGTCCTCGGGACGCCTGACGCTGATCCTGGCCAATCTGGAGGCGTTCGATCGCTTCGATGCTGCCAATCCGGTCATGTCCCGTCATGTGGACGAGGATCTCAACCGTCTGTGGCACAACACACGACTGAACAGTCGCGAGCATTCCAGCGAACTTGAGCGCGCCCGTAAGCTTCAGCCCTATATCGCCCGGGCCGACCTGCTGCTGGATCTGCATTCCACGCTCTGGCCATCCGAGCCTTTGTTCATTGCCCCGCCCCGCCAGCGATCGGCCGAATTCGCCTGCGCTCTGGCCGGGGGCAAGGAACTGCCGCAGACGGTCCTGACAGATCTCGGGCATCACGGCGGGTCACGGCTGATCGAGCATGCGCATTTCATGTCGCCGGGCGGCACGGGGCGCAGTTGCCTGCTGGAAGCTGGTCCTCACTGGGAGCCTGCCACTGTCACGGTCATGGAAAGCGCGATCGCACGCCTGCTGGCAGAGGCCGAGACCATCCATCTGCGTGGACAGGCGACAGAGGAGTCGTGTCCGCCGGAAATGGCGGTGGTGACGGACAATATCATCGCCCGGAATGCGGATTTCAGTTTCATCAGGCCATGGGAGGGTGGGGTTACGATCCCCAAGGCGGGAACGCCCCTCGCCCATGACGGGCATGATCTGATCTACACACCCTATGACGAGTGTCTGCTGATCATGCCCAATCTTCGCCCCCGTCGGGGGCAGCTTGCGGTCCGCCTGGCCAGACGGACCGCAGCACTGTTCAGGTCTTAGGCAGAAGCGCGGTCATAGATCGGGAAGCGGCGGCACAGAGCCTTCACTTCCTCATGCACGCGGGCCGTCACGGCTTCGGCATTGTCTTCCTCAAGAGCCGCCGTCAGCACTTCGTCGATCATACGACCGACTTCGCGGAACTCGGCTTCCCCGAAACCACGTGCCGTCGCTGCCGGGCTGCCCAGACGGATGCCGGAGGTTACGAACGGCTTTTCCGGATCGAACGGAATGGCGTTCTTGTTCGCCGTGATGCCAGCGCGCTCGAGGATGGCTTCGGCGAGCTTGCCCGTCACTTTCTTCGGACGCAGATCCACGAGGATCAGATGGCTGTCCGTGCCACCCGTGACGATGTCGAAGCCACGGTTCTGAAGCTCGTCCGCCAGCGCACGGGCATTGGCCAGAACGCGCTTCTGATAGGCCTTGAACTCATCCGACAGGGCTTCGCCAAAAGCGACGGCCTTGCCTGCAATGACGTGCATGAGCGGACCGCCCTGCAGCCCCGGGAACACGGCGGAGTTCACTTTCTTCGCCAGATCGGGGTTGTTCGTCAGGATGATGCCACCACGCGGGCCACGCAGCGTCTTATGCGTCGTGGACGTGGTGATGTCGGCCATCGGAACTGGGTTCGGATACAGGCCAGCGGCAACCAGACCGGCAAAATGCGCCATGTCCACCATCAGATACGCACCGACTTCATCGGCAATCTTGCGGAAACGCGCGAAGTCGATGACGCGCGGATAGGCAGAGCTGCCAGCCACGATGATCTTCGGCTTGTGCTCGCGGGCCAGGGCTTCCATCTGGTCGTAGTCGATCAGACCGTCTTCGGCGCGTACACCGTACTGTACGGAGTTGAACCACTTGCCCGAATAGTTCGGGGCTGCGCCATGCGTCAGATGTCCACCCGCAGCAAGGCTCAGGCCCAGAACCGTGTCGCCGGGCTTGGCCAGCGCCATGAAGGCGGCCTGGTTGGCATTGGCGCCGGAATGCGGCTGCACGTTTGCGAATTCGGCACCGAAGATCTTCTTCAGACGATCGATGGCAAGGTTCTCGACGCGGTCCACATCCACGCAACCGCCATAATAGCGCTTGCCCGGCAGGCCTTCCGCATACTTGTTCGTCAGCACTGAACCCTGTGCTTCCATGACGGCAAAGGAGGCCATGTTCTCCGAAGCGATGAGCTCGATGCCATCCTGCTGGCGCGTCAGCTCCTCGTTCAGGATGGTGGCAACTTCGGCATCAACCTCCTTGAGGGGGGCATGAAAGAAACGATTCAGCGTGGACTGGCTGGCGTGTTCCGACATCGTGGTCCATTCTCCAGGGTGAGTTCGGCATGTGACTAGCCCAGATTGCCTGCCTCGGCAAAAACAATCCGCCTATCAAACGAGGATCCTTCATGACCACTCCGCTCTGGCGGACCAAACCCGTATCTTCCGCAGCTGACAGCCAGACTGGCCTCAAGCGTGTCCTCGGCCCGTGGCAGCTCGTTGCCCTGGGCGTCGGTGTGACGATCGGTGCTGGCCTTTTTTCCCTCACGGGCGTCGCCGCCGGCCAGAATGCCGGCCCGGCCGTGACCCTCTCTTTCGTCATCGCAGCGGTGGCCTGCGGCTTTGCGGGCCTGTGTTACGGTGAGCTCGCCAGCATGATCCCTTCTGGCGGCTCAGCCTATTCCTACGCCTATGCCTCGATGGGTGAGCTGATCGCCTGGATCATCGGCTGGGACCTCGTGCTGGAATATACCGTGGGCGCCGCAGCCGTTGCGTCCAGCTGGTCAGGCTATCTTGCGTCGTTGCTGGGGGGCTGGGGCATCCATATCGATCCGCGCCTGCTGGCAACGCCAATGACGCCCGTCACGATGCCGGATGGAAGCATGGCCTCTGCGTGGCTCAACCTTCCGGCCGTCTGTGCGCTCTGGGGTGTCACGGCCCTGCTCATGCGCGGTGTGAGTGAATCCACGACCATCAACACGATCGTCGTCTGCATCAAGCTCGCCGTCATCGTGGCTGTGATCGCGGCCTGCGCGCCCCATATCAGCTTTGAGCACTATCATCCCTTCATCCCGCAGAATACCGGCACATTTGGACAGTTCGGCATGTCCGGCGTCATGCGCGCCGCGGGCATGGCCTTCTTCGCGTATCTGGGTTTCGACATCGTCTCCACTACAGCCCAGGACAGCCGCAATCCTGCCCGAGACATCCCAATTGGTATTCTGGGAAGCCTGCTCGTCTGCTCCGTGGTCTATGCCGTGTTCTCCATGGTCCTGACGGGCGTGGTCGATTACCGCGCCATGGCCAATGATCCGAGCCCCGTTGCCACGGCCATCGACGTCGCCGGCATGCCCTGGCTGGCCAGTCTCGTGAAACTTGGCATCACGGCCGGATACATCTCGGTCCTGTTCGGGCTGCTGATGGGGCAGGCGCGCGTCTTTCTCATCATGTCCCATGATGGTCTGCTGCCGCCCGTTTTCTCGAAGCTCAATGCCCGCACCCATACGCCCTGGACTTCACATCTGATGTTCGCAGCGCTGACAAGCGTGTTTGCTGCGGTGCTTCCGATCGGACAGCTTGGCAACATGACGTCCATCGGCACATTGCTCGCCTTCATCATCGTCTGCATCGGCGTTCCGGTCCTGCGCCACAGATATCCGGAAGCCCCGCGACAGTTCCGCGTTCCGGGTGGCCTGCTCGTTCCAGTACTCGGCATCCTGTCCTGCGGTGCGGTGATGGTATCGCTCGACAGGTTGACCTGGATCAGACTTGTTGTCTGGCTCGCCATTGGACTTGCCGTCTATTTTGCGTACGGCATCCGCAACAGTCGACTTTGCAGAAGCGAAAGTTAGGAGCATGATCGGGGGCATGAGCAATGCAGCATACCCCCTCTCCCGCCCGCGGCGTAATCGCCACGATGATTTCACCCGCCGTCTGGTGCAGGAACATCGCCTGCATGTCGACAACCTGATCTGGCCGATCTTCGTCTGCGAAGGCGAAAACCAGCGCCAGAAGGTCGACTCCATGCCGGGCGCCGAGCGCGTCAGCGTGGACAATGTCGTCGAACACGTCCGGCAGGCCGTGGACCTCGGCGTCCCGGCCATCGCCATTTTCCCCGTGACCCCCATGAGCGTCCGCGACGCCACCGGTACCGAGGCCCTCAATCCGGACAACCTGATGTGCCGCGCTTCGCGCACCATCAAGGAAGCCTTCCCCGATCTGGGCATCATCGGCGACGTGGCACTCGACCCGTACACCGATCATGGCCATGACGGCGTGATCGAGAACGGTCGTATCCTCAACGACGCTTCCGTCGAGATCCTGCGTCAGCAGGCCCTCAATCAGGCCCGCGCCGGCAATGACATCATCGCTCCGTCCGACATGATGGACGGTCGCGTCAAGGCTATCCGCGAAACGCTCGACGGCAACGGCTACGACACGACGCGCATCATGGCCTACACGGCCAAGTATGCCTCCGCATTCTACGGTCCGTTCCGTGATGCGCTGGGGTCCGGCGATCTCCTCAGCGGAGACAAGAAGACCTACCAGATGGACCCTGCCAATTCCGACGAAGCCATGCGCGAAGTCGAGCAGGATCTGCGTGAAGGTGCGGACATGATCATGGTCAAGCCTGGCATGCCGTATCTCGATATCATCCGTCGCGTCCGTGAACGCTTCGAGGTCCCGACTTTTGCCTATCAGGTGTCAGGCGAGTACGCGATGCTGATGGGAGCCATCCAGAACGGCTGGCTTGATCGGGACCGCACGATCATGGAAAGCCTGATCGCCTTCAAGCGCGCTGGCTGTAACGGCATCCTGACCTATTTCGCGCTGGATGCAGCCCGTCTTCTGCGGAACGAACGCTGAAAAGCAGGCAGACACGCGGCGTTCAGTCCTATTACACGGGGCTGAACGCCGAAAACATTGCAGCCCGCCTCCTTGAGGAGCGCGGGCTGACAATTCTCGCACAGAGACTGCGAACGCCTTACGGCGAACTCGATATACTGGCGGCAGATTCGGAATGGCTGATTGCCGTTGAGGTCAAGCAGAGACGCAGCCTGCAGGAAAGTGCGTTATGCCTGACAGTCAGACAGTCTCAAAGGCTGATGGAAGCCTTCAACTATATTCTGCTGACAAAACCGGAGTGGAACAGGCCCAGCACCCGGTTTGATCTGATCGTCGTTGATCCGTCAGGTCAGGCGCGACGCATCCAGGATGCGCTGCGCCAGTTCTGAAGGATCAGGTCCGGCGAACGCGTGCGTGGTGGTGTGCCGAAGCGACTGCGACACGCGCGTGAGCGATTGCATGCGGACGATAGGCCACGTTACGGACAACCGCGTGTGAGCTGTTCCAGGCAACGGCCGTATTATGCGACGTCGTGCGACGTGCAAGAGCATGATGGAAAACGACGTGGTGATAGACCGGCGTCGCGGTCAGCGCATCGAAGGTCAGCTTGCTGGCTTCGTAATCGGTGATTGCCGGACGGGCATAGGCCTTGCCTGCCCCCATGCAGATACCGACGCCCATGATACCCAGAGCAATTCTGCCGACCCAGTTCCGCGCCATTGACGTTTATCCCATCCCGTTCTGATGGAACCAGCCTATGCGCTGAACTCGGGGTTCGACAACCCCTCTTGGGAAAGTTTCCGAAAAAATCAAGGTCCTGCCACTTTTCGCCGCTTCATGGCTGAAATGTGGCAGGAGCAATGCTTAAAAAACGCTGAATTCGGCGCTTTTCGTTATGACCGTGCCCGAATCAGGCGTTGGCGGTCGTGATGCCTTTTTCGGTCAGCAGAGTCTCGAGCTCGCCGCTCTGGTACATGTCGGTCACGATATCGCAGCCACCGACGAACTCGCCCTTGATGTAGAGCTGCGGCACGGTCGGCCACTGGGAGAAATCCTTGATGCCCTGACGCAGTTCGGCGCTTTCAAGGATGTTGCAGGTCTCGAACGGAACGCCGAGATGCGTGAGGATCTGCACCACGCGGGCGGAGAAGCCGCACTGCGGGAAGAGCTTGTCACCCTTCATGAACAGCATGACCGGATTGGCGTCGATCAGGTTCTGGATATGCTGGAACACGGTTTCGGACATTGGATTTTCCTTGTTTCGACAGGGCGGACGATGGGCCCGCGCCTGCTGTCTCAGTGCTCGTCTGGAAAAAGGACGTCAGCCCCGGCTCTTAAGGGGTGAGCGTCTTGAGGGCCATCGCATGCAGTTCAGTGCCCATGCGGGTTCCGAAAGCATCATAGACCAGTTTGTGCTGCCGCACACGCGAAAGACCACGGAAGGCCTCACTCGTGACCGTGCAGGCATAGTGATCCCCGTCCCCGGCGAGATCTTCGATCTCGATCCGGGCATCGGGAATAGCGGCAAGGATCGTGCGTTCGATTTCAGAAGCTGCCATCGGCATGAAAATCAGGCCCCCTCACCCATAAACCGCGGGAAGAATGCGGCATTGATCTCCCGGAGACGCTCGGCACTGACGCGGACAGTGCCCGGAAGCTCCAGATCGGTGCCGCCCGAACGTCCCAGGCGCATTGCCAGAACGTTGGCCTTCTCCGCCGCCGCGACAAGGGCTGCGCCATCGGAAGTGGCAATAACATAGCAGCCCTGGTCCTCACCGAACCAGAAAGCATGCGCTGCAACGTCCGTCGGAGCGGCTTCCAGCGTGCAGCCAACGCCGCTCGCCATCACCATTTCCGCCACCGTCACCAGCAGTCCGCCATCGGCAATGTCGTGACAGGCCGCAACCGCACCTGCGCCAATCTGGCTGCGCACGAAGTCACCATTGCGACGCTCGACCGCAAGATCGACCACCGGCGGTGCACCATCTTCACGCTGGCAGATCTCGCGTAGCCACAGGGACTGCCCGAGTTCGCCGCGAATGCCACCAACCAGCACCAGATCATGGGCATCCGGCATCGCAAGCCCGATGGACTTGGACGCATCCGCCAGCACACCCAGCGCACCGATCGCCGGCGTCGGAAGGATGGCCTGAGCTTCACCGGACGGAGAGCGCGTCTCGTTGTAAAGCGAGACGTTGCCGCTCACGACCGGGAAGTCGAGCGCACGGCAGGCATCGCCCATGCCTTTGATGGCATCAGCGAACTGCGCCATGATTTCCGGACGTTCCGGATTGCCGAAGTTCAGGTTGTCCGTCACGGCCAGCGGGGTTGCGCCCGTTGCCGTGATGTTGCGCCATGCCTCGGCCACGGCCTGTGCACCACCCGTCTTCGGATCGGCCTGGCAGTAGCGCGGCGTGCAGTCCGTGGTCAGGGCAAGACCTAGACGCGTGCCTTCAACGCGCACGACAGCCGCATCGGCCGCACCCGGGCGACGGGCGGTGTTGCCACCAACCGAGCCGTCATACTGGTTCCAGACCCAGGCACGGGACGCCAGATCCGGGCAGCCGACCAGCGTCAGAAGCGCCTTCTCGATCCCTTCCGGGTCAGCCGGGGTCTCGATCCGTGCCGGTGCCTTCAGAGGCACGGTCGGGCGGTTATAAACCGGGGCTTCATCTGCCAGCGGGGCCAGCGGAATATCAGCCTCGACCTCGCCCTTATGGCGGATCGTAATGCGCCCCGTATCAGTCAGTTCACCAATGACGGCGAAATCGAGCTCCCACTTCGCGAAGATCGCACGGGCAACTTCGGTCCGCTCGGGCTTGAGGACCATGAGCATGCGCTCCTGGCTCTCGGACAGCATCATCTCGTAAGCCGACATGTTCGGCTCGCGCTGCGGAACGGCATCGAGATTGAGCTCGATACCCACGCCGCCCTTGCCGGCCATCTCAACGGCAGAAGACGTCAGACCCGCGGCACCCATGTCCTGAATGGCGACGATCGCATCCGTTGCCATCAGTTCGAGGCAGGCCTCGATCAGCAGCTTTTCGATGAACGGATCGCCAACCTGAACCGTCGGACGCTTGGAGGCGGCTTCCTCGTCGAACTCCGCCGAAGACATGGTCGCGCCGTGAATGCCATCACGCCCCGTCTTGGAGCCGACATACACTACAGGATTGCCCACGCCAGCCGCAGCCGACAGGAAGATCTTGTCCTGCTTGGCTACACCCACTGTCATGGCATTGACGAGCGGATTGCCGTCATAGGCTTTGTGGAAGTTGACCTCGCCACCCACGGTCGGAACACCGACGCAGTTGCCATAACCGCCCACGCCACGGACAACGCCATCGACGATGCGACGCGTTCCCGCATGCTTTGGATCGCCGAAACGCAGGGCGTTGAGGTTTGCAACCGGACGTGCGCCCATCGTGAACACGTCACGCAGGATGCCGCCAACGCCCGTTGCCGCACCCTGATAGGGCTCGATGAAGGACGGGTGGTTGTGGCTCTCCATCTTGAAGACGGCGGCCAGACCCTCGCCAATATCCACAACACCTGCATTTTCGCCCGGGCCGTGGATGACCCACGGTGCCTTGGTCGGCAGCGTCTTGAGATGGATGCGGGACGATTTATAGGAGCAGTGCTCGGACCACATGACGGAGAAGATTCCGAGCTCCGTAAAGCTCGGCGTCCGTCCCATGATCGTGACAAGCTTATCGTATTCCTCGCCGGTCAGTCCGAAAGACTGGGCAAGCTGGGCATCAATCGTCACACTCATCCGACAAGAGCCTCCACAAGGCCTTTGAAAAGCGGCACGCCGTCGGTTGCGCCGATTTCGGGGTCAGTCAGGTTCTCCGGGTGCGGCATCAGGCCACAGACACGGCCGTTTTCGCTCAGGATACCGGCGATGGAGCGCGTGCTCCCGTTGGGGTTGGTCGTCCGGTCATCGTCCGAAACCGCACCATCCGCACCACAATAGCGGAACGCCACGCGGCCTTCACCTTCAAGACGCTTCAGCGTCTCGGGCGAGGCCGTGTAGTTGCCGTCACCATGGGCAAGCGGCGCACGGAACACATCGCCGCGCGTCCAGCCTTGCGTATAGGGCGAAGACGCGTTCTCGACCTTCAGGTGGCAGTCCTGCGACAGGAAGCGCAGACCCGCATTACGCAGAAGCGCACCCGGCAGCAGATGGGATTCCGTCAGGATCTGGAAGCCGTTGCACACGCCCAGAACGTGACCGCCCTTGCCCGCGAACGCCTTGACGTCACGCATGATCGGCGAATGCGCGGCCATGGCACCACTGCGCAGATAGTCCCCGAAACTGAACCCACCCGGCAGCACCACGAGGTCCAGATCACCCAGCGAGGTCTCCCCGTGCCAGATCAGACGCGGCGCCTGCCCCGTGACCAGCTTCAGGGCATGGACCATGTCGCGCTCCCGGTTCGTGCCGGGAAATACGACGATAGCTGCCTTCATTTCTGGCCCTCCGCCGGAGCGGAAGCCGCATGACACGGATAGGTGTCATGCAGGGCGCGATAGACGGCCTTGCCTGCCGGTTCCGTCAGCGCGTCGTTATGTGCATGCAGCCAGGCAACAACCAGACCGCGGACCTGCGGTGCCGTCTGCTGGGCTGGCACGCAGAATGCCACCGGAGCGGATTCATCACGCGCAAAGCTGTCGTATTTCTTGGCCCAGGCCTCGCCGTCCATCAGGCCGGACAGATAGGCGTCGCACATGCCGATGGACGACTTGCTGGAGCACATCTGCCCCAGAGCCTTGCCCGAAACCTTGGAGACACGCTGCGCGTGAGCCGGGGCTGCAACGAGAGCCGGAGCGGCCACAAGGCCGGCCAGCAGGAGCATTGCGGAAAGTCGGGTCATCCTGCCACCTCGACGCTGAAATCCTCGATGACTTCATTGGCGAGCAGGGCGCGCGCCATGGCTTCACCCTGTGCCAGCGCATCGGCGGCATTGTCGGCCGGAACTTCAAGCTCGACGACGCGGTTGATGCGGACTTCGCCCAAGCCCTTGAAGCCGAGGGTTTCGAGAGCATGGCCCACGGCCTTGCCCTGCGGATCGAGAACGCCGTCTTTCAGGGAAACAAAAACACGGATTTTCACTGAACTGCCTCCGGACCCTTGAGGTCACCATTCCCGGACTCGGGCAGGATCCCGAGACGCTTTGCCACTTCCTGATATGCTTCCTCGACGCGACCCATGTCACGGCGGAAGCGATCCTTGTCCATTTTCTCGTTCGTCTTGGAATCCCACAGACGACAGTTATCCGGCGAAATCTCGTCCGCCAGAAGGATGCGCATCTCCTCGCCTTCCCAGATCCGCCCGAATTCCAGCTTGAAATCGACGAGCGTAATGCCGACGGCCGTGAACATGCCCATCAGGAAATCGTTCGTCCGGAGCGCCAGCTGGTTCATGTCATCCATGTCCTGCGGCGCAGCCCAGTTGAAGGCGGCGATGTGCTCTTCGGAGACCATCGGATCGCCGAGCGCATCGTTCTTGTAATAGTACTCGATGATCGTGCGTGGCAGGCGCGTCCCCTCGGGGATGCCGAGCCGCTTGGACAGGGAGCCCGCCGCCACGTTGCGCACCACGACTTCAAGCGGGATGATCTCCACTTCGCGGATGAGCTGCTCGCGCATGTTCAGCCGGCGGATGAAGTGGGTCGGGATGTTGATCTCGTGCAGCTTGAGCATCAGGTATTCGCTGATGCGGTTGTTCAGCACGCCCTTCCCGGTGATGATGCCGCTCTTCGCGCCGTTTCCGGCGGTGGCATCATCCTTGAAGTACTGAACGAGTGTGCCGGGTTCTGGGCCTTCAAAAAGAACCTTGGCTTTGCCCTCATAGAGCTGGCGGCGGCGAGCCATGAGCAATCCTTAGCGTTGCGCCGTCCTGACAGGAAATGCGGACGGCTGGAGCAGCGACGAATTGTGGTTCCATAGCATTGCGGAACCGGAACTGCGAGTGTGCGGGGCGCAGGAAATCACAGGAAGCCTACGTCCCGCGGCCTCTCAGTCAAAGATACGGGCGAAGATACGGTCTACGGCGCACAGATGCTGTGCCGGATCGAACGCCTGATCGAGAATGTCCTTGCTGACACGACCGGACACTTCCGGATCGGCCTCAAGGTTTTCGCGGAAGGTCTTGAAGCCCGGCTTGCCCAGCTTCGTCCATGTTTCCATGGCGTTGCGCTGCACGATGCGATAGGCGTCCTCGCGCGAAATACCGGCACGGGCCAGCGTCAGCAGCACTTCACCGGAATGGACGACGCCACCGAGGCTCTCCATGTTCGCAATCATCTGCTCGGGATAGACGACCAGCTTTTCCATCATCCCGGCCAGACGGATCAGCGCGAAATCCAGACCAATTGTCGCATCAGGGCAGATATTGCGCTCGACGGCGGAGTGGCTGATGTCCCGCTCATGCCACAGCGCGACGTTTTCCAGCGCCGGGATGACATGGGAGCGGATCAGGCGCGCCAGACCCGTCAGGTTCTCCGACAGGACAGGGTTGCGCTTGTGCGGCATTGCCGAGCTGCCCTTCTGCCCCTTGTGGAAGAATTCTTCGGCTTCCCGGACTTCCGAACGCTGCAGATGACGGACCTCGACAGCCAGACGCTCGATGCCGCTGGCGATCACGCCGAGCGTGCAGAAGAACGCGGCATGACGGTCACGCGGAATAACCTGCGTGGACACGCTCTCGACGGCCAGACCCAGCTTGTCGGCGACGTATTCTTCGATTTCCGGGTCGATATGGGCATAGGTGCCGACAGCGCCGGAGATGGCGCAGACCGCGATTTCCTTGCGGGCCTGAATAAGACGCTCGCGGTTGCGGGCAAATTCGGCGTAGTGTCCGGCGATCTTCAGGCCAAAGCTGGTCGGCTCGGCATGGATGGCGTGGCTGCGGCCAATCGTGACCGTGTTGCGGTGCTCGTAGGCGCGGGCCTTCAGCGCGGCGAGAACGCGATCCAGATCTTCCAGCAGCAGATCGGCGGCCTGCGTCATCTGAACGGACAGGCAGGTATCCAGCACGTCCGAAGACGTCATGCCCAGATGGACGAAACGGCTGTCGGGGCCGATCTTTTCCGCAAGCCATGTCAGGAACGCGATGACGTCATGGCGCGTTTCGGCTTCGATCTCGTCAATGCGGGCCAGATCCGCATCGGAGAACGCAGCCATGGCGGCGTCGCCCTTCTCGCGGATGGTCTTTGCTGATTCGGCGGGAATGTCACCCCGTTTCGCCATGGCTTCGCAGGCAAGGGCTTCGATCTCGAACCAGATGCGAAAACGGTTGGCGGGAGACCAGATGGCAGTCATCTGCGGACGGCTGTAACGGGGTACCATGGGAACTCCGGATGCGGGGTGGGGCTTTACGGAGGCTCCTTAGACCAAATACGAAGATATTGCACGGACCCCTTTTCGGAAGAATGACACCTTGGCCCCTGACTCTCTGCTTCACGCCCTGATCGCCCTCGGCCAGATCACCCTGATCGACATCACCCTCGCCGGCGACAATGCCGTCGTGATCGGGATGGCCGTCCGCAATCTCGAAGGGCGGCAGCGCCGTCTGGCCATCCTGTTCGGAACGGGTTTTGCGGCCATCCTGCGTGTCGGTCTGGCCCTGCTGGCGACAACGCTCCTTGCCGTGGTCGGCCTGACGCTGGCGGGTGGCTTTCTGCTTCTGTGGGTCTGCTGGAAGATGTATCGTGAGCTTCGTGGCGGCGAACATCACGAGGACGTCGAAGCTGCCCCACCGCGCCTCGGCCCGGCCGTCCTGAGGATCGTGGTGGCCGATCTGTCCATGAGTCTCGATAATGTTCTGGCGGTGGCTGGCGCTGCTGTCGGGCATCCGTGGATTCTTGTGTCGGGGCTTGTGCTCTCGGTCCTGCTGATGGGGCTTGCTGCATCGGTCGTCGCCAATCTTCTGGCCCGTTACCGCTGGATCGCCTGGATCGGTCTGCTGGTGGTGCTGGGTGTCGCAATCGAACTCGTCATCCGGGGTGGCGGAGAGGTCTGGACGCATGTTCTTCCGAAATAGCCGAACACTCCTTACAGGGCTTATGGCGCTTTGCGCCGCGTCATCGGCCCTCGCCGCGCCACCGTCTCCTCCCGTTCGGGAGCGGCTGGCGGAATGGCTTATTCTCGTCGGACCGGGCGGAACCGCTTTTCCGGCACAGCGCTACGCTGATTTCCTGGCACAGACGCCCCCGTGGCCGCAGCGGGTCCGGATCCTCTGGCGTTATCAGAACGCCCTGTCCCAGACCACCGATCCGCAGATCCTGAACGCTCTTTGCCCGCGCTATCCCCTCACACTCCCGGCGGCGTTCGAGGCCTGCGCTCCTCATCTTCCTGACGCGGCCTCAACGGCCCGTCGCCTCTGGCTGTCAGGCAATGCCCTCACCGTCGGTGAAGAACAGACGCTGTTCCAGCGTTTCGGCCAGAGCTTCACAGCAGCCGATCAGTGGGCCCGTTACGAGGCTCTGGAACTGCGGGGCCAGTTCTCCGCCGCGTCGCGCCAGATCGAGCGTCTTGCTCCGGACCAACAGCCGCTGGCTCGTGCCCGGCTGGCCGAGCGTCTGGCCTCGCCTGACGCCGATTCCCTGTTCGCATCGCTCCCTGCTGACCTGCAATCCGATCCTACCCTGATCCGCTATCGCCTCAGAGCGCTGCGCCGTGGGGACAGGCTGGACGAGGCGCTCTCGCTGTGGAACGCGCAGGGCGTCGCGCTCCAGCAGGCCAGCCCTTCGCATGACTGGTCGTCCGAGCGCATCAGTCTTGCCCGCGCCCTGCTGCTGGCTGGCCGTCCGAAAGAAGCCGCGGATCTCGCAGACGACACGACCATGGCGCCCGACACGACGGACCGTCAGGAAGCTGAGCTGCTGAGCGGGATCATCGCTCTGAGGGAGCTTCAGGC
The DNA here is from genome assembly GCF_006539685.1 of Gluconobacter oxydans. GTDB lineage: Bacteria > Pseudomonadota > Alphaproteobacteria > Acetobacterales > Acetobacteraceae > Gluconobacter > Gluconobacter oxydans. The sequence continues at coordinate 26,466 of NZ_BJNM01000009.1, forward strand.
CCCTGCCCGTGCGGAAAAATTCTTCAGGCCGCTTCAGGGCGCCACCTCGCTCCAGATGCAGGCCCGTGGCTATTACTGGACAGGCCGCGCCCTTCAGGTCGCAGACCGGCAGCAGGATGCCGAAGCCGCCTTCCGCAAGGCCGCGTCGTATCCCACGACTTTTCCGGGTCAGCTCGCGCTCGCGGCCCTGACCCGGGACGAAAGTATTCTGGTCTCCGGAAAATCGTCAGAGGTTTTTGACAGCTCCCTGCTTCAGGCGCTCCAGACCCTTCCCACCCCGACTGCCGGAACTCTCAGCCGTACGGACCTGCTCGAAGCTGCAACGGATCTCGTGCAGGCGGGCGATCCCGATCATGCACGGGAGTTCCTCATGATGCTGGGCGTGGTCAATCCATCGCCTGAGGGGCAGAAAGCCGTCGCAGATGCTGCGTCCCGGCTTGGCCTGGCCGCACCGGAAGTCTTCGCGTCCTATGCCCTGGCGCGTAAGGGGATTGCTCTTTATCCGCAGGGCTTCCCCGATCCCTATCCGTCAGCCTCGACTGTCCCCGACGGGCTACTGCCCGCCATCATCCGGCAGGAGAGCGGCTTCGACCCCGACGCCATCAGTGGCGCCCATGCGGTCGGCCTGTTGCAGCTTCTTCCCGCCGCGGCAAAGGACGTGGTGCGCAAGGGGCATCTGGGCCCCGTTAATGTCTCACCCGCCGCCCTGACTGATCCCCAGACAAATCTCCGGATCGGCAACGCCTATGTCTCACAGCTTCTGGAGCGTTTCGGGAATGTGATTCCCTATGCGCTGGCGGCCTATAATGCCGGCCCGCACCGGGTTGATCTCTGGCTGAAGGCAGATCCCCCTTCCGAACCACTCTCCGAAGACGGCGTGCTGGATTGGATCGAACGCCTGCCCTATCGCGAGACACGCCTCTATATCGAAAACATCGAGGCCAGCATGATGATCTATCGTGTCAGGAACACCCATGCCGGATAACGAATTCCGCACGCTTGCCGAACAGGTGCTTGAGCATCTCGGCAAGACCGGCCAGAGGCTGGTCACAGTGGAAAGCTGCACGGGCGGTCTGATTGCAGCCGCGTTGAGTGACATTCCCGGATCGTCAGACGTACTGGAAGGCGGCTTCGTTACATATTCCAACGCCCTGAAAATGAGCGCTGTCAGCGTCCCCGAAGCCATTCTGGCTCAATACGGCGCCGTTAGCATCCAGACAGCCGAGGCGATGGCCAATGGTGGTCTTCTCAATGCCAGGGATGCGGACGTTGCCATCTCCGTGACAGGGATCGCCGGACCAGGCGGTGGCAGCACATTCAAGCCGGTCGGAACCGTCTGCTTCGGGCGGGCCGTCCGAAAGGGACCAACCACAAGCGTGCAATGTCATTTCAGGGGGGCGCGCGCTGCCATCCGTGCCCAGTCCGTACATCATGCCCTGCAGATGGTTCTGGGGGCGGCCTGACACGAAAAAAGCGGCTCCCGAATGAACGGAAGCCGCCTTTGCTTGAAACCGGAGCGGACCTGAGGTCCGCCCGGAGCCTCAGTTACCCTGCGTCGGGGCCGGGAGCGTGGAGGCTGCTGCCGGAGCCTGAAGGCTCGGAGCCGTCGGAACGGCGGTCGGAGCTGCCGGCGGGACTGCGGCGGTCGGGGCCGTCGGTGCAACCGGCGTCTGGGCCTGCTGCAGCGAGCGGGCGTTCAGGGCATCCGTAGCGGACTCGCTGTCAGCCTTCTGCGTCTGCGCAGCCTTGTCGTGGTGCTTGCCGTGATGATGGTGATGCTCGGCCATTGCGGGCGAAGCTGCAGCGACCAGAGCGGTCAGGGCAAATGCGCCAAAGGAAATCTTTTTCATTTCGTAATCCTTTTCATGTCACCATGACGGTGCTTGAGACCTGTAACGGCCCACGCACCGAATGGTTCTGGAAATACTACGAAATTTTATGTCCTCTGGGAAAGGCCCGGTGTCGGCGGGACCGCTTTCGTCGCCTGAGTGCCGTAAATGTCCCGTGCCCGCTTGATGAAGGCGGAGACCATCAGTCGCACCCCTTCATTGAACACGACGCCCATCGCATTCTGCAGAAGGCGTGAACGGAACTCGAAATCCACGAAGAAATCGACCAGACAGCCCCGCGGGTCGGGCGTGAACGTCCAGACATTGTTCAGGTAACGGAAAGGCCCCTTCTCGTAGCGCACCCGGATACGCGAAGGCCGCTCCAGCGTCACGCGGCTGGTGAAGGTCTCGCGGAACGGGCCGAACCCGATCGTCAGATCCGCCACAAGCTCCTGTTCCGTCTGGGTCCGGATGCTTGCCTTCACACACCAGGGAAGAAACTGCGGATATTTCTCCACATCTGCCACAAGATCGAAAAGCTGGTCCGGCGTGTAGGCGATCAACCGTTGCTCGGCATGTGTCGGCATCAGAGACTTTCTTTCAGACGGCTGTTCCGCGCAGCCTGAAGCTTCGCGAAATCACTGTCCGCATGGTAGGAGGACCGGGTCAGCGGACTGGCACTGACCTGAAGAAATCCTTTTGAACGGGCAGCAGCAGCATAGCCGTCAAACTCGTCGGGGGTAACAAACTTTTCCACCGCCGCATGTTTCGCGGACGGCTGGAGATACTGTCCAAGCGTCAGGAAATCGACGTCCGCGATCCGGAAATCATCCATCACCTGGGCCACTTCCATCCGCTCCTCGCCAAGCCCAAGCATCAGGCCGGACTTGGTAAAAATGGAAGGATCGAGTTTCTTTACTCCGTCCAGGAGACGGACGGACTGATAGTAACGCGCACCCGGTCTGATGGTGGGGTAAAGCCGGGGTATGGTCTCGATATTGTGATTGAAAACGTCCGGCCGAGCCGCCACCACGACCTCCAGCGCGCCATCCTTGCGCAGGAAATCAGGCGTCAGAATCTCGATCGTGGTCTGTGGAGAGGTCTCGCGGATCGCATGAATGACCCGCGCGAAGTGCATCGCCCCCCCGTCTTCCAGATCGTCACGGTCCACCGAAGTGATGACGACATGCTTGAGCCCAAGCTTCGCCACCGCTTCTCCGACCCGCCGTGGCTCGTCCTCATCGAGATGCTTCGGCAGTCCGGTCGTGACATTGCAGAATGCACACGCCCGGGTGCAGATCTCGCCCATGATCATCATCGTGGCATGACGCTGCGACCAGCATTCCCCGATATTGGGGCACGCCGCCTCCTCGCAGACCGTCACCAGCCCGGCATCCCGCATGAGCGCACGGGTCTCGTGATAGACTGGATGGTTCGGCGCCTTGACCCGGATCCAGGACGGCTTGCGCTGGATCGGGTTATCAGGCCGATGCGCCTTCTCCGGATGGCGAAGGGCAGGCGCCGAACGGTGATCGATGGTGATGCGCTGGGACATGGTGCTCAGATATGCAGCGGGCCGTCGAAGGCCGCCAGAGTTGCCTCATGCATGGTTTCGGAAATGGTCGGATGCGGGAAAACCGTCTCGACCAGCTCCGCTTCGGTCAGTTCGCCTGTGCGGGTGATGACGTAGCCTTGGATCATTTCCGTGACTTCCGCGCCGATCATGTGGGCGCCAAGAAGTTCGCCGCTCGTGGCATCGAACACGGTTTTGACCATGCCGTCCGTCTCACCCATCGCGACGGCCTTGCCGTTGGCGATGAACGGGAAGCGGCCGACCTTGACCTTGTGGCCGGCAGCAATGGCCTTCTCTTCGCTAAGCCCGACAGAGGCGATCTGCGGACGCGAATAGGTACAGCCCGGGATATTCAGCGGATGGAGCGGCTGCGGCGAACGGCCAGCAATCTTCTCGACGCACAGGATGCCTTCATGGCTCGCCTTGTGTGCCAGCCACGGAGCACCCGCAACGTCGCCGATCGCATAGATGCCCGGTTCGCCGGTGCGGCAGAAGCCGTCCGTCACGATATGGGTCCGCTCGACCTGAACCTTGGTGCCCTCAAGCCCCAGATCCTCGACATTGCCGACAATGCCAACCGCGCAGATAACGCGATCCACCGTCAGATCGACCTTCCCGGTCGGGCTCTCGATCGTCGTGGAGACCTCGTTCTCACCCTTGTTCAGCGGTCCGACCTTCGCGCTGGTGATGATCTTCATCCCCTGCTTCTCAAAAGCCTTGCGGGCAGCGGCGCTGATTTCCGGATCTTCGGCAATCAGGATCCGGTCCGCCACTTCGGCAATCGTGACCTCGCTGCCCATGTTTCGGTAGAAGGATGCGAACTCGATGCCAATAGCGCCCGAACCGATGACGAGGAGCCGCTTGGGGAGTTCCTTCGGTGTCATGGCCTCGCGTGCGCCCCAGATCAGGGTGCCGTCTGTCTCAAGACCCGGAAGCTGACGACCGCGCGCACCCGTTGCAAGGATGACATGCGGCGCCTTGATGGTGGCAACTGCTGCGCCATCCTTGGTGATGGCAACCTGATGCGCCTCACCCGAACGGCCGGCCAGCTTTGCACGACCGTCAAAGGTCGTGACCTTGGTCTTCTTCAGCAGATGTGCAATGCCGCCACCCATCCGGCGTGCGATGCTGCGTGAACGGCCAACGATCTTGGACAGGTCGAACGAGATATTGTCGGCGGAAAGTCCGAACGTCCCCAGTTCGTGAAGCAGGTGGTGAATTTCCGAAGACCGTAGAAGCGCCTTGGTCGGAATGCAGCCCCAGTTGAGGCACACGCCGCCGAAATGCGTGCTTTCCACGAGCGCCACGCTCATGCCAAGCTGGCTGGCCCGCAGCGCCGCCACATAGCCGCCGGGGCCGCCACCAACAACAATCAGATCGAACGTATCGCACATGGTTCAGACCACCAGAGTGTAAGGGTTCTGCACGATATCGCGCAGTGCATTAAGCCATTCGGCACCAAGCGCGCCATCGACGGCACGGTGATCGACCGAAAGCGTCGCCGTCATCACGGTTGCAACAGCAATTTCTGATCCACGTACCACGGCCCTCTTCTCACCCGAGGCAATCGCCAGGATACCGGCCTGCGGCGGATTGATGATCGCCGCGAACTCGCGCACGCCGAACATGCCCATGTTGGAAATGGAGAACGTGCCGCCCTGGAATTCCTCGGGCTTGAGCTTTCCAGCACGGGCGCGCTTGGCCAGATCCTTGGCTTCGACGCTGATCTGGCGCAGGGACTTGCGATCGGCGTTGCGGATGATCGGCGTGATCAGACCCTCCGGCACCGACACGGCCATCGAGATGTCCACATTTTCGAAATGCAGCGTCTCGGCATCCGTGAACTGCACGTTTACACCCGGCACTTTCTTCAGCGCCAGTGCAACGGCCTTGATCATCATGTCGTTGACGGAAATCTTGAAGCTGTTTTCCTGCGCGGTGGCATTCAGCTTCGCACGCAGGTCCAGCAGCGCATCCAGCTCGATATCAACCGAGACATAGAAATGCGGAACCTGCGTCTTGGACTCCGTCAGACGCCGCGCAATGACCTTGCGCATCGTGGAGTTCGGAACGTGACGCACCGTCTCTTCCGAAGCGGCAAGAGGTGCCGCTGACGGAGCTGCTTTCGGCGAAGTCTTCGGAGCCGTCACACCCTTTTCCACATCGCGCTTGAGAATACGGCCGTTCGGTCCGCTTCCCGTCAGCGCATCAAGGGCAATGCCCCGCTCACGTGCCATGCGGCGCGCCAGCGGAGAGACGAAAATCCGCTCGCCCTTCTCTTCTGGCGCCGCTTTTGCAGGCGCTGTTCCCGTCAATACAGCCGGAGCGGCCTCCGCTTTCGGGGCCGCTGGGGCCTGCGTGGAAGAGGCTTCCGGCACAGCCTCACCGTCTTCCACAAGAACCGCGATCGGCGTGTTGACGGGAATACCCTCGACGCCTTCCTGGATCAGGATGCGGCTAAGGATGCCCTCGTCCACGGCTTCCACTTCCATGGTCGCCTTGTCGGTTTCGATCTCGGCAATTACGTCGCCAGCGGAGACGGTATCGCCCTCGGCTTTGAGCCAGCGGGCCAGTTTGCCCTCGGTCATGGTCGGCGACAGCGCCGGCATCAGAATATCGGTAGCCATCGTTGTCAGTCCCGCAGCTGCTTGCGAACGGCATCCACAACCCATTCAGGTTTCGGAAGCGCCAGTTTTTCGAGATTGGCCGCATAGGGCATCGGCAGGTCGAGCCCGCAGACACGTGCCGGCGGAGCATCGAGCCAGTCAAAGGCCTGTTCGACGGCCACGGTGCAGATTTCCGCACCAATGCCCGCCACCGGCCAGCCTTCCTCAACAGAGACGATCCGGTTCGTCTTCTTCACACTGCGCACGATCGTCTCGGTGTCCAACGGACGGATCGAGCGCAGGTTGATGACTTCGGCCGAAATGCCTTCATCCGCCAGGATCGCTGCAGCTTCCAGCGCTACGCCGACCATGATGGAGAACGCCACCAGAGTTACATCCGTCCCTTCCCGCTCGATCTTCGCGCGACCGATCGGCAGGATGAAATCTTCATCCACCGGGCACGGGAATTTCTGGCCGTACAGGATCTCGTTTTCCAGCACGATGACCGGGTTCGGATCACGGATGGCCGCCCGAAGCAGCCCCTTCGCGTCCGCGGCGGACCAGGGAGCCACGACCTTCAGGCCCGGAATATGCGCATACCAGCTCGCAAAGCACTGCGAATGCTGGGCACCTACGCGGGCCGCTGCACCGTTCGGACCGCGGAACACGATGGGGCAGCCCATCTGACCACCGGACATATACAGCGTCTTGGCGGCGGAATTAATAATATGATCAATGGCCTGAAGCGAGAAGTTCATGGTCATGAACTCGACGATCGGCTTCAGCCCTGTCAGCGCGGCACCAACGGCCATGCCCGTAAAGCCATGCTCGGTGATCGGCGTGTCGATGACGCGCTTTTCGCCAAACTCTTCCAGCAGACCCTGGCTGATCTTGTACGCGCCCTGATACTGCGCCACTTCCTCACCGATCAGGAATACGTCCTCATCACGACGAAGTTCGGCCGCCATGGCATCACGCAGCGCCTGACGGACGGTGATCTCGCTGGTTTCGCCCCAGTCGCGATCATCCTCGGCCTGTGCCACTTCCGGCGCTTCAGTGATGGCCGGGTCGGACGGCGTCTCGATGGCGACAGGCGCACCGACTGCCGGATCAGAAGACCGCACGACATCATCGGCCGCAGAAGCATCCTCGCCTTCCGCCAGAAGCACGGCGATTGGCGTATTGACCGCAATGTTCTGCGTGCCCTCGTCCACGAGCGTCTTGCCGATCATGCCTTCGTCCACGGCTTCGACTTCCATCGTCGCCTTGTCGGTCTCGATTTCGGCAATTACGTCACCGGCCGCAACGGCATCACCGGCTTTCTTGACCCAACGGGCCAGCGTACCTTCGGTCATGGTCGGCGAGAGAGCCGGCATCAGAATCAGAGATGCCATGGATCAGGCCTCCACCAGAATATCGGTCCAGAGTTCGGACACGTCCGGCTCCGGGCTTGTCTGTGCAAATTCGGTCGCGTCCGCCACGATGGCTTTCACGTCCGTCTCGATGTCCTTGAAGACACTCTCCTCAATACCGCTTCGCAGCATTTCGGCTTTCAGCGTCTCGATCGGATCGCGCGTGCGACGCATCTCCTCGACTTCCGCGCGCTGACGGTATTTTGCCGGATCGGACATGGAGTGCCCGCGATAGCGATAGGTTTCCATCTCAAGCAGGAACGGCCCCTTGCCCGAGCGGCAGTATTCCATGGCTTCCTGTGCGGCTTCATGCACGGCAAAAATATCCATGCCGTCCACCTTGCGGCTGGCAATCCCCCAGGGCTCGCCATTGCGGGACAGATCCTTGGAGGCCGAGGCGCGCTCGATGGACGTGCCCATGCCGTAGCGGTTGTTCTCGATCACATAGATGCAGGGCAGCTTGTGCAGGGCAGCGAGATTGAAGCTCTCATAGACCTGACCCTGTGCCGATGCGCCCTCGCCGAAATACACGATCGAGACCTCGTCCGTGCCGCGATACTTGTTCGCAAACGCCAGACCCGTGCCGAGTGCGACCTGTGCGCCGACGATGCCATGGCCGCCATAGAACTCCTTTTCACGGGAGAACATATGCATGGAACCGCCCTTGCCGTGCGAATATCCACCGGAGCGGCCCGTCAGTTCCGCCATGACACCACGCGGCGTCATGCCCGCGACGAGCATCTGCCCATGGTCACGATAGGACGTGATGGACTTGTCGCCCTGCTTCATGTTGAGGCCGATCCCGACCACAACGGCTTCCTGCCCGATATAAAGATGGCAGAAGCCGCCGATCAGACCCATACCGTAAAGCTGTCCGGCCTTTTCCTCAAAACGCCGGACAAGAAGCATGTCCCTGTAAGCGCGCTTCATGGTCTCCGGCGAAAGGGCCGGACCGTTGCTCCGGCCTGAAGCGGACGGTGTCTCGTCCATGACGGTCTCCTGATGGAAATGCACAAAATCCTGCATGCTCTTAACGGCAGAACCCGCCAAAAGCCAGACCGTGTCTCCGCCTTTGCGGAAGTCCCGGCCTGCGGGATGTGCCGTGGAAAAACGGATCAGACCGCCCCGAAGGGCGGCCTGGGATCATACGAAACCGAGCAGACGGCGTGCGGCCACGCCGGGGTCGGGCTCACGCAGCAGGCTCTCGCCAACCAGAACCGCGCTTGCTCCGACTGCCCCGACCTTCATCATGTCGTCCTGCGTCCGGATGCCGCTTTCGGAGACGACCAGACGATCAGGCGGCACCAGCGGTGCAAGGTCGATCGTCGTCTGGATGTCGGTCTTCAGTGTCCGCAGGTTACGGTTGTTGATCCCGATCAGGAACGTATCCAGTGCCAGCGCCCGGTTCAGTTCCGCCTCGTCATGGACTTCCAGCAGGACATCCATGTCCAGCCCGCGTGCAATCGCGATCAGTTCGGCAGCCTGGGTTTCTGTCAGGATCGCCATGATCAGCAGGATGCAGTCCGCCCCGATCAGGCGGCTCTCATGAACCTGCCAGGGGTCCAGAATGAAGTCCTTGCGCAGGATCGGCAGGCTGCATGCTTCGCGCACGGCCCGGATATCGTCCGTGCTGCCGTGAAAGCACGAGCCTTCCGTCAGTACCGAAAGACAGGTGGCGCCGGCAGCTTGGTATTCCTGTGCGATCTCGACCGGATTGTAGTCCGGACGCAGGATACCGGCAGACGGAGACGCCTTCTTGATCTCGGCAATCAGCCCGACCTGACGATCGGCCGTGAGATGCTGGAGTGCCTGCCCGAAGCCCCGTGTCGGGACCGTGACTTCCCGGGCGCGCGCCGTGATCTCCTTGAGGGACATGATCTGCGAGCGTTGTTCGATATCCACGCGGGTGCGGGCACAGATCCGGGCCAGAACGTCGCTGCGGTCGGCAGCAGTTTCCGCTTCGGGGTCCTTGATGGGCGGGGTCGTCGTTTCCGGAATTTCCGGGTCCGGGAACTGTTCCGTTCCCTCAGGCGAATATGTCATCGCCGGTCGATGGTACATGAATGTCATGATCGTCCTGCGTCTTTGGGGGCAATGGAATGAGCTGACATGCGCGCAGCCTCGAGCGCGGCACGGGCAAGACCCCGGTCAATGGAGTCTGCCGCCATTCCTACATTGCGACGGAAAGCCGGAACGTCAATCACTCCGGCCTTCACGATATCGCCGCGCCCTGCCACATGCAGGGCCGCAGCGGCGTTGAGAAGAACCGTATCCCGGTAGGCGCCACCCGCGCCATCCAGCAGGGCAAGCAATGCGGCCGCATTGGTCTGCGCATCCCCGCCCCGGATGGCTGAAATCGGTGCGGCAGCCAGTCCGGCCATGTCCGGTTCGATCCTGAATGAAAAAAGGGTCTCGTCCTGCCAGGCCGAAACCTGGGAGGGGCCAGCAAGCGTAAGCTCGTCGCTTCCCCCTTCTTCGGTTGAGCCATGGACGACCCAGACCGACAGACTGCCCAGTGCGCCAAGCGCCCGCGCCACGGGTTCGCACCAGCGCCCGTCAAACACTCCGATCAGCTGATGGCGGACCTGAGCGGGGTTGCACAGCGGTCCGAGCAGGTTGAACAGCGTGCGGAAGCCCAATGCCTTGCGGACGGGAGCCGCATGCCGCATCGCAGGATGATGCTGGGGGGCTGCCAGAAAGACCAGCCCGTCTTCGCGCAGCCGACGGCCCTGAAGCTCCAGATCATCGGTCGGCGGAATGCCCAGAACTTCGAGAACATCCGTGGCACCCGAGGCAGATGAGAGTGCGCGGTTGCCATGCTTGGCCACGGGAACGCCAAGTCCCGCCAGCACGAAGGCTACGGCTGTGGAGACATTCAGTGTCTTCAGGCCGTCGCCGCCTGTTCCGCACACATCAATTGCCCCGGCTGGCACATCTGGCAGAACCGTCATGTGATGACGGACCGCCTGAACAGCTCCGGTCAGTTCGGCAAAGGTTTCGCCACGCAGTTTCAGCGCGGTCAGGAAAGCGGCAAGCTGAACGGGATCGACCTCGCCGGCCATGATGGCGTGAAAAGCCGTTTCAGCCTCATGACTGTCGAGTGGTCGTCCCAGGGCCGCCTTGTGCAGAAGGGGCGTGAAATCCGCGCTCACAGTCATGCGGCCTGTGAGGTGAGGACCGGAATACCGGCAATTTTCAGGAAATTTGCCAGCAGTTCGCGTCCTGCAACAGATGCGATGCTTTCGGGATGGAACTGGACGCCATGCACGGGATAGTCGCGGTGACGCACGCCCATGATGATGCCGTCTTCCGTCCGGGCATTGACCACAAGCGTTTCGGGAATGCTGTCGGGGGCAAGCGTCAGGCTGTGATAGCGCACCACATCCACCGGCTCCGGCAGCCCGGCAAAGACGCCCGTTCCGTCATGATGCACCGCGCTGATCTTGCCATGCATCGGCACAGGTGCCCGCACGACTTCTGCCCCGAAGACCTGCCCGATCGCCTGATGGCCAAGGCACACACCGAATACCGGCACCTTCCCCGCAGCCGCACGGATCAGATCACAGCAGATCCCGGCCTCGGCCGGGGCACCAGGGCCTGGCGAGATCACAATTGCGGACGGATTGAGCGCCAGGGCCTCGTCGACATTCAGCGCGTCATTGCGCCGCACATCACACTCAACCCCAAGCGCACCCAGATGGTGGACGATGTTGAATGTAAAGCTGTCGTAATTGTCGATGAGAAGGATCATGGCAACAGAATGACCCCCGTGTCTGTTTTCGTCAAATACATCGCGCTTCGAGGCTCCGTCAGGCTTTCGCGGCCGTTGCGACGGCGATTTCCGCCGCCCGGAACAAGGCGCGTGCCTTCGCCTGCGTCTCACGGAACTCGGCGTTCGGATCGCTGTCCGCCACGACGCCGCAGCCGGCCTGTACATACATGTTCCCGTCCTTGAGAACGGCCATGCGCAGCCCGATGCAGGTATCCATTTCCCCATCCGCCCCGAAATATCCGACGCAACCCGAATACGGCCCGCGGCGTGTCGGTTCCAGTTCGTCAATGATTTCCATGGCGCGGATCTTGGGAGCGCCCGTCAGGGTCCCGGCCGGAAAGGCTGCGACAAGCGCGTCCATTGCCGTTTTGCCGTCCTTGATGCGGCCGGTCACGGTCGAGGAAATATGCATGACGTGGCTGTAGCGCTCGATGACGAACTTTTCCGGAACCGTGACGGTTCCCAACTGTGAGACGCGCCCGACATCGTTTCGACCCAGATCGATCAGCATCAGATGCTCGGCCAGTTCCTTACGGTCGGCCAGAAGCTCTTTTTCCAGAGCCAGATCTTCTTCGCGATCCGCTCCGCGCGGGCGTGTGCCCGCCAGCGGACGTACCGTGACCTCGCCATTGCGCAGACGCACGAGGATTTCCGGCGAAGATCCGACCAGAGCGTAGTCCTCAAGCTCCATTACAAACAGGAACGGCGCCGGATTGACGCGGCGCAGGCTGCGATAGAGCGACAGCGGTGACAGCGGGAATGGCGTTGTGAAGCGCTGGCTCGGCACGATCTGGAAGGCATCGCCCGCAGCGATATAGTCCTGCGCCTTGCGGATGTGATCCTCGAACTGCTGCTGCGTCATGTTCGATGTCGGTGGTGCCAGTTCCGTGCCGGCCGGCAGCGTCTCGCGTGCATCCCCCAGCGGGGCGGCCAGAGCGGCTCGTGCCTGATCGAGAAGCGCATGCGCCTCCGCATCCGTCGTCTTGCCGCGCACCGGCACGGCCAGCGTAAGCTCGTCCCGCACAGAATCGAAGACCGCGAACAGGCGCGGACGGATCATGATCCCTTCCGGCAGTCCCAGATCGTTGACCGGGGCGTTCGGCAGGCGCTCCATCTGGCGTACCATGTCGTAACCCAGCACGCCGAACACGCCGCCGATCATCGGCGGCATTCCGGCCGGAAGCTCCATCTGGCTCTCATCCACGATGGTCTTCAGGGTCTCGAGCGGCACGCCGTCGACGGGCTTTCCGTCCAGCGTCACCTTCCCGTCCCGGCATTTCCAGACCAGATCTGGCAGAAGCGCGATTACGGAATAACGCCCGCGGGCCGCCCCGCCTTCGACGCTCTCGAACAGCAGCCGGTACGGATCGTCCGACAGTTTCGAGAGACGTAGAAAGGCGGAGACAGGCGTCAGAAGATCGGCGGCCTCAATGCTGTAGACAATGCCCATTACTGCGCCCCGTTTCCTGCTGTCGGCGCGGCCGCAGTCACGACCTGATTATAGAGCGCCATGTTGATGTGCGACGGCGGAACCGCCTTTTCCATGGCGGCGTTCAGGGCCACCGGGATGTCGGAACGCATGGACTGCAGGTATTCGTCCGAAAGCTGGTTGCCCAGGCTTTTCATGTCCTCTGCCGAGGCCGGCTTGTCCGCCGTCACGTTGACCAGCCAGAACGCATCCGGTGATTCGAACATGCCGCTCGTTCCCGGCTTGAGGCCGAAGACACCGCGCAGGACATTCTGCGGCAGGCTCTGGTCCGGATGAACCCGCGACACGGCAACGTCCTGACGCAGGGCCGAGGCTTCGGCCTGCCCCTCGACGGCCTTGCGCAGCGTTCCCGCCTTGGCGGCATTGAACAGCGCGGTCGCCCTCATATCCGCAGCATGGCGCTTCTGATCCGCCGTCCAGGCCTGCACGACCTGATCGCGCACACTGTCGAACGGCTTGAGCGTACCCGGGTGCACTTCATCGACGAGCAGGGAGAACGCAGTGCCGTTCGGGCCATTGATGACGGTCGGCTGGGCACCTTTGGACTGGGTGAAGATCTGGTGGATGATCGCCTGGCGCAGGGCCGCGTCGCCCGGGATGGGGGCAGGCAGACCGTCCTGTGTCAGGCCGTTTGAATCCAGCGTACCAGATGCGGGAACGGCCCCGAGGTCGCTCGGGATCTGCTCCAGTGTCGAAGATCCGGCAACCGCATCCTGAAACTGCTTCTGGCGGGCCTGAAGCGCCTCCCCGGCTTCCTGGGTCTGGACCTGCGTCTTCAGACCGTCCTTAGCCTGTTCGAAGGTCGTTTTGTGGGGCGCGGTGATGGCCGTGATGTTGAAGACGACCCAGCCCATGCCGGTCTTTTCCGGTCCGGAGATGCGGTCGGACGGTGCTGCGAATGCTGCCTTGGCGAGTTCGGGGTTCGGAATGTCGCTCTGACGTACGGACGGCAGGGATACCGCAGCAGCTTCCGGGAACTTCTTCTGGATATCGTCCCAGGACGTTCCGCTCTTCCAGGCCGTCGCCGCCGCATCGGCCTTTGCCTGATCGGTGAAGGTCAGGACCTGAATCGTCCGCGTCTCGGGCATGTCGAAGGTGCGGGCCTGAAAATCATAGAGGCGGTGCAGGACGTCGTCGGGAACCTCGATCGTCTTCGCCACGCTGTCCGACGTCATGACGACCATTTTCGCGTGCCGGTATTCCGTGGTGCGGAACATCTGCGGATGGTTGTCATAAAAACGGTGAAGCTGGTCATCCGTCGGCGCAGCGGCAACGACACCGCTTGCAAACGGGATCTGAACCAGATCGAAGATGCGCTGGCTTGCATCGAAGGACAGCATCCGGTCCGTCAGGGAGGACGGCGCGACAACGGATTGCCCCATGCCCTGCAGAAGCCCGCGTGATGCGATGTCCTCGCGGATGGCCTGGAGTAGCTTGCCCTCGGACAGTCCGATCCGGGTCAGACGGTCATTGAAGACGCTCCGGTCGAACTGTCCGGCGGCATTGTGAAACGCCGGAATGGCAAAGACTTCCTGCCGCACCAGATCATCGGGAACCATCATGCCCGCGCGGGCGGCGGCAAGCTGGGTCTCGTTCTGGATCACAAGGTTTTGAAGCGTCTGCCGTGCGATCTGTTCGACCTCGCCCTTGGGGAGTTTGGACGGGTCGGCAAGCCCGATCCGTCTGGCGACTTCGGGAAGCTGCGCCGAGAGCGCGCGGCTGAAATCATCCGGCGTGATGCTGCGATCGCCAACGCGCACGACTTCGTTGGAGCTTGCCGTGCCCATGTTGGAATACACATCTCCCACGCCCCAGCCAATGAAGGCCAGAAAGATCAGCAGCGCGGCGGCACGGCCGGCCCAGGAGTCAACAAAGAGGTGGCGGAGCGTGGTAATCATAGGGTCAGGGTAGATCCGGATGACGGGATGGTGCGGACACAAAAGGCCCGCTAGACTTGCCGCACCATAATGTCGTGAGAACGGCTTGACCAGAAGCAGACCGGAACGAGTGCTGCCTTGCGGCATTCAGCCGGTCGCAGACACCGAGCACATACTGGTAACGCCGCCATTCTTCAGGGCGTCATCATCAAGGAGGAAGAGTGCCCCCATCACCCAGGCTTGTCGTTGGAAACTGGAAGATGCACGGATTGCGGGAGCAGTCCGGCCGTCTGGCCCGTGCCGTCGCCGAGGGCGCGCAGTCCCTTCCCGATGACGTGCGGCTCGTCCTGTGCCCACCCTTCACCCAGCTCGCCAGCGTGCATGGCATCATCAATGCCGAAGGGCCGGCCACGCCGCTGCGTCTTGGTGCGCAGGACTGTCATACGACGTCTTCGGGGCCTCATACCGGGGATATCTCAGCTGAAATGCTGGCCGACCTTGGTGTCCGCTACGTCATTCTAGGCCATTCCGAACGTCGGCAGGCCCATGGCGAAACCGATGTCCTGATTCGCCAGAAGGTCGAAGCTGCCGAAGCTGCGGGCCTCATTCCCATCGTCTGTATCGGCGAGACGACGCAGGAGCGTCTCGAAGGGCGGACGACCACCGTTCTGGCCACGCAGGTCGAGGGATCGTTGACCGACGGCTTTACCGGTATCCTGGCTTACGAGCCCGTCTGGGCCATCGGAAGCGGCACGATCCCGCCCATCGACGAGCTCGAGAGAACCCTCTCTCTCCTGCATGGACTGTTGCAGTCCCGTCTCAAGACGGATGACATTCGCGTGCCGATCCTGTATGGCGGCTCCGTCACACCGGCTCAGGCGCCGACCATTTTTTCCATCGGGTCGCTTGGCGGGGTGCTGGTTGGCAGTGCCAGTCTGGAAGCAGAGAGCTTCCTGCGCATCGCTGAAGCGGCATCTTTCCGCCTGACGTCCCAACCATTGTCCGGACCCTATCGTTCATGACCACTCTTCTGCTTGCTCTCAACCTGCTGGTCACACTGGCGCTGATCGGGGTGATCCTGATCCAGCGCAGCGAAGGCGGCGGCCTCGGCATCGGCAGCGGCCAGGGCATGGGCTCCTTCATGAGCGGCCGCGGAACGGCAACGCTGCTGACGCGTGCCACGTCCGTCCTCGCCGGCATCTTCATGCTGCTGTGTCTGGTGCTGGCCGTCATGAACCGTGGCGCCTCTTCCGGCGTCGGCTCGCATGACATTCTGGCCGAACCGCCTGCCGCCACCCAGACGACCACTACCACAACCCCGGCTGCACCTGCCGCTCCGGCTCCCGCACCTGCTCACTGATCGGGGCTGAAAATCCCCGTTCAAACTTTTTAACGGGGATCTTTTCAACAGACGCGTCTCTTCGCTTCCCCTGCCCCATGTCGGCAGTGTATGAAGACCGCCCATGACGCGTTTCGTATTCATCACCGGCGGTGTGGTATCTTCTCTCGGCAAGGGCATCGCTTCAGCGGCCCTCGCTGCTCTCCTCCAGGCGCGCGGATACAAGGTCCGCATGCGCAAACTGGACCCCTATCTCAACGTGGATCCGGGCACCATGAGCCCGTACCAGCACGGTGAGGTGTTCATTACCGATGACGGGGCGGAAACCGACCTCGATCTCGGTCACTATGAACGCTTCACGGGCGTCCATGCGTCACGTGCTGACAACACCACGACGGGGCGGATCTATTCGGATGTGATCGCGCGCGAACGCCGCGGCGACTATCTGGGCGGGACCGTGCAGGTCATCCCGCACATTACGGATGCCATCAAGGACGTCGTGGTCACGGGTACTGACGACTATGATTTCGTCCTCGTGGAAATCGGCGGTACGGTCGGCGACATCGAGAGCCTGCCCTTCCTCGAAGCCATCCGTCAGCTGCGCAATGATCTCGGCCATGCCCAGACCATGTGCGTGCACCTGACCCTCCTGCCCTATATTCCGGCAGCCGGCGAGCTCAAGACGAAGCCCACGCAGCATTCCGTCAAGGAGCTGCAGAATGTCGGTATCCAGCCGCAGATGCTGCTGTGCCGCTCGGACCGTCCCATCCCGGACAACGAGCGTCGCAAGATTGCCAATTTCTGCAATGTCCGTCCGGAAGCCGTCATCGCGGCGCTGGATGTGGACACGATCTATGCCTGCCCTATTTCCTATCACAATGAGGGAATGGATCAGGAAGTCCTGCGCTATTTTGATCTGCCCTATGACAGCAAGCCGGACCTCTCGCGCTGGGAAAAGATCGTCCATGCGATTCGCGAACCCGAAGGCGAAGTCCGCGTGGCCATCGTCGGCAAGTACACGGCCCTGCTCGACAGCTACAAGTCGCTGGCCGAGGCCCTGCTGCATGGTGGCATTGCCAACCATGTGAAGGTGAAGCTCGACTGGATCGAATCGGAAGAGTTCGAAAAGAACGGCAATATTGCCGAACGCCTGAAGGATGCGGACGCCATCCTCGTGCCGGGCGGCTTCGGTGAACGCGGTGCGGAAGGCAAGATCCAGGCTGTCCGCTATGCTCGTGAGCACAACATTCCGTTCTTGGGCATCTGCTTCGGCATGCAGATGGCCGTGATCGAATGTGCCCGTTCGCTGGCGGGTCTGCCCAAAGCCTCGTCCACCGAGTTCGGTCCCACGGACGAACCGCTGGTCGGCCTGATGACCGAATGGGCCCGTGGCAGCGAAATGCTCCGTCGTCGCGAAGGTGGCGATCTGGGTGGCACGATGCGTCTGGGTGCCTATCCGGCCAAGCTGGTTCCGGGCTCCCGCGTGGCGGAAATCTATGGTCGTACGGAAATCCGCGAGCGCCATCGTCACCGCTGGGAAGTCAACGCCCACTACAAGGACCGTCTCGAAAAGACAGGCCTGCGCTTCTCCGGTCTGTCTCCTGACGGCGTACTGCCGGAAGTGGTCGAATACCCGGATCACGCGTGGTTCGTGGCCGTGCAGTACCATCCGGAACTGCTCTCCAAGCCTTTCGACCCGCATCCGCTGTTCGCAGGTTTCATTGCCGCGGCCGTCAAGGAGGCTCACCGCAAGTGAGCTTCCGGATCGGAGACCTTACGGTCGGCCAGGATCAGCCCTTCACGCTGATCGCTGGTCCCTGCCAGATCGAATCCCGCGAGCACGCAACGGAAATGGCCGACGCCATTTCCAGCCTGTGCCGTGAGCTGGGAATCGGCCTGATCTACAAAAGCAGCTTCGACAAGGCGAACCGCAGTTCGGTTAACGCTGCGCGTGGTGTGGGCATGGATGCCGGTCTGGATATTCTCGCCAGCATCCGGGAGCGATTCGGCGTTCCCGTCCTGACGGACGTTCATACTGCCGAACAGTGTGCGCCTGCTGCCCAGGCCGTGGATGTTCTTCAGATCCCGGCCTTCCTGTGTCGCCAGACGGACCTGCTGCTGGCTGCGGGCAAAACCGGTCGCGCCATCAACATCAAGAAGGGCCAGTTCCTCGCACCGTGGGACATGGCGAATGTTGCGGCGAAGATCGCATCCACGGGCAATGAGCGCATCATGCTCTGCGACCGCGGTACGAGCTTCGGTTACAACACGCTTGTGAGCGACATGCGTGGTCTGCCGATCATGGCGCAGACGGGTTATCCCGTCGTGTTCGATGCCACTCATTCCGTGCAGCAGCCGGGTGGCCTTGGGGCTTCAACCGGCGGTCAGCGCGAGTTCGTTGAACCTCTGGCCCGCGCGGCTCTGTCGATCGGCGTGGCAGCCGTTTTCATCGAGACGCATCAGGACCCGGACCACGCACCGAGCGATGGTCCGACCATGGTGCCGCTTAGTGAAATGAGCGGTCTTCTGACGCGTCTGAAAGCCTTCGACGCGCTCGCGAAGTCCTTTCTGGCCTAGGTGCCCGACGGTGCCAGAGCCGCCAGAAACAGGCTCAGCACCGCAATAGCCGTCAGCCCTGTGCGAAGCGGCAGATAGCCTGGGGGAAGAGCGCCTTTCCTCCAGGCTTCCCGTTCCACGAGGAACGTCCCGACGAAGCCGATGATTTCCAGTCCGAAACCGGCGCGGACATGCCCCAGCACACCAACGCATAGTGACAGCCATGCCCACAGCGCAGGGCAGACGCCCAGCACGAGACGCTGACGATCCCGCTGCGATGTGCCGCCAACGGTGATGATGTCCGGCCGTTCCATGGCCAGACCCCAGTGCACGGCTCCCAGAAATGACAGGATGCAGGCCCCGTACGCCAGCAGAATGATCTTCAGATGTGGCAGCGGCGCGAACAGTCCGGCCAGAAAGATCCACCCGCCAAGCGTCATGAAGGGGATCAGTCCGGCAATGCCGAGCACGAAAACGGGAAAAGGAAGACGCATGTCGTCGTTGACCTCACGGCGTGATTTTGAGACTTGAAATAGCTGTTTCATTCCGAACGGTCACGAGCCACCCCGGTTCACGCATCTCCAGGAGAGCTTCCATTGAGCGCCATCGTTGATATCACCTCCCGCGAAATCCTGGACAGCCGCGGCAATCCCACCGTCGAGGTCGAGGTCGAGCTGTCCTCGGGTGCCCGCGGCCGCGCTGCTGTCCCGTCCGGTGCCTCTACCGGCGCCCATGAAGCCGTGGAGCTGCGCGATGGTGACAAGTCCCGCTACGGCGGAAAGGGCGTCCTGAAGGCCTGCAGCCATGTTGAAAACGACATCCTCGAAGTGCTTCAGGGCGCCGAATCGGAAGATCAGATCGCCATCGACAACGCGATGATTGATCTGGACGGGACCCCTAACAAATCCCGTCTTGGTGCAAATGCCATTCTGGGCGTCTCCCTCGCCGTCGCCAAGGCCACGGCCGAGGAACTGGAACTGCCGCTGTACCGCTATGTCGGTGGCGCCTATGCCCATCTCCTGCCCGTGCCGATGATGAACATCGTCAATGGCGGCGAGCATGCTGACAATCCGATCGACATCCAGGAATTCATGATCCAGCCGGTCGGTGCGCCGACAGTCGCGGATGCCATCCGTATGGGCTCGGAAATCTTTGCACGCCTGAAGAAAGGTCTCTCCGAAGCCGGGTACAACACCAATGTTGGCGATGAGGGCGGCTTCGCACCGAACCTGAAGTCTGCTGACGAAGCTCTTGGATTTATTGCAAAATCCGTTGAGGCTGCGGGCTACAAGCTTGGTGAGGATGTAACCTTCGCGCTCGATTGCGCTGCCACAGAGTTCTATGCGGATGGCCGCTACAACCTGAAGGGTGAAGGCAAGGAATTCGATGCCTCGGGCATGATTTCCTACCTTGAGGATCTGGCCAACCGCTATCCGATCGTCTCCATCGAGGACGGTCTGGCAGAGGACGACTGGGAGGGCTGGGCAGAGCTTACGACCCGTCTGGGCAAGAAGCTTCAGCTTGTCGGTGACGACCTGTTCGTGACCAACCCCGAGCGTCTGCGTCGTGGCATCAAGGCCGGCACGGGTAACGCCTTGCTCGTGAAGGTTAACCAGATCGGCACGCTGACCGAGACGCTCGAAGCTGTCGAAACCGCTCACAAGGCCGGTTATGCCTGCGTCATGAGTCATCGTTCCGGTGAGACGGAAGATTCCGTGATTGCCGACCTCGCCGTCGCCACGAACTGTGGACAGATCAAGACGGGCTCCCTCTCCCGCTCTGACCGCACGGCAAAGTACAATCAGCTGATCCGGATCGAGCAGCAGCTTGGCAGCGCCGCGCGCTATGCCGGCCGCAGCATTCTCAAGAACTCCTGAGATTGCACAACGGCCTCATGTCCTTCGGGAATGGGGCCGTTTTTTCAGGTCCGGACGTGAAAGATCTCTGCATCCTTCATTGTCTGGTCACGATTGACTGATATAAACTGAAGTAGTCCCTCAGAACGGAGTTCTCACGACGTGACACTGATCCGGCTCATCAAGCGTGGTGTCCGCGCCGTTGCTCCCCCTGCTTTCTTCCTGTCCCTGACGGCCTATTTCGGATGGAACGTCCTTCACGGCGCTCACGGTATTCACGCCTATCAGGAACAAATGCAGCTTCAGAAGGATGCTCTTCAGGCCAGACAGGATGCCGACGACGAACAGAATGTCTGGCGTCGGCGTGTCGTTGCGCTCAAGGAAAAGGCGCTGGACGCCGATATGCTGGACGAGCGGGCTCGTGCCACGATGAACCTGACGCGCAGCGGTGATCTGGTTGTTCCCTACGGTCCTCACGACAAACTGTTCTGAACAGCGGCCAGAAAATCCGGTCCTGCAGATATAAAAAAAGCGGCCCGAAGGCCGCTTTTTTCATGAAGACTGTCGAAACAGTCTTACTTGATCTTGGCTTCGCGGAACACGACGTGCTTGCGTGCAACCGGGTCGTACTTGCGCACTTCCATCTTTCCCGTAGCGGAACGGGCATTCTTCTTCGTGACGTAGAAGTAGCCGGTTTCGGCGGACGAAACGAGCCGGATCTGAATAACGTTGCTCTTTCCCATGATACCCTCGGGCTTTCGCCATACTGATGCCGCTCGAAGGTGTCGATGCAGCATGTTGATCTCTAGATTGGGCGCACCATGCTGATTTGTGGTCCGCAGGTCAAGGCCCTGACGTATAATTTCGGGGTTTTCCTGCGCTTTCAGGGACTTTCAGCCCGAGGGAATCTTATCAGGCCACCGTGCGAGCCTCTCTCTTTCGCTTGTGAGGCAACAGACAGGAACCTATAAGGAACAAATGCGGGATGGCTTTCATTCTGCACCTTGTTTTCCGACCTGCCTCCGCCGAGGCGCATGGGAGCGCCTGTATGCTGA
Source organism: Gluconobacter oxydans (assembly GCF_006539685.1). Taxonomy (GTDB): domain Bacteria; phylum Pseudomonadota; class Alphaproteobacteria; order Acetobacterales; family Acetobacteraceae; genus Gluconobacter; species Gluconobacter oxydans. The sequence continues at coordinate 47,830 of NZ_BJNM01000009.1, forward strand.
CCCGCAAGCAGCACCAGCTTTTGCTATATATCGACGACCATCTTCGCCGGACGGGCTATTCCCCTTCTTTCGATGAAATGAAAGATGCTCTTGAGCTTCGCTCAAAGTCTGGCATCCATCGGCTGATTTCCGCTCTGGAAGAACGCGGCTTTCTGCGTCGTCACCATCATCGTGCCCGTGCGCTCGAAGTGCTGCGTCTGCCACACATGGGAACCGAGGCTCCTGCCGCTACCGGCACAGGTACCGCGTTCGTCCCCGCCGTTCTCAACCAGGGGCAGACAGGCCTTGAGGGCGCGTTCTCGGAAGCCAGCGTTGCCAATGACCGCCAGACTGTCAGCATCCCGCTCTATGGACGTATTGCAGCCGGTCTTCCGATCGAGGCCATGCAGGATGACAGCGACCGGATTGACGTGCCGGTCTCGCTTCTGGGCACCGGTGAGCATTATGCCCTGACGGTTGCGGGTGATTCGATGATCGAAGCGGGCATTCTGGATGGCGATATTGCCATCATCCGGCGACGCGAGACTGCGGAAAATGGACAGATCATCGTCGCCCTGATCGACGAGCAGGAAGTGACGCTCAAGAAGCTGCGTCGTCGCGGATCGATGATTGCGCTGGAAGCGGCCAACAGGGACTACGAAACCCGCATCTTCCCGGCGGAGCGTGTCCACATCCAGGGCCGTCTGGTCGCGCTTTTCCGGCAGTACTGAAGCCAGGGTTACTGCTGACGGCTTCAGGAGCCGTCAGAAACCCTGTTATTGCGGCGCAGCGGGGGTGCCGCGTACGACTTTCACGCTGCCATCTGGCGCAATCAGCGTGCTCGTGCCGTCACCATTCGGAATGACGATGGTCTTGCTTGGATTCTTGTTCAGGAAACGGGTAGCGCTATCGGGGACCGAGGATGGCAGCGTCGGAATGACGTGACTGCGGTCCCGGCTCACGCCCTGATGGGTATCGGCGCTTTCGCCGACCGACATGCTCTGCCCCTGCATGAGCTGCTGGCCGGAAGCGCCCAGAGCGCCCTTGCTGCCAATGCCACCCATGAAATTCTCGTCGAGAGCTGCGCCGCCGAAATAGGTTGCCGGGTCTCCGAGGGCATGACTGAACGTGCTGTCGGGGTTTTCGACGTCCTTGAGGGTCGGAAGGGGCTGTGGGGCACCAGGCCAGATATTGCCGCCTTCAGGGAAAATCGGGGTTTCAGCGTATTTCTCGCCACGGGCACGGTGAATATTCTCACTATCGCCGTGTGGACCATTGGAGTTGTCGAGCGCCGTCCACACCATGGTGTCACGGATATACTTGCCCATGCCTGAACAGCCGCTCAGAGCGAGAGGTAGTGCCAGCAGAGCGGCCTTCCGCATTTCTTACTCCCACAAGGTCAATAAATGACCTTTAGCGGTCCTTGTAACGGAGCGCCAGATGAAGACAGTCAAAGACATCCATAATTCTACCAGAGACTGATGTCAGAAGCTGATCTTGGATGACTTGCGGGATTGTCCCGCCATGATGCGTGCGAGCCCGGCAGTCAGATAACCCCAGCCGCTGATGACGGTCGGAATGACCGAGAACCAGAGAAGAATTCCGCCGATCAGGCTGGCAGGCAGGAAGGAAAGACCCAGCATTCCTGCCGCCCCGTCCCCACCGATCAGAAACCCGATCGCCACCATCTGAATTCCGGTTTTCCATTTTGCCAGGCGGGTGGAGGGCAGCGTTTCCCGCTGCGACGCCATGTATTCCCGAAGGCCACTGACCAGGATTTCCCGGACCATGATGATGATCCCGGCATAAAGCGAGAAAACCGGGAGGTGCGTCAGCCCGGCCAGAGCCAGCAGAAGCGACCCCACCAGCAGCTTGTCCGCAATCGGATCCATCATCCGGCCCAGCTCCGAAAGCTGATGCCAGCGGCGTGCGAGTGCCCCGTCCAGATAGTCCGTGATGCACGCGGCAGTGTAGACCGCGCACGCAATCACGTTGGCAGTCGGCGAATGCACGGAGAGCAGCACGACCAGTACAGGAATGGACGCGATACGCAGCAGTGTCAGGATGTTTGGCAGATCTGTCAGCATCGCAGTCAGTCTAGAACAGTTTCCTTCTCTCCGGTATGCGCCAATATGCCCGTAAAAGATGTATTTTTCGTGTAAATTCCGACGTGTGGCTTAATGGCTGCGATTATCGGCCGATGTCTTCTGGACCCATTCCGGATGAAAATGCCCGTAGATGGCGGTTGCCGTACTCGAGCTGATCCCCGGCGCATTCTCAAGTTCCTCAAGACTCGCCTGCCTGACGGATTTCGCCGAGCCGAAATGGTTGAGCAGGGCTTTTTTCCGCGCCGCTCCGATTCCCGGAACGTGATCCAGCTCCGAACTGCGCAATCCTTTGGAGCGCCCTGCCCGATGGGTCGTGATGGCGAATCTGTGCGCCTCGTCCCGCAGCCGCTGCAGATAATATAGGACCGGATCCCGCGGCGGGAGCTGAAATGGCGATTTCGTTTCCGTGAAGAACCACTCCCGCCCTGCATCACGATCCGGTCCCTTGGCGATGGCGACGATCGGGATTCCTGTCACGCCCAGATCAGCCAGAACGGCCCGTACCGCGTTGAACTGCCCGAGCCCGCCATCGATCAGCAGCAGATCCGGCCAGTCTTCCGGTCGCTCCCCGTTTTCAGAGCGGTGCCCGAACCGCCGTTCCATGACTTCCCGCATCATGCCGAAATCATCGCCTGGCGTGACAGGTCCCTTTATGGCGTATTTGCGATAGGCGCGCTTGTTGAACCCTTCCGGACCGCCCACGACCATCACGCCATAAGGCGCCTGCCCCATGATGTGCGAATTGTCATAGGTCTCGATCCGCTGGGGAATTTCCGGCAGGCCAAAGACTTCCGCCACACCTTCGAGCAGTCTGCGCTGCCCGGTATTCTCCGCCAGCTTCCGCTCCAGCGCCTCACGCGCATTCAGCGCGGCATGCTCGACAACGTCTTTCTTCTCGCCCCGCTGGGGTCTCAGGATCTCGACCTTCTGTCCCCGGCGGATACTGAGTGCTTCCTCGACGAGCTTCGGTTCCGGCAGTTCGCAGTTCACGAGAATGGAAGGCGGTGGCGGCTTGTTGTCATAAAACTGGATCATGAACGCCGACAGCACGTCTGCCGCGGTCTCTTCTTCCGCGTGGGCCGGGTAGAACGCCCGGTTGCCGTTATTGCGGCTGCCACGGATGAAGAAGACCTGGATGCAGCTCTGACCGGCTTCCTGCCAGATGGTCATGATGTCCGCATCGTTGATCGAGGTCGGGTTGATCGTGCTCGAGCCCTGAATGCTGGCAAAACCCCGGATCCTGTCCCGGATCGACGCGGCCCGCTCGTAGTTCAGTTCCTGCGAGGCCTGCTCCATTTCGGCCACCAAACGCTGCTGCAGTTCCGTGCTGTGTCCGGAGAGGAACTGCCGCGCCTCGCTGACCAGCTCGGCGTAATCCTCTTTGGAAATCCGGTCCACACAGGGCGCCGAGCAGCGCTTGATCTGGTACAGCAGGCAGGGGCGCGTCCTGCTGTTGAGGACCGCATCCGAGCAGGAGCGCAGCAGAAAGCTGCGTTGCACCAGATTCAGCGTTTGATTGACTGCCCAGGCATTCGCGAACGGGCCCCAGTAGGTCGCACCCTTGACTGGTTTGCCACGCTGCTTGGTGATCTGGGGAAATTCATGGCTCTCGGTCAGCATCAGCCACGGATAGCTCTTGTCGTCGCGCAGCAGGATGTTGAAGCGGGGCTTCATCCGCTTGATGTAGTTGGCTTCCAGAAGCAGGGCGTCCGCTTCCGTCCGTGTGATGACGATTTCCATCGACACCGTCATCGACACCATACGCCGCAGCCGCTCCGGCAACTGGTTGATGCGGATATAGGACGATACGCGCTTCTTCAGGCTCAGCGCCTTGCCCACATACAGAACCTCTCCCTTCTCGCTCAGCATGCGATACACGCCAGGGCTGTAGGGAATGGTCTTCAGGGCCTCACGGATGGCCTCCACGCCCTGCTTTTTTTCCGCAGGAACAAGGGGTTCACCCTGATCGGCAGGATGGTGGGAACTGTGCGGAGGAAGGTCGGTCATTCAGCTTCTTCAGTCATCCACTGAACCTGTGGAAAAGTCTGTGGGTTGCTCCGTGGCAGAATCATGAAAGCCCCGGTTTGCCGGACCTGCCATCAGATTGCCCAATTTTTAATCATGTTTTGCAAGTCATTGAAAACACTTGCATCTTGCTTTCCGATCTTTCCCATCAGCTTCGATCTGTGGGACGGAAAGGAGCGGGAAGCTCCCGAAGAACATCTCTTCCGACCATGATGGACGAACCGGCTCCCTTTTCGCCGCTCATGATCATGTTCTGTTCTATCGGGCGTTCCCGAAAGCGTGTGAAGACCCCTCTCTCAGACCTTCTCTGCAGCCCGCTCGGCCGTCTCCAGAAGACGCAGCATGTTACCACCCCAGATGGCAGAAATATCCTCGTCGCTGAATCCTGCTGCCTGAAGCGCGCGCGTTACGTTCGCGGTCTCGGTTGCGTCCTTCCAGCCCGGAATACCGCCCCCGCCATCGAAATCGGACGAGATGCCCACATGCTCCACCCCGATTCGATCCGCGATGTACGAGACATGCCGCACCAGATCCTCGACCGTACCGCCCCCGCCTTTTTTCAGGAACGATCCCATGGCCGTCACCTGGATCAGCCCGCCTGTTTCTTTCAGGCGATCAAGCTGCTCGTCATCCAGATTGCGCGGATGATCGCACAGGGCGCGGGCACAGGAATGGCTGGCGAAAACCGGCGTGCTCGAGACTTCGGTGGCCTGCATCATGGTCGACTTCGCCGCATGCGATACATCGACCAGAACACCCGAGCGGTTCATCTGCGCGATCGTCTCACGTCCCAGATCCGACAGTCCGCCATGCAGCGTCTCGTTATCGGCAAGATCCTTGCGCGGAATGGCCGCATCCGCGAGCGCATTGTGCCCGTTATGGGTCAGGGTCATGTAGCGCACGCCATACCGGCGGGCGAGTTCCGCAATACGCTCCGGACGGCCTCCCAGACCATGCCCGTTCTCGATCGCCGGAATGACGGCGAGGTCGCCTGCCTTGTAGGCGGCTCTCACATCCGCAGCTGTGCGGCAGACACGTGCGCCATGATCGCCCTGCCGTCCTTCAAGCCCGGCAATCACGTCCAGCATGCCCTGGACCCGCTCCCAGCCTTCGGCATGTCCTGCTTCGTCACGGGGGCTCTGTGGAATATACGCGGCCAGGCACACGGCCCGCAGACCGCCCTTGCGAGTCTTGGGGACATTCACCTGCCGGGGCGTTTCTTCCGCCCAGGCATCTTGCCGGTCCGGCCAGGGAATATCGATATGGGAATCAAGCGTCAGGAGCGTGTCGTGCAGATCAGTCATGGTCCGTTCTAGATCGGACGGGAACGTCTTGTGTGCAAGAGGGCGCTTGTCAAAACGACCGATCCGGTCGATCCAGTTTGCATGCGTCTCATCACCTGGAACATCAATTCCCTTCGACTCAGGCTGCCTCTGCTGAAGCAGATCGTCGAACAGGAAAACCCGGACATCGTCTGTCTACAGGAAACGAAAGTCCCGGATCCCCTCTTCCCTGCTCAGGCCCTGGCCGAAATGGGACTGCCCCATCAGATCTATAAAGGCATGAAGGGCTATAACGGTGTGGCGATCCTGTCGCGACACGAACTGCAGAGCGTAGACGGCACACCGGACTGGTGTACCCGCTCCGACTGCCGGCATGTCGCCGCCAGTATTGCCACACCGGCCGGCCCGATCCTGCTGCACGATTTCTATGTGCCGGCTGGCGGGGACATCCCGGATCCCGAAGAAAACGAGAAATTCGCCCACAAGCTGGCCTTTGTGGACGAGGCAACCAGCTGGTTTACCAGCACACCGCCCGCCCGCAGCATTCTGGTTGGCGATCTCAACATCGCGCCGCTGGAACACGATGTCTGGAGCCACAAACAGCTCCTGAAGATCGTCAGCCATACGCCCCCCGAGATCGAACGTCTCAAGGCGTGGATGGCAACGGGATTTCAGGATGCCATGCGGACGATCACGCCGGAGCCGGAAAAGCTCTATACATGGTGGTCATACCGCAACAGGGACTGGAAGAAGTCCAACCGTGGACGGCGGCTGGATCATGTCTGGATGACGCCCGATCTGATGCCGGGCCTGCGGAATGTCCGGGTCCTGCAGGAGGTGCGGGACTGGGGCAGCCCCTCCGATCACGTCCCGGTCGTGCTGGATTTCGATCCGGCCTGACCCGTCACCCGCCCTGTCAGCCTTCAGGCTGACAGGCTGTCGGAGCCGATGACACCACGGCCTTCCGGATCGAGACGATATCCGCCCCCTTCCGTAATCAGCAGTGACGCACGAGCCGGATCGGGCTCGATCTTCTGGCGCAGACGGTAGATATGCGTCTCAAGCGTGTGGGTGGTGACGGCGGCGTTGTATCCCCACACCTCGTTCAGGAGAACCTGACGGGCCACCGGGCGCTGATCTGCGCGGTAAAGATATTTCAGGATCGCCGCTTCCTTTTCCGTCAGACGGATCCGGCGGTTGCGGGCGGTTTCAACCAGCAGCTTGGCGGACGGACGGAAGGCATACGGACCGATCTCGAAAACGGCGTCCTCGCTGTTCTCGAAAATCCGCAGCTGGGCGCGCAGACGGGCGAGAAGTTCACCGATCCGGAAAGGCTTGGCAACGTAATCGTTGGCACCGGCATCCAGACCGCGCACAACATCGTGCTCGTCATCGGAGCCGGTCAGGATGATGATCGGCATGCGGACGCCTTCGCGTCGTAGTTCGGCGCAGAAATCGCGCCCGTCACCATCGGGGAGAGTGATATCCAGCAGCATGGCGTCATAACGGGCGCCAGGCTTGGCGAGAAGTTCGCGCGCCGCGGCAACGGACGTCGCCTCAACGGCTTCCAGTTCGCCACCGTGCTGAAGCTGCTCCGCCAGAAGACGACGCAGCGTATCATCATCGTCAACAACCAGAATGGGGCGTGGACCTGCCATAATAACCTGTCTCGTTCTATCGCGACGGAAGAAAAGTCACATCCGCAGAGATCGGCGTTCGTAACTCGCGCATCCGGACTTACCATTCCCGCTACGGGGAAAGAAAGCAGCATGCTCTCGGGGCAGACTATGGCAAGTACAGCCGCAAAAGGAAACAGCATTATGGCTAAAGCTATTTTGAAAACCGCTGGAGACCGCGCTTTTCTTCACTTCCAGGGCAAAATCGTTCCGGCTTTGACGGGTCGGCGCGGTCTGTCTCTTGACAAGGTCGAGGGCGATCTGTGCACCCCTGTGGGGGAACTGCCGATCCGGCGTGTTCTCTACCGCGCAGACCGGACATCGCGCCCGGTCTGCGGTGCGGAACTGCCGGTTGAACCGATCGCCCCCAATGACGGCTGGTGCGATGATCCGGCCCATCCCGACTACAACCGCGCCGTCTCCCTGCCCCACCCCGCTTCCTGCGAAACTCTCTGGCGCGAGGACCATGTTTACGATCTCTGTATTGTGATGGGCTGGAACGACGCGCCAGCCGAGTCGGGACGGGGCTCGGCCATTTTCCTGCACCTTCCGCCCGCCAGCGGTTACACGGAAGGCTGCATCGCCGTAGAGGAAAAAGACCTCCGCGCGCTCCTGCGGGACGGCCTCTCCCACATCACCGTGGAAAAACCCTCCTGAACTGCTCTTAGTCTGCTCCTGGTGGGACCATCGAGACCATGTAATCCCCCGGCTGGGGCACGGCTTTGTCATTGTCTTCGGCTGACCGGATCAGGATGTTTCCGTCACGCCGCACCACAAGAATGTCGAGCCTGTTCTCATCCGTCCCGAAAGTCGGCGCGCTTTCTTCCGTGGCTTCCACTGCCACGAACCGCCACCCCTGTTCGAATAGCGTATCGAACAGGGTGTAATTCCAGGCGGGCTCACCCAGAACCTTGCCCCGCGCATCGCGTGACAGGCCGTGATAGAAATCCAGTCGCGCCACGCCGGGGCTGATCTGATAGACGCGCTGCCGCCCCATGGTCGGCGCCAGATGTCCACACACCATCCCGTTATAGATACCGTCACCCGTCGTCGCGATCAGATAGTCTGCGGGGCGTTCCTCAAAGGATTCCTGCCCGTGCTGGGACAGGAGTTCCGCCCGCAGGACGGGAATATCCTGACGTGTCGCCGGCATGAGCGCACTGGAACGGTTGTCTACCAGAAGCACGGGCACGCCGGCTCTGCGCAGACAGGACGCAAAATTGATGGACCACGGGCTTGCCCCCAGAATCGCAATAGCCGGATCGTTGGACAGCGTGAGCTTCAGCAGCCGCGCGATCGGCCCGAGTGAAAATCCATGCAGGATCATCGTGACCGCAATCACGGCGAACACCGCCGGCATGATGAGATCGGCGGACTGATATCCTGCTTCCTTGAGGCTGATTCCCGCCTCACCGGCCACAGCCGCCGCCACAATACCGCGTGGTGCGATCCAGCCGACAAACAGCTTTTCCTTCCAGGGCATGCTCGTCCCCAGCGTGGACAGGAAAATGCCCAGTGGCCTCACGACGAACAGGACCACGACCGTCAGCGCAAAAATCGGAATGGAAAGCCGGGCCAGAACATCGCGGTGCAGATCGGCCGTCAGCATGATGAACAGCACGGACACGACCAGCACCACGAGCGATTCCTTCATGCGCCGCAGTTCCGTGACACCAGGAATCTGGAGATTCGCCAGAGCCATGCCGAAGATCGTGACCGCCATCAGCCCCGCGCCGCCCATCTCCAGATTGCACAGCGAAAAGATCACCAGCGCCATCGAGATCAGCATCGGGGTCTTGAGAATTTCCGGCATCAGATCGCGCGTGAAGAGATAGCGGATCAGATAGGCCGGCAGGATTCCTGCTGACAGCGAAACGGCAATTGCCCCCAGCAGATCCGGCAGCGTATGCGTGAAGAACACATCTGCATGAACGTCCACATGCAGCATCAGGAGCTGAAGGACGACGGCCGCCAGAATCGCGCCCAGAGGATCGTTGACGATGGCTTCCCAGCGCAGGAACGCCGCCACGCGCGGCTGCAGCTTGGCACTACGCAGTAGCGGTAGAACCACGGTCGGTCCCGTCACGACGACGATCGCCCCGAACAGCATGGAGGTGCCCCACTCCAGATGCGCCACATAATGCGCCGCCAAGGAGCCCAGAACCCAGTTGATCGGCAGTGCAAGCATCGTCAGGCGTGCAACGCCTTCCCCTGCCTCGCGCAACTGGCGGAAATCCAGCGCCATGCCGCCTTCGAACACCACTAGCGCCACCAGCAGCGACACGAGAGGCCGGAACATCCACCCCATCGTCTCCGATGGATGAAGAATACCCAGCCCGGGCCCGAAGATCAGACCAAGCGAAAACAGAAGGACAATAGCCGGAAGCCGGAATCGCCAGGCGATCCACTGGGCCAGCATCCCCGCTCCGAAAGTCGAGGCAATGCCGATAAGAATGTCATATTGCATGGATGTTCGGGACGGGCTCCGGGTTATGGATACGAAGCGGTATCATATCCCGGATCAGCCAATGCACCTAAAATATGGAATAATGTTCCGTTATGACGCTCCCGCCATCCCAGCCCGACACGGACCTCCTGATCCGTCCCGCCCAGTCGCTGGACCGTGAAGGAATCTGGCGTCTCCTGTCCCCTGTCCTGCGCAAGGCAGAAACCTACGCGTTGCCCCGTCACTGGGGACGGCGGCAGGCGCTGGCGTACTGGATGGATGTGGAGCATCGCGTCTATGTCGCGCAGACCCGTGACCATGCGATCGTCGGGACATTCTATCTTCAGGCCAATCAGAAAGGCGGTGGCGCGCATATCGCCAATGCCGGTTTCGTCGCCCGGTCCGCCTTTGGCGCGGGCCGCCTCATGGCCGAACATGCTATGGCGGAAGCCACGAAACTCGGCTTCCGCGCCATGCAGTTCAATTTCGTTGTCAGCACCAACCTGCGGGCCATAGCCCTGTGGAAATCACTGGGCTTCCGGGTGATCGGCACGCTCCCCGGAGCGTTCGACCACCCGTCCAAAGGCTATGTGGACGCTCTGGTTATGTGGAAGGACCTTCTGCCACCGGTGTCGTAACAGCAGTTTCAGTCGTTTCGGTCGTCTCTTCAGGCTTCACATCTGCCACGACCCGCTCCAGCACGCAGGCAAAGAACCCGTCGGTTCCATCCCGCAGCGGCGTCAGGGAAAACTGCGCCTTGTTCCGCAGTTCGGCAGGCAGAAGTTCAGACATCTGCTCTTTCGGCAGGCGCACGAAATCCGTGCGACGCTTGAGGAAGGCATCGATCTGCTGCCCGTTCTCGCACGCCAGAAGCGAACAGGTCGCATAGATTATCCGTCCGCCCGGCTTCACCAAAGATGCTGCACGATCAAGGATCTGCGCCTGTTTGATGACAAGCTCCTGAATGTCTTCCGGGGTCAGGCGCAGTCGTGCATCCGGGTTCCGGCGCCAGGTTCCTGTTCCCGAGCACGGCGCATCGACCAGTACCCGGTCGAAGCTGCCGGCCCGACGCTTGGCCCATTTGTCCCCCGACACCAGAAGATGCCGCTCGACGTTATGAACGCCTGCCCGACGCAGCCTCTTGACCGCTCCGTCCAGACGTTTCTCATGCACGTCACAGGCTACGATATGTCCGCGGTTCTCCATGGTCATCGCCAGTGCCAGCGTCTTGCCGCCCGCACCCGCGCAGTAATCCAGAACGCGGTGCTCGCCGCGCGCATCTGCGGCCGCAACCACAAGCTGACTGCCCTCGTCCTGGATTTCGACCAGCCCATCCTTGAAAGCCTGCGTCGCCGTGACCGGCTGGCGCCCGTCAAGCCGCAGTCCCCAGGGCGAAAGCTTCGTCGGTTCTGCCTGAAGCGATTCGCGGCGAAGCTCGCGGATGGCCGCCTCACGGCTTCCCTTCAGCAGATTGACGCGCAGATCGAGCGTCGGCGTTCCGAGCATGGCTTCCATCTCGTCCGGAAGCCGGTTGCCGAACGTCTCGCGCAGCGCACTGTCCAGCCAGTCCGGATATTCAAGCCGCACTGCGATAGGCTGTTTCTGGGTGGAAAGTTCTTTTCCTTCCAGTCCCTTAAGCGCCATATCTTCACGTGACGTCAGAGGCTTCTGCGCATAGCGCTCGCCACTGAACAGCTTGCGGACGTTTTCCATCGTTTCCCCACCAAGGAGGAGCGATGCCGAGCACAGCAGGCGTGGGGAAATGTCGCCGGAAATATCCTTGAGATGCCATTGCAGCCGTCTCCAGCCCCGCAGGACGTCCCAGACGATTGCGGAAATGGCTCGCCGGTCACCGCCACCGATATAACGGCGCTCGCGGAAAAAGGCGTTGGCTGTGGCGTCGGCTGGACGGCGGGGCGCGTTCTGGATCGCACAGAGCAGATCGATGGCGCCTGAAAGACGGGCTGCGGGGGTCATAGCGCCCCCGTAGCCCGTTTGGCCTCTCATTGCGAGAGGCTTTGACGCGGGGACGTTCAGTCCCGGCGGTAGTTCGGGGCTTCGCGGGTGATCGTCACGTCATGAACGTGGCTCTCACGCAGGCCTGCATTCGTGATGCGACGGAACATGGTCCGGACCTGAAGATCAGCCACCGTGGCCGATCCCGTGTAGCCCATGCCCGCTTTCAGGCCGCCAACGAGCTGATGGATGACCGGAGCCATGCCGCCCTTGTAGGGAACCTGGCCCTCGATGCCTTCCGGGACCAGCTTGAGCGTATCGCGGACTTCCGCCTGGAAATAACGGTCCGCAGAACCGCGCGCCATGGCCCCGAGCGAGCCCATGCCACGATAGGCCTTGTAGGAGCGACCCTGATACAGGAAGGTCTCGCCCGGGCTCTCATCCGTGCCGGCCAGCAGCGAGCCGACCATCACCACGTCAGCACCCGCGCCAATTGCCTTAACGATATCGCCCGATGTCCGGACGCCACCATCCGCAATAGCCGGGATGTCCAGCTCATGACAGGCGACAGCCGTTTCCATGACGGCGGAGAACTGCGGCACGCCCACGCCCGCCACGACGCGCGTCGTGCAGATGGATCCCGGTCCGATACCGATCTTCACGCAGTCGGCACCAGCTGCAATCAGCGCACGTGCAGCCTGCGGCGTTGCAACGTTACCTGCGATGACCTGCAGGTCCCCGTGACGGCTCTTGAGCGTTTCAACCGCAGTCAGAACACCGCGGGAGTGTCCGTGGGCCGTATCCACGACAATGACGTCGACCCCGGCCTCTGCAAGAGCAGCAGCGCGACGGAAGCCGTCTTCCCCGACGCCTACGGCCGCAGCGCAGCGCAGACGGCCCTGGGAGTCCTTGATGGCCAGCGGATGCGCGATGGCCTTGTCCATGTCCTTGACGGTGATCAGTCCGATGCAGCGCTTCGCCTCGTCCACCACCAGGAGCTTTTCGATCCGGTGGCGATGCAGGAGCGTGCGCGCCTCATCCGGCGCTGCGCCGTTGAGGACCGTCACGAGGTTTTCATGGGTCATCAGGTCGCGAACGCGCGTGTTCGGATCGGTCGTGAAGCGCATGTCACGGTTGGTCAGGATGCCGACGAGAACGCCGCTGCCATCTTCAATGACAGGAAGGCCGGAGACGCCATGTCGCGCCATGATGGCCTGAACCTCGGCCAGCGTCTGGTCTGGCCCGACCGTGACAGGATTGACGACCATGCCTGATTCGAAGCGCTTGACGCGACGGACCTGCTCGGCCTGCTCCTCGATGGACAGGTTCTTGTGAATGACGCCCATGCCGCCCTGCTGCGCCATCGCGATGGCCATGCCGTCTTCCGTCACGGTATCCATGGCGGACGACATCAGCGGGATGTTCAGTTCGATGGAGCGCGTCAGGCGGGTCCGTGTGGAGGTCTGTGCCGGCAGGACCGACGATTCAGCCGGCTCGACGAGAACGTCGTCAAAAGCTAGAGCATCGCGGATGCGCTCATTAAGATTGGTTGTGCCGGAAGATGATGTCATGCCCGCTTGCCCCCGTTACGTCATGCGTCGTGACGACGCGATGTGTGTGAACCGGAGACCAAGAGGCCGTCCGGCCGTTGGCGGGTCCTCATAGAGCACTTTACCCCCTGAGGGGAAGTCTCTTTTTTGCGGTATTTTCTGAGGACTTTTTGGCTGGGAGACCTGGATTCGAACCAGGGCTGACCGGGTCAGAGCCGGTAGTTCTACCGCTAAACTATCTCCCAAGCGGTGAGAGGGTGTTTATCAATCGCTCCGGGACGGCGCAAGGGGGCGATAGACATTTTTTTCAGAAAAACTGATATTTTTCTTGCGACTAGGGTCCCGCGCACCCCATGCTGCTTTTCCAAGGTCCCAGATCACGGGCAAGCGGGAGCCGAAACACATGATGAGGTATGGAACGGATCACAACCTGTCAGGCCCCGTGCCTGTGCATGCGTCTGCCAGACGCACGGGTCCGTTCTTTGGTGCCATCGATCTCGGTACCAACAACTGCCGTCTCATGATTGCAGCAGGCACGCCCAACGGTTTTCGTGTGGTGGACAGCTTCAACCGCTCAGTCCGTCTGGGTGAAGGCCTGCGCGCCAGTGGCCGTCTTGCCGAAGAGTCCATGAAGCGCGCGCTCGATGCTCTTCGTATCTGTGCGGAACGCATGAAGCAGTGGCCCCTCGTTCATGTCCGCGCCGTTGCGACCGAAGCGTGCCGTCAGGCTGCCAACGGTCGCGAGTTCCTGGCGCGCGTACAGCATGAGACAGGTCTGACCATCGACATCATCACGGCCCGTGAAGAAGCGGAACTGGCGCTTGAAAGCTGCTCCCCCCTCTTCCGGCAGCCCGAACACAAGCCCGTCCAGGCGGATCGTGGTGTCCTTTTTGATATCGGCGGCGGTTCTACCGAGGTCGCCTGGGTCCGGATCGATCCGGAGCGTCAGACCCAGACCCTGATCGGCACGACAAGTGTTCCCGTTGGCGTGATTACCCTTCAGGAAATGTTCGGTGAAGGACATGGCCCCTCTTATGAGACGATGGTCAGTCACGTTCAGGACTATCTGAAGGACTTCGAGACCGTGCATCGTATCCGGCGTGAGGTAACGCACGGCAAAACACGGCTGATCGGTACCTCCGGAACAGTGACGACGCTCGCCGGGGTGGCGCTTTCCCTGCCCCGCTACAACCGCGCGGCGATTGATGGACTGACACTGCCTGGCCCAAGCATGGTGGATGCCATCGGCAGCCTGCGGCGTTTGGATCGTGACGAACTGGCGGAGCATCCGTGCGTGGGGGCAGAACGCATGAAATTCGTTCTGCCGGGCTGTGCAATCTTCGAAGCGATCCACCGTCTGTGGCCGGTTGAGGACGTAACGATTGCGGACCGGGGGTTGCGCGACGGGATGTTGCTGCGTATGGCCCGCGATCACGGTCAGCGTTCCGGCAAGGGGCGCAGCACGACCAGTCGCCATGCCACGCCCCGGTCACGGGGCCCATTCGGGACATACGCCACGATATGAAGCCGCCAAGATCCCGCTCCGGTTCCAGCAAGGACACGGGACCGAAGCGTATTCCGGGCAAGGCCCTGAAAAGCGCCTCCAACCCCGGTGAAAACGACGCAACACTTGATTCCGCAACCGCCCGCACGGCCCGCAACAAGACCGTATCGCTCCGCACGGCCCGTGGACGCACCACGGCCCAGCAGCGCTGGCTCAATCGCCAGTTGAACGATCCCTATGTCGCAGCCGCCCGCAAGCAGGGCTGGCGTTCGCGTGCTGCCTTCAAGCTGATTGAAATTGACGACCGATTTAAACTGATCGGGGAAGGCACGCGGATCATCGATCTGGGCGCTGCTCCCGGTGGATGGACCCAGGTCGCTGTCAAGCGTGGCGCGAAACATGTCGTGGGGCTGGATCTGCTTCCGGTCGATCCTGTTGCCGGTGCGGAAATCATTGAGGGCGACTTCACGGATCCCGAGATGCCGGATCGCCTGAAGGATATGCTGGGTGGTCCGGCCGATCTCGTCATGTCCGATATGGCGCCGAACACGACGGGTCATGCCGCAACCGACCATATGCGGATCATGGGTCTCGCGGAAGGTGCGCTTGATTTCGCTTTTCAGGTCTTGGCTGAAGGAGGAAGCTTCATCGCCAAGGTGTTCCAGGGCGGCTCGGAAAAGGATATGCTAGCACTGATGAAAACGGCGTTTTCCAGCGTCAAGCACGTCAAACCCCCGGCCTCCCGCAAGGAATCCAGCGAGCTTTATGTCATTGCAACGGGTTTTCGCCCGGAGCGTCTGCTCGAAAGCAGCAAGGGTGCCTGAGGGCAGCAGATACCGCCATCCCGCATAGATTTTTTCGGAAGAATAACCCGTCTCGATGCTTGCCAGCCTGCTCGTTATTCTTCTGTATCTCTGCTTTCTGCCCGTTATCTCGCTTGTGCTGGCCCGGCAGCCTCACAAGGATCTCCCGCCCTGGGCGATCTGCCTCTCGCTGGTCGCGACCGAAACATCGACCCTGACCATCGTCAGTGTCCCGGGCGTGGCTTACCTCAAGGGGTATGTTTTTGTCGGGCTGGCCATTGGATACCTGATTGGCCGCACGGCGGTCGCAATCTGGTTTCTGCCGCTGCATGAACGCGGCGCGACATCCATCTATCGCTATATCGGCCAGAGATTTGGCACAAAACTGCAGAAGCTCCTCTCCGGCACCTTTCTGATCACCCGTCTCGTCGCTGAGGGCGTTCGCCTTTATGCCGGAATGCTTCCCGTCTCGATGCTGTTTGCCAGCATGGGCTACCCTGTCTCGGACCTGCTTCTTCTATTTCTGATCGTTCTGCTGACGCTGACCTATACGATCGCGGGCGGCCTGAAAGCTGTTGTCTGGTCTGACAGTCTCCAGCTTGGACTGTATCTGGGCGGAAGTATTGCCTGTCTGGTCGTGATCTGGTGCCGCGCCGGGACAGCTCCCTTTCACTGGGCCCCTGTCTTCAGTCACGGCCTGCCCGTTTTTACAGATCCGTTTTCCATCGCCGGCGCAGTCATCGGCGGGGCCATTCTGGCGCTGGCTTCGCACGGGACCGATCAGTTGATGCTGCAACGTTGTCTCGCGGCAAAGACCCTCAATGGTGCGCGTGCGGCGATGATCGGCAGTGTTTTCGTCGTGGGAGGGCTTTTTGCCCTGCTTTCCTGCATCGGCATGGCACTGCGTGATCTGATGCCGGCTCAGGGTGCCCGGCCCGACGCACTGTTCCCGCATTTCATCCTGACTTTGCCGCCTGTGTTAAGCGGCCTCATGATCGCAGGCGTTCTCGCCGCGACCATGGGGTCCCTGTCCAGCGCCATGAACGCCATGGCGGCCGCAACCCGGGCAGACTTTATGCCGCACGGCCCGTTCTCCCTGAGGAGCCTGACGGCGCTCTGGGCTTTTCTTCTCGTTTTGACCGCGCTGCTATTTTCGCGCCCGAGCGGTTCGGCTGTCGTCTTCGGTCTCTCCATCGCGTCCTACAGCTATGGCGCCACGCTCGGAGTGTTCCTGCTGGCCATGATTGGCCATTCCCGGGAGGAACGGGCTGCGATTGCCGGTTTCATATCCGCCGTGATCGTGCTGGCACTCGTCTCCCTCGTCCGGATCGAGGGGCATCCTATTGCCTTCCCGTGGCTCGTTCCGATGGGTGTCGCAGCCACGTTTGCCGGTGCGGGGACCTTCTCAGGCCTGAGGCGGATTGGCCTGCAGAAATGAAGCCATGGAACGCTGTGCTATGGCCGCTTCCCTGCCCAGACGGATCAGTCCGCCGATCTGCAGGGGATGTCGCAACAGGGAACCCAGCAGGCCGGGCACATATACGGCCCCGTCTCTGACGCTGGTCTTGACCGCAGACGGAAGGTCGCGCGTCGCATCGTCACAGACCACCCGCAGAACAGCAAAAGGTACGCCCGCATCGGCAACGACGCCGCTTTCCATGTCCACGGCCAAGCATTTCGTCTGCGAAAAATACCAGGCTTTTTCCAGACCCAGTTCCACCAGCACATCGCTGTGCAGGATGCCCCCGCGTCGCGCATAGGCCGAGCCGAACATTTCGCTCAGATGCGGATCGCAGGAAATATCCCTGTCCTGGTAGCGGATATGGTCCGCCACGATGACTGTTCCAGGTGCGACGTCCGGTGAGAGGCTTCCCGCACATCCGAAAGACAGGAGTTCCGTTGCGCCTGCCTTGAGCAGACGTTCCACCCCCCTGCGCGCGCCTTCCGGCGTGGCATTGCTCAATGCCACGGGAGCATTCGGCAGGAAGCGCCGGATCAGACGGGCTTCCTGTTTCAGACCTGCGAGAATACCAAGCATCAGAACCCGTACTCCACCTTGCCGCTGTTGCTCACACCGAGATTGCGATAACGGGCCAAGGCAGTCAGCGGGAAGAACTGCTTGTAGCCATGATAGCGCAGGTAGAAGACCTTCGGGAAGCCAACGGCATTATAGGCTTCTTCCTGCCATTCGCCCTTTTCGTTCTGCTGGGACACGAGATAGGCCACACCGCGCTTGACGGCCTCACTCTCGCGGCGACCAACGGCCATGAGAGCGAGGACGGCCCAGGCAGTCTGGGACGGCAGACTCTTCTTGTACGTACCAGCTGTGCCGCCCTCGTAAGTGGCGCAGTCCTCGCCCCAGCCACCATCCGGACGCTGGACGCTCTCAAGCCAGTTTACGGCCCGCAGGACCATCGGATCATCATGGGGCACGCCTGCGATGTTCAGGGCGCACAGGACCGACCATGTTCCGTAGATGTAATTCGTTCCCCACCGGCCGAACCAGCAGCCCTCGGGCTCCTGTTCCGAGCGCAGATATTCGATCGCCTTGAGGATGACCGGCCGGTCATCCGGGTCTCCAAGCTGCGCCAGGAAGGAAATGCAACGCGCCGAGACATCCGCAGTCGGCGGATCCAGAAGTGCGCCGTGATCCGAGAAGGGAATGTGGTTGAGCAGTTCGTGGTCGTTGTCGATATCGAACGCACCCCAGCCGCCATTGGTGCTCTGCATGCCGATGATCCATTCCCGGGCGCGAGAGATGGCCTCGCGGCTATTCTCGGGATCGACACGATGCAGCAGCATGGCCACGACGGCGGTGTCATCGACGTCCGGGTAGTAATCGTTCTCGTACTGGAACGCCCAGCCACCGGGCCGAAGGTCAGGCGCATTGATGGCCCAGTCGCCCTTGACGTCCAGGATCTGGTGTTCCCGCAGCCATTCAGCACTCTTTTTCAGCGCGGCGAGTGTTTCCTTGGTTTTCGTGCCGGCCGGTCCGGACGCCGCTTCGATCATCGCAAGGCCCGACAGGCCCGTATCCCAGACCGGCGAGACGCAGGGCTGGCAGTAGATCTCGTCACCATGATCCACGAGCAGATCCTGGATTGCGTCCCATGCCGTTTTGGCGCGCGGATCGCTGTCCGGCACACCCTGGGCGCGGTACATCATCACGACATTCGCCATGGCCGGATAGATGGCCCCGAGCCCACCCCGGCTCAGACGCGGCTCGATGAAATCGCTGGCGGCCTTGAGGGCCTTCTTGTGCACGCTGCGCGGAATAAGCGGCAGGACCGGACGCAGCGCGGAGTCCAGATGCTTGAAAAACCGCCCCCAGACCGAGCGGTACGGCCCGCGGATCCAGTCTTTGACTTCGGAAGGTGGCTTGACGAACAGCTCCTGGACATGGATGCCGCGCGGATTGATGGCCTTGGGACGCAGCGCGTTGAGCACCAGAAGCGGCGCAATGACGGCCCGGGACCAGTAGGACATGTTCCAGACGGAGAAAAACGCTTTGCGTGGCAGGAGCATGAGCTCGACCGGCATCACGGGCGTTGCGTCCCACGGCACTTCCCCGAACAGGGCGAGCTGGATCCGCGTGAACACGTTTGTCCGCGCCGCGCCGCCATGATCGAGAATGGCCTCACGCGCAATGCGCATGTGAGGCGCATTGATGTCGTCCCCGATGGCCTTGAGCGCGAAATACGCCTTTACGGTCGCCGAAAGATCGAAGCCGCCGTCATGATAAAGCGGCCATCCCCCGTGATGGCCCTGGATGCGACGCAGATAGACACCGATCTTGGCCTGTTTTTCCGGGTCGATGCGGTCGAGATAATGTTCGAGCAGTACATATTCCGCAGGGATCGTCGCGTCCGCTTCGAGCTCGTAAACCCAGTGTCCGTCTGATTTCTGCTTCCCACCCAGCGCGGCCTGCGCTCCCTCGATGGCATGATTGATCTCATCGGGTTCGACGGATTGGCGGGACAAGGTCTCGCTCACGCGGTCCTCCTTTTCCAGAATATCAGAATAGATCAGCATTGTTCGGTTCTCCCGACACAGGCGGTCCTGAAAGGCGGGAGCTGTGTTACAATCATGACTGTGAGAGCGCTCATCACGATCCCGTGTTTTCAACGGCGGAGCGGAAACCCAGCGCCGCGACGGCCTGGAGACCCGACTGGATGGAGCCTTCGATCGTGGAGGGCAGTCCGGTGTCGGTCCAGTCCCCGGCCAGAGCCAGATTCACCAGATCCGTTCGGGGTCCGGGGCGCAGCCGGTTCTGCTCGGGTGTCGCGGCGAACGTTGCCCGCTTTTCCCAGATCAGACGCGCGGGCGGCATGGCCACCGGAAGCGACTGCGACAGGACGGGATCAAGCGCGCGCCGGATCTCGGACCAGATCGTGGCCAGCAGTTCGCTGTTTTCGCGATCGGCGTAGCGGTTGGCCGCACTGACGGTGACGGACAGGATATCGCCCTTGAGGAAAATCCATTCCGAAATGCCGCCAACCAGCCCCACAAATCCGGCCTGAGCCACCACGCCCCGGGCCTGAACCACGGCCGGGAGACGGAAATGTGCGTTCGCGATGCTCTCGAAAGCGTCCGGCGATTTCAGCCCCGGCAGCAGGGACTGCGCGACAGGCCCCGGGACGGCCATGATAACCTGGTCTTCAGGGCCGAGCTCGATCCGCCCTTCAGCGGTTTCGAGCGCCGTTGCCCGGCCATTCTGCTGTTCGATGGCACTGACGCGGACACCCGTGCGGACATCGCCGTGAAAGCGCTTCAGATATGCCACAGCCGGATCAATCAGTGTTTCGGACAGTCCAACTTCCGGGAACCAGGGGCAGCAGGTCATGCCGCCCTTGGCGAGGGATTTGCGGATCACGTTTCCAAGCAGTTTCGCGCTGCCGGTATGGATATCCGTATTGAGAACGGAAATCGCAAAAGGCACGAGCAGCCTGCGGCTCAGCTGCCCGGAACTCAGGCAGGCATCCACGGTCGTGTTCTCGCCAGCGCGCAGGAAGCGACCCAGGGAAGCCAGTTCCGACAGCTTCATGCCCGGGACGCGTCGGCCGCCCGGCAGCGCCCAGAATGGAAGCTTTCCTTTCGACAGGCGCAGCGTCCAGGCCAGACTGTCCTCGAGATCGTAATACGGAAAGATCGGCAGTCCCGGACCTGTCAGGGTATGGCGCGCGCCGATGATGTCCAGATAACGGAACGTCAGATCGTTCGCTGACAGGATCAGGTGATTGCCGTTATCAATCCGGGCATCGAGAGAGCGGTCGTGAAAGGAGCGGGCCCGCCCGCCGCAGGCCGGTCCTGCCTCGTAGACCGTGACCCGGGCCTGTGCTGCCAGCTCGATTGCGGCGGAGAGGCCTGCCAGACCACCGCCGATGATGTGGACATGGCTCATGGGTCTTACTTCACATACGCTGCGAGAGTGCGCAGCTGTCTCCAGGGTTTGCAGACTTTCGGAGCGATATCTGGCGTTTTCCAGCCGCGCTTTTCCAGTGCTGAGAGGATCGGCGCATAGGATGCCGCCATCATGCGGGCTGGCCGCATCGCGGTGCTGTCACACAGCCGCATGGCATTGCGGGCTTCACGGAAATGGTCCTTTGCCCGTTGTGCAAGAATACGGGCGACCTGATCCAGACCGTGAGCGTACAGCGCTTCCTGCGGGTTCTTGGGAACATCGAACCGCGTCAGAAGCTCGGCGGGAAGATACAGTCTGCCCCGCCCCGCATCTTCGGCAATGTCACGCAGGATGTTGGTCAGCTGAAGGGCGCGCCCCAGATGATAGGCCACGCGCCGCGCATTGTCGGACGAATCCCCGAAGACGCAGACCGAAAGCCGTCCGACCGCAGAGGCTACGCGGTCACAGTACAGATCAAGCGTCGCTTCGTCGGGGGCAACGATCGGTGCGCCACAATCCATGGCCATGCCGTCGATGACGTCATGGAAATCCTTGGCCTGAAGCTGATAGCGATGGATGGCAACGATCAGGATACGATCGAGCGCATCCGTCGCCACACCTTCATAGAGCTGGTCAATCCGGCGGTGCCATTCCTGAAGGGCCGCCATCGGGTCCGCAACGCCGGCATCGCCATCCGCAATATCGTCCGCCTGACGGCAGAAAGCGTAGACCGCGAACATCGCCTGACGCCGGTCCGGCGGAAGAATGCTCATCCCGCGGGCAAAGGACGTTCCCGAAGCGGTGACGATCCTCTCGACATGGTCCAGATCGGCCTGCGCGCAGGGAAGACCGGAAGAAGCGCGCATCCTGCTGAAAACCATGTCTGTCCCCTGTCTCGTTTCAGAAGATCAGGGTTCTAGACCCAAATCCCCCCGAGACAAAGATGACCTGAACGGAAAGGCGTGCCATGCGTTAGGGTGATGCCAAAACGCAACACCTGAAGAGGAGTCTTTGCGCCATGCGTTTCCTTCCCCAGATGAACCCGGCCCTTCTTGCGGGGGCAGTGGCAATCGCGACCCTCTCGGCACCGCTTGCCATCGCGCAGACGACACCGCCCGCGACAGCCAGCGGCCACGCCGAGCATCTCCTCGCGGACGATCACTCCTGGAACGGCACTCCTTACGATCATTACCTGACGACCCGCCCGATGCTCAGCATGATCCGGCTGACGATCCCGGCGCATTCCGCTCTGCCTTGGCATGTACATCCCTATCCCAATGCGGGCTATGTGCTTGAAGGCACCCTCACGATCGAGGACCGTGAAAGCGGCAAGAAGCGCACCTTCCATCAGGGCGAAGCCTTCGCGGAGTCGGTCAATAACGTCCATCGCGGCGTGACCGGTGACGGGCAGACGGTTCTCCTGCTGACCTATGCCGGTTCCCCAGGAAAGCCGACATCCATCCCCCTGCCCGGCCAGCAGAAAGAATACTGAAAATATCCTCCGGGCCTGCTTTGACAGGGAAAACGTTTCGGAACTAACATGTTCCGTCCCTAGTCTGGAGTATGGCCCACAATGACCAGTCCCCTCTCTTCCGCCGCCCGCAGCGACCTTCTGGCCCGGGGATACTCCCGCCGCAGTTTCGGACGGATTGCCACGCTTCTGGCAGCCGGCGCGACCGTCCATGCCCTGACGAAGTCCGCGCATGCCGCCATCCTCCCGTCAGGAATCAACTTTGAAGGCATGACCCGTCTGGGCAGCAATGAATGCTGGACGGGCCCCTTCCCGGAAGCCGCTCAGGCCGGTGCTTCTTCCGTTTTCCAAAGCAACCGCTACGACCCGACCGGCCACATGCGCGATGATCTGATCAAGGCTGCTTCTGACGTGGAAGGACTTCCCGAGAGCCATGTCATGACATGGTGCGGCTCGTCCGATCCTCTCGCCCGCGCGATCGTCACGTTCTGCTCGCCCACCCGGGGGCTTGTCACGGCAGATCCAAGCTATGAAGCTGGTTGGGTGGCTGCTGACTGGCTGAAAATCCCCCTCGCCCGCGTGCCACTGTCCGCCAAGGGCGGTTATCGTACCGACGTACGCGCCATGCTGGCGGCCGATCCCAATGCCGGCGTCTACTACATCTGCTCCCCGAACAATCCGACCGGGACGCTCACGCCCCTGCGCGATATCGCATGGCTGGTCGAGCACAAGCCGAAGGGCTCTGTCGTTCTGGTCGATGAAGCCTATATCCACTTTTCGGAAGCGCCGAGCGCCGTGGAGCTGGTCGCCAAGAACAAGGACGTGGTCGTCCTGCGCACCTTCTCCAAGATGTTCGCTATGGCGGGCATGCGTCTTGGACTGACATTCGCCAGATCCGATCTGCATGAAGCCATGATGCGTTATGACGGCAAGAGCGCGACGGCGATGCTTCCGGTGCCGGCCATGGCCTGTGGCACGATGAGCCTGACCATGAAATCAGCCATCGCTGCCCGTCGTCAGGAAATGATTGCAGCCCGGAACATGACGTTCCAGCATCTGCGCAAGCGTGGCATCCATTTCATTCCGTCGGACGCGAACATGTTCGTCATTGACTGGAAGAAACCGGCAGAGCCGATCAAGGATGCGTTCCTGCAGCAGAAAGTCGTGATCGGACGCTCCTGGCCCGTATGGCCGAATGCCTCGCGGATTACCGTTGGCTCCATGGATGAAATGAAGATCTTCTGTACGGCACTGGACCGGATCATCGCCTGATCCGATCCAGTCTCCCTGCCGTTCCGGCTCAGCTGGCGGCAGGGAAATAACGCAGAGCCCGGAACAGGGCCTTCGCCCCATCCGTCTTCGTCAGGGCCACACGTTCCAGCAACGGGTCCTGACGCCGCAGACGGGCCGTCAGGATATGGCACAGTTCCACAATGACGGCCGCTTCCAGCCGCATCCGGCGATCCCGGATCAGGTGCGGCAGGATCCGGGCGTTTCTGTTGAGCACGTCCACCCCATCCAGCATCCGGTCGAACACACGGCGAACTCCCGGCTTGCTGCGCACCAGACGCAGGTCATCCAGACAGACGCCCTCTTCTTCCAGCCACGGCAGCGGCACATAGCATCGGTCGAGGACCTTCAGATCGTCCGCAACGTCCTGAAGATGATTGACGACCTGAAGCGCGGAACACAGGGCATCGGAAGGTGCGAGCGTCTCCTCTGCCTCACCATGCAACAGGAGCAGGAAGCGGCCGACGGGATTTGCTGAGTATTTGCAGTAATGCAGCAGCTCGTCCCAGCTTTCATAGCGGGTCTTTTCCGCGTCCATGCAGAACGCTTCGAGAAGATCCGTCGCCGTTTCCAGCGGGACGCCCGTCTGAAGGAGCACTTCGCGCAGCTTGACGGCAGTCTGTGCGTCAGCACGCGGAGGTGCGGTGATTTCGCCCCGGATGACCGCCGCCATACCCCTGAGCCGTGCAATTTTTTCGGCAGGCGTCAGTTCTGTCGTGTCCACCATGTCATCCGCGACACGCGCGAAATTATAATAGGTATGGACGTAAGGTCGCAGCCGTGGGGCGATCAGGAAGGAACCGACGGGAAAGTTCTCGTCGGATTTGCCTTTGGCAGAGGTGACGTCTTTCGTCCCCCAGATGCTGTCTGTCACGATGTTTCATCCGTGTAGGAACGGTTTTTCCAGCGCACGCCGACCCCCCGATGGTGATCGAGGGCCGAGCCAATGGTTGCCGCCATATAGAAGGCCGCAACCAGCGGGAGGGGAATGGCACGCCATAGTGGCAGGCCAAAACGGCGGAGCGTCGGTACGAATGTCAGGCAGGACAGCAGATAGGTCAGAAGCCCGATCCGTCGTTCCCGTCCCTTGCCAAACAGGGCGAGTGCCACAGGAAGAAGCCAGATCGTGGCCATCCCGATGATCGTTGCAAGCAGCAGGACCGGCGAATAGCGCAGTTGCACATAAGCCGTCCGGGCGATCATGTGCCACACGTCCATCATGCCGCGATACGGCCGCACGGACCACGCCAGGGCACTGTGTCCCAGATAGAGGCGGCCACCTGAACGCTTTACATGGGCGGCCAGTGTGCAGTCGTCGATCAGGGCGCCGCGCAGGGCACTGATACCCCCGATCCGCTCCAGCGCCCGACGCCGCAGAAGGATGGTCCCGCCTGCCGCACCCGCGATCCGCGAATGTTCGCTCGCAATCCGCGAAAACGGATAGAGCATCGCAAAGAAATAGACGAATGCCGGAACTAGGAAACGCTCTGCAGGGCTCTCGCAGTTCAGCGCCACCATTTCCGAGACAAGATCCAGATCATCCTCCCGGGCCTTGGCGACCAGAGAGGCAAGATGGCCCGGGGCATGCGTGATGTCCGCGTCTGTCAGCAGGATGTAGCCATAAGGGCCGATCCGCGTCAGGGCTTCCTGCTCTCCCTGATGGACCGCCCACAGCTTGCCGCTCCATCCGGCAGGGCGCTTCTGGCCCGAAATGACGGTCAGGCGGTGATGCGGATCAGGCAGCGCGCGTGCGATGTCGCCGGTCCCGTCCGTGCTTTCGTCATCGACCAGGATGACAGACAGTTTCCCGTCATAATCCTGTTCCAGAAGGGAGGTCAGGCATTCGCGAATGGAGTCCGCTTCGTCCCGGGCGGGGACGACCACCGCCACGTCCGGTGCGCAGACCGGCGTGGGTTTCTGGGCGAGAATGGGGCCTTTCTGCCAGAACTTCCCATGGAACAGCGAAAGATAGATCCATGCTCCCAGACTGGTCAGTGCAGTTCCGAACAACATTATTTCATCCGTCCGTGCTGACGGAACCAGGCAATGGCATCTGTCACGGCATCGCGGGCCGGGCGTGGGGCATATCCGAGTTCTTTCTTTGCCTTGTCGGACGAGAAGAACATCAGCTTCTTGGACATGGCCAGCGTCTCACGCGTGACGCGCGGCTCGATACCGAACCCGCGGGCCAGCCATTCGGACACAAGCGCCACCGGATAGAGCCAGGACTGCTTGAGCTTGACGGCAGGTGGCTTCACTCCGGCAATCTGGCTGACCATGCGGAACAGGTCGCCCAGCATGATGTTTTCACCGCCGAGAATGTATTTCTCGCCGATCTTTCCCCGCTCCAGCGCAAGGGCATGACCTTCGGCGACGTCATCGACATGAACGATATTCAGCCCGGTCTCGACATAGGCCGGCATGTTTCCGCTGGCACAGTCGAGGATCATCTGTCCGGTGGGTGTCGGCTTGATGTCTCGTGGCCCGACTGGCGTCGAGGGGTTCACGATGATCGCCGGCAGGTTCTTCTCCCGGATGAGGCGGAGGACTTCCTGTTCCGCGCGGTATTTCGAAAGTTTGTAGATCCCGATGACCTGGCTTTCGGAAACCGGCGTGGTTTCGTCTGCCGGCACGCCGTCGCTTCGCAGCCCCAGGGCCGCAACCGACGAACAGTAAATGATTTTTTCCACGCCAGCCTCGAGGGCGGCCAGCATCAGGTTGCGGGTACCTTCCACATTGGCCTTCATCATGGTTTCCGGATCAGGAACCCAGAGTCGGTAATCGGCAGCAACGTGGAACAGGATTTTGACGCCCTTCAGCGCCGGAGCGAGCGTGTCAGGATCCGAAAGGTCACCGACGGCGAGTTCCGCGTTCAGCTCAGCAATATTTGAACGGTCGGATGTCGGCCGGACGAGAAGCCTCAGGCGGTGGCCGCGTTCTTCAAGGACGCGGGCGACGGCAGAGCCGACAAACCCCGTAGCCCCCGTAACGAGTGTGACATCGTTCATGGTGGCAGAGTCTCCTTGGGTCATCAGCAGATGGTTGCAATTTATGACAGCATAATCCCCCCGGCTTTTCGGGGAAAGCGTCTGAAAGGGTGGAATATTCACCCTGTGTGCGATAGAGCGTGTCCAAACGGTATGTGACGAAGACGTTGAAAAAAACTCTCCCTGTTCTGCTTTCCCTTCTCGGGGTGGCCCTTTTCACCTTCATTGCGGCCAAGGCGGGTATTCATCCCGTCATGGAAGCACTTTCAAAAGTCGGTGTTGGTGGCTTCCTGCTTCTCGCGGCCTGCCAGCTTCTGATCGACATGGGGCTCGGCGTTGCGTGGCATGCGGCGGTGCCGCTGCTGAGCGTGCGGCGTCTCATGGGAGCACGTCTGGTCCGTGACAGCGCGGGAGCATGTCTTCCGTTCTCCCAGCTTGGTGGCATGGTCATTGGTGTCCGCGCCACGCTGGCCGGTGTGGATCCCCGCACCGTCAAGGGAGAAGAGCTGCACTGGCCCGAAGGTGTCGCCGCAAATCTGGTGGACATCACGACCGAGGTTCTGGGGCAGATCGCCTTCGTCCTGATCGCCCTTCTCTGCCTGATCGGCCATCACGGGGCCTCACGATTTGTCTGGCCACTTATCGGCGGCATGGTCCTGCTGAGCCTTGGAATTGCCGGCTTCATCTGGACCCAGCAGCGTGGCGGAGTTATGGTCCGCAAGGCTGCGGCATTTCTCGGGAAGCACATTGCCGCGGAATGGCGCGATTCCCTGATCGGCAATACGGAGACCTTCCAGTTACGACTCGAAAGTCTCTGGAGCCGGCCGGACAGGATTTCCCTCGGCGCATTCTGCCATCTGCTATGCTGGATGGGCAGTGCAGCCATGACGTGGCTGGCCCTCCAGCTTCTCGGCGCCCATGTCGGGTTTTTCTCCTCGGTCGCAATCGAGGGTGTGGTCTGTGGCATCATGTCGGCCGGTTTTCTTGTGCCGGGCGCTCTGGGCGTGCAGGAAGCCGCCTATGTCGCGTTGGGTATGATTTTCGGCATCGATGCCGAAATCTCGCTCAGCCTTTCGCTGCTGCGCCGCGGACGGGACATCCTGATCGGTATTCCGGTCCTGCTGGTCTGGCAGATTGTGGAAATGCGTCGGTTGCGTCATGCGCCTCCTGCGGAAGCAAGCAAAAGCACGCCGGCTCCGTCTCCAGCTTCCGCCCGCAAGACTGTCATTCCCCCCGCAGTGACGGCCCTTGCCGGTAACATCAAGAAAGAGGCCACGTCCCGGGACGGCAAGAAAACCGAGGACACCCCCTTCGCGACGGCTCCCAGAGTTTTATGACACCTCTTTTCAGGTCTCTCTCGGTCATCGGCCCGGGGCTGATCGGCTCGTCCGTTCTGCGCCGTGCCCGGGAAACGAGGGCAATTGCCGAAACCCTGATCGCAGCCGATTCAAACCCCGCCGTTCTCGAACGGGTCCGGGAACTGGGCATTGCGGATATCACGACGTCCGATCCTGCCGTCGCGGCGCAGGCAGACTGTGTCATGATCTGCGTTCCCGTTGGCGCGGTGGAAGAAGTCGCCCGTCAGGTGCTTCCTTTTATGAAGCCCGGCAGCATTCTGACGGATGTGGCTTCCGTTCGTGGGCAGCTCGGCCCGACACTGGCGGCGATCCTGCCCGAAAACGTGGCGTATGTGCCTGGCCATCCGATGGCGGGCACAGAACATTCAGGTCCGGATGCAGGGTTTTCGACCCTGTTCGAAGACCGCTGGGCCCTCCTCGTTCCGCCTGAAGGTGCGGATACGAAGGCTGTGAATACGATCGAACAGCTCTGGACGTTGTGCGGAGCGCGCACGAAAATCCTGTCTGATGAAAAGCACGACAGGATCTGCGCCATGGTCAGTCACCTGCCGCATCTCCTCGCCTTTACGATCTGCGATACCGCAGACAACCTGTCCGATGAGATCCGCGCGGCCGTCCTGGATTATGCCGCGTCGGGCTTCCGCGATTTTACACGGATTGCGGCGTCGGACCCGGTCATGTGGCGGGATATTTTCCTGGCCAACAAGGAAGCGCTGCTGGGGACGCTCGACAAGTTTGTGGCGGACACGCAGGCAATGGCCGATGCAATCCGCACTGGCGACGAAGCAGCCATCACAAGCAAAATCGAACGCGGCCGCGCTATTCGCCTGACCCTGATTGAAAACCGTCAGGCCTGAAACCTGTTGAGCTGACTTAGGATGAACTTACTGCCGGACCAGAGGTCCGGCAGCAGTAGTATATTCAGGCTGTGATGACGCGCAGGGTGTTCGTGCTGCCGGAATGACCCGAAGGCAGTCCGGCCAGGATCAGGACCCGATCCCCGGTTTTGCAGAAACCCATGTTGCGTGCGAGTTCGGCAACAGGACCGGCCAGAGGCTCGATGCCCTGAGTGCTCTGTTCGCTGTTGATCAGATGCGGAAAGACGCCCCACACAACGCACAGCCGGCGTGCAACCCACAGTTCGGGCGTCAGGGCAATGATCGGACAGTGCGGCCGCTCACGGGACAGGCGCATGGCCCCTGCTCCACTCCGGGTGCGGCATGCGATGGCGCCGGCATGAAGCGTGCGGCTGACCTGCCAGGCGGCCTGAACGATCGCGCTCTGGACGGTTTCATCCGGTGCCGGGCGCAGACGGTCCATACGGAGACGCCACTCGGTGTCCTGCTCCACGCGTTCGGCAATCCGCACCATCATCGAGACGGCTTCGACAGGGTACTTGCCTGCCGCACTTTCCGCCGACAGCATGACGGCATCCGCGCCATCGTAAACGGCATTGGACACGTCGGACACTTCAGCGCGCGTCGGCGTCGGGCTTTCGATCATGCTCTCAAGCATCTGTGTCGCCACGATGACCGGGCGGCACTGCTTGCGGGCTTCGGCAATGGCACGCTTCTGCGCGACCGGAACTTCCTCGGGCGGCAGTTCCACGCCCAGATCGCCACGCGCGACCATGATCGCGTCCGATAGGTGAACGATGGCTGCCAGATCATCCATCGCCTGCGGCTTTTCAAGCTTGGTCACGATGGCTGCACGACCTGCTGCGATCTCGCGGGCTTCCTGCACGTCCTCGGGACGCTGCACGAACGAAAGCGCCACAAAATCCACACCCAGCGACAGCGCGAAGTCGAAGTCGCGGCGATCCTTCTCGGTCAGTGCCGGAATGGGCAGTGTCACGTCGGGAACATTGACGCCCTTGCGCTCCGAAAGCTTTCCGCCCACGACCACAACCGTCTCAAGGAACCCTTCGCCCGTCTTTACGACACGCAGCTTGAGCTTGCCGTCATCCAGCAGGAGATGACTGCCCGGCTTGGCGGCGGAAATGATTTCCGGATGCGGCAGGCAGACGCGCGAAACCGTACCGGGTGTCCGGTCCAGATCCAGGCGGAACGGCTTGCCTTCCTCGAGGATGACCGGACCGTTCTCGAACACGCCGACACGCAGTTTCGGTCCCTGCAGATCCGCCAGAATGGCCAGTGGATGACCGACCTTTTCCTCGGCGGCCCGGATGGCGGCATGACGCTCGCCGTGATCCTCATGCGCGCCGTGGGAGAAATTGAGCCGGAAGACATTCACGCCCGCCTGCGCCAGGGAAAGGATCATCTCGGGTGAGGATGAGGCCGGCCCAAGAGTCGCGACGATCCGCGTGCGGCGGTAATGGGAACTCGATGTCATATAGGGCGTCCTCGATCGAAAAAATCAGTTTGGTTGAATCGTCTCACCCGGGAGCAACCCCCAGAAAAGACGGCGGGGCAGCCAGCCCTCGTAGCCCTTCACACTCACACGGCACCACTGGGAGTTCTGGGGGCACAGCTTGATGTTGCCCACCGTTCCCTGCTGCAGCACCGCGATGACGGTGCTATCTTCTTCCGGATGGCTCATGAGGAGCACATCATTTTTATGTGCCCGCGCCTCGTCCTGAGTGGCGACACGGGCGAGAATACGGGCATCGGCCTTGCCGATATGGTCGCCTTCCTGGGCGCTGGCCTCGCCGTTCTGGGCCTTCACGCCTTCAGGAGGCAGCCCCGGAATGACAAAGGTCCGGCTGCCATAGAGCGTCGCCTGATGCACCCAGCCTTTCTGGCCATCGGAATCCTCGACAAGGCGCCACACATCGAATTCACGCTCGATTTCCACAGGCAGTCCGCGGCGGTGATAGACCCAGTCGATCGGATACCGGTCTCCCGGCCCGCGACGCATATAGACCTTGTCGGCCCGGAGCGCGGCATAGCGCGGCAGCGGCAGTCCGGTGTTGCTGCCTTTGTCCGTATTTTCAGGCACTGGCGGAACAGGCGGAGTTGCAGGCTGGTCCGCTGCTGCAGCACCCGCCGCCGTTGCGGCAGCGCCTGCTGCAACGGCCGGAGCGGCATGCTTCAAAGCAGCACGATGCGCCGCCTTGTGCTTCGCAGCCGGTGACGCGGGTTTTGCCGCATCGGCCTTGTGATGCTTTTTGGCCGACGCATGCTTGTCCGCAGCCTTCGCGGCCGTCTCCCCATGCTTCTTGTGATGATGGGCAGCCCAGGCATTTGAACTCACGAAGCCCGGAGCAGCAAGCAGGACCGTACCCGCCAGCAGCGCGCGAAGAAGAGCGGAATGGCCTTTGGCGGGACGCAGAGGGAAGACTGACATTCTCATGAGCGCATCCCTGCCAAGGGCCGAAGGTTTGGGCAAGTCATCAAAACGGGAAAGACGTCCGAAAATCGTGTCTTGGGCAGAAACTTACAGCGCAAGGACGGGATTGTCTCCCGCCAGTTCGAGAAAGCTGACAATTCCCCGCACCGTGACCCCGTCCAGCAGATCCTTTTCAGACAGACCGGCCATTCTGAGGCCGGCCTCACAGGCCATGACCGTCGCGCCGAGATCCAGCACCGCCTCCCGGAGTTCCCCGAACCCAGCGATCCCACGGGTCTCGAGCTCACTGTCCGAAATGACGCCTGCAAGCCCCTTCCAGTCCGGCGTCAGCGCAAGAACGCTGCGTCCGCCGGCAAAAATCGTCACATCGCGTCCGAGCGACAGGCCGCCCGCTGCAACGACAAGTGCGTAATGGGCCCGCTGCCAGGAATCGTCGGCCAGCGTCAGGAACATGGGCTGTGTCATCCGGGTACCCGCTCATCATGATGGATCTGGCAGGCCGGATCCCGCTTCAACACGAAACTCTCCATCGTCCCCGACAGCGCGTCCCACAGGCTTACCCGCGTCTGATCCGTGCCTTCCAGTCCGATGACTTCCCGCATGACTTCCACGGCCATCAGGCTCCCCATGACGCCCGTCGCTGCGCCAAGCACACCAGACATGCCGCAGTTCGGCGCTTCTGTCTGTGCGGCCTCGGGAAACAGACATCGATAGCAGGGGCCGCCCTTCTGCGGCCTGAATACGACCAGCTGCCCTGAAAATCCCTGTACCGCCCCGGATACCAGCGAACGTCCATGACGCACGCAGGCATCGGAGACGGCCAGCCGTGTGGCGACGTTGTCGGTTCCGTCACAGACCAGATCATATTGCGACACAAGCGCATCCAGCGTCGTGCCCCTCGCGCGAACCGGATACGGACTGACCGTAACCAGCGGGTTCAGCGCCTTCAGACGCTTTGCCGCGGCCTCGACCTTGAACGCTCCGATGTCATCAGTGCCATAGAGAACCTGCCGCTGCAGATTGCTGAGATCGACGCGGTCATCGTCCATGATTCCGATACGTCCGATTCCCGATGCAGCGAGTTGCTGAAGCAGTGGAGCTCCCAGCCCTCCCGCGCCGACCACCAGAACAGAGGCCCCGCGAAGCCGCGCCTGCCCGATCGCTCCGACCTGAGGCAGGAGAATGTGGCGGGAATACCGTTCCAGCTCGTGGTCGGAAAAATTCATGTCCATGAAATGATGATAATTGCTGACTTTCACTCTTGAAAGACGTTAGCCTCAGTGTCGTTCAACACTGTCCTGGTGTCTCGCAGGACCCGAGCAGAGAAGTCATCATGAAAAACGGTTTTCGCAGAGTCATGCCGCGCGCATGGCAGGGACTTGGTGTCAGTGCAGGCGCTGTTCTGGCAGCCTACGCGGTGTCGCCTTATCTCGCCCTGTGGGATATCGACCGGGCCATGAACGGCAACAATCCGTCGCGTCTGGCGCCTCATGTGGACTGGTCAGCGCTGACGCACTGTCTCAAGGAACAGTTTACGCCCGCCGCTCCTGCCGATGACGATCTGCCGGGTTTCGGGAGTTCATTTGCGGGGCAGGTCGTGTCCAACACCATCGATACGCATCTGACACCGGCGACCCTGATGACTACAGCGCATCAGGTGATGCCGCATGGCCCCGCCACGTCAGACTGGCTTGGAATGTGGCATTCCATGCATGCCCATTTCGTGAGCCCCCGAAAGTTCGAGGCCAGCCTGGATCAGCCGGGACAGACACCATTCGTCCTTCACATGAAGTTCGAGCACTGGGGCTGGAAGATCACGCGATTCGAAATGCCTGCCCCGGCTCATGCTGCCTGAGGCTTAACGCTGCCTGGGATTTCAGGCAGCCGGCAGGTCTTCTTCCAGAACCGTGATGTGGATGGCGTAGGAGACCTCGCCTTCGTCCTCATCGCGGTGAACCGTTCCGATGACTTCTCCGGCAACGGCCAGCTCAACGCTCATGCCCTTGCGGCTGGGCTTGTTGACCGTGAGCTTCGGTGAGCCCAGCAGGCGCTGGAGCGTGGTCTGGAGGCGTGTCACCTCGGATGGGGTCATATCGGCCATTGGTGGCATTCCTGTGATGCAAGGGAACTGCCCTCTAACCCATCATCCGGAACAAAGGAACCCGCTTCCTCTATCCCCGTCAGGGATGCTGTTGTAGAAACAGGACACTTCACATCTGATTGTGACCTGTTCGTCATGAATCGTTCCGGGTCTGCAGTCTGCTTCCCTTACGCGCAAAGGAGACATGATGCGCCCGGTTTACACACGCCTTCTCGTTGCCATGACGGCAACTGCGGCCCTTTCTGGGTGTGGCTATTTCGATTCCCGCAGCGCCCACAAGGCGCAGTACGAAATGGTTGGCATGACAAGCTACGATCTGCAGGCCTGTGCCGGTATTCCGGCTTCCACGAAGAAGCTGAACGATACAACCGAGATCTGGCAGTATGACGGCAGCAAGGCGCTTCCGACGATGCCTTCGGATTCCGGCTTCATTCCTGTCCAGTCTGCCATCAGCATCTATCAGTCCGCATTTGGTGGCGGTGGCACGGCTTGCCGCATGCTGGTCCGCATGGATCACGACCGGGTTTCCGAAGTGCATTACACGGGCAATGACGACGAATATATCGGAACGGACGGTATCTGCTCCATCATTACCCGTGGCTGTGCCCGCCAGCGTGAATCCACGATGCGCCGCGTGAATGGTGGCCCCTTCGGCCCCGTGTCTGGCTTCCACCCGCCCCGTACGCCGGCGCAGAGTGCGACAGCAACCTATTCGGACCAGTCCGGGAAATACGTTCCCAAGTTCACGAACGACGACACCCAGCCGGTTATTCAGCCGG
Source organism: Gluconobacter oxydans (assembly GCF_006539685.1). Classification (GTDB taxonomy): domain Bacteria; phylum Pseudomonadota; class Alphaproteobacteria; order Acetobacterales; family Acetobacteraceae; genus Gluconobacter; species Gluconobacter oxydans. The sequence goes on from NZ_BJNM01000009.1 coordinate 81,856, forward strand.
TCAAGTGACCCCCAAAAAGGGGAGCGGGACGACAGACGTCCCGCTCCCCTTTTCTTTTATGAATTGATGAGGCTTTTCATTTTCCGGACCACCGGTCCCAGCCCGTCAAAAATGGCCTGTCCAATCAGGAAATGGCCGATATTCAGTTCGGCAAGCCCTGTCAGGTCCGCAATCGCGCCCACATTGTCGTAAGTCAGTCCGTGCCCGGCATGGAGTTCCAGCCCACAGGCTGCGACCGTCCCCGCCGCTGACCGCAGGCGCTCCAGTTCCTCACTGCCGCCCAGAGCGTAAGCTCCGGTATGAAGCTCTACAACGGGCGCTCCCAGAGCTGCGGCGGTTTCGATCTGTCGCGCCTCGGGATCGATGAACAGTGAAACCCGGATGCCAGCATCCCGCAGCCGCGCGATTTTCGGCTTGAGTGCCTCACTCTGTCCCACGATATCCAGGCCGCCTTCGGTTGTGACTTCCTGGCGTTTTTCAGGAACCAGGCAGCAGGCATGCGGCCGAAGATCACAGGCAATCCGGACCATCTCGTCCGTCGCGGCCATCTCGAAGTTCAGCGGCGCGGAAAGTGCCCTGAGGCGGGGCATGTCGGCATCGCGGATATGGCGCCGGTCTTCCCGCAGATGCGCCGTAATCCCGTCCGCGCCGGATGCGATGGCCAGTTCGGCCGCCGCCACCGGGTCGGGGAACGTCCCCCCTCTGGCATTGCGCAGCGTGGCGACGTGATCAATGTTCACTCCAAGACGGATCATGATCCTCTTCCTTCCCGATAAGCGCTCATTTCGCCAGCCAGCCAGATCGCAGCCAGAAGACTGGACACATCCGCCCGGCAGGTTTCCGTCACAGGACCTGCGATATCAAAAGCCGTCCCATGATCGGGCGAGGTGCGGATGATCGGCAGCCCGAGCGTCACGTTCACGCCTTCTTCCATATCAAGCGTCTTCAGCGGAATGAGCGCCTGATCATGATACATGCAGATCGCCACATCGTAATGCGGCCGAGCCTTGTCGCTGAACATCGTGTCCGGCGGCATCGGCCCCCGACAGTCGATCCCCTGTGCCCGGAGCCTGTCAATCGCGGGCTGGACGATTGTGATTTCTTCATCGCCCATCATGCCGTGCTCACCAGCGTGAGGATTCAGCCCCGCGATCGCCAGACGCGGAGACATAATCCCGAAATCACGCCTGAGTGCGGCATTGGCGATCTCCGCCACCTGTACGATGCGCTCGGTCGTCAGTGTCTCCAGAGCCCTGCGGAGCGAGACATGAACCGTCACCGGGACGACCCTGAGCTGGGGCGAGGCCAGCATCATGATCTCTTCCCCTGGCATGTCACACAGGGCCGCCAGAAATTCCGTATGACCCGGATAGGGAAAACCGGCCGCAGCCAGAACATGTTTGGCAATCGGGTTCGTCACGACCCCGCCGGCACGCCCCGCAAGAGCATACTCAACGGCCTGACGGATACTGGTAATCGTCGCTGCCGCATTCCGGGAATCAGGCTGCCCTGGAATGACCTCCACTTCGCACGGTACCGGGAGAACGGGCAGGCTGTCAGCAAAGACAGCTGCCGCCTCTTCCGGCGTTGCGATGCAGGTCACGGGCACGGCGCGTTCAACCAGACGCGGATCACCGAGCCAGAAGAATATCCCTTCCCCTGAATGCCGCAGCCTCCGCCAGGCTTCTGCCGCAAGCTGTGGGCCGATTCCCGCCGGATCCCCGAGCGTCAGTGCAAGCGGTGGCGGGCGTTTCATCGTCAGCCCGCGTCTGCCAGCGCCGCAAGGACGCGTACCCAGGAACGGATACCCTTGTGGAAGGAGTCCAGCCCGTACTGCTCGTTCGGGGAATGGATCCGGTCGTCATTCTGGGCAAACCCGATCATGAGAGCATCCAGCCCCAGCGCATCACGGACTTCGCCGGCCACAGGAATGGAGCCGCCCGAACCGACAGTTGCGGCAGGCACGCCCCATTCATCACTCAGGGCCTTCAGGGCCGGTGCCAGAAAACGACTGTCACGGGAAACTTCAAAGCCTGGTGAGCCGCCATGGGCCGTGAATGTGACGTGGGCGTCGGAAGGCAGGGCTGCGCGGATATGGGCGCGGAAGGCCTCGCGGATGCGGTCAGGGTCCTGACCGGGGACCAGACGGAACGAGACCTTCGCCATGGCTTTGGCGGGAAGAACGGTCTTGAACCCCTCGCCCTCATAGCCGCCGGAAATGCCGTTGATTTCACAGCTCGGGCGGCACCATGTCTGTTCGATCGCGCTATAGGCCTTCTCGCCTGCCGCAACCGACAGCCCTGCCTCTTCCAACAGGGAGCGGTCATCGGGGAAAAGCCTGCTCCACTGCGCCCGTGTGGCCGGTGACGGATCCTGGATGCCGTCATAGAAACCCGGCAGCGTAACGCCACCCTCGGCGTTCCGAAGTGTCGCCAGAGCCTGGCAGAGAACGGCAATCGGATTGGCGGCAGCGTTGCCGTACAGACCGGAATGCAGATCGTGGCTGGCGCACTGGATGACCACTTCTTCGGCCATCATGCCGCGCAGGGACGTGGTGATGCCTGGTGTCCTGCGATCCGCCATGCCCGTATCACAGACAAGCGCCACATCTGCCTTGAGTTCGGCAGCATTTTCTTTGAGGAACGGGAACAGGTTCGCCCCACCACATTCCTCTTCGCCTTCCAGAAGAACACTCACTTTGACAGGAAGCGCCCCCGTGACCTCTCTCCAGGCGCGGCAGGCTTCAAGGAAGGTCATCACCTGTCCCTTGTCGTCGCTCGCGCCGCGGGCAACGATGACCTTGCGTCCTGAGGCGTCCTCGATCAGCTGCGGATCGAAGGGCGGTGCATTCCAGAGCGCTTCCGGGTCTGTCGGCTGCACATCGTAATGCCCATAGAACAGGACATGCGGTCGAGCATCGCTGCTGCCGACAGCCTGGTCATGACCCACGACCATCGGGTGCCCCGGAGCCGCCCAGTGAACGTCGCGGATCTCTGCCTTCATCCCCAGCTGTTCAAGTTCCTTCCGCATCCAGTCCGCAGCTTTCCGGCAATCGGCGGCGTGGGCGGGCTGCGTGGAAATGCTCGGAATGCGGAGAAGCTCGAACAGGCGTGAGACCGAAGCGTCCAGATGGCTATCGACAGTCTGGAGAACGGTATCAAGTGTCTCGGAATTGGCAGTCATCTTGTGTTCCATGTTCGGGGTGTCAGTCACCCAAAATCAGACCGGAGAGCCGGTCTTTCAATCGCCTTCGGTCGTAAGTCGGCGCGGCTGGAGACGGATCGGCGCGGGAGCAAAACCGGGAGCGGTCTCGGACAGCCTGTGCGCACGGGGCGTTACGGTCGAGGCTGCAAGAGGCGTGGTGCCTGCCGCGATGGAAAGGATCTCGCGGAGGCCATCATGAAAATTCGAACGGGACGCCTCCTCTTCCATTCGGGCCTGTGCTCCACGGCTTATCGTATTCCACAGATCCATGTCCGTATACAACCCGATCACGGCCTGGGCGAACTGCTCTGGATTACAGAAGCCTCCGGACAGGCAGTCTTTTCCGTTTTCCCATCCCAGTGTCTTGCAGACTGTTTCGGAAAGGACGGCAGGCAGCCCTGCCGCAGCCGCATCCAGAACTTCCCGCGGGATGGCTGGCAGAACGCGGGTGGGCTCCACGAGAATACGGCGTGACCTGTAGAGAGCGGCAAGATCGGCGTCCTCTGGGAAGGCTTCCAGTCGCCGATATCGCGCGAAAGCGGAGAGATCGACCCCGGCGGCCTTATGGCCCGCAAGGAGGACGGTTGCGTCCGGCGGCAGACCCCGGTCCAGCTTTGAAAGGACTTCGTGGATGAACCAGTGCAAACCGTCATGAACCGCATCGCCACTGGCAAAAACCGGAAGAACAAGCAGGATGCCCGAGCGTTCGCCAAAGCCGGGCGAGAGCGTCGTCGACACGGGCGGCGCACCCAGGACCCGCACATTGGTGAGGCCAAGAACCTCCAGATCCGCCTTCTCGGCTTCCGTTCCGGCAACCACCGCCTGCGTCATCCAGACCTGGTCAATATCCAGCTCCAGATCATCAAAAAGCAGCTCGCGGTCATTGACCGCGCCGACAAGCCGGCGGTTATGGGTTTCACGAGCATGGCTTGCGTGAATATCCGCGACCATTCCCAGTCTGGGCAGCGACTGCGGATGCTGCTGCAGGATCGGTGCGGCTCTCTGGAGCGTTTTCATGCCGCCAATCCAGACATAATCGAAGCATCCCGCCCGCTCGCGCAGGAAATCCGCAAGCTCGGACAGATCACAATCGTCCATCAGTTCGATGTCTGCCGGAAAATCCAGCGCCGTTGAGACACAGTCATGAAGGCTGCCATCAAGCGGAAAGACGGTCACCTGATATCCCAGCCGGCTCAGTCCGATCATCATGTCGCGGTGGCGCAGAAAGGGTGTTCCCAGAACGACATGGGGTAGCCGTTCACACAGGAACAGGATGGCTGGCGCTCCGGATGCGGAGCGGGCCCGCATGAGGCTGGTGCCCGGAAAGGGCTGTCTCGAGAGCAGGCCTGCAAAGCGGCGTTTCAGCCAGGCCTCATTGCGGGCGCGCAGTTCTGGTGCAATTTCCGGTTCTGAAGCCAAGCGGTCGAGCACATCCGGATCATAGAGGATTTTGCCCCCGGCCTGTCGCAGGGACAGGCAGATCGCCAGCATTTCGGCTTCTGGGCCGATGCAGCCGGGATTGAGCCGGTTGTGATCGTGGAACGGAAGCCGGCGACAGAACAGAAGGCCACCGGTAAAGGCGTCCACCCATCTCCGGAAGGCGATTTCAGGTTCGTTTGCCCGCAATCCCTCCCCAAACGGCGTAAAAGCTGCATTGCGCCAGACGATGCTGCCGGCTTCCCGGACCCGTCCATCCAGTCCCAGCGACTGTCCGCCTACGGCGTAGACTTCCGGGTTCGCGAAGGCTTCAAGGGCAATATTCAGGCTTCCGGGAAAAGGCTGAACGCCAGCGGACAGCAGCAGGATAACCTCTGCCCTTGCCAATTCCAGCCCGAGCGCGACCTGTTCGGCATGCGTGGTTCGGTAAGGGGGACGGACGATGTGAATGCCGCGAACAAACCTCTCGATCTGGGTCGTCTCATCCGTGGAGCCGGCATCTACCAGAATGATCTGAAGGTTGCGCTCACTGTTCGCATGAAGGGCGGCAAGCGTCGCAAGGGTTTCCAGAAACTGGTTCGAAACAGGCAGGATGACCGTCACATCCGGCATGGTGACCGGGCGGAAATCCAGGGGGCCGCGGATCAGTGAGGGAATGAGGGTCTGCGCCCGCTGAAGATCCAGAAGCTGGCACTGCTCCGCAGGAATGTCGGCAACGACCTCGTTCACCGGGTTGCCCTGGGACTGGACCCAAAGCGTGAAAATGTCGGTGATATCCGGCCTGCGCAGCAGACGCTGTGTGCCGCTCTGACTCAGGAAGGCGGCAAGATCGACCCCCGCCTGTGGCTGTCGTTTCTCGGTTATGCCGAAACGGATGAAATGCTCATAGCCGTTCCGAAAGCCCCCATGGGCAACGATATTACCGACATCGGGATACTGCGCAGCATAAAAGGCTTCGCTGAACCACGGATTGGGATCGTACGCTGTTGGATTGCCATTGGTCAGGTAATGATGAAGCGGGCTTTGGAATCTGCCGCTCTCCAGCGCGTCCACAACATCCGGATAGCGCTCAAGATACCATTGCGGATCGAAATACCAGGAACTGCGCCGGCGACCGGCTACCGAAAACCTGATGAACTGGGCGAAATCACCAATCGCGAAATCATAATGCTTCCGTTCCGCCATGCTGGCGGCACGGAAGACTTCGGGATCGAAAAACACATGCGACTTGCGATGTTCCTGATCGCCGATCGCAAGATAATGGTCGTATCCGTTGCAGAAGCCCTGTGACGCCAGCACGTGGGGGCTCAGGTCGGGATTGCAGCTGAAATAGTTTTCTTCGGAGAAAAGCCAGTGCGGCGAGCGGCTCCGGAAGCCACTTTCGCAGTAATGAAGGAAACCGCTGTCGAAAATCCCCAGGCTGATGCCTTCGCGGACATCCGGATTCTGGCGCAGATACCATTCTTCGTCAAAAAAACGGTTGGGAGAGAGCCCTGCCCTGGCGCCCTTGCGTTTCCAGTGCTGCTCCAGCCCTTCGTCACTCAGATCAAGCTCGCCAGCTTCTCCGCTTTCCTTGGCTTCCTCCCGCAGACGCAGCCCATAGCGTGTGCGGTACCATTCAGCGTCAAACGCAGCCCACAGAGGCGGCCGGTCGCCCGCGAAAGCCGGAGATGCAAGGATGTGATCTTTCATTGACGCTGGATCCTCTGGGAGCGCACAGGGAACGGTAAAGCTGTCGCGCCAGGTTTAACGCTGCTGCGCGCGCCGGCTCTGCCAGAGTTCATGGAAGTCAATGGGCTGGATGTTGGGAGATGGGAATCCAGCTTCACGAACCGTGTTCAGCATGACACTGCGCGCGGGCGGAAACAGGAAGCGCGGTGCCTCAACCAGAAGCAGGGGTTCGATTGCGTCCTGCGGGATACGCCCTGTCAGACCGAACAGACCTGCATACGCCACGCTGAGTTCATACAGCACCTTCGGATTGGGAGCGTCCTGTGTGGGTGCACGCTCAAAACCCTGGGCACGGATGACCAGACTGACCTCGAAGGTCGGCTGGTCCCCGAGCTGTCGGCCTGTCACATCGACCATCATGCCGATATGAGGCTGCGACGGCAGTTCCCGGTACACGTCCGGGGTATTCTGTACGTCAATCGACAACGTCCGGAGATACTGCGAACCGATGATGAGAGATGAGGAAGACGGCAGGGAATCCGAGACATCCAGGCTAGCAGGAGTGCCTGTCACGGTGTCGGCGTATGTTTGACTCATTATGTTTGCATCCTCAGGCGGTCATCATCATTCCCTACATTTCATATTGCACTGAAATGCAAGGAAATGTGGCGCCCCATACTCTGTCATGATGTTTACGTTTTGACCAGCGGGGCGAAATCCGGTGATCTTTCAGTCTGAAGCTCCAGACGCTGGCAATCGGGTCCGGTTCCTTGGAGGATATGGAGTGTTTTTCCCATCAGCTCCACAGGCTCAACCATTTCGGTTTTCAGCCTGCCAAAACAGCCCGGAAGGCAGCATTTTCGAGAGGCGGTCACTGGAACGGGATGATTTCAGACACCGCCATCCCTTTCGGTGATACGTTGGGGGTGATATCGCCATCTGGCGCAATGTCAGCACTGGCGCATGACACCGCCTGCACTGGGCATCATGACTGCTGACAGGGATCAATCTTCCTGCCCGCACGTCTTGTTGCGCTGCAGGTAGCACGATAGGACCATGTTCATGCTCAGACTGCTCATTCTCGTCATTCTTCTTGCGGTCCTGATCGTTTTTGCCCTGAGCAATACGGATCTGGAACCCATCTGGCTGGTTTCCTTCGGCTGGCATCTGTCCATTGGCACCCTTGTCCTGGGCGTCGGCGTGGTCGCTCTCCTGTTTGGTTTCCTGATCGGTCTGATCGGTGACATGCAGCAGCGTTCGCGTGCACGCCGCGCCGAGCAGCATGTCCGCACCTTGGAAAGTCAGCTGGTTGAACTCCATCAGCGTCTCGATCGTCTTCAGAACCCAGCAGGTTCCCCCCTTCCCGGCACCACTCCTGTCCAGCCTGAACAGAAGGTCTGATCTCCACCATGTCCAGGCGCACACGACTGATCGCAGCCCTCGATACCGCATCCCGCTCCACAGCCCAGGACTGGGCCGACAGCCTGAAAAATGACGTCGACGCCATCAAGCTGGGTCTCGAGTTTACCTATGCCTGCGGACTGGATGCGGTAAAAACCGTATCGGCCGGGCACGAACTGTTTCTGGACCTGAAGCTGCACGACATTCCCCATACCGTCGCATCAGGTCTGACTGCCCTCGCCCCGCTCAGGCCAGCCCTGACGACAATCCATGCCAGTGGCGGTTCCGAAATGATCGCCCGGTCCCGGGAAGCTCTTGAGAGCGCTTTTCCCGCTGACACAAAACGCCCGAAACTGCTTGCCGTTACGGTTCTGACGAGCATGAACGCTGAGGGTCTGTTGGACATCGGCGTCAACGCCACGCCCCAGGAACAGGTGCTCAGACTTGGAAAACTGGCTATCAGCGCTGGTGCCGACGGTCTGGTCTGTTCGGCGCATGAGATTGCGCCTCTACGCGATGCATTGGGTGACGAGCCCGTTCTGGTCGTGCCGGGCATCCGTCCTGCTGGCAGCGCGTCCGACGACCAGAAGCGCATCATGACGCCCGGACAGGCTGCCCAAGCCGGCGCCGACTGGATCGTCGTAGGGCGCCCCATCACGAAAGCCGCAGATCCAGTTCTGGCCGCCAGAGCCATCATGGAGGAACTGGCCAGCGCATGACCGGTGTCAAGATCTGCGGAATTCGTGACACCCAGACAATGGCGCTTTGCGCGCGTCTGCAGGTTGACTGGGTCGGGTTCGTATTCTGCGACGCTTCTCCACGGTTTGTAACCGCTGATGACGCCCTGCGTCTGCATGAGAGCGCACCATCCGGTCAGGACGGTGGGCCTCTGCGGGTCGGCCTGTTCGTGAAATCAGATGACGACTTCATCGCGCAGGTTCTGCGGACTGTCCCGCTGGATATTCTCCAGATCTATGACACCTCGGAACGGGCCACTGAAATCCAGTCCCGCTTCGGACGTCCCGTCTGGCTGGCTTGCGGCATCGCCAGACATTCGGACCTGCCGACAGACCCAGACATGGCAGGATATGTCATCGAAGCTCCCAAGCAGGAACAGGATCACCGTCCAGGTGGCCTCGGACGGACTTTTGACTGGTCCCTGACCCGGAACTGGACACCACCGTCGTTCTGGATGCTCGCAGGCGGCCTGAATCCAGGCAATGTCCAACGTGCGATCCTGGAAAGCCAGGCGCCGGCAGTTGACGTTTCTTCAGGGGTGGAAGCCGCTCCTGGCTGTAAATCCGCTGAACTTATTGAAAAATTTGTCCAGAACAGCCGAAAGGCACTTGATCTCAAGCCGAAGCTCTCGTAAACACCGCCTCGCTCGACAGGAGAGATGGCCGAGCGGCTTAAGGCGCACGCTTGGAAAGCGTGTGTACGTTAATAGCGTACCGTGGGTTCGAATCCCACTCTCTCCGCCATGAAGCAATTTCCCCAATAAAAACAGTCACTTAGCTGCGCAGGGCGTCACCTCGTGTTGACTGTGCGTCACTGGTTCAGCGTCACTATCCGTGATGGCTTGCCCCTGCCCTTAACTGCTAGAAGTTGGGCATGAACGATATGGCTAATCTGACCGTGAGGCATGGAAGCTACTATGTGCGCTTCATTGTGCCCAAGGACCGCTGGCGAGACGTTGGCGCTGTACTGGGCTCAAGCACGGGCCTGCGCAGAGACGTTCTGAAGTCCTTACGGACGAAAGATCGCAAGACGGCTTTTAAGCTGCGTGATGCGGCTCTGGAGGCTATCAGGCGCTCGCTTAACCTCAAGCTGGCTGAGGCTGGATTGCCTCCCCTGCACGGTGATGCGGTCCCAGACCGGATGAGCGAGGACTGTCTCTTGTCCGAGGCACTGGAGGCCCGGCGGCAGATAGCATCCACCTCAGACAGGACTGACGGTGGTGACGAGCAAATGGGTGAGACCGATCCCAGACGCCGCCTGATTGAAGGCATGGATTACTTTCTGGAGGATCGAGCCGAACAGCTTGAGAAGGCTGGAAAGGACCCTTCAGGCTATGTGAGGCGCTTCCGTGAAACCGCGCTAGGCGAGCAGACCCCTTTTGCTATCGTGCTCGACAGGTGGATGAAGGATCGTGAAACCTATGCATCTCAAGCCGCCATATCTCTAGACCGCGCTACGCTAAATCACTTCAGCCGCTATCTGGCCGATGTGCAGGGGCTTGCAGAGCCGCCTGAGAACCTTATTGGCTTCCTTCGCGCTCAGGTCATTGAGGATGTATCCCCTATGGTCCTAGGGGGCTTTGCCGAGTGGCTAATGGACAAACAGAACCTTGCGGCCAAGACTGCGGGAAGTCGTGTTTCGCCGCTCAAGGTCATGTGGGATTTTGCCATCCGCAAGCACATCCTGAAGGGGCCTAATCCGTGGTTGGGTGCTACCGCCGGGCTAAAGAGGAAGGCTGGAAAGCGGAAGTCTGAAGTCAGACCTTTCACCGAGGATGAACTAATCCGCCTCCTACAGGCTGATCCCGGTGAAGGGCGGAAGTGGGCTTGGGGGTCTGCTATCAGTGACATGATGCGCCTGGCTTTGTTGACGGGCGCTCGCCAGAATGAGTTGGCTACTCTCATCGTAGGGCGCATCATAAACCGCGATGGCACTGAGGGGCCTCTATCGGGCTTTCATGCACAGCGGACCAATCGCCGCTCAGGCCATGTCGGAGCAGTCCAGCGAGAATGATGCCCGTTTCCCGTACACGTCTTCCTCGGTCTCTATTGCGCCTGTCCAAGGCTGCCTTCGCTGGATCTCCAAGAAGGAGGGCGTAAGTCGTCGCTGATCTGGGTAGCCAATTCGTGAGCATAGTCCGTGCCATCACTACCATCGCTAGAAACACGTCCAAGCTCGAGATCAATCCAGCCCAGGTACAGGGACTCCACTGTCCCGAACGCCAAGGCAGCAGCAAGCGGAGCATGGTTTGGAAGCATGATCCCGCCTGCGCCCACCCGGATGGTTTTCGTAGCCCATGCCACATAGTTGATCACGACCCCAGTTGCGACGGAAGCAATGCCCGGCATTGCATGATGCTCGGCTAATCAGAAAAAGCAGAGCTTCTAAAAGCACATCTTTGTAAGCTTAAACCTCCATAAAATGTGATTTTCTATAAAGGTCAAAGGACAAAACTAACATAGAATATCCATTTTAAAACATTTTATATGTGATAACCTGCAAAAGATAACAGATCTAATGCTGTACCGTCGCCTCTTGTACAGGCGGGCCAGTCTATCTTTAGCGGTCAACAAAACCTTGCGAGGCAATCCGTGGCCAAATCTGACCCCATCGTCCAGCTTCCGGACGGCTTTTATCTCAACCGTACACCCCTGCTCGCTTTCGGCTTGTTGTGTTGTCTGTTCTCACTATGGGGCTGCGCCATGAGCCTTAATGATGTGTTGATCGGGCAGTTCCGCAAAGCCTTCATGCTGTCGGATTTTCAGTCCGCACTCGTGCAGTTCTCTTTTTACATCAGCTATTTCGTGCTGGGCATTCCAGCCGGCATGATTATCAAGCGCTTCAGCTATAAATGGTCGATCCAGCTGGGCCTGCTGCTGTATCTCATTGGCTGCTGCCTGTTCTTTCCCGCTGCCCATTTCGCGACATACCAGATCTTCTTCGTGGCTCTTTTTGTTGTCGCAGCCGGGCTGGTCTTTATTGAAACCGCCGCTGATACATACTGCACTCTGCTCGGCCCTCCGGGACGCGGAACGCATCGCCTGAATTTTGCCAGTGCCTTTCAGCCGATCGGTGCAATTCTGGGGGCCAGCATGGGGGCCTACCTGATTTTCAGGGACGGCGATCTTTCACGCGAGCAGCTCTCCGCCATGCCCGCCGCGCAGGCTTGGCAGCATCAGCTCGGCATGATCCACGCCACTCTTGAACCCTATGTCTACATTCTCGGCGTTCTGCTGGTCGTCATGGTCGCCATCGGCCTTACGCATTATCCAGCCTGTAAAGGCCGCGATCAGCAGCGCAGTCACGAACTCGATACGACCGGGGCTCTCAAACGGCTGTTCGCCAACAGACGCTTCGTCCTCGGTATCCTGACGCAGTTCCTTTATGTCGGCGCCCAGGTCGGCGTCTGGAGCTTCATCATCCGGCTTTCCATGCGACTGGGACATATCAATGAGCGGCAGGCTTCCGTTTACCTGATCGCGTCATTCTGTGCGTTCTTCGTCGGTAAGCTGGTAGCCAATTTCTTCATGCGGCACGCCCGGCCGGCGCGGGTTCTGTTTGTTTACAGCCTGCTCTGCATCGTCGCGCTGGGTTATGCCGTCATGGTCCACGACTTTACGGCTGTATACGCCGCCATTTTCGTCAGTGGATTGCTCGGCCCCTGCTGGCCGACAATTTACGGACTGACCGTCGATGAACTCGGTCATGACCGCGCTTACGGCGGGTCAATCCTGGTCATGAGCATCAGCGGCGGGGGCATTCTCCCGCTTCTGCAAGGCTATATCTCGGATGCAACCGGCGGAAACATGCAGCTTGCCTATATCGTACCGATGGCATGCTTCGTCGTGATTGCCATGTTCGCGGCATACTGCATGAAAACCAACGATGAACCGGCAGAGCAGATCGTCTTTGACGCCACGCTCTAGCAACGCCATTTCAGGCAGAAGCCGTTGCACAGTCACCGCCTGTTTTCCGGAATCGTTCCTCAAGGCCGCATCGAGCGGCCTTGACAGCGTCCGGCAACGGCTGTCTGTCTGCCAGTGCCGCAGCCAGGCCACTGGCCAGCTGACATCCTGTTCCCCTGAGATCGAATGGATAGCGCATGGAACGGAAGGACAAAGAAGAGCAGTTCGCCTGATAAAGAATATCGGTCGAATATGTTGAGTGGCCGTTATGTCCTCCTTTCAATAGAATGCTCTGGCAGCCTCGATCCAGAAGTGCTCCTGCAACGTCATCCGGTTTAGTAGCCTGATGCAGCCCCAGTGCCGATTTCAATGCTGCCAGTTCCGGCAAGTTTGGCGTCAAAACAGTCGTTCGAGGCAAAAGCAGGTCCAGAAGAGCCTGAATCCCTTCTGGCTCCAGCAGGGCATGTCCTGAACTGGAACAGAGAACCGGATCCAGAACGACTGGCATATCGGGAAGACGGTCTGCCACAGTCCGGACAAGCCCTGCGTTGCACAGAGCACCAATCTTGACGGCTCCAATCCCATCCTCCAGCGCAGCCTCGATCTGGGCCGCAAGCAGATCTGGTGCGACAGGATCCATAGCCAGCACCGCGCGATCCGTCTGCGCCGTGACTGCCGTAACGGCAATGCGTGCCGTCAGGCCAGCATCATGGACAGCGAGCAGGTCACGGGCAATGCCGGCGCCTCCGCTGGAATCCAGCCCGCCGATCAGCAGAACAGGACGTGTCATCGCCCTGTTGTCGCAATGAACGCATCGACGCCGCTCTGCCCGGAAAAGCGTTTCGCCGCCCGCCAGGCCCGCAAACCACTGGCACAGATGAACACGGTTCTTCCCGTCTTCACATCCAGCATTTCCGGATGCTCGATCGGCCCGCGAACCGCCCAGTCCACGGAGGGCAGTCCCGTCTCATCCCGCTCCCGCAGGTCGAACACACGATCGGCTTCAGTGATCTCTTCAAGGCCGAGAATGAAGGGACCCTCTTCTTCCGGTGGGGGCGCGTCGTCAAAGCGAAAGGAAGAACTCCGCCAGTGTTTCATGTCCAGACTGATCATCTGACCCAGTGGGGAAGGCTGCATTTGCAGCAGGATCGACAGCGTCATCTGCGCCTGTATGGCACCCAGCGCCGCCACGGCTGGCCCCAGCACTCCGGCCTCCGAGCAGGTGGGAAAGCCGGCAGGAATATCGGGAAAAACGGCGCGATAACCGGGCGCTCCACCACAGAATCCTCCCACATAACCGGACTGTCCCAGCACCGAGGCGCTGACGAGAGGCACACCTGCCTCAAGGCAAAGATCAGACAGCATATAGGTCACGGCCACACTGTCCGCTGCATCAACCACAACGGAACTACCCGGCAGAAGACAGCGTGCAGAGGCCGGTTCCAGACGCCGGGCGACGGGTATGATCCGGCAATCAGGATTCAGCCCTTCCAGTCGTTCCGCCGCGCAGGAGACTTTCGGTCTGCCGATGTCCTCCATGCGGAACAGGGTCTGCCGATGAAGATTGCTTTCATCCACGCGGTCATGATCCACCACCGTGATCCTGCCGCACCCGGCTCCTGCGAGTGCTGGCAGCACGGTCGCCCCCAACCCACCAGCACCGACAACCAGAACATGGGCATCCAGAAGACGTTTCTGGTCGGCCTCACCCTGCGGGAAGAGGCTGACCTGCCGCGAATACCGGTTCATCGCACATATGCCCGCGTCGCGGCGACCCATTCCCGGCAGCGGGCAACCGGGTCGTCCGCCATCTGGATATCCGTCACCACGGCGGCGCTGTCCGCACCTGCGAAAAAGACCCCCGGGAGGCGCTCGGGCGTCAGGCCCCCAATGGCGACAAGCGGCGTCTGACCGGCCCGCTTTTTCCAGTCAGCCACCCGCTCCAACCCCTGCGGACCCCATTTCATTTTTTTCAGAAGGGTCGGATAGACGGGACCAAGAGCGACATAAGCCGGTTCATAAGACAGGGCCCGTTCGAGTTCCGCCGGGTCATGAGTGGACAGTCCAAACCGGATTCCGGCGTCTCGAAGAGCGGCAAAATCCGCCGTTTCCATGTCTTCCTGACCCAGATGGACGAAATCGCATCCCAGTTCCAGCGCAAGGCGCCAGTAGTCGTTGATGACAAGCTGGGCGCCATGCCGCTCACACAGATCACGGGCATGACGGATCTGGCAACGGATTTCCGCTTCCGGTTTGTCCTTGAGACGCAGCTGCACCAGCCGCACACCACAGGGCAGCAGCGTTTCAAGAAGCCCGACTTCCCCGACCAGAAGATAGAACGGATCAAGCGTCATCATGCCAACTCCGCCAGACCGAAAACGGGCGTCGAGGCACTGGCCATATCCCGTTCGGGCATGAGGCCAGCCACAAAACCCTCCTGCCCCGCCTGTATGGCGCGCCCAAAAGCCCGCGCCATCCCCACAGGATCGACCGCCTTCGCAACGGCAGTATTGAGCAGCACGGCGTCAAACCCAAGTTCCATGGCCTGCGCGGCCTGACTGGGCGCACCGATCCCCGCATCCACAACCAGTGGTACATCGCGGAAATGCGCCCTCATGCTCCGCAATCCCGCCAGATTTCGCAATCCCTGCCCCGAACCGATGGGCGCGCCCCAGGGCATCAGGACTTTGCAACCGGCCTCAAGCAGCTTTTCACCCACGATCAGGTCCTCGGTCGTGTAGGGAAAGACATCAAATCCTTCCGCACACAGCACACGCGCGGCCTCGACGAGCGCGAACGGGTCGGGTTGCTGCGTGTCGGCATGACCGATCACTTCCAGCTTGATCCATGAGGTTCCGAAGACTTCACGTGCCATTCGGGCCGTGGTCACGGCTTCCCGAACGGTGTGACAGCCCGCGGTGTTGGGCAGCAGACGACACCGGCTTTTCGCCAGAAGGGCACGAAACGCCCCTCCGGCCGCCCCTTCCCGCCTCAGCGAGACAGTAATGACCTGCGCGCCGGACGCCTCGATGGCTTCCAGCAGAACCTGCGGCGACGGATATTGCGCAGTCCCGAGCATCAGACGGGACGTCAGATCGACACCATAGAACATGGTCACCCTCCCTGCATCGGTGAGAGGACCTCAACCTTCACGCCATCATTCAACAGTGTTCCGGAACGAAGGGGCCGGGCAATGAAATCACCATCCACGGCCGTGGCTACGCAGGGGGATTCAAAGCCCTGCTCCGTCAGCAGGTCGGCCAGCGTCCGGGCCTGCGTTTCGATGGTCTGGCCGTTCAGATCAATCCGCATGAACGTGAAGCTCCGCAAGTTCCGTGGCCAGTTGCTCTGCGCAGACAGGCGCCATCAGAAAGCCGTGGCGATACATCCCGTTCACATGGATGCGGTCCGCAGCGTGGCGAATGGCCGGAATATTGTCAGGAAAAGACGGACGCAGCCCTGCGCCCAGTTCAAGAATTTCCGCTTCGGCAAAACCGGGATGAAGCGTATAGGCCGCCGAAAGCAGCTCCATCGCAGCGCGCGCCGTCACACCTCCGCGGCGGGCGCTTTCCACCATGGTCGCGCCGATCATATAGCGCCCGTTTTCGCGTGGAACGATATAGCAGGGAAAACGTGGATGCAGCAGACGAACAGGCCGAGTCAGCGTCACGTCCGGCGCGTGCACGATCAGCATTTCGCCCCGCACACCGCGCAGATCGGCCAGATCCTCCCGGGATGCCAGCCCCCGACAGTCCACGATCCGGCCCCGTGGCGCCCCGGTCCGAAACGATACGCCTCTGCACTCCAGACGGCTCCGCAGGCTAGTCAGTGCCTGACGCGGATCCAGATGCGCTTCGATTGAAAAGAACAGCCCCCGTGCGAAACGCCCTGCCAGATCCGGCTCCAGATCACCCGGCACAACCCACTCATGTTCCCGCGTCGCCCGTGCAAAGCGCTCCAATTCGGAAACATCCCGCGGCGGTGCGACAACAAGCGTGCCACGCCGCACAACGCCGGGCACATGGGCGGCCCACCAGTTCACGGAATCCTGCCCTTTTGCCACGATCAGATCCGGCGCACTTTCTCCCTCGCAGAAAGGTGCCAGCATTCCCCCCGCAAACCGTGACGCCGGTTCCGGGGCGCCATCCGGGACGATGACTTCCACGTCAAGGCCCCGGTCGGAAAGGGCCGTGGCACAACACAGTGCCGTAACCCCTCCCCCTAGGACGGAATGGATCATTCCGCCGGTTCCGTCACAGGCACATAGAGCTGCCCGCCTTCACGGAATTTCTCCGCCATCTGCTCCATGCCGTCCTGCTTTTCCGCCGCGGCACGGATGTCATGCGAAATCTTCATCGAGCAGAATTTCGGCCCACACATCGAGCAGAAATGGGACACCTTGTGCGCCTGCTTGGGCAACGTTTCATCATGCATGGCACGAGCGGTATCGGGATCGAGCCCCAGATTGAACTGATCTTCCCACCGGAACTCGAACCGCGCCCGCGACAGGGCGTCATCCCGCATCTGCGCGCCCGGATGGCCTTTCGCGAGATCCGCCGCATGGGCTGCAAGCTTGTAGGTGATGACACCCGTCTTGACGTCATTCCGGTCCGGCAGGCCCAGATGTTCCTTTGGTGTGACGTAGCAGAGCATGGCCGTGCCGAACCAGCCGATCATGGCAGCACCAATGGCCGAAGTGATGTGATCGTAACCGGGCGCGATATCGGTCGTCAGCGGGCCAAGCGTATAAAACGGCGCTTCATGGCAGTGCTCAAGCTGCTTGTCCATGTTGGTCTTGATCTTGTGCATCGGCACATGACCCGGACCTTCGATCATGACCTGACAGTCCTTGGCCCAGGCAATTTTCGTCAGTTCACCGAGCGTTTCCAGCTCCGCAAACTGCGCCGCATCGTTAGCGTCGGCAATTGAGCCCGGACGCAGACCGTCCCCGAGCGAGAACGACACGTCATAGCGGCGGCAGATATCGCAGATCTCCTCGAAATGCTCATACAGGAAGCTCTCGCGGTGATGATGCAGGCACCATTTCGCCATGATGGACCCACCGCGCGACACGATGCCCGTCACCCGTCGGGCCGTCAGCGGGATCATGTGCAGCCGGACACCGGCATGGATGGTGAAGTAATCCACGCCCTGCTCCGCCTGCTCGATCAGCGTGTCGCGGAAAATCTCCCATGTCAGGTCTTCCGCAATACCGCCGACCTTTTCCAGCGCCTGATACAGTGGAACCGTCCCAATCGGCACAGGAGCATTGCGGATGATCCAGTCCCGGATGTTATGAATATTGCGACCTGTTGAGAGATCCATGACGGTATCCGCGCCCCAGCGGATGGACCACACCATTTTTTCGACTTCCTCTTCCATGGAAGACGTGACAGCCGAATTGCCGATATTGGCATTGATCTTTACCAGAAAATTGCGTCCGATGATCATCGGCTCAAGCTCACGGTGATTGATATTGGCGGGAATGATCGCTCGTCCTGAAGCAATTTCCTGCCGCACGAATTCCGGCGTTACGAAGTCCGGAATGCTGGCTCCGAAATCCTCGCCATCCCGCTCTTCCTTCAGGGCCTGCGTCCGGCCGATATTTTCCCGGATAGCGACGAATTCCATTTCAGGTGTGATGATTCCAGCGCGGGCATACGCCATCTGGGTCACCGCACGATCCCCTACCGCCCGCAGGGGGCGGCGCTGGTTCGGGAATGCAGGCGTCAGCCGTTCTCCCTCCGCAAAACCGTTATCGACCGCCGTAATCGTGCGACCGTCATACTCCTCCACATCGCCACGACTGCGAAGCCAGATGCCGCGACTGTCCGCAAGACCTTTCGCAATGTCGATGCTGATGGCGGTGTCGGTATAGGGCCCGGAACTGTCATAGACGTTCAGCGGGCATTCGTCCGAAATCTCAATCTGCCGCATGGGCACTTTGATATCATGGAGCGTGCCCTGGACATGGACCTTGCTGGAAGCCGGCAGAGGGCCTGTCGTAATGGCCGGAATGGAAGCGTTCATATGGTGTCTCCTCAAGCGTACTCGAAAAGACCCAGGGAGAACGTGAAGCAGAAAGGGAGCCGCCGTCCCCTGTGCACACAGACACAAGCGGGGCCAGATCGGCCCGATAGGCGCTTTCCCATACCAGAGATGGAAATGAGAGCCCTTCGGTCTTCCTACGCCAGTATCAACTGGGTCAGGTTCAAAGGGTCGCTTCACCGTGCAGCCGGTTTCCCGACAACACCAATCAGCCTCTCAGTCCCTTAAGGCGGGACCCCCCTGACGAGCCGTGATGGTGAGGGAGAAATAAAAGAAAAGCAATAGTGCGAAATAAGATATTTCCCCTATCGAGACCCACTGATTGAAGTCTCTAGATCTGGTTCATTCTGCATCAGATGCGTCTGCTGCTTCATCAAGGTGAGCAGCCGAAGTCTGGAGCAAACCTTCGTGGATCTACCTTAGTTCACATCGGGTTCTTAATTCTCAAGCCGGTGACCAGACCGAAATTCGTGGATCTGGTCCCATCGGGCTCAGGAACTCTGGAGTAGCCAGCCTGAACACAG
>NZ_BJNM01000010.1 GCF_006539685.1 Gluconobacter oxydans
CCCATCAAACCCCGGGACCAAACACCTAGCTATAAATCCTGAGCATAAAATTCAGGTCAGGGAGAGATTTTGTGTCGTGCAATAGCTTAGGAAAGCGGCAATGCCTTTTCTGAAGCATTGTGAGGAGCCAGTCCGAACTGCTGTTCCAGCATTGCACGATAGTGTTTCTGGCGGCTGATATGTGTTTCCGGAAGTGCCAGGCGACTTGCCAGAAGGCGATGCATGTAGGCGACTTCGTCGATGTGGTTACGCCGGCTAAGTGTATGGGTGACTGAATCCCATGTCTCCGGTGCACATTGAGTGGTTGAGCCAGATAGATGACCTCGACGTTTTTCTGCGTGAGCAGTTCAAGGTAAATGCGCCAGTCGCCTGCAACACGCAGGGTTTTCAGGTCTGTCTGACAACCATTGATCGCTGTCAGTAAATGTTTTTTTCGAAAAAGTGCACTACTGACGTTGAGGACAAGATTGCGTTCCGACAGGCAGCCCCGGAGAAAACTTTCTCCTGTAAAATGACTGTCATTTTCCATCAGTAATCCTGCGCTCTCAGAGTAATAGGCCTGATAGGATGGAAAAATTGGAGCGCCGTCTTCGTCGACGGCCCGGCTGTCCGTAAATGCCATGACGACAGCGGGCTTGTTCTTGATCCCGTCCAGAATACGTTCAAGAAATTCCGGTTCGCAGAAATCGTCCGCCTCGGCAATCCAGATCCAGTCGCCACGTGCGATCCTGACGGCTTTGTGCCACTGCTTGAAGACCGAGCCTGAGGGGACAGTACTCTCGATGCAGATGGTTTCCCGATCCCAGTCTTTTGCCGTCTGTCGGGCAATTTCGAGGCTGTTATCGTCTGAGGCGTCGTCGAGCACGATGATCTCGAAGACCGGTACCGTCTGCGCAAAAATCGAAGAAAGGCGGCGGCTCATATAGTGAGCGTAGTTGTGTGAGGGGATGACGACGGAAATTTTCGGGATTGCGGGAAGGGCGAGGCTCAGAAGTTCCTGGGCATAATGTCTGAAGCTGAAGCGTTGTGCAGCCGCGCGAGCAATTTTCTGTCGTTCGCGGCGCGAGCGTTCTGCGGACCATGCCGCCAGTTTGTTTGCCGCGTTCGCCATCGCGGGTATATCCGCAAAGGGAACGATACTGTTGCGATGATCTGTTTCAGAAGTGATCTGTTGCAGGAGATCCGGAATTCCGCCGGTTTCCTCGAATGCAACACATGGTAGGCCGGCCGCCAAAGCTTCCAGGACGACTGATGGATACGGATCTTCGCGTGACGTGAGAGCAAAGACGTCTGCCGCAGCCAGCCATGCCGGCACATTGTCGACCCTGCCAGGCATGTGAAATGTGCCACTGGAGAGGGCGCCGTTCAGTTCGACATGCAGGTTGTTCTTCAGGGACGGGTCGATATCGCCCAGCCAGACACAGTGGACTGCGCCCTGCATTTTGCGCCAGAGCTGAAGGAAAAGGTCAAAGCCTTTACGCAGGTCTGCATAGCCGGCACCGATAATGATCCGGTCAACTGTCCCAAGACCCATTTCCCTGCGGATTGTCAGTCGTGCCTGCAGTGAAAATGGCATCTCAGTGTAGAGACCCTGCGGCAGGATCTTCAGGTTGTTCAGGGGTGCCAGATCAAGTCTTTTCGCTACACTTTGCGCCGGTGCAATGACATGGCGTGCCAGCGTACAGGCCTTTTCCATGGGGGCGTGCAGGTTACGACTGCGTAGGAGCGCGGGAAGCTCATGAATGAGGAATAGAAAGCCGATATCCGCTTCCGCAAGGTGGGGCGCCAGGGCTGAACTGGCCGCACTGTTGAGGATTGCCGACTGAAATCCTTGCCGGCGGAGATACTCCAGACGCGCCGTAGTGGTTTTTGACTCCACCGTAACGATCTCTGTGGGTGCCACGTTACGATATTCGTCGAGGAGGGCGCCTCCGTCGAGGAGGAGAAACTGGATTTCAGCGCCAAAGCAGTGCTGCAGCGTGCGGCCGATTTCGAGCAGCAGCCGCTGTGCGCCTGCGGGAAACGCGTCATGTCCAATCAGAAGGATTCCGGATCGCGAGCGGTTTTTCCCGGCGCCGGTACAGGCGCGTGCCGTTGCGTTGAGATAGGCGCTTCCGAAATGCTGGTCCGGCTCCAGATAGGCGCCCTCGGCCCATTCATTCCAGGCGTTGATGCAGACGACCGGGTCTCCGAAAAACGTGCGGGACTGAGCCTGTTCGATCAGGCCGCTGAGCCAGCGTTCATAGAGTTCCGGTGTTGATCCATGCAGAACAAGGCCTTTGCCCTGCCGACGTGCATCATTATCCCATGAAGGCGCTGCGGTCCTGATCAGGGGGAACGGTGTTCTGGGCTGGGCGAGGGCTTTATCCACCACTTCGCCGTAGTCATAGACCTGACCGCTGAAGTCATTATCGAACAGCGTGATTTCGTCATTGATCAGGTTGCAGTTCGAGACAACCTTGTGGGGTGGAAACTCGATGGCGCCATCCAGACCGAAGAGATCGGGGTTCTCGTCACCGAAAGCCTGTCCCATGACAAAAAGCGGATCCAGCCCATGGCGGGTGCGAAACAGCTTACGCCACCGCACGAAGGCGGCTGGAGCATCGGGGATGGTCCCGGGCCGATAAACCATGAGCACTGGTCGGCCATCAAAATGGATGTAGCGTGCATCACGCAGATACCGGGCAAAGCAGTCCACGAGGGCCTCGTCGTCCTCGGAACGGTAATCCTGCGCGATCAGCAGGTCATCGGCTGATCCATCCCAGCGGCGGCTCCAGTTCTCGTTGGCCCACATAAGGCAGAACGGAAGATCGATCTGCGGGTTGGACAGCAGAATTTCCAGAGGCTGGTCCAGCAGGCGTTTGCGGTTGAACCAGTAGAAATAGAAAATGAAGCCTTCGATCCCCGCGGCCTGAGCCATCGTAGCCTGCCGCTCGAGGATTTCGGGTGTGTTCAGGGTATAATGCCCCAGATCCCGTGGAATACGGGGCTGGTAATGGTCCGAAAAGCGCGGAATCCCTCGGGGCAGGTTGGTCCATTCCGTGAAACCTTCGCCCCACCAGGCGTCATTTTCGGGAATGGTATGAAACTGCGGCAGGTAATAGGCCAGAATACGGGCGCGGCGGATAGCGCTTCGGGGTAACGGACGTGCTTTTTCAAAAAGTGGTCCTGGCTTGCTCCGACGCTTGATTTCACCAAAAACCGATATCTCGGTTTCGGGACTGCATGGATGAATATCCGGCCGGTTACGGTTTTCCAGATAATGCAGCAGCGGATTGCTGTCCGGAGAATGCCGAAGGTATTTCCGCCTGTAATAAAGGGGATCAAACCCGTCGAAAGGTTTGCGGGCCTCGCGAAACCCCTGAACCATGTAGTGCTCAAGCGCATCAAGGCCGGCTTTGGCGACGTCGGGATAGGCGCGCAGATAGAAGTCCGGATCGAACTCCGGGATCGGGCGTAGCGGCGTGTTGTGACGGTTCTTCAGGTAATGGGCGAGGGCCAGCATCCGTTCCGGGACGTGGTAGATCCGCGCGTACCACACCGGATCGAACCAGGCGATCGGACGGCGCCCCTCGCGTTCCCCGTGCAGGATATAATGCAGCAACGGATCACCGATGACGTCGCGGTTCTTGCTGAGATACCAGTGCGGATCAAAAAAGGGATTGGGTTTGCGACCCTCCCGCCATCCATGCTGATGATAATGCCGGAGAACGGCGGTTCCGAGCGTGTGCAGGTCCGGGTTGGATTTCAGATAATAAAATGCGTCAAAAATGCCGGAATGCCCGAGAATCTGCAGGGGAGAGGCGTCAGCCGGAAACGGCGATATCCGTGAATCTTCAACAGAGGAATGTGAGAACGGATGCGGCATGTATAACTTTTTTACGTTTTTTTAACTTTATTCAAGGTGTTAATTCATCGTCAATCCAAAAGGGGATTTGATCGTATCGGCAGGCAGTGCCATACCGTGGCGCCCGGGAGGCATGAGGCCTCAGTGTGGCATCAGGGGTGTATCTGGGATGGACATCAGCGCGTCACCGAGTATCGCGGATGGGCCGGTCTACACACATCAGACCGTGCGGCTGGACAGCGGTCTCGATCTGGAATGTGGCGTGCATCTGGCGCCGCTGGAGGTCGCCTACTGCACCTACGGCACGCTCTCACCAGCACGGGATAATGCGATCCTGGTCTGTCATGCCCTGACGGGGGACCAGTACCTGGCGGAACGCAATCCCCTGACCGGCAAACCTGGCTGGTGGAGCAGGATGGTTGGGCCGGGGCTTCCGATCGATACGGATCGTTATTTCGTCGTGTGCTCCAACGTCCTTGGCGGCTGCATGGGCACGACGGGACCGCGATCGATCTGTGCTGAGACGGGAAAGGCGTGGGACAGTGAGTTTCCGCCAATCACGATGCATGACATCGTGGCCGCGCAGGCGAAACTGATCGATCATCTGGGCATAGACCGTCTTTTCGCGGTCATCGGCGGTTCGATGGGCGGAATGCAGGCGCTGACCTGGGCGGCGGATTTCCCGGACCGCGTGTTCGCTGCCATGCCGATCGCAACGTCGCCCTTCCATTCGGCCCAGAACATCGCATTCAATGAAGTCAGCCGGCAGGCCATCTTTGCCGATCCGGACTGGCATGATGGCCATTACAGGGATTTCGGTGCCATTCCTGCCCGCGGACTGGGGGTGGCGCGCATGATGGCGCATATCACCTATCTGTCCGAGGAAGCTCTCAGCCGCAAATTCGGACGGCGGGTCCGGCATGACGCGGCAACAGCGGTGCCCGCGTCCAGCAGTCCGTCGCTGTTCGGGGAAATGTTCGAAGTGGAGAGCTATCTGCGCCACCAGGGCTCATCGTTCGTGCGGCGCTTTGATGCCAATTCGTATCTGACGATCACCCGGGCGATGGATTATTTCGATCTGGCCGCAGAACATGACGGTGATCTGGCCAACCCGTTCCGGAAATCGCAGACCCGTTTCTGTGTCGTGTCGTTCAGCTCGGACTGGCTGTTCCCGACGTCACAGTCCCGCCTTCTGGTGCGGGCACTCAACCGGGCAGGGGCGAACGTCTCTTTCGTGGAAATCGAGAGCGACCGCGGGCATGACGCCTTTCTGCTGGAGGAGCCGGACTTCGACCGGACCATCCGGGGTTTCATCGCAGGTGCGGCCGAACATGCGGCCCTTAAGGCGGGAGAACGCTGATGCGCGTGGACCAGCGGCTCATTGCCGAAATGATTGCGCCCCGTGCCCGTGTCCTTGATGTCGGAAGCGGTGATGGCACGCTGATCGATTACCTGTACCGCACGCGGTCCTGCGATGCGCGGGGGATCGAGATCGACATGCAGAACGTGACGCAGTCCGTCGCGCATGGCCTGCCTGTCATGCATGGAGACGCCGATCACGATCTGGCGGACTATCCCGATGACACGTTCGATTACGTCGTACTGCAAAGAACGCTTCAGGCCGTCGAACGCCCGCGCGAGGTTCTGAGGCAGATGCTCAGGATCGGGCGTCATGCCATTGTATCCTTTCCCAATTTCGGTCACTGGCGGCTGAGGCTTCAGCTTCTGACGACCGGGCGGATGCCGATGACGCCCGTGTGGAATACTCCCTGGTATTCCACACCGAATATTCATCCCTGCACGATCCGGGACTTTCTCCTGCTCTGCGAGGAAGAGGGTTATGTCATTCAGCAGTGGCTGGCGATCGATGAGGATGGTGCCCGTGCCCCGTGGCGTCGTTCCATCCGGCTGGCCAATCTGTTCGGTGAACAGGCCATGTTCCTGCTCAAGCGTGCGGGACACTGACCGCGCTATTTTGATGGGCCCGTTTTCATATTTCGCAACCTTCGCTCTGCGGTACGGTTAAACCTTGAAGCCGGAGTATGCTTTTCGCAGGGTCCGGGTTGATAACCGTCAGAGTGGAGTTGCCGATTCATGAGCGAAATTCTTCAGGCCATCGCATCCCGGCGCGCGACCAAGCATTTTGATCCGGAATATCAGATCCCCGAAGCCGAACTGACGGCCATCCTCGAAGCCGCCCGTCATGCCCCCACTGCATTCAATATCCAGAATTATCGCTTTCTGGTCGTGCGGGACCGGGAGCAGCGCCGTCGTATCCGTGCCGCAGCCTGGGACCAGCCGCAGGTCGAGGACTGTGCCGCGCTGATTGTCATGTGTGCTGACATCAAGGCCTGGGAGAAAGATCCGGCCCGCTACTGGAAAGATGCGCCCGAGTCCGTGCGCGAGGGCTATGTCGGCATGATCCGTTCCTATTACGAAGGACGGGAGCAGGTGCAGCGGGACGAGGGGATCCGGTCCTGTGGTCTTGCGGCCTATGCGCTCATGATGGCGGCATCGGCGCATGGCCTTCAGACCTGCCCTATGGATGGTTTCGACTTCGGTCAGGTTGGGGAGATCATCAATCTTCCAGTGGATCATGAAATTGTGATGTTCGTCGCGCTTGGACGTGAGGCATCATCGCCTCGACCCCGTGGCGGGTTTTTGCCTCTTGATGCAGTGGTTCAGTACGACTGCTTCTCTTGATTGCAAAATTTCAAGAAATACCAATGGCTTTTTTCAGCTAAGGGTCCCTGTCTCCTTGCAATGGGACAAGTGTTGTCCTACATCCCACGGGCACTTCAGGGCCAGTCTGCTGAAGTGTGATGATGACTTCATAACCCGCCGGTTCTGTTCTGTCCGGGCCTGTTTCAGGCCCGGTTTTACAGGTGAGGCAGGGTGGAAATGGGGTCGCTTGCCATAAATGCCTGCGGCCAGTTGGTCAGGCAGGGGATATAACGGTGCGGTTGCCTGAGCATGACCTTGCCGTCTCAAAGGAGAGGTCCATGACCAGTTTCGCCGAACTCAAGCTTGCCGAGCCAATTCAGAAGGCTCTCGCGGAAGAAGGCTACACCACGCCGACCCCGATTCAGGCAGGTGCCATCCCTTATCTGCTCGAAGGTCGCGATCTTCTCGGTCTGGCCCAGACCGGAACCGGCAAGACGGCAGCATTCGCGCTTCCCATCCTGAACCATATCTTCACGAATCGTCGCCCTGCGCCGCCGAAGGGCGTCCGTGCCTTGGTTCTTGCGCCCACGCGTGAACTGGCGTCGCAGATCGGTGAGAGCTTTGCCGCTTATGCGCGACACATGAAGTTCTCCTATGCTGTCGTGTTCGGTGGGGTCGGGCAGGGACGCCAGATCGAGACCACCCGTCGCGGTGTGGACGTCCTCGTGGCCGCGCCCGGCCGTCTGCTTGATCTGATCGGGCAGAAACATATCGATCTCTCCACTCTGGAAATCCTCGTTCTCGATGAGGCCGACCGGATGCTGGACATGGGCTTCGTGCGCGATATCCAGCGCATCATGGCCCTGCTTCCCAAGCAGCGTCAGACCCTGCTGTTTTCGGCAACCATGCCGCCGTCCATCAGCGATCTGGCCCATTCGCTTCTGAAGAACCCGGCAACGGTTCAGGTCACGCCTGAATCGAGCACGGTTGATCGCATCAATCAGGCTGTCATGTTCGTTGACTCGGGCAGCAAGAAAGATGCGGCTCTCATGCTGCTGGAAAGCCCGAGCGTTGCCCGGGCTGTGGTTTTCACGCTGATGAAGCATGAAGCCAACAAGGTTGCCGAGTTCCTGAACAAGAACGGGATCCGCGCGGAAGCCATCCACGGCAACAAGTCCCAGGGTGCCCGTGAGCGCGCTATGGCCGGTTTCCGCAGTGGCGCCATCAAGGCTCTGGTGGCAACCGACATCGCGGCCCGCGGTATCGACGTGGACGAGGTCAGCCACGTCTTCAATTACGATCTGCCGAATGTACCGGAATCCTACGTTCACCGTATCGGCCGTACGGCCCGGGCAGGGCGTGAGGGTTGCGCAGTCTCCCTGTGTGACGCTGAACAGCGCGCATGGCTCAAGGATATTGAGAAGAAGATCGGCAAGCCCATTCCGGTTGTAACGGATCATCCCTTCCATTCCGAAGAGGCTCGACTGTCCACGCAGCGTCCGCCGGTTCTGGGCGGTGGTCGTGGTGGCGGCGGTGGCGGACGCCGTCGCTCGGGACCGCCCTCGGGTGGTCGCCCAGGTGGCGGCCGTGGTGGCGCCCCGGGTCGTGGTGGTCCCCGCCCAGGCGCGCGCTGATCTCATTCAAATGCTTACTGAAAAGCCCGTCTCTGCAAATGCAGGGGCGGGCTTTTTGCATTCCAGACTGACAGCACGCAGTAAAATAATGCGTCCCGAGCGCGGTGGCGTGTTCGGAATTTTTTACGGGGAATGTGGCGGAGAGGGTGGGATTCGAACCCACGATACGCTCTCACGTATGGCGGTTTTCAAGACCGCTGCCTTAAACCACTCGGCCACCTCTCCATCCGGCAGGCTTCATTTCTGAAGGATTCTGCCTGGATCGGATGCTTCATGCGACGGGAAACTTCTGCCGTCAAGGGGCCGTGTTACATAGGGGTGGGGGGGCTTACTTTTTGAAACGCAGAAGGGGGCGGTCAGCAACATTGAAACGTGCCATCTAGAAACGTATGGAGGCGTTTTGTGCGTCTCCGGCTGCCATAACCTCCAAGGATATGACGTCCATGACGATCTTTCGTCCCGCTGCTTTTCTTGCTGTCATCGCTGCCCTCGGTCTGGTGGTGGCTCCTCTAGCGGCTTCTGCCGAGGGGCATCATGGGTCTGATGGCCATCGTCCCCCGCCGGGTGGTGCGTCCTATGGCGGCCCGGGCTTCATGATGCCGCGCATCCCGCCTGGCATCACGCTGACCACGGCGCAAAAGGCAAAGCTCAAGACCATTTTTGAGAAGTCCCATCAGGACGAACATGCGCTGCGTCTTGAAGGGCGCGCCATTGAGGGCAAGATTCACGATGCTCTCAGCGTGGCTGGTGATCTGGATCGCGCCGCGCTGGCGGATCTGGGCAAGCAGGAAGACGAGGTCAAGGCCAAGGTCTCCGCGCTTCACCTCGACACCATGGAGCAGCTTCACGATCTGCTAACCCCGGCTCAGCGCCAGCAGGCCAAGGAAACCATGGACAAGATCAAGGCGCTCCATGAGCAGATGAAGGCCCTGATGGGTCCGCCGCCGGAAGGCGACCCGGACGATATGCCCTGAAAACTGCTGATTCTGCCTCTATCGCTTGACGCTTCGGCACCAAGACGATAGAGCAGTCCTGTTTCCGGACACGCCACCTCGCGAAGACTCGCGCAGTGGCGTGTTTCTGTTTGCTTTAAGGTGACCCGTTGTTCGAACAACTCTCAGGCAAGATGTCCGGTGTCCTCGATGGGCTTTCCAAGAACGGGAAGCTTTCGGAGGCTGATGTCACCGAGGCCATGCGTGAAGTACGTCTCGCCATGCTGGAGGCGGACGTTGCGCTGCCTGTGGTGCGGGACTTCGTCAACAAGGTCCGTGAGCGCTCTGTCGGGCAGGAAGTGCTGGAAAGCGTTTCTCCCGGTCAGGCCGTCGCCAAGATCGTCAATGATGCACTGATCGACGCGCTTGGCGGGGCAGGGGCTGTTCCGCTGAACCTGTCCGCCAATCCGCCGGTCCCGGTGCTGATGGTGGGTCTGCAGGGTTCGGGCAAGACGACGACGTCCGGCAAGATCGCCCTGCGTCTGTCCGGTCGCGAGAACAAGAAAGTCCTTCTGGCCAGCCTCGACGTCCAGCGTCCGGCCGCGCAGCTCCAGCTCCAGCAGCTGGCCGAGCGCGTCAACGCCAAGACGGGCCGCGTTCAGGCTTTGCCGATCATCTCCGGGCAGTCTCCCGTTCAGATCGCAAAGCGTGCGCTCGAGACGGGACGTCTTGAGGGCTATGACGTCGTCATCCTCGATACGGCAGGCCGTCTGTCGATCGACGAGGCGCTGATGGATGAAGTGCGGGAAATCCGCACGCTCACCAAGCCGGCCGAGACGCTGCTGGTCGTCGATGCGATGACCGGTCAGGACGCTGTGAATACGGCCAAGGCCTTCAACGAGGCTGTCGGCATCACCGGCGTTGTCATGAGCCGTATGGATGGCGATGCCCGCGGTGGCGCGGCCCTGTCCATGAAGGCCATCACCGGCGCGCCGATCAAGCTGACGGGTTCGGGTGAAAACCTCGAAGCGCTTGAAGAATTCCATCCCGAGCGTGTTGCCGGCCGTATTCTCGGCCTGGGTGACGTGGCCGGGCTGGTGGAACGTGCAGCCGAAACCCTCGATCACGAGGAAGGCGAGCGCGTCGCCAAAAAGATGCTCGCGGGCAAGTTCGACCTGGACGACTACGTCTCCCAGATCGACCAGATCAACCGCATGGGCTCGATTTCCGGCATTCTCGGTATGATGCCGGGGCTGGGAAAGATCAAGGATATGCTGGGTGACAAGGAGCTCGATACGTCGATCTTCAAGCGTCACAAGGCCATCATTTCCTCGATGACGAAGCAGGAGCGCAAGACGCCCGAGATCATCAAGGCGTCCCGCAAGAAGCGCATCGCGGCGGGCTCGGGAACTACGGTTCCGGAGATCAACCGTCTGCTCAAGCAGTTCAACGACATGTCCACCATGATGAAACGCATCAGCAAGATGGGCCTTGGTGGCCTGATGCGCGGCATGGGTGGTGCAGGAGGTCTGGCGGATCTGATGAAGGGCATGGGCGGCCCCGGGGGTAAGCCCGGTGGACGCCCGCCTTTCGCCTGATCCGTCCCGTTTTTACAAGTCTGTCTCTCAGGAGTATTTCATGAGCCTCAAGATCCGCCTTGCACGTGCAGGTGCCAAGAAGCGTCCTTACTACCACATCGTTGTCGCCGACAGCCGCAGCCCGCGCGACGGCCGTTTCATCGAGAAGGTTGGTTCCTACAACCCGATGCTGCCGGCTGACCACGCTGACCGTATCCGTCTGGTTGACGAGCGCATCAAGCACTGGCTGTCCAACGGCGCCCTCGCCACGGACCGTGTTGCCCGTTTCCTCGGCAACGCTGGCCTGGCTCCGAAGCCGACCTACAACGAGCAGCCGAAGAAGTCCGCTCCGAAGGCGAAGGCTCAGGAGCGCGCCAAGGCCGCTGCTGACGCTGCTGCCGCGGCCTGATTGAGCCGCTTTTAAGGAAGCCCGAGACGTGCCCCGCTTCAACCCTGACAGTGATGTCCTGATTGCTACCGTCGGTCGCCCGCACGGTGTTCGCGGTCTGGTGCATCTTCATGCTGCCACCGACGATCCGGCTTCGGTCGAGACGCTGGGTGCGCTGCATGACGAACAGGGCAGGGCATGGACGGCACGCTGGATTTCAGCGGGCGTGGCGGCGCTCACGGATGCCGATGGTCAGGACCTTCCTGACCGTACGGCTGCCGAGCGGCTGGTCAACGTCAAGCTGTATGTCCCGCGTGCGGTCCTGCCCGAGACCGGAGATGACGAGTTCTATCATGCTGACCTGATCGGCATGACGGCGGTCTCCGAAGACGGAGATGTCCTGGGAACGGTTTCGGTCGTTCACGATTACGGCGCAGGCGTCAGCCTCGAAGTGGATCGTGGTCTGATCGTGCCATTCACGCTGGCCTGTGTGCCCCGAGTAGACCTTGCGAAACGGGAAGTGGTTCTCATCCCGCCCGTTGAAGTCGAGGTCGAGGGGGATCTGGCTGGTGAGGTCCAGGTGCGGGCATGAGCTGGCGCGCGGACATCCTGACCCTTTTCCCGAACATGTTCCCGGGGCCGCTTGGGTTTTCCCTCGCGGGCCGGGCGCTGGAGCGGGGGATCTGGTCCTGTGAGGCGCATGACCTGCGCCAGCACGGGCTGGGACGTCACCGGGCCGTGGATGACACGCCGTTCGGTGGCGGGGCCGGTATGGTGATGCGGGCAGACGTTCTGGATACGGCCCTCTCGGCGCTTCCCGCGCTGGATGGCCGCCCGGTCGTCTATCCGACACCGCGGGGACGGCGCATATCGCATGAAGATGCGGAGCGCCTGTCGTCCGGTCCGGGGGTCGTCGTTCTCTGCGGTCGCTTCGAAGGGGTGGACGAACGCGTTCTGGAAAAGCACGATATCGAACAGCTCTGCATGGGCGATGTCGTACTGTCGGGAGGGGAAATTCCCGCCCTGACGCTTCTGGATGCCTGCGTCCGTCTTCTTCCCGGCGTCATGGGGTCGGACGTCAGCGGTCAGGACGAAAGCTTCGCCGACGGGCTTCTTGAATATCCACAGTACACCAAGCCGGCAGTGTGGGACGGGCGGGACGTGCCCGACATTCTTCTCTCCGGCAACCATGGTGCCATCGCCCGCTGGCGCCATGAACAGTCAATCGCCGTCACGAAGGCGCGCCGCCCGGACCTCTGGGATGCGTATCTGGCACGACAGCAGGTCCATTGAAGTTTTGTTTTCAGGAGTTTGATCATGAACATTATCCAGCAGTATGAGGCGCGCGAGATCGAGCGTCTTTCCGGCGTCCGCGCTGTTCCCGAGTTCATTGCAGGTGACACGGTTCGCGTTGGCGTCCGCGTTGTCGAAGGCACGCGTGAGCGTGTGCAGAGCTTCGAAGGCGTTGTCATTGCCCGTTCCAACAAGGGCCTGAACAGCAACTTCACGGTTCGCAAGATCTCCAACGGTGAAGGCGTGGAGCGCGTGTTCCCGCTGTACGCACCGTCGATCGCCAGCATCGAAGTCGTGCGTCGCGGTAAGGTCCGTCGCGCGAAGCTGTATTACCTGCGTGGCCGTTCGGGTAAGTCCGCCCGTATCGCAGAGCGTCCGCGCGATCTGCCGAAGGCTGACAGCATGGCCGCTTCCTAAACCGTCCGGAGTAGAGACAGGATGCCCGTTACCAATTCGCCCAGAACCCTTTTTGACAAGATCTGGGACGATCATGTCGTCGAACGTCTCGAGGACGGGACGTGCATCCTCTACATCGACCGGCACCTCGTCCACGAGGTGACAAGTCCGCAGGCTTTCGAAGGCCTGCGGATGTCCGGGCGCCGCGTGCGTCGTCCGGATGCCACGGTGGCCGTGGCGGACCACAATGTCCCCACGTCCGACCGTTCCAAGCCGATCGAGGAGCCGCAGAGCCGCCTCCAGATCGAAACGCTTGAGAAGAATGTCGCCGAATTCGGCGTCCCCTATTTCCCGCTGCGCTCCGCCTCTCAGGGCATCGTGCATGTTGTCGGGCCGGAGCAGGGCATTTCCCTGCCAGGCATGACGATCGTCTGCGGCGACAGCCACACCTCCACGCATGGCGCGCTCGGCTCGCTGGCGTTCGGGATTGGTACGTCCGAAGTCGAACACGTGCTGGCGACGCAGACGATCCTGCAGAAGCCCGCGAAGAACATGCGTGTCTCCGTCGAGGGCAAGGTCGGTCCCGGCGTGACGGCGAAAGACATTATGCTGGCCATCATCGGCCGGATCGGTACCGCTGGCGGCACCGGTCATGTCATTGAATTTGCAGGATCCGCGATCCGTGGTCTGGACATGGCCGGCCGTATGACGCTGTGCAACATGTCCATCGAAGCCGGCGCGCGTGCCGGTCTGGTGGCACCCGACGAAACCACCTTCGCCTATGTGAAGGGCCGTCCGTTTGCACCGAAGGGCGAAGCGTTCGAGCAGGCCTGCGACTACTGGCGCAGCCTTGCCTCTGACGATGGCGCCTATTTCGATACGGAAGTCACGCTCGCCGCTGAAGAGATCATCCCGTCTGTCACCTGGGGCACCAGCCCGCAGAACGTGCTGCCGATTGATGGTTCCGTGCCGTCCCCGTCCGATGAGCCCGATCCGGCTCGTGCAGCCCAGATCCAGCGGGCCCTGGATTATATGGGCCTTGAAGCCGGGCAGAAGATCGCCGGGACGCCGGTGGATGTCGTGTTCATCGGCTCCTGCACGAACAGCCGTCTGGAAGACCTGCGCGCTGCTGCGGACGTGGTCCGCGGACGGCATGTCGCGGAAGGCGTTCGCGCCATGATCGTGCCGGGCTCCGGTCTGGTGAAGCATGCGGCTGAGGCTGAAGGGTTGGACAAGGTCTTTCTGGATGCCGGGTTCGAATGGCGTGAGGCGGGATGCTCGATGTGTCTGGGAATGAACCCGGACCGTCTGACGCCGGGCCAGCGCTGCGCCTCGACATCCAACCGCAACTTTGAAGGACGTCAGGGCCCGGATGGCCGGACACATCTGTGTTCGCCCGCCATGGCGGCCGCAGCCGCTGTCACGGGACGTCTGTGCGATGTGCGTGAACTGGTGAAGGAGACCGTCTGATGGACAAGTTCACGGAACTGACCGCCATTGCGGCGCCGATGCCGACCGAGAATATCGATACGGACCAGATCATTCCGGCGCGCTTTCTCAAGACCATCCAGCGGACGGGTCTGGGAAAGAACGCTTTCGCGGCCCAGCGCTATGACGCGGACGGCAATGAAAAGCCGGATTTCGTGCTCAATCAGGAGCCTTACCGGCACGCTGAAATCCTGATCACGTATGATAATCTGGGATGCGGATCCTCGCGTGAGCATGCGCCTTGGGCGTTGCTGGATTTCGGAATCCGCTGCGTTATTGCGCCCAGCTTTGCCGACATCTTTTTCAATAACTGCTTCAAGAACGGCATTCTCCCGATCCGTCTGCCGCGCGAGATCTGTGACGAACTGATGGATGATGCCCGTCAGGGAGCGAATTCGCGCCTGACGGTGGATTTGGAGCGTCAGGTGATCGTACGCCCGAACGGGGAGGGCATTCCGTTCGATGTCGATCCGTTCCGCCGTCACATGCTGCTCGAAGGTCTGGACGATATCGGGCAGACCATGGCGCATGATGCCGAGATCACCAGTTTCGAGCATCGTCCGAGCCGTGCCTGGGTGCCGTCAATTACCATAGGGACTGTGAAATGAGCGACGCATACAAGCTTCTGGTTCTGGCCGGAGACGGGATCGGTCCAGAAGTCATGCGCGAAGTCGCGCGGATCGTGCACTGGATGAGTGCGCATCGCGGGCTGAAGCTTGAAATTACGGAAGAACTCGTCGGTGCGGCTTCTCTGGCCGTCCATGGCGTGCCGATCCGTGATGAGGTCATTGAACTGGCCCGTCAGTCTGACGCGGTGCTGTTCGGCTCGGTGGGCGATCCGGCTTGGAGCCATGTGGGCTTCGACAAGCGTCCCGAAGTGGCGATCCTCAAGCTCCGCAAGGAACTTGAACTGTTCGCCAATCTGCGTCCCGCCAAGCTGTTCGATGCCCTGATCGATGCCTCTGCGCTGAAGCCTGAAGTGGTGCGCGCGCTGGACCTGATGATCGTCCGTGAGACGGTCGGGGGCATCTATTTCGGTGAGCCGCGTGGGATCGAGACGCTGCCCGATGGCTCGCGTCGTGGCATCAACACGGAAGTCTACACGACGTCCGAAATCGAGCGTGTGGCACGGGTTGCTTTCGATCTTGCCCGCAAGCGCGACAACCGCGTGTGTTCGGTCGAGAAGTGCAATGTCATGGAAAGCGGCCTTCTGTGGAAGGAGGTCGTGACCGATGTCCACAAGCGTGAATATCCGGACGTCCAGCTGTCTCACATGCTGGCGGATAACTGCGCGATGCAGCTGGTCCGCGACCCGAACCAGTTCGACGTTATCGTTACGGGCAACCTGTTCGGCGACATCCTGTCCGATCTGGCCTCCATGCTGACGGGCTCGCTCGGCATGCTGCCTTCGGCCACGCTTGGCCCGGTTCGCGCGGATGGCAAGCGCAATGCCCTGTACGAGCCGATCCATGGCAGCGCACCGGACATCGCGGGCAAGGGGATCGCCAATCCGCTGGCCCAGATCCTTTCGTTTGCCATGCTGCTGCGTTACTCGCTCAATCGTGCCGAGGATGCCGACCTGATCGAGATGGCGGTTTCGAATGTCCTGGCTTCGGGTCTGCGGACCGGCGACATCATGTCACCGGGAATGGCTCGAGTCGGCACCGAAATGATGGGGCAGGCGGTACTTCGCGAAATGGAAAAGCTGGCCTGATTTTCCCACGACTGGCTTTCCCGCATTGTCGGCCTCAAGGCGCCTTCCTCAGGGAAGGCGCCTTTTTTGTTGCCCAAAGCCCGCCCACCTGTGGTCAAAACTGCCTGAACATGTCTAGGATCGCGACATCGAAATGATCCGGAAACCTGTCATGTCCTTTATTGCCGACCGTCTGAACCGTATCCTTCCCAGCCAGACGATTGCCGTGACCCAGAAAGCCCGCGCTCTGAAGGCAGAAGGCCGTGACATTATCAGCCTTTCCGCAGGTGAGCCGGATTTCGATACGCCTGACTTCATCAAGCGGGCGGCCATCCGGGCCATTGAGGCCGGCAAGACCAAATATACGGACGTGGCAGGCACACTCGAACTGCGCAAGGCCGTGGCGGCGCGTCTGAACGCTGATTTCGATCTTGATTATAAAGCCGAGGAAATCTGCGTCTCCACGGGCGGCAAGCAGGTCATTTACAATGTCATGGTTTCGACCCTGAATGCAGGGGATGAGGTCATCATTCCGGCTCCTGCCTGGGTTTCCTATCCCGACATCGTGACGCTGGCCGATGGTACGCCCGTCATTGTCCAGACCGACCCGGAAAACGGCTTCCGTCTGACGGCTGAGCAGCTTCGCGCCGCAATCACGCCCCGGACAAAGTGGCTCTGTCTGAATTCGCCCTGCAATCCGACAGGCGCGGCTTACGATACCGAGGCTCTCAAGGCGCTGACGGATGTGCTGTTGGACTATCCGGATATCTGGATCCTCACAGACGATATGTACGCCAAGCTCCTGTATGACGGGGCTGTTGCCAAAACCGTGGTTCAGGTCGAGCCGCGTCTGCGCTCGCGCACCGTGACGATGAACGGTGTGTCCAAGGCCTATGCCATGACAGGCTGGCGCATCGGATTTTCGGCAGCGCCCGTTGAACTTACGCGACAGCTCGTCAAGCTCCAGGGGCAGAGCACTAGCAATCCGTGCTCCATTGCCCAGGCCGCCGCACAGGAAGCTGTCTCCGGACCGCAGGACTTCATTTCCGAAATGGTCGCGGTGTATCAGGAGCGGCGCAATCTCGTGATCGGGATGCTGAATGAGGCGCCGGGTCTGTCCTGCGCTCTTCCCGAAGGCGCGTTCTATGCATTTCCGTCTATTGCCGGAACACTGGGTAAGACGAGCAAAGGCGGTCGCCTGATCGATGGGGACGAAGCCTTCGTGACGGCTCTGCTTGAAGAAACCGGTGTGGCGGCCGTGCATGGCACGGCGTTCCTGACGCCGGGCTATTTCCGGATATCCTATGCGACCAGCACGGAGCTTCTGAAGGAAGCCTGCACCCGGGTCCAGAATTTCTGCCGAGGGCTTTCATGAGTTTCACCATCGCATCCCGTCTGGCTGATCTTCCCCGTCCCGCAACCATTGCAATGGCGGCACGCGCGCGTGAACTGAAGGCGCAGGGGGCGGATGTCATTTCGCTCGCACTCGGTCAGCCCGACTTTCCGTCGCCGCCCGAAGCGATCGAAGCCGCTTATGCCGCTGCGAAAGCTGGGGATACCGGTTACCCGCCGATCCCCGGTCAGAAGCCGCTGATTGACGCCATTATCCGGAAGTTCCGTCGTGATAACGCTCTGGACGTTACGTCTGACCGGATCATGGTTGCGAATGGTGGCAAGCAGGTCATTTTCAACGCGCTGATGGCGTCTCTTGAAGTCGGCGACGAGGTCATTGTGCCCGCGCCGTACTGGGTCAGCTATCCGCTGATTACCCGGATGTTGGGCGGAGTTCCGGTCGAGATCCGCTGCCGGGAAGAGAATGGCTTCCGCCCTGACCCTGAAGCGATCCGTGAGGCCATTACGCCGCGGACGAAATGGCTGGTTCTGAATTTCCCGAACAATCCGACCGGTGCCATTCTTGAGCGTCAGAATCTTGAAGCCATCGCAGATGTCCTGCGCGAAGCGCCGCATGTCCTCGTGATGAGCGACGAGATCTATGAGCATCTGACGTTTGACGGGAAGAAACACCTCTCCCTGCTGAGTGTCGCGCCGGATCTGGCGGACCGTATCCTGATCGTAAACGGGATGGCCAAGGCCTATGCCATGACGGGCTGGCGCGTGGGGTTCGCCTGTGGCCCGGTCCCGCTGATCCAGGCCATGATCGCGGTGCAGGGCAATTCCACGTCCGGCGTGTGCACGCTCGCACAGGCCGGATCGGTCGCGGCTCTGGATGGAGACGCTGACGGGATCGCCCGGATGCTGGAAACCTATGAGCGCCGACGCGGTCTGGTCGTGGGGGCCTTGCAGCAGGTCCCGGGTCTGACCTGTGTGATGCCGGATGGTGCGTTCTATGCCTATCCGGGGGTTGCGGCCCTGATTGGTGGCACATCGGGGCAGGGACGGTTGCTCGACACGGATGTGGCTTTTGCGGAGGCACTTCTGGACGAAGCGCATGTCGCGACCGTGCCGGGCTCGGCGTTCGGATACAGCCCGTATCTGCGCCTGTCTTTTGCTGCTTCGCATGAGCAGCTGGTCGAAGCCTGCCGTCGTATCACACAGTTTGTGGGCGATATCCGGACCGTTTGACAGGCATGGACGCAAGCGCCGGGGAATGGCAGAATTATGCCATGACGAAGACAATCCCTCCCTTTTCCGAACTGTCTTTCCCCCGGCCTGACGAACAGTCTCTCAAGGCCCGTTATGATGCCATCGCGTCCCTGCTTGATGCCGGTGACCGTGTGGAAGCCCTGCACGCTTTTGATGCTGTCCGGCGCGAGTATGAGTCGTGGGCCTCGCATGTGCATCTGCAGTTTTCGCGCAATACGCAGGATGAAGCGGCGAAGGCTGATCGTGACTATGCCGACCGGCTGTCCCCGGTCGCGACCGATCATGAGGTGACGGTCAAAAAACGCCTTCTGGCCGATCCTGACCGCGAGGGGCTTGAAGCCATCGTGACGCCGCATGTGGTGCGGCTCTGGGAATCTGATACGACGACCTTTGATCCGCGCATCAGCACGGATCTTGAGGAAGAAGCACGGCTTGCGGGGGAATACACGGCGCTTCTGGCAGCCGCGAAAATTCCTTTCGACGGCAAGACGCTCAACCTGTCGGGACTGGTGCCGTATCTTCAGGGAATGGACCGGGATGTCCGTCATGCTGCCGAGGCGGCGCGCTGGGCGTTTTTTGAGGAAAACGGTGCCGAGCTGGATGCCCTTTACGGCAAGCTCGTCGCCCTGCGCGACCGGATGGCAAAGACGCTCGGTTTCGAGAACTATATCGAACTTGGGTATCGCCGGATGCGGCGGACGGATTATGGGCCCGAGCAGGTCGCGGCTTTCCGTGAGAAAATCCTGGCCTATGTCACGCCACTGATCAGTTCGCTGGTCGAACGCCGACGCCTGAAAATGGGCTGGGACAAGGTGATGGCGTGGGATGAGGCGCTTATCGACCTTCAGGGGAATCCCGGGCCGGCGGGGGATCATGATCTTCTGGTCGCGCGTGCGGAAGGCATGTTCCGCGATCTCGATCCGTCAGGCGAGATGGCCGATTTCTACGCCCAGATGCGGGATCAGGGCTATCTTGATCTGAAGAACCGTGAGGGCAAGGCCGGGGGCGGGTTCTGCACGTCTTTTCCGACAGTTGGAACGCCTTACATCTTCGCCAATTTCAATGGCACCCATAACGATATCGGCGTTTTCACCCATGAAATGGGTCATGCTTTCCAGAACTGGAAAAGCCGTGACCTGCCGTGGATTGACCAGCTCTGGCCGACCATGGAAGCGGCTGAAATCCATTCCATGGGGCTGGAGTTCCTGACCTGGCCGCAGATTGGCGCTCTGGTCGAGGATGGTGCGGCGGACCGGTACCGTCGGATGCATCTGATCGACGCGCTGTCATTCTTCCCGTATGGCGTTTGCGTGGATCACTTCCAGCATGAAGTTTACGCCCGTCCGGAGATGACACCGGAAGAGCGTCATCAGACCTGGCAGCGACTGGAGAAGCTTTATATGCCGTGGCGGGACTGGGGCGATCTGGCCTATCCGGCGAAGGGCGGACGCTGGCAGGCGCAGCTGCATATTTACCGGCTGCCGTTCTATTACATCGATTACGCGCTGGCCCAGTGCTGCGCATTGCAGCTCTGGCTGGGTTCGCGTCTGGACCGGGAAGGAACGCTCGAAACCTATCGCAGGCTTTGCGCTGAAGGAGGCTCAAAACCTTTCGCGCAGCTTGTGTCCGAGGCCGGGCTGACCTCTCCGTTCGAGGCCGATGTTCTGGCGGAAGTCGTGCATGAGGCCGAGCAGGTTCTCGCCCTCTGAACACAGGGTAAGGCTCCGGAAAAAGCCGGAGCCTCAGGGACTTAGCCGCGTTTGTTCCAGCTGGAAATGAGGTCCAGAACAGCCTGTGGTGACATGCTGCGGGCATTGCCCAGAGCCGTGGAGCCGTCGCTGTTCAGGGCGTGGCCGTCCGGTGTCACGATGATGACGGTCGGGACGGCCTTGATGGTCACGCCATAGCGTGCGGCCAGATCAAGATTGGTATTGATGCGCCCCACATTGACCGGGACGACGACGAACTGGCTGTCCAGCCAGTGTGCCGCGTCGGGCAGGGCGAAAATGCCGCTGAGCATCTTGCAGTCCGGGCACCAGTTGCCACCGAAATCGAGCAGAACCTTGCGATGCGTCTTCTGCGCCAGAGCGAAGGCCTGCGCCACCTGATCGTGGGCGACTGTCGTGTCCGGATAGGGCGTGGCGACGGGGGGCGCCGACGTTTCAGTCAGTTGCGGAGCAGGTGTCGGGGTCATTTCCGTGGACGCGGCATGAGCGGGAAGGGTTGCGGTAAGCGCCAGACCGAGGCCGGCAGCGGCAAGAAGGGAACGGCGCAT
Organism: Gluconobacter oxydans; assembly: GCF_006539685.1. Classification (GTDB taxonomy): domain Bacteria; phylum Pseudomonadota; class Alphaproteobacteria; order Acetobacterales; family Acetobacteraceae; genus Gluconobacter; species Gluconobacter oxydans. The sequence continues at coordinate 20,792 of NZ_BJNM01000010.1, forward strand.
GAAAAAGGCTTTCATTGATGTTGTCCTCTGCATGCCATAACGCAGAACGACGGGAACAGATGATTAAAGCCCAGTTTTGACGAAAGGTCATGCGTTTGAAAAAAACACCATCACGCCCGGACGTGACGTCTCCGCGCGAGATCAGCGTTGCGGAAACCCTGATCCGGACCGTAATTCTCGTGGCATTGACGCTCGCCTTCGCATCGGTGTTCCGCTTCTGGCAGCCGGCGATCAAGCTTGCGCAGCATGTGGCGGGAACATCCGCCTGGCAGGAGCTCTACAGCCTATTTCATATTGAATCCGGTCTTGGACGCGAACAGCTTATCCTGACGGGGATCATGATTGCCTGCTTCCTTCTGGCGCTTGGCGTGCAGGCAATTGGTCTGCTGATTTTTCAGCGAATCAGAAAAAACCGCGTCTGACAGGACTCAGTCCTGGAACGGACGCCGCAGGGCGGATGCCGCGGCCAGGCACCAGGCGATCATGAGCATCGTCCCGCCATAAGGGGCGATCCGTCCTACGGACATAGGGCCAAGTTTCAGATTGAACAGGGCGAGCAGTGTGACCGGCACGCAGAACAGCACCATGCCCACCGCCATGCACAGACAGGACAGGCGGATCAGTTTCGGCGAGAGACGGGATGCGTTCAGGGACAGTACGCAAAGGCCCAGCGCATGCCACATCTGGATCTCGACTGCGGAATGCAGCATGGCCCGTCCACCCGGAACAGCAAAAAGCCTGTCCGGAAGATGGGCGGACAATGCGCCGAGCATGACGCCGGAAGCCGCCGAAAGGGTGGCGAAAATGAAACTTCCCCGGAGCGGATCGGGCAGACTGGCGCGGACAGGATTTGCGGACATGCCGTGAATGTATCATGTGTTGTCTGAACAGCGAATGAGAGACTGTCATGAGTGGAGTGTCAGTCTGTCGCGGCCTGTCCTTTTGAAGGCAGGTGCGTTTGAAAAAGGAAGCTTCGATGACTGTTTCGTATCTCCGTCTGTGCCTGTCCGCCGGCCTTCTTGCCGGTCTGGCCGCCTGTAATGCTCCGGATGCGCCGCCGGCTCCTGCTCTTCCGAGCGTGGCATCCACATACAAGCTGACCACGGCGGACGCGGCCTTCATCCAGCAGATTGATGAGATGGACCAGACGCAGATCGCCATTGCGACACTTGCCGCCACGCACAGCAACAGCGACGTGATCAAGGCATTCGCCTCAACCGTTCAGGCGGATCACACGACCAATCAGAAGGCCGTCGCCAAGATCGCCTCGGATGGCAACCTGACCGTGGCGGCCAAGATCGATGCGGCCGATCAGGAGCATGTCGATTCGTTCTCGCATCTCTATGGGGCAGCGTTTGATCGCATGTTCCTGCGTGATGTTGTGAGCACCCGCACGGCAGACCTGACCAAGGCGATTACGACGGCCAAGGCTTCGGGCGGTACGGCGGATGTGAAGACCCTTGCTTCGGATACGGACAAGATGCTGACGGATCACACGTCCCGTGCGCATGACCTGATGGGCGATCGCACGATCAGCCATCACGCCAAGCATAAAAGAAGCCGCTAAGCAGCAGGATCAGGGCATGAGCATCCGCATCGACAGGATCGTGACCCGTGGCGGAGACGGGGGACAGACGTCACTTGGAGACGGGACACGCGTGTCCAAGTCGTCTGACCGTATCGAAGCGATGGGGACTGTTGATGAACTCAATGCCCAGCTTGGTGTCCTGTGCTGTTACATGGCACAGGACACCCGGACTTCCGGTCTTGAAGAAGAAGTCCGGCAGATCCAGTCCTGCCTGTTCGATCTCGGCGCGGATCTCTGTCTGCCCGATCCGGACCGCGCTCCCAGCCTGACTGCGGAAGCCAGTCTCTGGCTTGAAGACCGGCTGGAGGAGATGCGCCAGTCCCAGCAGGAACTCAGAAGCTTTGTCCTGCCCGGGGGAAGCCTCGTCGCAGCGCACGCGCATCTGGCCAGAACCGTCGCGCGGCGGGCCGAACGCCGGGTGGCTGTGCTCGAACAGGTGCCTGCAGAAACACTTCGTTTCCTGAACAGACTGTCCGATTACTTCTTTGTTCTTGCCCGTCACGCCAATAATCATGGTGCAACGGATATTCTCTGGTCTCCGGGACGCTGGCACCAGAAGAAAATATAAGCCTTCGCTTATTGTCCTGATGACAGAATGCCGGTGAAGTGCTAGGAAACTCGCGTCAGAACGCTGGAGTTCCTCCAGACGAGTCGACTTTTCATATCCTTGTCAGGGCAAGTCGTTGCTGGGTGGGCCGAGGTCCGGTCAGCTTTTCTGTCTTTTTGGCAGGCCTGTCCGGCAGGGACGAAATCTACAAATATCATATTGGTTGAAGAATACAGAATGCAGGACGAGCATCAGGTTAACGAAGAAGACAAGCTGCGACAGGCTCTGGCCCGTCTGGGGGCAGGAGCCTCCTCCCGCTCTTCCAAGCCCCGGCCTCTCACACCCACTCCCGAACGTCGCCGGCGTTTCGTCCGTGACGGACAGGTTGTGGTCGAACATCAGGGAGGCCGCGGAATTGCCGCGCGCAATCCCAGTCAGGAAGACCAGGAAGAAATCGAGCGCCTGCGTCAGTCGGTCAAGCGCGAGCAGCGCCGCTGGGAAGAAGCCGAGCGGAGCCTGATGGAAGTCCGCTCCCAGCTCAAGGCGTTCGAGACGCGCGAAGCCCATGCGAAAATCCAGATCACCGAACTGAACCGCGAACTGCGTGAAAACCAGGATGCGATCCAGACGCTGAAGGCATGCCTGCATCAGGCCCGCGAACAGGCTGCCGAGGCTGCACGTCGTGCGCCCCGTCCTGTCGGCCGCCCCCGCAAGGAAGCCGCTCCCGCAGCCGCGGAAATGGCAGAGATGGAAGTGGCCGAGCAGGAGCCGGTACAGTGGTGGGTGAAAGCCTGATCCCGGGCTTCACCCGGCTGAACTTAGTCTGACTGTCTGACCTGCCGTCCGAACCAGAGCAGGACGCCACAGAAAACTGCCCATCCCAGCCCTGCATTCAGCAGGGTCGGGACAGGAAGCGCCAGTGTATCGGCGCTTCCTGTCGCGCCCGCCATGGCAGCGAGCGCCACGCCGATCAGGCTCTCTCCCACAATGAAGCCTGACGCGATCATCGTTCCCTGTTCCTTGGGGAAGCGACGCAGCAGCCATCCCAACCCCGCACCAATTCCGATGGTGACCGAGACATCTGCCGGAAGATAGATGCCCATCCCGACCGCCAGCGGCGGAAGGGCCAGATTGCGCCGGTGCAGCACGACATCCAGAACGACCAGAAGCACGCCAAGGGCCGCTCCGATTTCCAGCATAAGCCAGTCAAGCTGGTGGGTCAGGATACCGGTGGCGATGGCGGCCATCAGCGCAGGCTGCGGCGCGGCAAGCGCGCGTGACGGGTCCATGCCCTCACGCGGCATGGCTCCGGCAAAGCCATAGGCCTGATACAGAACCTGAAGCACCCAGGGGATAACGATCGCCCCGACCACACAGCCGATCAGCAGGGCAACTTCCTGCCTCCAGGGCGCCGCACCGACAAGCTGACCGGTCTTGAGGTCCTGCAGGTTGTCATTGGAAACAGCTGCCGAGGCCGTAATGGCAGACAGCACGAAAAGCCCGAAGGCAATGGCCATGGGGCGCTGTTCTACGCTCAGCAGTCCAGTGCTTTCCAGCCCCCACAGGGCGACCGAAATGGCAATGATGGCAATGATTCCTACGCCGGAGATGGGCGAGGACGAAGATCCGATGATCCCGGCCATGTAGCCGCAGGCGCTGGCGACCAGAAAGCCCAGCCCGAAGCAGGCGACCAGACCCAGCAGGATCAGGGTGGCCAGCGCACCCCCATGCGGCATGACAGGCCACAGGAAATAGGCGAACAGTCCTGCCAGCAGCACCGCGAGGCCTGCACACAGGGCAATCAGCGTCCGGGGCGTCAGATCGCGGTCGCTGTCATCTCCCGTTGCCAGATGAGTGACGGAGAGCGCTTCCTTCAGCCCCTGGGCCACGGGCTTCGCGAGGGCCAGCAGGGTCCAGATCGCGGCAACTGCAATGGTGCCAGCGCCGATGAACCGCACCTTGTGCAGCCAGAGGCCCGTTGCGTCTGCCAGTGGGGTGGCTGAAGGGGCGAGATGGCCCAGAACCGGCACCATGATGCCCCATGCCAGAAACACACCGAGCAGCATGGCAATCCCGCCACCGATCCCGACCAGATAGCCCGTTCCCAGCAGGGCCAGTGAAAAGCTGCCATTCAGCCGGAAAGCGGACGATCCCACGACGGTTGCGGCTGAGAACCCGTCTGACAAAAGACGTAGCCCCGAGGTTGCGAAGGCAACGGCACCTGAAACGATGGTGCCGAGGGTGAGGGATCTCAGGCTCCGGGCATCACCTTCAGGGGAGGAGGCGCGCAGGATTTCCGCGCAGGCCGTGCCTTCGGGGTAGGGCAGATCGGAGTTGCTCACGAGCGCGCGTCGCAGCGGAATGGTAAAGACAACGCCCGTCATGCCACCCGCCATCGTCAGCAGAAGCGTGATGACATAGGGAAATTCATGCCAGTATCCGACCATGATCAGGGCCGGGAGCGCAGCGAACACACAGGACAGGGTTCCGGCTGCGGAAGCCTGGGTCTGGACCATGTTGTTTTCCAGCATGGTCCCACCGCCCATAAGGCGCAGAACGGCCATCGAGATGATCGTGGCGGGAATGGACGAGCCGAAAGTCAGGCCGATCTTGAGGCCCAGATAGACGTTCGCTGCCGTAAAGACGACCGTGATGAGGGCTCCGAGAATAATCCCGCGGAGGGTCAGTTCGCGACTGTCCATGTGTTTCTGTTCCGAAATGATAGCCGGCACGGAACATTCCGCCGTGTCCGTATGCCGGGCCATTCGCGGCAGTCCGTTATAATGAAATAACGGGCTGTCGCCTGTGTCTGAAAGGCTGACCCGGCGTTCTGGTTACTGTGTGTGGCTGTGGAAGGAGACCGGTGCGAGATGCTCGCGGTTATACCCGAGTTCGCCATGCGTCAGCTGGTAGCCGATCTCGAGCGTGTAAGGATTTTCCTGCGTCATGTTGTCCGTGGCAGGAAGATCGATCAGGCGCAGGTTCGTCCGCACCGATTGCGTGCTGACATTGGCCGGGAAGCGGAAGCTGTCGGTGAAGACCTTCTTGTCCACGATCTTGCCGTCACGCATGATGACGATGAAATACGGCACGTCGATCGTGCTGCTGGTCGCAGCCGGACCACGGGTCAGGTTCATCGCAAGGCTCAGGCGCGTGCGGACCGTCTGATGACCGTGCGGACCATCCGGACCACGTTCGCAGTCCCCGGAGAGGGAGGCGATCTGGGCATGGCTGACGAGACTGCCGATATCCGCGCTCTTGCCGTCATAGACGAACTGGTCCGCTGCCGAACCCGGGATATCGAGCGTCGGGCAGGCAGGTGCGAAGAAACTCGGGTTGGATTCGTCGCAGCCGGCCAGACTCGAAAGCGCCACAAGGGCAAAAGCCGGAGCAAACAGGGGCGAGGCGAGGCGCCGGATGGCTGGCATCAGCTGAAGAAACTCCCAACAAAGCGGCCCGGACGTTGCGACGAGAGGCAATCCGGTCGATACTGGTCCTACATATCGAACTCCGCCCGCTTGGGGAACACCATGTCAGAACAGACGACTTTCGCTCCTTCCCGCACCGACGGTGTGGAAGCCCATAAAACCCTTCGCGTCCTGCTCGCCGGTCCGCGTGGATTCTGTGCCGGTGTGGACCGTGCCATCCGTGTTGTGGAAGAGGCGCTGCGCCGTTATGGCGCTCCGGTCTATGTCCGTCACGAAATCGTCCATAACCGGACCGTCGTGGAAGGACTGGAAGCCAAGGGCGCCATTTTCGTCGAGGAACTGGACGAGGTTCCCGAAGACGGACATGTCGTTTTCTCGGCTCACGGCGTTCCCAAGGCGGTCCCGGCCGAGGCCCAGCGCCGCAATCTGCTCTATCTGGATGCGACCTGCCCGCTGGTCTCGAAGGTGCATCGTGAAGCCGAGCGTCATTTTGCCGGCGGTGGCCCGGACCAGCGTCACATCCTGATGATCGGCCATGCCGGCCATCCGGAAGTCGTGGGCACGATGGGGCAGCTCCCGCCGGGCGCCGTTACGCTCATCAACGATGCGGAAGAAGCCCGCACGATCCAGCCGGAAGACCCGACGAAGCTCGCCTTCATCACGCAGACGACGCTTTCGGTCGATGACACGGCCGAAATCGTGGACATCCTGCGCTCGCGTTTCCCGCTCATCGAGGGCCCCAAGCGCGAAGACATCTGCTATGCCACGACCAACCGTCAGGAAGCCGTGAAGGCGATTGCGCCTGAGAGCGATCTGGTGATCGTGATCGGCTCACCCAATTCGTCCAACTCGCAGCGTCTGCGGGAAGTCGCCGAGCGCTCCGGCGCGCGTCGTGCCCTGCTGGTGCCGAAGCTCGAAAACCTTGACTGGAGCGTCCTCGAAGGCGTGGAGACGCTGGGCATCAGTGCCGGTGCGTCCGCTCCCGAGAGCCTCGTGCAGGAAATGGTGACGGCTCTGGCCGGGAAGTACACGCTCAAGATCGAAGAGCGGATCGTCAAGGAAGAGAACATCAACTTCCGTCTGCCCGGTCCGCTGGCTGGCGAGGACGACTGATCTCTCATGGCCGTCTACACGGAACTGGCGGCCGAGACGCTCGAGGCGTTTCTTGGCACTTACGATATCGGGACGCTGGTCTCGTTTCATGGCATCGCCGAGGGTGTCGAAAACAGCAACTTCCTCCTCCGGACGACGGAGGGGGATTTCATTCTCACGCTGTTCGAACGGCGTGTGAATGCTCGTGAACTTCCATGGTTTCTGGGGCTCATGCAGTATCTGGCGGGCAGGGGGCTGAACTGCCCGCTTCCCGTATCGGACCGGAGCGGGACTGCCCTGCGCAGCCTTGCAGACCGTCCCGCCGCTATCACGACATTTCTTCCCGGCGTTTCCGCAACGCAGCTTGACGCGAACCTGTGTCTCGAACTCGGCAAGGTGCTGGCCCGGCTGCATATCGCTGGTGAAGGGTATGATGCCGTCCGGCCCAATGCCCTGTCTCCGGCAGCCTGGGGGCCGCTGCTCGACAGTTGCGGCGAGAGTGGAGACGAGCTTTCACCCGGTCTGACTGCTGAAGTCCGCAAGGCGCTTCAGAACGTCGAGGCTGCATGGCCGGCAACAGCCGATCTGCCGCGCGGGCAGATCCATGCGGACCTGTTTCCGGACAACGTTTTTTTCCAGAACGGGCAGGTCTCGGGGCTGATCGATTTCTATTTCGCCTGCACGGATTTTCTGGCCTACGATCTGGCGATCTGCCTGAATGCCTGGTGTTTCCGGGACGAAAAGACATTCGAGCCGTCTTTCGCCGCCGCCATCATGCAGGGGTACGAGAGCGTTCGTCCCTTGAGTGACGCGGAAAAAGCCGCGCTACCGACCCTGTGTCAGGGCGCTGCGATCCGCTTTCTGCTGACACGGCTTTACGACTGGATCAACACCCCCGCTGATGCCCTGGTGACCCGTAAGGATCCGCTGGCCTATCTGCGGCGCCTGCGTCATTTCCAAAGCGCGTCTCATGTCTGAGGCGTCTGGAGAACGTCCCCGGGTCGAAATCTGGACGGATGGGGGATGCAAACCCAATCCGGGCCCCGGTGGATGGGGAGCGCTTCTGGTCTGCCGCGGTCAGGAAAAGGAACTTCTGGGCGGCGACCCGGAAACCACCAACAACCGCATGGAACTGACAGCCGCAGCCGAGGCGCTCGAAGCGCTCAAACGTCCCTGCATCGTGACGCTGCATACGGACAGTGAGTATCTGCGCAACGGCATCACCCGCTGGCATACGGGCTGGGTGCGCCGGAAGTGGCGCAATGCGGCAGGCGATCCCGTGGCCAATATGGATCTGTGGCAGCGGATCCTGGAAGCCGCGAAACCGCATGAGATCGACTGGCTCTGGGTCAAGGGTCATTCGGGCGACGAGAACAACGAACGCGTGGATCAACTCGCGACCCGGGGGCGTGAAGAGCTCTGAAAAATGACGGTTTTTCTCAGGTCTTTGAAGAGAAACGAAAAAATCGACAAAAAAGTTCATTTAGGGGCTTTACCGACCCCGACCATTTGGCTACATACCACCTCGCCGGTCCCGAATAGCTCAGTTGGTAGAGCAAGCGACTGTTAATCGCTGGGTCGTAGGTTCGAGTCCTACTTCGGGAGCCAGCCTTTCCTTTGGGAAGCTGCTTCGGCCGCAAACAAAGCTCCCTCTCGGGAGCTTTTTGCGTTTCTGGGCTTACTGCTCTTCCGGAAAGATGTCTTCCAGACGGTCGAGCGCCCACAGGCGCGGGAAGAAGCGGGTCCAGACCGCCGCCACCAGAATAGTCCCAATGCCACCAGCAATGACGGCGGCTTCCGGTCCGATCGCGGTTGCGAGCATGCCGCTCTCGAATTCGCCGAGCTGATTGCTGGAGCCGATGAACAGCGTGTTCACCGCCGAGACCCGCCCGCGCATCGAATCCGATGTGGCCAGCTGGATCAGTGAGGAGCGGATCACCACGCTGATGACGTCCGAAGCTCCGAGAACCATCAGGGCTACGATCGAGAGCCAGACCGTGTGGGATGCGCCAAAGACGATCGTCGCAATGCCGAACATGACGACAGCCATGAACATGATGAGGCCGGTGCGCCCCTTCAGCGGATAGCGTGACAGGCCCCAGGACATCAGAAGCGCCCCAACGGCTGGAGCCGCACGCAGCAGCCCCAGACCGATCGGTCCGACACGCAGGATACCGTCTGCATAGACGGGCAGCATGGCTGTCGCGCCCCCCAGCAGCACGGCAAAGAGGTCGAGGGTGATGGCTCCCAGAAGGTCCCGGCGGCGATTGAGGAAGGACAGACCCGCAAAGACCGAAGCAAACGTGATCGGTTCCTTGGCCGGAACGGTATGAAGCAGTCTGAGCGAGAATGTTCCGGCAAAAGCCACTGTGAACCCAGCCGTGGAGAGCCCGTAGCACACGACCGGTCCGATGCCGTAGAGCAGACCGCCCAGGCTTGGCCCGACAATGGAGGAGGTCATGAACAGCGACGAAAGCATGGCCTGCGCCCGGGGCAGAAGGGCAGGCGGCGCGATTGCGGGCAGGAAAGCCTGCTGGCACGGCATCTCGAAGCTTCTCAGAACACCGTAGAACGCCCCGAACGTATAAATGGCGCCTGTTGTCAGCAGATGAAACGCGGCCCCGAAGGCCAGTGTCGCAGTGGCCAGGATTTCGCAGACCTGACAGATCAGGACGATGCTGCGACGGTTGAAGCGGTCCGCGACATGACCGGCGACAAAGGTCAGGGGCACCATGGGCAGGAACTGCGCCAGCCCCAGATAGCCCAGAGACGCTACGTCATGTGTCAGCGCATAGACCTGCCATCCGATGGCGATCGTCATGGTGGTTGCTGAGAGCTGTGAGAAAATTCTTCCGACAATCAGGGACGGAAGGCCGGGGAGAGAGCGCAGGGCCGGATCGATCATTGCGGCACTTTAGGCATTTCCGTCGCTCAAGTTTATTGCAAAATTACGAGACGGAAGGCAGAGGAAGACCATGACAGCCAATCAGACCCCCCAAACCGTTCATTATGCGACCGTCACCTGGGACCAGCTCCATCGTGACGCGCGTCTTCTGGCCGCAACCCTCATGCAGAAGCATGGTCCTTTCCGTGGAATCGTCGCCATTACCCGTGGTGGCCTGATCCCCGCCGCAATTCTCGGGCGCGAAATGGGCTGCCGCCTGATCGAGAGCGTCTCGGTCATCAGCTATGCCGGCGAGGAAGGCACGCAGCACGAGCCGAAGGTCGTCAAGCCGCCTGTTGCCGCCGGCGATGGTGAAGGCTTCCTGATCGTGGACGATCTCGTGGATTCGGGTGTCACCGCCCGTATCGTGCGTGAACTGCTGCCCAAGGCCGTGTTCGCCTGCCTCTACGCCAAGCCCGAAGGCAAGCCCTTCACCGATCATTACGTGACGGAAGTCGCTCAGGACACCTGGGTCCTGTTCCCGTGGGATACGGCGCCGCTTTTCGTGCCTCCGCTCGTGAGAAGTGAAGGCGAATAAAAAACCCCCTTGCCTCGACCGGTCAGACATCCTAGGTTCCGGCCGGTTCGGGGCGTGGCGCAGCCTGGTAGCGCGCTTGTTTTGGGTACAAGAGGCCCCCGGTTCGAGTCCGGGCGCCCCGACCAGTTAATGGCATCATTGATGCGCCCTTAGCTCAGCTGGATAGAGCAACAGCCTTCTAAGCTGTGGGTCACTGGTTCGAATCCAGTAGGGCGCGCCAGCCATTCCCCAGGCTCAACTGGCGCCTGATTTCCTTTAATTTCAGTCTGATGGATTATTATCCTGATAGGCTTTGAGAAGAACCTTCTGCATGGCTGCGTCCGGTGCGCCCAGAAAGTTCTGCCTGAGAGATCTCTCGTCCTTGAGGCTCAGAAGGCCCCAGGCTGCTGAATGATCCTTCGCGAATACGACTTCCAGTTGCTCCGCGGCACAGTCATGGGGGCGACACATATGGCCCAGAATGTAAGGCTTGCCCCCGAGGCTGAAGGTGCTGACGGGTACGGACGTCGCTTGCGCTGTCGTCACCCATGACGGAAGGGTCAACATGGCCTGATAGGCCTGTCTGAACCCGTTTTCGCCCACCAGTTCAGCCGTTGTCGGTGGTGTCGCAGCCGAGACTGTCCGGAGTGTCGCAAGTGCGAGAATGACAGGAAGCACTCTGGTTATCCGCATTGTTCCGACCTTCAGAAAGTGTTCAGGCTTTTGAGCAGAACACCCTGTTTTTCAAGTTTTTTCAGCGCATCGCCGGGGTCTGGTGCGATACCCCTGCAGGCTTGTGGAACCACATCTGTGCGATAGCCGCACTTCACGGCATCCAGCGCAGTGGCCGTTACGCAGTAATCAAGGGCGAGGCCGCAGATCACGACGTGCTCTATGTCCAGCCCCTTCAATAACTCGTCCAGCCCGGTCGAGGTTGCACGGTCATTATCGAGAAAGCCTGAATAGCTGTCCCGTCCCTGGAGCACGCCCTTGCGGATGATATGCGTCACAGGCTCCGGCAGGAGCGTTTGTGGGAAATCCGCGCCATGAGTTCCGGCAACACAGTGAACGGGCCAGGGACCGCCCTGCGTGCGGAAGGAACAGTGTCGGGGAGGATGCCAGTCCTGCGTCGCGATGACCGCCCTGAACGGATGTCTGGCAAGCGCATTGACGGCTTCAAGAATACCATCTCCGTCCGGAACGGCCAGAGCGCCGCCGGGCAGGAAGTCATTCTGGATATCGACAAGGATGAGAGCGGAGCGGCTGAGATCGGTCATGGTATGATCTAAGCAGTCTCCGCTAAGGACTGGAAGTCAGTTCAGTCGTGTGACCAGCAACTGGTTGATTCTGAAGCCTTCCACGTCAACGACTTCAAAGCGGAAGCCCGAAGACTGCACACTGTCCGCCTTGCGGGCCATGCGGCGCAGACGGTTCATGACGAAGCCGCCAACCGTGTCGAAGTTCTGGGCATCGTCGAACATGGGAATGTCCAGTTCGCGGATGACGTCGCCGATGGGGGCGGCGCCGTCGATCAGCCAGGATTTATCATCGCGGCGGACGATGGCCTGCTCTTCAAACGGGCTGACCAGACCGTCCATCAGCGCGCCCATGATGTCCTTGTAGGTGATGAGACCCACAACCAGACCATATTCATTGACGATCAGCGCGAAGCCGGCGGAGTGGGCTTCGAACTGGGCCAGGGTTTCCCACAGGTTCAGCGTGTCGGGCAGGGACAGGACATCACGCCGCATCTTGAAAATCTGGCTGGCTACGGGTGCCAGACCGGTGCTTTTGGGCTGCGGTTCGTCCACGACAGCGACCAGCACGTCTTCGGCACGGATGGAGCCGATGACCTTGTCCAGACCGCCATCGCACAGCGGATAGCGCGAATAGGGACGGACCCGGACCTTGTCGCGCTGGCTTTCCGGGCTTTCCTGAACGTCGAGGAACACGATTTCATCGCGCGGGGTCATGGCGGACGTCACGGCGCGGTCCTGAAGGCCCAGAACGTTCTGGATCATCTGGTGTTCTTCTTCCAGAAGCACACCCGAGGCTGTTCCTGCCGCGAGAATGGCCCGCAGGTCTTCAGGTGTTACGGGCTCAACGGTGGCCGCGGCCGGGATCTTGAGGAGCTTGAGAAGCCAGTCGGAAATCTTCGAGAATACCAGAACGGCCGGATAGAGAACCTTGAGGGCGACGGCCGGGAACCAGCCGACCTTGAGTGCGATCCGGTCCGGCGCGTTCATCGCGATGCGCTTGGGGAGCAGATCGGCAAACAGGACGAACAGGCCGGTGATCAGGATGAACGAGCAGGCGGAGCCGAGCTTGCTGGCGAGTGACGGGCCCGTGCCCAAGGCACGGAAGCCTTCCGCAATGGGGTCACTCAGCATGGATTCGCTGATGATACCGCCCAGAACACCGACGGCATTGAGGCAGATCTGAAGGACCGTGATGACCTGACCGCTGTTGCGGCGCAGCTTCAGGAACGCAACGGCCCGTGGGTCGCCCGCTTCCGCCCTTGAGCGCAGCCGCACGTCGCGCGCTGCGGCAAAGGAGATTTCGGACAGCGAGATCAGCACGGAGACGCCAATCAGCGCGACCGTGGCGACAAGGCCCAGCAGGAGAAGAACGATCTGGTGCTGGGAGGAAGGGGAGACTGACATGCGGAAGGCGTTATACCCTGAAAAAGTGGGATGTTACCAACTTTCTCAGCGTTCCGGTTTTGCAGTTCTGTTACAGCCCCGCCAGCACGCGCCAGCCGCTTTCATCGACGGTCTCGATCCCGAGTTCTGCGGCTTTCTTGGCTTTGGAACCGGCTTTTTCGCCCAGCACGACCAGAGAGGTCTTTTTCGACACGCTATCCGTCACCTGTGCGCCCAGACGCTCTGCAATGGCCTTGGCTTCCGGGCGGCTCATGGTGGTCAGGGTGCCGGTGAAGACAATGACCTTGCCTGAAAGATGCCCTTCCGAGGGGGCTTCTTCGGCAATGATGTCCTTCAGCTCCAAGGCCAGATCATCGAGGGTCTCGATATTGTGGCTTTCGGAGAAAAAGGCGGAGAGTTCATCGGCGATCGCATCGCCCACGCCCATGATGGCGCCCAGGGAGGCGCGTTCTTCGGAGTCCGGCCGGGCGGCCAGCATGGCGGTCCGCCAGTTTTCGAAGGTCTGGTAATGCCGGGCCAGAAGCTGGGCGTTGCGCTCTCCGATGCGGCGGATGCCAAGCCCGAAAATCAGCCGGGACAGGGGGATGGTACGGCGGTCCTCGATGGCGCGAAAGAGATTGTCTACCGACAGCCGTCCCCAGCCGTCACGCTGGAGCAGGGCCTCTTCGTGCTGGCGCAGGCGGAAAATGTCGCCGGGCCTGCGGATATAGCCTGCGTCGTAGAACTCACGGATGCTGCGTTCGCCCAGCCCGTCGATGTCGAACGCGTTGCGTGACACCATGTGGATCAGGCGCTCCACGATCTGCGCTTCGCAGGTCAGGCCACCTGTGCAGCGGCGGACGGCTTCACCATGCACGCGCTCGGCGAGCGATCCGCAGACGGGGCAGTGGTCGGGATAGACGAAAGGTTCTGAACGGGGCTCCTCGCTCGGGACGGGACCGAGGATCTGCGGGATCACGTCTCCGGCGCGCTGCAGGCGGACCAGATCCCCGACGCGCACGTCCTTGCGGGCGATTTCGTCCTCGTTGTGCAGGGTCGCGCGCGAGACGATGACGCCGCCGACATTCACGGGCTCCAGATGCGCGACGGGTGTCAGTGCGCCCGTGCGGCCAACCTGGATCTCGATTTCCCGCAGACGCGTGATGGCCTGTTCTGCCGGAAACTTCCACGCAATGGCCCAGCGGGGGGCGCGGCCGGCAAAGCCGAGACGATCCTGAAGGCTCAGATCGTCCAGTTTGAAGACGATGCCGTCAATGTCATAGTCCAGTTCCGAGCGTTCGCGCGCCAGTTTCTCCACATAGGCCGGAATGTCGCGGGCATGGGCAATCATCTGGGAGAGCGGATTGACCGTGAACCCCCAGCTCCGCAGTTTTTCCAGATAGTCCCAGTGTGTCGTCGCAACCGGCGAGGACGTGTATCCCTGCGCATAGGCGAAGAGGGACAGCGGACGGCTGCGGGTGATTTCAGCATCAAGCTGGCGCAGGGACCCCGCTGCGGCGTTGCGGGGATTGGCGAAAGGCTTTGCTCCGCGTGCGACCTGCTGTTCGTTGAGGGTCAGGAAGCTGCTTTTGGAGAGGAAGACTTCGCCACGGATTTCAACCCGTTCGGGTGCTTCGCCGGGCAGTTCGCGTGGAATATCCTTCAGGGTCAGCAGGTTGGCCGTGACGTCTTCGCCTTCGATGCCGTCTCCGCGCGTGGTCCCGCGCACGAAATGCCCGTGTTCGTAGGTCAGGCTGATGGAGAGGCCGTCGATCTTGGGTTCGGCCACGAACTGGAGGGCCTGAAGTCCGTCCTCGTCCAGGCCGAGAAAGCGGCCCACACGCGAGACAAAGCCATCGAATCCTTCCGGATCGAAGACATTGTCGAGCGACAGCATGGGGACGAGATGGCGATATTTGCCGAAAGCGGAATCGGGTGTGGCGCCGACGCGCTGGCTGGCTCCCTCTTGGGAGCGGAGATCCGGATATGCTTCCTCCAGCGCCAGAAGCTCACGCCGCGCAGCATCATAGACGGCATCGGAAACTTCCGGCTCGTCGCGTCCGTGATACGCCTCGTCCCACTGCGCGAGGTCCGCTTCGAGTGCAGCGTGACGCTCGGCGGCAGAAACAGGGGCGGTTGTCATGAAATCTGATGTCCCAGAAGGCTGTCGGCAGCCCCTCGGGCTGCGTCTGTAATGATGTCGCCCGCAAGCATCCGGGCGATTTCCTCGCGCCGGGCGTCATGGGGCAGGGGTTCGGCCAGGGTCTCGGTCCGGTCATTGCGGACACGTTTGGCGATCCGCAGATGATGGTCGCCGCGCGCCGCGACCTGCGGGCTGTGGGTGACGACCAGAACCTGTACGTCCTGCGCGACCTTGTGCAGTCGGTCCCCGATCGAGGATGCCGTGGCACCGCCAACGCCGGAATCGACTTCATCGAAGACGAGCGTCCCGACATCGGAGCGTTCCGCCAGTACCACTTTCAGCGCAAGCATGAGACGCGACAGCTCACCGCCGGAGGCTACCTTGGCGAGAGGTCCGGGCGACTGTCCAGGGTTGGCGGCGATCAGGAAGGAGGCCTGTTCCATGCCCTGACTGTTCCAGTGGTCGGGCTCAAGCGGCAGGAGCGAGACGATGAAGCGGGCGCGCTCCAGCTTGACGGGGCGCAGCTCCGCACTGACGGCCTTTTCCAGCTTCTCGGCGGCTTTTTTCCGGGCCGCAGAAAGCGTGCGGGCCGCATCTTCATAGGCAAGGCGCGCTTCGGTCAGGGCCGTTTCCAGACGCGCCAGTTCAGCATTGCCGGAATCGAGGGCCGCGAGCCGTCTTTTCAGCTCGGCAAGAAAACCAGGAAGTTCGGCAACGGAGACATTGTGTTTGCGGGCCTCGGCACGGAGGGCGAAAAGCCGCTCTTCCGTCTCCTCCAGCAGGCGGGGATCGCCTTCCGTATCGGCAGCCAGACGGCTCAGCAGCATTTCAGCTTCGGCCAGTGCTTCTTCTGCTTTTCCAAGGGCGTCGAGCGCGTCCTGGGCCTGTGTCTGATGGCTGTCGGAAAGCGTTTCCGTCTCCGTAGGGGCGGGCAGAAGTCGGGCAAGGGCGCGGCTGGCCGAGCGCAGGGCAGCAGCAGGGGCGGAAGAGCGGCGGTCACGCGGGGTCAGTTCCGAGAGTGCGGCGGCAACGGCTTCGCCGCGACGCTCATCGCGCTGAAGGCTGACGCGTGTTGCCGCGAGAGCATCCTCTTCGCCTTCCTGAGGGGCCAGACGCTCCAGATCATCGACTGTCTGACGCAGCCATTCTTCCTCGCGGGCTGCGGCTTCCATGTCGTTCCGCGCCGCTTTCAGGGCGCTGCGGGCCGCGGCCCACTGGCGGAAGGTTTGAGCCGTTTTTTCCCGCAGGGAGGGAGCAATCCCGAAGGCATCCAGCAGATCGAGATGGGTACTCTGATCGGCCAGGCCCATCTGTTCGTGTTGGCCCTGGATTTCCACGAGGTGGGCACCCACACGGCGCAGCAGGCCGACGCCGACCGGCTGATCGCAGATATAGGCGCGGGAGCGGGCATCCGGCGTGACGATACGGCGCAGGACCACCGGGTCCGTCGGGTCTTCGCGCACGATGCCGTGCTCGTCGAGCAGGGCAAAGACGGGATGGTCGCTGGCGATTTCGAAAATGGCCGACACGCTGGCCTGAGACGCTCCCGAGCGGACGAGACCACCACTGGCACGCTCCCCGAGGGCCAGTCCCAGACTGTCGAGCAGGATGGACTTGCCGGCTCCGGTCTCGCCGGTCAGGACCGTCAGACCGGGGGCGAGACCAAGATCGAGCTTTTCGATCAGAACGACGTCGCGGATCGAGAGATGTGTCAGCATGACAGCAATGTTGGGAGCATGTCGTCCCGTTTCAAAGAGACGATATCAGAAGACGCTGTGCCAGACGCGGGAGAAGAAGCCACGGTGAGCCTGCTGCTCCGGGTGAATGACCGGCTTTTTGAGGTCGCTCTTGAGCAGGTGGTTTTCCCGAAGATCATTATAGGCATAACGATACCACTGGCTGTCGGGATAGTTATAGCCCAGAACGGCGGCGGTCTGGTGCGCCTGATCCTTCAGGCCAAGAGCCAGATAGACCTCCACGAGACGCTCGAGCGCTTCAGCGACGTGGTTGGTCGTCTGGTAGTCCTGCACGACGCGCTGGTAGCGGGTCATGGCGGCTTCATAGTTGCGCTGCTGCTGGTACCAGCGGCCGACCAGCATTTCCTTGCCCGCCAGATGGTCGCGGCAAAGATCGATCTTCAGCTGGGCGTCACGGGCGTAGGATGTCTGCGGGAAGCGGGTGATGACCTCTTCCAGCGCATCCAAGGCTTCAACGGTGCCCTGCTGGTCACGCTCGACGTTTGCGATCTGCTCGTAATAGCAGAGCGCGCGCAGATAGAAGGCATAGGCCGCGTCCGGGCTGGTTGGATGCAGCTGCAGATAGCGTTCGAGCTGCTGGACCGAAAGCGCGTATTCGCCCTGAAGGTAGTAGGCATACCCTTCCATCAGCTCGGCGTTACCCGTGAAGCCGGAATAGGGGTAGTTCTGCTGCAGCAGCTCGAATTCACCGCCGGCTAGTTCGTAATGGCCCGTGTGCAGGGCATCGATCCCGTAATTGTACAGGGTCTCGGCATCGGCGGTTTTGGGAATCGCGGGCTTTTCATGCTGGTGCGAGAACAGCGAACAGCCGGAAAGCAGCAGAAACCCGCTGACAGCCGCAGCTCTCAGAATGAAACCACCATTCATGACCGATGCTTCAAAATGACGCTGAGTGCTGCTTGTCATACCTGCTCTTCCCGTGGAAGCTCGTCTTATATCACGGGAATGCGCTGACGAAAGACCTGCCATGTGTCTCAGGCAGCAACGCGCGCGCGCAGGGCCTTGGGAACGGCTCGCGATGAGCCCGTTGGGACGAAACGCCAGTTGGCGGCATCGGAAAAAACCGCCCGCAGAAGCCTGTTATTGAGCGCATGACCGGATTTGTGACCAATAAATCCGGCCTGCATCCGGTGGCCAGCGCAATAGAGATCGCCAATTGCATCAAGTAGTTTGTGGCGGGCGAACTCGCGCTCGATTTTCAGGCCTGCCGGATTGAGGATATTTTCTCCATCCACGACGACCGCCGTTTCCAGGGAACCACCGCGCGCCAGTCCGATACTCTGCAGATACTCGATGTCCTTGCGGTTGACGAAGGTGCGGCAGAACGCGAGTTCTTCCATGAAGCGACGTTCATCAAGCTGGATGGCGTAGCGCTGGTTTCCAATGGCCTGAGCCGGGAAGCTCAGTGAAATGGCAAGGGAGAGTCCGCGCTGAGCAGGGCGCAGTTCAGCAAAGGCGCCGTTCTCGCCTTCGACCCGGACATTGCGCAGGATCTCGATGACCTGACGGGACTTGTCCAGCGTTTTGCGGCCGGCGCAGCGGATCAGGAAGGCAAAGGCATCCGACGCACCATCGAGAACGGGCAGTTCGGGGTCACTGACCGCCACGAGGATATTGTCGATCTCGCAGGCGTTGAGGGCCGCCATGAGATGCTCGATCGTAGCAACACGCAGGGAGGGATCGGTGGGGCAGCCGACAACCGTTGAAAGACGGGTGTCCACGATATGGTCGTAGAGCGCGGGAAAGGAGGGGGAGCCCTCGATGTCCGAACGCTGGAACCTGACGCCGGTATCCGCGGGGGCGGGGGAGAGAACCAGATCAACGGTTACGCCACTGTGCAGGGCGATGCCCTGACAGTGAATGGGGTTGGCAAGGGTTGTCTGCAGGTTTTTCGAGCTGTCGCGCTCCGGGCGGGAAGGCGTTCCATCGAGGGCAGAGACCGTCTCCGGCTGTGCTGCCTCAACGCCTTTCGCCGTGCTGCCGCCATGCGTTGGCGTAACCTGCATAAAGCCTCCGAAAAATCTGATTCCGAGGACTAGAAAACAGATACCGGGCGTCAGTTCCAGTCAACGATTGTTGCCGGATATTTCCCCCTCATGGTGTGCATGAGGGGGAAAGACGATCAGCGGCGCAGGTAGGTCGGAATATCCAGGTTGGAATCGTCAGCATTGCCGGACGGCTGTTCCTGCTGCTGCGGTGCCTGCTGGGGGTATCCGTCGCGGGTGCTGGGCTCCGTCCGCTGGGTGGTCTGCGGGGGCTGCTGCGGCTGGGGCGGACGGCTGCGGAAGGCGCCCGTGACCATGCCGAACAGGCTCCGCGGCGCTTCGGGCTGCAGCGGCGGGGCATGGCGGGACGGATCGGAGAACAGACCGGCCCGGGGGGAAGGCTGGTGGGTGTTTTCCTGACGGGGCGTCTGGGTTTCAGTGGCCGCAGGCTGGGTCGCCGGAGCTTCCTGCTGCGGCTGTGGGGCTGTATTCTGAGCCGGCTGCTGCTGGGGATCAATCGCGAAATTCGGGCGCGGCGGGCCCCCGGCATAGGTCGAACCCGGCTGGAACGAGGATGCTGCAGCGCGGGTCCCGGCGCTTTCGCGCGGAGCTGCCGTTCCGGCGTTCGTCTGCGGCGCAGCGGCCTGACGGGTTTCCGCGCTCGGAGCCGAAGGATCCTGACGCGGCTGTGTGTCGATGCCGGTTGCCACGACGGACACGCGAACACGACCGTTCAGCTTTTCGTCGATCAGCGCGCCGAAGATGATGTTGGCGTCGTCGGCCACTTCCTCACGGATGCGGTCCGCAGCAGCGTTGACTTCGTACAGCGTCAAGTCTTCGCCGCCGGTGATGTTGATGAGCAGGCCACGCGCACCTGCCATTGACGCGTCTTCCAGTAGCGGGTTGGAAATCGCGCGCTCGGCTGCGAGCACGGCCCGGTCTTCCGCATCTTCCTCGCTGGAGGCTTCGCCTGTCCCCATCATGGCTTTGCCCATCTCTTCCATCACGGCCTTGACGTCCGCGAAATCGAGATTGATGAGGCCCGGGGAGACCATGAGGTCCGTAATGCCGCGAACGCCCATGTTCAGGACATTGTCGGCCATCCGGAAGGCTTCGCGGAAGGTCGTGTTCTGCGTTGCCGAATTGAACAGGTTCTGGTTCGGGATGACGATCAGCGTATCGACATGCTTCTGCAGCTCGGCAATGCCGTTTTCTGCGGCAGTCGTGCGACGGCGGCCTTCAAAATTGAAGGGCTTGGAAACAACGCCGACCGTCAGGACGCCGCGCTCACGCGCCATGCGCGCGATGACCGGAGCCGCACCCGTGCCCGTACCGCCGCCCATGCCGGCCGTGATGAAGACCAGATTCGCGCCTTCGAGCTGACGGTCGATTTCCTGTGCGGCTTCTTCGGCGGCTTCGCGACCGATTTCCGGCTTTGCACCTGCACCCAGACCGCGCGTCAGATGCGGGCCAAGTTGGACGCGGCGTTCGGCCTTGGAGTGGGCAAGCTGCTGGGCGTCGGTGTTGGCAACGACGAATTCCACGCCCTTGAGTTCAGACGCGATCATGTTGTCGACGGCATTCGTGCCGCCGCCGCCAACGCCGATCACGGTAATCCGTGGCGCCAGCTCAACGTGGGAATTGGGAGTAGGAGTAAGGTTCAGCGTCATGATCTGGTCCGGAACTTCATGAAAGCGACAGGTGTGGGCGTTGTGATCTGTAGTAGACTACACATTGTTGCG
Organism: Gluconobacter oxydans; assembly: GCF_006539685.1. Taxonomy (GTDB): domain Bacteria; phylum Pseudomonadota; class Alphaproteobacteria; order Acetobacterales; family Acetobacteraceae; genus Gluconobacter; species Gluconobacter oxydans. The sequence continues at coordinate 41,177 of NZ_BJNM01000010.1, forward strand.
TATGAAGCCTACGAGACGTTTAACAAGTCCGCGAGGTTTGGGTTCAGGAACGGAAATATCTCCGAAATCCCGATCCGCACCCGCTGCCCAGGCCAGAAGCCCCGCAGCGGTTGAAAATCCTGCCGAAGCCGCGGCTGTCTCGGGCAGGCCGTAAATGTTCTGGGGTTTTCCCATCCGGACAGGCCGGCCAAGAATACGCGTTGCGACGGGCACGATTCCCTCAAGAAGCGATGCACCACCGGTCAGCACAACCCGACCATTGGCCAGGCGCCCCAGTCCCGCATTATCGAGCGACTGCCGCACGAGTTCGAGCGTTTCCTCGATCCGGGGCTGGATGACGGAAATGACCTTGGAGCGCTGAAGGCGGACCAGCCGGTCGCTGTTCTCGCCGATCAGCGGCACAGAGAGGATTTCCCGCTGGTCGTCCGAGCCCATCTGGGCGGCGCCATACATCGTCTTGAGACGTTCAGCCGTCTCCAGAGACGTCGAGAGCACGCCGGCAATGTCGCGCGTGACATGCAGGCCGCCGACGCGGATCTGGGCGGTGTGGAGTAGCTTGCCTTCACAGAAAACGGCCAGGGACGTCGTGCCGCCACCCATTTCCACGACGGTCACACCCAGTTCGCGCTCTTCGGCGGCCAGGACTGAGACGCCGGAGGCAAAGGGACTCGCGACCAGCCCGTCCAGCTTCAGTTCGGCGTGCTGCAGGACGGCATCCAGAGTGCGCAATGCGCTGGAATTCATGTCCACGACATGCATCCGGGTGGCCAGTTCTTCGCACTGATGGCCAATCGGATCTGCAATTCCCGGAATGGAATCCACGACATATCCGATGGGAAGCGTATGGATGACTTCGCGGCCTTCCATCCAGGCGCGGGCCTGTCCTTCGGCGATCAGGCGCTGCACGTCACCGGCGGTGACTTCGCGGCCGCCGATGGGGATCTGCGCGTCTACCAGACGGCTCAGCGGGCGCCCGCAGGACAGGTTGACGACGAGCGAGTCCATGCGCCGCTCGGCAGCTTCCTCAGCCTGTCCGACGGTGGCACGGATTGCAGCTTCGGCCTCGCGGATATCAACGATGGACCCCGAACGGATGCCGTGGGAACGGCGCCATCCATGGCCCAGAACCTGAATGGATCCATCCGGTTCGCCCTTGCCGATCAGGCAGGTCATTTTCGTCGTGCCGATGTCCAGCGCACCGAAAATGCCCGGACGCCAGCTGACGTTCCGCTGGGTATCCTCGGGGGGAAGCGGCAGGATGTCACGCGGGACGCGGTTGACGCTGACGTCACGTTCGCCGCCGACGGGAATGAGGGACCGGCCCCTGAGACCGCCCCGGCGCCGGAATGCCGGAAGATCTGACATGGAGTTGTGGTCGTTCATGGCTGCTTCGTGCTGTCTGCTGGTGGTGTCGGTGAGGATGGGTCAGGCTTTGCGCCATCCGGTGGCGGAGCTGCCTGAGGCGGCTGGTGGACGACCATCCGGTCCGGAAGGCGCAGATCGATCGACTGGACCGGCCGCTCCAGCAGACGCATGCTCTGCTGATAGCGGGCCAGACGGGTGAATGCCGCAGCTTCCTCGCCCTCAGGCAGCATCACGGTCGTGCCGTCCTTGAGCGTGGCATTCCAGCGTCGGTTGCCCACCCGGATCAGGGCCGTGACCTGGTTTTTGACCAGCGGCTCCTTGTTCAGGGCGTCGATCACACTGGCGGCTGCCGTATTGGCACTTTCACCCACCACGAGGGGCAGTTGCAGAAAAGCCTGTGCATTTTTCCCGGTTAGGCCCTGATCGGAGACTTCCTCTCCCGCCCGGTTGATGAGCATGAAATGCCCGCGATCCTGCCAGACGGCGATCGGCGTGCGCTCCACAAGCGTGATGATGACGGTATCGGGCATGTGCCGTTCGACCGTTGCATGGTCGATGAACGGCAGTTCATCCAGCCGCTGACGGGCTGCTTCAACGGAAAATCCAAAGATCGGACGTCCGACAGATGTGCCCAGCGCTTCCTGGATGGAGGCTTCGCTGGTCATGCCGCGACCGTTGATGACGATGTGACGGATGGGCAGTGGCTCCATTTCGACCAGCCGTGCCCGCAGCGGGGCGAAGCGCTCTTCGGAGGCTGCATCATACAGAAGGCGCCCGGCCGCCCCGGCAATTCCCATCACAACCAGAAACACGATCGCAGGCCGGACCAGCCGCCGTTGCCGGCGCCAGAACAGCTTTGCCCGTGACGGACGATCTTCCTGAGGCGGGAGGCCCCCGGAATAGCGTTCCCGGACAAAATCGTCTCTCTGAAAGGACGGATCCTCCCGCATCAGCGCGCCAGTGCCTCCCGGACCATCCAGTCACACAGTTCCGGATAGGAAATCCCGCAATAGGCGGCCTGTTCCGGCAGCAGGGATGTCGGTGTCATGCCGGGCTGTGTGTTGACCTCGAGGATGACCAGCGTGTCGGTGCCCTCATCGTAGCGGAAATCCGTGCGGCTGGCCCCCTGACAGCCCAGTGTCTGATGGGCGCGCAGGGCGTAATCAAGCGCACGGTCTGTCACCGCCTGCGGAAGCTCCGCAGGGACCACGTGCCGTGAGCCGCCAGCCTTGTATTTGGCCTCGAAATCATAAAACGCAGCCGTTTCGCTGGGCAGGATGTCCGTAACGGCCAGAGCCCGGTCGCCCATAACGCCTGCGGTCAGCTCGCGACCGGGAATGAAGCTCTCGACCAATGCCTCTTTCCCGAAACGCCAAGTCCGCGCGATTTCGGCGCGACGGTTGTCTCCCGTCCGCACGATCTCGACACCGACGGAGGAACCTTCTGCGACCGGCTTGATGACATAGGGTGCGGGGAGCGGATCGGCTTCGGCCAGCTCTTCAACCGTCACGACACGTCCTTGCGCCACGGGCAGACCGGCGGCGGCCAGAAGGATGCGGGTTGCGCCTTTGTCCATTGCCACGGCCGAGGCGCGGATGCCGGAATGGGTGTAGGGCAGGCCAAGCCATTCCAGAACGCCCTGAATGGCACCGTCTTCGCCACGGGGGCCGTGCAGGGCGTTGAAAACGACGTCCGGTGCGGCGGCTTTCAGGCTGGCGATGGTCGTTGCGATATCCGGTCCGACATCGATCGGGGTGACGTCGTGTCCCTTTTCGCGCAGGGCCTCGATTGCGGCCTCGCCACTGACGAGACTGACAGGCCGCTCACTGGATGTTCCCCCCAACAGGACTGCGACCTTCATACCGTCTGTTCTCCTTCGGATTTGCGCCCGATACGTTTGATTTCCCAATGCAGGTCCACGCCGCTCTGGGCCAGCACTTTTTCGCGCACGGTTTCGCCCAGCGTTTCCAGATCCGCGCTGCTGGCCTGTCCCAGATTGAGCAGGAAGTTGCAGTGCTTTTCGCTGACCTGCGCATCCCCGATCTGAAGACCACGGCACCCGGCTTCGTCAATGAGCTGCCAGGCCTTGTGGCCGTCGGGGTTGCGGAAGGTGGAGCCGCCGGTTCGTGCCCGCACGGGCTGCGAGGCCTCGCGCGAGGCCCGGATATCCGCGATGCGGCTGCGGATGGCATCTGCGTTGTCCGGTGTGCCGCGCAGGCTGGCGCGGATGACCACACTGCCTTCGGGAAGCTCCGAATGACGATAGGCAAAGCCGAGCTCGTCATGGGACAGACGACGGAGTTCGCCTTCGGCTGTCAGGATGTCTGCCCATTCGAAAACGGCGTTGATATCTGATCCGTAGGCGCCCGCGTTCATGCGGACAGCACCGCCGATCGATCCCGGAATGCCAGCCAGGAACTCCAGCCCTGCCAGACCGGCAGCGGCGGCATGTTCAGCCACGGTGATGTCGAGCGCGGCTGCGCCCACGATCATGCTGTTGCCCTGAACGGTGATGTCCGCAAAGCCGCGCGCCAGACGGATAACCGTGCCGGCAATGCCACCGTCGCGGATGATGACGTTCGAGCACGCGCCCAGAACCGTAACCGGCATGGTGGCCGGCTTTTCGCGCAGGAAAAGGGCCAGATCGTCCTGGTCTTCGGGAACGAACAGCCAGTCCGCCGGACCGCCCACGCGGAACCAGGCGCGGGGGCCGAGCGGGGCGTTCGGGGTCAGTCTGCCGCGCAGGCCTTTGACAGGAAAGTCGCTGCTACCCGTCATGCCGCGCCTTCGGTTGCGGGCTGGCGGTTCAGGGCTTCGAGCTGGGCGGGAAGGGCCTGCGCCCACTGGGTGATGGTGCCGGCGCCAAGGCAGACGACGTAATCGCCCGGCTTGGCGATGGCGTTGATCATTTCCGCCAGATGGGCCGGATCGGGGAGCGGCACGACGGAGCGGTGGCCGCGGTCACGCAGGCCTTCAACGAGCGCATCGCGGCCTGCACCCTCGATCGGCGTTTCGCCCGCGGCATAGACATCGGCCACGATGACCGTATCGGCGTCGTTCATGCAGGTGCAGAACTCGTTGAACAGGACCTTCAGGCGCGAATAGCGGTGCGGCTGCATGACGGCGATGACGTTGCGCGCACCGGCCTGACGGGCGGCTTTGAGCACGGCGGCGATTTCAACCGGGTGATGGCCGTAATCATCGACGATGGAGATGCCGTTATACTCGCCCGTGCGCGTGAAGCGGCGCTTGACGCCCTTGAAGGTCGTCAGGGCGGACGCGATTACGGAATCGCTGATTTCCATTTCAAGCGCGACGGCGATGGCGGCGAGCGAGTTCAGGACGTTGTGGTGTCCGAGCATCGGCAGGCGGAACGGACCGGCGCGGCGCGAGCGGTTGCGCTGGCGGTTGGTGACCACGACCTCGAATGTCGCGCCGCGTTTGTCCATGACGACCTTCTCGGCGCGGATATCGGCCTGCGGGCTGAAGCCGTAGGTGATGACACGATGATCGGACAGGCGCGGGATCATCTGCTGCACCTGCGGGTGATCCACGCACAGGACGGCAAAGCCGTAGAACGGAATGTTCGAAACAAACTGGTCGTAGCCGGCCTGCATGGCCTCTTCAGTGCCCCAGTGATCCAGATGTTCCGGATCCATATTGGTCACGACGGCGATCACGGCGGGCAGGCGCAGGAAGGACCCGTCGCTTTCATCGGCCTCGACGACCATCCAGTCGCCCGAACCCATACGAGTGTTGGTGCCGTAAGCCTCGATGATGCCGCCATTGATGACGGTCGGGTCCAGACGGGCATGTTCGAGCACGCAGGCCACGAGGCTGGTGGTCGTCGTCTTGCCATGTGTGCCGCCGATGGCGACGGACCAGCGCAGGCGCATCAGTTCGGCCAGCATTTCCGCACGCCGCACGACCGGGATGAGCTTGGCACGCGCGGCCACGACTTCCGGATTGTCCTTTTTCACGGCCGTCGAGGTCACGACAACCTGTGCGTCGCCCAGATTGGCGGCGTCATGGCCGATATGCACGACAATCCCGGCCTGGCGCAGGCGCTGCACATTGGCACCTTCGGCAATATCGGAACCCTGCACCTTGTAGCCCAGCATGTGCAGGACTTCGGCGATGCCGGACATGCCGATGCCGCCGATACCGACGAAGTGAATGGTTCCGATGTTCAGGGGCAGGGCGCGCATGGGGCAGGTACTCTTGGGCAGGAACGATAAAAACAGGGATCAGGACCGCAGGGCGGATTCAATCAGATCAGCGACTTTTGCGGCAGCATGAGGGCGCGCGCACAGATGAGCGGCTTTTGCTGCGTTTTCGAGCTTTTCTGGATGGGAAAACAGGTCTGTCAGCAGAGCCGTCAGGGCTGCGGCCGTGAAATCGGGCTGTCGGATCATCCAGGCTGCACCGGCATCCACGAGCGCCTGACCATTCGCACCCTGTTCATCGGATGCCGCGATGGGCAGCGGCACCAGAATGGATGGCAAACCGGCCATGGCCAGTTCCGCAACCGAAGAGCCGCCTGCGCGTCCGATCACGAGATGGGCGTTTTTCAGACAGGCCGGAACATTCGTGAAGAAGGGGGCAGCCTCGACTTCGATCCCCGCATTTTCGTAAATGGCGCGGACGCGCTCCAGATCATCGGCCTTGATCTGCTGCGTGACTTTCAGGCGTTTGCGGAAGTCTTCGGAAAGGGCAGCCAGCGCCTGTGGCACGATTTCGGAGAACACGCGTGCGCCCAGGGAGCCACCCCAGACCAGAAGATTGATCCTGTCTTCGGGCGGGGCATAGACATGACCGAACAGGGCCTCGATGCCTTCACGGACGGGCATGCCGGTCAGGGTTGTCCGGGCATTTTCAGGAAGACGGGCGACCTTCGCGTAGGACGTGGCGATCAGCGGAGAAAAGCGGGACAGGAAGGCATTGGCCTGTCCGAGCACGGCATTGCCTTCGTGAATGACCATCTGCGGACGCTTTGCGGAAGGCAGAAGGCGTGACGCAGTCAGAGGCGGGATAGACGGATAGCCACCGAAACCCACGACCGCCGCGGCATCAAGCGAAGCGAGAATACGGCGGGCTTCCATCATGCCGCGCAGCAGGGCCAGCACACCATGGACTTTCCCGCTAAGACCCTTGCCAGCAACACCTGCGCCGTCCAGCACGTATTGCGGACGGTCCTTGAACAGGCCGGTTTCGCGTCGTCCGTGCCGGGCGTCCGTCATCAGGACAAGGTCGTGACCCCGTTCCGCAAGTACGGTTGCGACGGCTTCGGCCGGGAAGAAATGTCCGCCCGTGCCACCGGCGGCGATAACGATGGGGCGGTTCACGGCGCGTTCCTCTCAAACAGTGGTCCCTGGCCGTAAGGCGCAGAGGTTCTCTGACCAATCCGGCTCTGGCCGACGTGATGACGTGTCAGCGCCAGAACCATACCCATGGTCAGGGCCACCGACATTGCCGAACTGCCGCCATAGGAAATGAAGGGCAGGGTCATGCCCTTTGTCGGGATCAGATGCAATGTCGAACCCATGTTGACGAAGGCCTGAAGTCCAAATCCCGTCACCAGTCCGGCAGCGGACACGATGACGAACGGGTCGTCCTCATGCATCAGCTTGAGCAGGGTACGCAGGACGATGATCCCGAACAGCAGGATGATCCCGATGCACAGGATCAGACCGTATTCTTCACCCGCGACCGCAAAGACGAAGTCGGCATGGGCGTCGGGCAGCAGATCCTTCACGCGGCCTTCGCCAGGCCCGCGGCCCAGCAGGCCGCCATTTCCGAACGCCCGCAATGCGGTGTCAATCTGGTAGTGGTCACCGACATCAGGATGCAGGAAGCGCTGCACGCGGGACTGCACGTGCGGAAAGACGATATAGGCGACCGCAAAGGCCCCCGCCATGCCAGCCACGCACAGCCCAACCCAGTAGAGCTTGAGGCCGTCCACGAACAGCTGGGTCATGAAGACCATCGTGATGACGGACAGCATTCCGATATCGGGCTGGGATTTCAGCAGGATCAGAATGACCCCGAAGCACAGGAAGGCAATCAGCATGCCGGGGAAGGCGATATTGCCCCACATCACGACGGAACGGCGCGCCGAGAGCAGCCAGCCGGTCACGACCGCAAAGCAGGGCTTGAGGAACTCCGAGGGCTGGACCGACATCATCGGCAGCGCAATCCAGCGGCGCGCGCCCTTGATTTCCATGCCGTGCACCAGCGTCATGGCGGTGGCGCCGAGCGCTATGATGCCGCCGATAATCGCGAGTTTCTTGATGGCCTGCCGGGACAGGTAGGACGTCCCAAGCACGATCGCTCCGGCCAGCGCCAGAAAGATCACCTGCTTGAGAATGAACATATTGCGCGAAGCGCCGATACGGGATGCCACGGCAGGACTGGCCGCCAGCATCAGGACATAGCCCAGGCCGATCAGCAGACCGACGCAGGCCAGCGTCACACGGTCCAGGTTCCGCCACCAGCGGGCAACCGCAGAAGTATCGACACGGGACAGTCCCGACATGGTGTCAATCCTCCTGTTTCTGCGTGGGGTTGGTGCCCGAATGGCCTGATTTTACGATATTATCGCAAATCTGAAGGAAGTGTGAACCTCGATCCTCGAAACTGCGAAATTGATCGAAACTTGCACAGGCGGGTGAAAGCAGGACGACAGGAATGTTTTCGTCGAGAGCGGCTTTGAAGGCTGCCGGAACAGCCTTTTCCAGCGTTCCGCACTGCTGGAAGGGTACGCCATGCGTTTCCAGCGTCGCGGCCAGGACATCCGCGTCCTGTCCGATCAGAAAAGCCTGTGCGATGTGACGGAAAAAGGGCGCGAGGCTTTCGATACCGCCGGCTTTTGCAACACCGCCCGCAATCCACATGACTTTGTCATAGGCGGCGAGAGCCTTTGAGACGGCTTCGGCGTTCGTGGCCTTGCTGTCGTTGATGAAAGAGACGCCATCGCATTCCGCGACTTTCTGCAGGCGATGCTCCAGGCCTGGGAATGATTTCAGGCCGGTCCGGATTGCCGCCTCATCAAGGCCGAGATGGCTCGCGATGGTCAGGGCCGCGCCGACATTCTGGGCATTATGCCGTCCGGGAAGGGCCGGGCCGTCGTAAGGTGGCAGGGCGTCTGCGTCCAGTTCAACGACCTGTACGCCGCGTGATGCGACCTGTGAGGCGATGGCGCGGCACCAGTCATCATCCATACCGATCACGGCCAGATCGTCCGGGCCCATATTATCGAAGACATGCGCTTTGGCGGCGGCATAGCCCGCCATGTCGCCATGCCGGTCCAGATGGTCGGGGGTCAGGTTCAGCAGGCAGGCGGCGTTCGCGTGGAAGCGATCCAGCCGTTCGAGCATGTAGGACGACATTTCGATGACGTAGACGCCGTCATCGGGCAGGAGCGGCAATGCCAGCGATGCCGTACCCAGATTGCCACCCGCCGCGCAGGGACGTCCGGCTGTCGTAAAAAGATGGGCGATCAGCGCCGTCGTCGTCGATTTTCCGTTCGTTCCGGTGACGGCGATGAACGCGGCTTTTGAGCCAGACTTACGGACGGCGCGATACAGGATCTCGGCATCGGACAGGATCTGGATCCCCTGTGCCCGGGCGAGGTCCGCGACGGGATGGGCCTTGGGGAGCAGATGAGGAATGCCGGGGGACAAAATCAGGGCTGTCATGCCGGACAGGTCGGTCAGAGGAGCAACCGTCAGGTTCGGCTGCGCGGGAAGATCGGCATTGCGGTCATCCCAGGCCTGAACCTCTGCGCCCATCCCGAGCAGCGCCTGCACAACGGCTGTGCCATTGCGCCCCAGACCGCAGACGGCATAACGCTCGCCTGCGAGGAGGTCGGACGGAAAGCCGCTCATCGCAGTTTCAGCGTCGCCAGACCGCACAGGCCCAGCACGATGGAGACGATCCAGAACCGGATCACGATTTTCGGCTCCTGCCATCCCTTTTTCTCAAAGTGGTGGTGCAGCGGTGCCATCAGGAACACGCGCCGGCCCGTCCGCTTGAACCAGAAGATCTGGATCACGACCGACAGGGTTTCGGCAACGAAAACGCCGCCCACGATGCACAGGACGAGTTCATGCTTGGTGGCGACGGCCACGGCTCCGAGAGCCCCGCCGAGGGACAGGGAGCCGGTATCGCCCATGAAGACGGCGGCTGGCGGAGCGTTGAACCACAGGAATCCGAGGCCTGCGCCGATCAGGGCCGCGCAGAACACTGCGAGTTCGCCCGTACCCGGAACGGGATGAAGCTGCAGGTAGTCGGCGAAGACGTGATTGCCGACCAGATAGGAAATCAGGGCGAAGACCAATGCGGCGATCACGACCGGGACGATAGCCAGACCGTCCAGCCCATCCGTGAAGTTCACGGCGTTGCCGAAGCCCGTGATGGTGATCATCGCAAAGATCGGGAAGGCATAGCCCAGCGGAAGGAGCACATCCTTGACGAACGGAAAGGCGACCATGTTGCGAAGTTCCGGCGGCGTCAGGGACTGGAGCCAGATGCCAGCGATCAGCGACGCCAGAAACTCGCAGCCAAGCCGGGTACGCTTGGAGACGCCAGTCGTGTTGCGCTTAGAGAGCTTCAGGTAGTCATCGGCAAAGCCAACCGCCCCGAAGGCTGCCGTGGTCAGCATGACGGCCCAGACAAACCCGTTCGTCAGATCGGCCCAGAGCAGCGTGGCCGAGAACAGCGCAATCAGGATCAGCATGCCGCCCATCGTGGGCGTGCCAGCCTTTTCCAGAATATGCCGCTCGGGCCCGACGGTGCGGATTGGCTGGCCTTCGCGCTGGATGCGTTTGAGCTGCGCGATGAAGGGGTTGCCCAGTGCCAGCGAGATGACCAGCGCCGTCAGGCAGGCGCAGCCCGAACGGAAGGTCAGGTAATGGAACAGGTTGAAGAACCCGCCATGGGACGTGTCATGGGCGGCGATGAGATTGAAAAGCATCAGGCAGAAACCGGGCTGGAAGCGTTGTCGAGGACTGAGATCACGTCACGCATCCGGCTGCCGAAGCTGCCTTTCACGAGCAGGAGATCACCGGGGCGAAGGGCTTTGAGCAGAAGAGGCGCCAGAGACGCGGCGTCAGCGGCGTATCCGCCCTGAAGCTCGGAGGGAAGCGCATCATAGAGTGCGCGCATATGGGGGCCGCAGCAGAAGGCAATGGCTTTGGCGTTCTGAACGGCGTCTGCGAGCGAACGGTGTTCGGCATCGGCGAAGGTGCCGAGTTCGCGGATGTCCCCGAGGGCCGCGATGTGCCGCTGGGCCGGAAGCAGCGCGAGGGTTGCCAGTGCCGCGCGGACGCTGGGCGTGGACGCATTATAGCTTTCGTCCAGAAGGCGCACGTCGTTCAGGATCGTGCGCATCTGTCCGCGTCCTGCACCCGGCACGAAGTTCTGGAGTGCGGTGGCTGCAACAGCGACGTCTTCGCCAAGAGCCGCAACCGCGCCGAGGGCCAGAGCGGCATTGCGGGCGAGATGCTCTCCCGGCGCCGTCAGCGTCACGTTCTGAATGCCAGATGGCAGATGTAGCGAAAAATGGCTGCCTTCTGCCGAGCAGTGCAGATTTTCGATCCGGAGCTGTGCCGTCTCGGAGAAGCCCGAACGCCACAGGGCACATCCTGCGGGTAGGGCTGTCTGGAAATGCTCCTGACCGGCTGCGTCGTCGGGGACGATGGCAATTCCCTTGTCCGAAAGAGCGCTGAACAGGTCGGATTTTTCCTGCGCAATCGCCTCGATGCTGCCCATATGCCCGAGATGTGCTGTGCCGATCGTGGTGATGATCGCAACATCGGGTCGGACCTGAGCAGCGAGGGGAGCAATTTCCCCGATATGGTTCATGCCGATTTCGCTGATGCAGAACCGGGCGTCCTGCGGCAGTCGGGCCAGCGTCAGGGGCACGCCCCAGTGATTGTTGTAGGAGGCGACCGCAGCGTGCGTCGGGCCGATGGCGGACAGCGCGACTTTCAGCATGTCCTTGGTCGTCGTCTTGCCGACACTTCCGGTGATGGCGACGACTTTTCCGCGAAAACGCGCGCGCGCATTACGGCCCAGATCTACAAGGGCAGTCATGGTGTCGGGGACGATCAGAAGGCGCGGATCGTCCAGACCAGCCGTGTCATGCACAAGCGCGCAGGAGGCACCCTTGTCCAGAGCCTGCTGCACATGGGCGTGACCGTCGCTCGTCTCGCCTCGCAGGGCGATGAACAGATCGCCCGGCGTCAGTGTCCGGGTGTCGATTGAGATGCCTGTGACCTGGACGTCAGCATTCAGTGTTCCGCCTGTCGCGGCCCGAAGGTCCGCACTGTTCCACAGAACGCTCATGCCACACCTGCCAGTTCACGAATGACGAGACGGTCATCGAAGGGAAGAATTTCCGTGCCAACGATCTGACCCTGCTCATGTCCCTTGCCGGCCACGACAAGGATATCGCCGGGCTGCAGAGCCTCAAGTCCCGCTGCGATGGCGCTACGACGATCCGCGATTTCGAGCGCGTCTGGACAGGCCGCCAGGATTTCGGAGCGGATGGAAGAGGGCTCTTCCGTGCGGGGATTATCGTCCGTCACGATCGCCAGATCTGCCATTCGCGCAGCGACTGCTCCCATGAGCGGGCGCTTGCCGCGGTCACGGTCGCCACCCGCGCCGAAGACCACGACCAGACGCCCTGTTGTATGCGGTCGCAGGCTGGATAGGACGCAGTCGAGCGCATCGGGGGTGTGGGCATAATCGACATAGGCGGCAGCACCGTTGGGCAACGCAACAGCCCGCTCGCACCGGCCGTGTACACCCGTCAGGCGCGGCAGAAGGGCCACAACCTGCCGGGTGTCGGCATCATCTTGCCAGCACATGGCAGCCGCCAGCATCACGTTGTCGGCCTGAAAGCGCCCGGGCAGCGAAAGGGAGATTTCGGGCAGTTCCTCGCCATGCAGGGCCAGACGCAGGATCTGCCCTGACGGCGTGGGACGGGCCTCGATCAGTCGCAGCGTGGTGCCATTGCGCCCGACGCTGCGGAGTTTGAGGCTCCGACGGGCTGCAATGTCCTGAAGGGCGGAGAAGGTCTCGCTGTCCATGTCCGCATTGACTGCCGCGATGCCCCCCGTGGGAAGCACCTCGTCAAACAGGCGCAGTTTTGCGGCGCGATAGGCTTCCAGCGTCAGATGATAATCGAGATGGTCGCGCGTCAGATTGGAGAAGCCGGCTGCCGTCAGTGTGACGCCGTCCAGCCGATGCTGCTCCAGTCCGTGCGACGAGGCTTCGAGGGCGACATGCTCCACGCCGTTGCGGGCCAGCGCGGCCAGGGTCTGGGACAGCGATACGGGGTCCGGTGTGGTCAGGCTAGGTGGAGCTGGCACGTCCGTATCGGAAATGAGGCCCAGCGTTCCAAGGCTGGCCGCCCGGTTTCCCTGAAGGATCCAGAGCTGGCGCAGGAAATCGGCCGTGCTGCTTTTGCCGTTCGTCCCCGTGATCGCCGCGATGCAAGAGGGCTGCGGACCGGCAAGCGCGGACGCCATGCAGGCGAGCAGATGCTTGGCATCGGGCCGTACGATCACGGGAACTGCGCTATCCGGGCGCGCGGTTTCCTGATCCACGATCACGGCTGCGGCCCCCTGCGATATGGCCTGCGGGATGAAGGCGCTTCCGTCCTGTTTCGCGCCGCGCAGGGCAAAGAAGAGCGTCCCCGGGCCGGCCCGGCGGCTGTCGGCGGTCACGGCCAGAATGTCGGGATCGTCTGTCAGGGACTGCGACGTGCCGCAAAGGGCGAAGAGCTGGGAGAGGCGCATCAAACGGTTCAGTGCTGTGTTCGGGAGGTCGGGGTCTTGGAGGCGCGGGCCTGATTGCGCGGATCGCCCGGATCGTTACCGGGCCCCAGGGCGCGGTAGCCGGGAGGCACGGGCGGGTTCATCGGAATGGCCAGAGACGCGTCGATCGCATCCTTGTTCGCCAGATCCGGGAACTGGTTCAGGATCGGGCCGACACGCGAGATGATCTTCTTGACGGTCGGCGCGGCGTTCCAGGCAGCCGTCGTCCAGCCATGCGTCGCCACCGTGCCCTGCGGGCTGTCGAGCATCACATAGACGGCGTAATGCGGGTTGTTCATCGGGAACACGCTGGTGAAGGCCGAGACGTTGACGTGCTTCAGATAGCCGCCATGCGCGCCGATCTTTTCTGCCGTGCCGGTCTTGCCGCCGACATAATAGCCCGGCACTTCGGCGGACTTGCCGCTGCCCATCGTGACGTCAAGGCGCAGCAGTTTGCGCAAAAGCGCTGAGGTCTGCTCGGACAGGACGCGCGTGCCCACCGGCGTTTCGGCTCCGATCTCGTCGGTGTCCGTACCCGGTCGATAGGCCACGGGCCGGACCTGGGCCGCATCGGCATCCGGTGCCGACTTGCTGTCGTCCTCGGTATCGCGTGCCACGAGGGTCGGCTTGAGCAGGATACCACCGTTCACGGTCGCTGCCGTGCCGCGCACGATGGCCAGCGGCGGTTCGGCAACACCGTGACCGAACCCGACCGTCATGACCGTGGAAATGCCCCAGTTGCGCGAGGCGGGAACGAGAGGCCGTCCGGCTTCGGGCAGTTCGACCGGAACACGGTTGAAAAAGCCCATGTTCCGCAGCCAGTCCTGCTGACGTGTCGCGCCGACATCAAGCGCGATATGCGCCGCTGCCGGGTTGGACGAATAGGCCAGAACGCCGGGCAGGGAGAGCCAGGGGGCGAAATGGTCGGTCTTCATGTCGCGGATGGTGAAGCGGCCGACCTTGATGGGAATGGTCGAGAAGCGGTCCCACAGATGGACGATCCCGAGTTGCAGGCCCATGGCCGCCGTCTGGAGCTTGAAGGTCGAACCCGGTTCGTACATGCCGGTAACGGCCCGGTTGAAGCGGGCGTCGTTGGGCGCGTGACCGAAATCGTTGGCATCGTAATCGGGCAGGCTGACCATGGCCAGGATCTCGCCCGTGCGGACGTCCATGACGATGGCGCTTGCGCCAATCGCCGAGAACTCATCCTTCGCAGCCTGAAGCTCGTCATGCGCCACGGTCTGCACGCGCACGTCCAGCGACAGGCGCAGCGGTGTGCGGTCGGAGTTCAGGCGCTTGTCGAAATACCGCTCCACGCCTGCAATGCCGTGATCGTCGATATCGACGCTGCCCATGATCTGCGCGGCCGTGCGGCCCAGCGGATAATGGCGGCGTTCGCCTGCTTCGAAATAAATGCCCGGAATGCCCAGATTGTTGATGGCGATTTCCTGAACAGGCGAAATGTCACGCGCCAGATAGACGAACTGCTTTTTCAGCGACAGGCGGCGGATTGTCTCGTCCCGGTCGAGCTGCGGCAGCACTTTGCGGAGCTTGTCGGCGGCATCCGCCGGATCAATCAGCTCCATCGGGTTGGCATAGACCTGCGCGACAGGCAGCGAGAGCGCCAGAGCCTGACCCGTGCGGTCGGTAATGGTCGCGCGCTTGACGGTGGGCAGGACGAAATCGCCTGACATTTCCCCGCGCGGATCGCTCTTGGGGATTTCCGGAACCTGAGGCGCGATCTGGCGCTTTTCCGGCTCCATCGGCATCAGGACGGTGGCAACGGTCGCCTTGAGCGCCACGGCGCCATAAATCGCGAGAAATCCCATCCCGACGCCGAGCAGGCGTCCGTGCATCTGGTCAAGATTAAGCCTGCGGAACCCTCGCGGCGTGCCGCCCCGCCGGAAACGCCCTGACGGCACATCCGGACGCTCGGGACGCTGTGAACCGGAAGAAGGTGGCACGTCCTGGGGCATCGTGCGGGGGTGCGTCCTGTTGAAGGGCTCGCCCTAAGCTATCCGAGAATGCTGAACGAGCGGTTAACGATGAGAAGGCTTTCAGTTAGCCAACGGCACCGGCGCGGGCAATGCGTCATTCGCATTTCCCAGAGCGGAAAGTTGCGTGTGATGCGTGCGGGGCGGCTCTTCGGCCAGACGGGTCGAGGCTGCGCTGTGGCTGACATGCACGGTCTGGGGGTGCCAGGCGGCAACCATGAGCGGAGCAGGATGGCTCTCACGATAGTTGACCAACCGGACGCTGGGCGCGCTGTCGGCATGGGCGTGAACCGGCGCCGAAACCGTGCGCGGCGCAGCAGACGCGATCTGCATATCCGCGCTGCGGGCATGGGAGACATGCGCAGGGGCGGCGGCCGGCTTCGGCGCCGCAGCGGGATGGGACGACATGGCGACAGCCACCGGACGCGGAGCCGGCGTCGGCTGGGCGGGGGCAGGAGCATGTACGACAGCCTGCGGAGCGGGCAGGGGCAGGTGAGCGGCTTCGGCAGCGCGGTTCACAACCTCATGCAGTCCTTCGCGCGGATCGGCCGGCTGCGCCTTCGAGCCCGGAGCGGGAAGGCGTGCTTCGAGCGAGGCCATACGGATGAACTGGTCCGGCTCCATCGGATGCAGGGCGGGGACAAAGCGGGCCGCCAGGGTTTTCAGGCGGTCCGGCTGGTTCAGCAGGGCCCATTCCGTACGCAGCATGGCGGTCTGGCCACGCACGCGCTGCGTCTCCTGCACGATCTTGGTGATCTTCTGGTCCAGAACCGTGGTCTCATGCTTCTTGGTATAGAGAAACAGGCCGGATCCTGCGGCGAGGACAGCGCAGGCGACGGTGAAGGGCCGGATCATGAGGGCATTCCTGAGACGGGCATCTTGGGGGCGGGGTTGCAAACCAGTGCGCGCAGGCGGGCGCTGCGGGCGCGGGGGTTTTCCCGGGATTCCTCATCCGTGGCGGAGAGGGGACGGGAATAAAGAAGGGAAAAAGCCGGTGCTTCCTGACGGAGCGGCGCCGGTTCGTAACGGGAAGGATTTCCCGTCCGGCCTGCAAGGACGGCCATGGCACGTTTCGCCAGGCGATCTTCCAGGGAATGGAATGTTACGACAACGAAAATGCCGCCGGGAGCCAGAAGACGCGGCGCGGCTTCCAGCGCCCGCTCCAGTTCGCCCAACTCGTCGTTCACGGCAATCCGCAGCCCCTGAAAGCTGCGGGTGGCCGGATCGATATTGGCGCGGTCGCGGGGGACGCAGCAGCGGATGATATGCGCGAGCTGGCCGGTCGTCGTGATCGGGGCCTCGGCGCGGGCAGCCACGATGGCGCGCGCAATGCGGCGGGAGAGCTTTTCCTCGCCGTAGCGGTAAAGGATGTCCGCGAGCTCGGCTTCCTTGCACGTATTGACCAGATCAGCCGCCGAGGGGCCATCCGAGCCCATCCGCATGTCCAGCGGGCCGTCATTACGGAACGAAAAACCACGCTCGGCCTGATCGATCTGGAAGGACGAGACGCCCAGATCCAGAACGATGCCGTCGAACGGTCCTTCTGCTCCGGCCAGGGCTTCCATGTCGCCAAACGTGCCCTGATGCATCCGCAGCCGTCCGTTGGCCTGAACGGCCATGGCGTTTCCGCGCTCGATGGCGGCCGGGTCACGGTCGATCGCATCGAGCGTGCAGTCGGCCGCATTCAGGATGGCGCGGGCATAGCCGCCGCCACCGAACGTGCCGTCCAGATAGCGTCCGCCAGCGCGAGGGGAGAGCGCTTCGAGAACCTCGTGCAGCATGACCGGAACATGGCCGGAATGGACCAGGGTTATCGCGTTCATTCCGCTGCTCCCGCTGTGTTGCCGGCGGCTGGCGCGCTGGCAGGGCGGCGGCTGGTTGCGAGGGTTCTGGCGCGGCTGCGGGCGGCCTGACGCCGTTCTGCCGCAGCTTCGGGGTTCCAGATCTGGAATGTGCGGCCAAGCCCCATGAAGGAGACTTCGTCGGTCAGCGCTGCGTGGGTGCGCAGGTTTTCGGGAAGAATGATGCGGCCTTCCTTGTCGCTGTCCAGCGGATAGGCGTCCGCATAGAGGCTGGCGGCCAGATCTTCATGATCTTCCGAAAAGGGATCGTATTCGTCGAGCGGCGTCGCAAGCGACGCGAAAGCGCCGACCGTCCAGCCTTCGATGCAGGGATGGAGATGGGACGGGCGCAGGATGACCAGTGGATCTCCCGGCTGGGCCTGTGATTTCAGGGCGGCGCGGAAAGATGCAGGAATGGAAACACGTCCCTTGGCATCGAAACGGTTCTGATGCGTGCCGAGGAACATGCTCATGGATGATGTGCCTCCTTCCTGCGCTCAGAGCCGGTAATGCGGCTTCTGGTTATTTGGCTTGGTCTTGACTGGGATATCATGGGATTTCATGGGACGTCAAACAGATATCGTCAGAAAACCGCAGAAAACTGCGACATTTTCAAAACTGGAAATGTGACGGAAATTTTTGCGGTTTGTTAGGGTTTATCAGGGATAATCGCTCAGGCGGATCTATACCTGCCGTTATTTGTTCTGTTTTTGTTCTTCTTTGGTGAGGGGAACAATTACTGGAAGAACAGATTTTTCCAGAGGGTGCCAGACGGCCTGTAAGCCGGGTTCTGTCCGCCCGAAAGCGGGACGATCATTCCTCTGGGACCTGCATTGCTGCAGGCCTCACGCAACCAACCCGAACGACGGGGCGAGAAACCCCCGGTTTCCTTGCGGAAACCTGCCGTTCCTATTCGGTCTTGCTCCCGGTAGGGTTTACCATGACCATCGCCGTTGCCGGAGATGCGGTGCGCTCTTGCCGCACCGTTTCGCCCTTACCCGCAACATGTTCCCCCGCGAATGAACGCATGAGGCACAGTCCGGCGGGCGGTCTGTTTTCTGTGGCACTGTCCCTGGGGTCGCCCCCGCCGGCAATTAGCCGGTACCGTCTTCCCATGGAGCCCGGACTTTCCTCCCTGTATGCGATCCTCATCGCACACACAGCGATCGTCCAGCCGTCTGGCGGCGCAGACACTGCTCCGGGACGCCTGCGGGGTCAAGGGCAGACTTTTGGGCATGATCCCGGCATAATGGTGAAATGCGCCCGACCCTGACATTACGGATCTTCCTGTCCTGGCTGGCCTGGCAGAGCCGGAGACGCGGCGTTACGCCGCGTATGATCGCCCTGGAAGAGATCCCGCCCATTCCCGCCGCGCCACCCGCCGCACCGATCCTGAAGCAGATCCGGCGTATCACGGGGCGCCCGAGTTTTCCTGTAGCCCTGTCCTCGCTGCGGATCCGTCGATGGCGTGAGATCCGTGTGCCCGGAGCCGATGGCTTCCGCACCGCGCGCCTTTACCGGCCGCGCGGAAAGGTCCGGGGTGTCGTTCTCTTCCTGCACGGTGGCGGATTCGTTCATTGCGATATGGTCTCCCATCACGGGATCTGCTGCCGTCTTGCGGCTGCGTCCGGCGCGATGGTGGTTTCGCTGGATTACCGTCTCGCACCCGAGCACCGCTTTCCGGCAGGGCTGGAAGATGCCAAGGCGGCGCTGGACTGGATTTTCCGGACCGTTGGCGAGGATGTGCCAGTTGCGGTTGCGGGAGACAGTGCAGGGGGCAACATGTCCGCGGCGCTCACGCAGTGGGTGCGGGAAAAGGGCCTGCGTCCACTGAGTGCGCAGCTTCTTTATTACCCTGCTCTGAGCGGTCCGTTCATTCCGCCTTCACGTCAGGCCTATGCCGAGGGCTACATGCTGAGTGCGGAACTTCTGTACTGGTATTGCGGCCAGACGCTGCGCAGCCCCGAGCAGCTTTTCGATCCGGCATTTTCGCCCCTTCTGGCGGAGGACTTCCAGGACCTTCCGCCGGCCATGATCGTGACCGCGGGCTTTGATCCGCTCAGGGGAGAGGGCGAGCTCTATGCCCGGTGCCTCGATGAGGCAGGTGTGCCGGTTCGGCTGAAGAACTTTCCGCGCATGATTCATGGTTTCCTGAACGGCTATGCGCTGTTCCGGGACGGACGTCAGGCGTTGCGGGAAGGGGGGATGTTCCTGCGCGAAGTCTTTGCACAGAAGAACGGCGGAGCCTGCTGACAGGCTCCGCCTTCTTGAAATGTCTTAAAGAGGCAGGTCGTGGAACGCGCCGGGTGTTCCCGCATCTGTCTGCACGGTCCGCTCCGAGCGGTTGATCTTCAGGCTGAACAGCTTGTCCGCCGAAGGTGTCGTGCCGGGGCAGCCATTACCGTGCCGTCCCAGGACATCCATCGTCGGCGTATTGTCCGCCGCATTGCCGTTGACCACGAAAACGAGGCAGTTGCGCGGCAGGTCCGTCAGGTTGTCTCTCACGACCGCCAGGCGGAGATGCTCCACCAGGGCCGTGTTGTCGAACCAGCTCAGCTTGCTGAACGTGATCTTGTCATAGGACATGTCCAGCAGACCTGTCCGGACCGCGATGAACATCAGCAGAAAAGCCGGGATGACGACCAGAAGCCGCCGCAGAAGGAGCTGTTTGAAGCTGCGGGGCTGCCGGCGCGTGCCCCGGCCCGGAGTGCGACCCAGGCGGGGCGTTGCGCTTTTATCGTCGCTCAAATGCGGTTACTCCGACGCTTCATGCCAGGTGTCGCCATGGCTGGCGAGCAGTTGTGTTGCCTGTTCCGGCCCATAGGAACCCGCACTGTAGGTCTGCATGGGCGCCTTGTCATGTTTCCAGGCCTCAAGGATGGGCTCGACCCAGCGCCATGCGGCCTCGACCTCGTCGCGGCGGATGAACAGTACCGGATCACCCCGCACGGCATCCAGAAGAAGCCGCTCATAGGAATCCGGGAAGGGCAGGCCGCCTTCCATGCGGATGGAGGTATCAAGATCCGCCGTCCGCAGGTTGAAGACATCCAGCGCAGGGTTCTTGACGTTCAGACGCAGGTCCACGCCTTCGTTGGGCTGGATGCGCAGGACCAGCCTGTTGCTGGCCGGGGTGGCGCCGAACATGGTGGTCGCAGCCGGGCGGAACGTCACGACGATCTCGCTGACCTTCTTGCCGGACCGCTTGGCCGTGCGGATGTAGAACGGCACGTTCTTCCAGCGCGGCGTGTCCACCCAGGCGCGGATTGCGGCATAGGTTTCCGTCGCGCTGGGCTTGCCGAGCTCTTCAAGATAACCCGGAACATTCTCGCCATCGACCACGCCTGCCGTGTACTGCGCGCGCACCGTCTCGGTGGCGGCTGTGGCATCCGTGATGGGGCGCAGGGCGTTCAGGACGGCCAGTTTGGCGTTGCGGACGGCATCGGCCTCAAGGGAATCGGGGGCTTCCATCGCAACCAGACACAGTACCTGGAGCAGGTGGTTCTGGATCATGTCGCGAAGCGCGCCAGACGTGTCGTAATAGGCCGCACGACCTTCGACGCCCACGGTCTCGACCGCCGTGATCTGCACGCTCTCGATATGCTCGCCGGACCAGGCAGCGTTCATGAGCGGGTTTGCAAAACGCAGGGCGAGAACGTTCTGGACCGTCTCTTTCCCGAGATAATGATCGATCCGGTAGATCTGCTTTTCCGGAAAATACTGGCCGACCCCGTCATTGATGGCGGTGGCGGTGGCCATGTTCGTACCGATCGGCTTTTCGAGAACAACCCGCGACGTGGGGGTGATCAGCTCGTAGCGGTTCAGGTTCTCGCAGATGCTGCCGTAAAGCTGCGGTGCGGTTGCGAAATAATAGACGCGCACCCGGTCAGGCTGTGCCTTGGCCAGCAGGGACTTCAGGGCGTCCCACTGCGGGCCCTCGCGGCTGCTGTCCAGCGTCACGTAATCGAGACGGGCGAGGAAACGCTCGACCAGCCCCGGGCCCAGGATGTCTGAGGGAAGAAACCGCTCAAGGGCGTCTCGGGCCCGCGCGACATAGGCCTCCCGGTCCAGCTCCGTACGGGCGGCTCCGATGATGCACGCATCATCCGGAATCTGGCCCATCCGAAGGCGGTTGTAGAGCGCGGGCAGCAGCTTGCGCATCGTGAGATCGCCAGTGGCACCGAAGATGACATAGTCGAAAGGCTCGACCTGCTGGAAATGTTCCATGGAAGACTCTCTGACCTCTCGAACCCGCAGACCGGGAAAAAAGGGTTAGGGTTCAGGCCTTTTCAGGCACCGTCTAGTTCCCTGTCAGGGCCCTTCCTGTCAAGGGACGGGCCCTGCACGACCTCGGGAGAAAAGCTTCGTCATCTTCACGCGTTCATGAAACGTGCACATAATTCCGTTGACCGTCTGGCCCTCATCACGATAAGCCGCGCGGCGGATGCTGTGTTCGTGCAGCGCCGGAAAATACAGCCAAGACTTACGCCTCAGGAAGGAAACCGGACATGGATGCAGAAAGCAAAAGCGAAGGCGCTGCCACAGGCGGGATCGCTGCGGACCGTCTGCGCTCCATCATCGAGCGCGTCGAGCGTCTGGAAGAGGAGCGCAAGGCTCTGGCCGGGGACATCAAGGATATTTTTTCCGAAGCCAAGTCCGCCGGATTTGACGTAAAAGTCATCAAGCAGATCATCCGTCTGCGCAAGCAGGAGCCGGCCGAGATCGAGGAGCAGGAGACCCTGCTCGATATCTATCGCCGTGCCCTCGGTATGTAATTGCGGGGCATGTAATTCCCGCCTCCGGATACCCGAACGCGCCATCTTCAGACTGGACCAGGCCTCCTTATGATGTCTGATTTTTCATGGCTGCCGGGCTGGGCCTTCGGGTGCCTGGCCGTGGTGGCCGCCCTGTTTGCGCTGGCGCTGCTCTGCATGCCCTTCGCCGTTTTCGGCACCAAGCCGCGGTTGCAGGAACTGGAGTTCCAGATCGCGGAACTGCGGGCGGAACTGCGGGCGCTCAACATGCGGCTGGCCGTTTCGACACGGCCTGACAGTGTGCCTGCCGGACCCGACAGACAGACCGTTGCGGCTGTTGAACCGCGTGCGGCTCATTCAGCTCCGAGCCTGCCGGATGAGGATTATCTCATGCCGGCGCGAAGCCTGCGTTCCGATCTGCCGTCCTATGAAGATGGTCCGGGAGCAGGGGATCCTGAAACCCTGCCGCGTCGCGGTCAGTCCTCCCAATCCGCCCTGCGGGAGGAGATGTCCGACGTCACCGAACGCGCCTGGGCCCGGGCGCCCTGGGAAAAGGATGTCTCGACGACGGGACGACAGCCCCTTGGTCGCAGCATGGACAGGAAGCAGGGCAACAGACCGGTCGTCGAAGAAGACGCCTACCGGCCTCGCTCCGAACCCAAGCTCCGCTGGCCGCCCAGAGACTAGCCAGCGGCGCGCAGGGCCGACCCGTCAGGGAAGATCGAGCGCCAGATCATCCCGATGGATCAGGGCATCACGTCCGCGATATCCCAGAAGCTGTTCCATCTCGCCGGAGCGATGGCCAATCAGCTTCTGGCTCTCCTCGGAATCATAGGCGATCAGACCGCGCCCGATAATGCTGCCGTAAGCATCACGGATGAGTACCAGGTCGCCGCGCCCAAAACTGCCCTCAAGGCCGGTCACGCCTGCTGGCAGAAGGGATGCGCTCTCTTCAAGAGCACGACGGGCGCCGGCATCGATCGTAAGTGTCCCCTTGGGCTGAAGGCTGCCACCGATCCAGCGCTTGCGGGCTGAGCCGGCATCGGTCTGCGCCATGAACCATGTGCACAGCCCGCCATTCTGCAGTCTGCGGAGCGGATGATGCTCCTGTCCGGCCGCGATCACCATGTTTGCACCCGCGCGCGTCGCAATCCGGGCCGCGAGGAGCTTCGTGCGCATTCCGCCAGACGAATAACCCGGCGGCGGCTCGCCTCCCATCGCCATGATCTCGTCCGTCATCTGTTCGACAACAGGAATATGCCGCGCGGACGGATCCTGTCGCGGGTCCGCTGTATAGAGCCCGTCGATGTCGGACAGCAGGACCAGACAGTCGGCCCCGGTCATCTGGGCCACACGCGCGCCCAGGCGGTCATTGTCGCCGAAGCGGATCTCGCCGGTCGCGATGGCATCGTTTTCGTTGATGACGGGAACGCAGCCCAGATCGAGCAGGGTCTGGAGCGTGGCGCGCGCGTTGAGGTGGCGCTCACGGTTTTCCGTATCGTCCGGGGTCAGAAGAAGCTGGGCCGCGACCAGATCATGGCCGGCGAGGGCTGCGCTCCAGCCTTGCGCCAGTCCGATCTGGCCGACACTGGCCATGGCCTGTTTTTCGTCCAGCCGAAGGCGGCGGGATGTCAGGCCGAGGCGATGTCGCGCCAGGGAAATCGCGCCCGAGGACACGACGATGACTTCCGCGCCCCGGGAACGCAGGTCAGCAATATCCGCACAGACGCTCTGCAGCCATTCAAGACGAAGGCTTGCATTCGCGGAATCGACCAGAAGCGCACTTCCGATCTTGATGACGATCCGGCGGGCCTGCGCCAGACGAGGAGCAGAAGCCGGAGCGGTCATCCCTGACGGTCCCTTTTGGCAGCGGTCACGCGATCCTGAAGCAGCCGGAGCAGTTCGGGCAGGCCTTCCTGCGTCGCGCCCGAGAGCATCATCACTTCCGCGCCAGAAGCCTTTGCCAGAGCCCGCTTCTTGGCAGAACGCTGGGTGGGGGTGAGGGAATCGCACTTGTTCAGAACGATGATTTCCGGCTTGGCCGCAAGCTCGGGATCATAGGCCTCAAGCTCCTTGCGGATCAGGCGCCAGTGCTTGACGATCTGGCTTTCTGTGCCGTCGATCAGATGCAGCAGTGTTGCGCAACGCTCCACATGTCCAAGGAAGCGGTCTCCAAGACCAGCGCCTTCGCTGGCCCCTTCGATCAGGCCGGGAATATCGGCGATCACGAACTCTTCCGTATTGTTCAGCCGCACCACGCCAAGCTGCGGATGCAGGGTCGTGAACGGATAATCGGCAATCTTGGGACGGGCCCGGGACGCGACGGAGAGCAGGGTGGACTTGCCTGCATTGGGCAGACCCACGAGGCCGATATCGGCGATCAGCTTCAGACGCAGCCACACCCAGCGCTCTTCGCCCGGCCAGCCCTTGTCGGCCCGGCGTGGCGCACGGTTGGTGCTGCTCTTGAAATGGGTGTTGCCAAGGCCGCCATCGCCACCGCGGCACAGCAGGACTTCCTTGCCCTCGGCATCCAGATCGGCCAGCAGGGTCTCGCGGTCTTCGTCAAAGATCTGCGTGCCGACCGGCACGTTGATGGTGACATTGGCCGCAGCCGCACCTGTGCGGTTGGAGCCTGCGCCGTTGCCGCCCTTGCGGGCCTTGAAATGCTGCGTGTAGCGGAAATCGATCAGCGTGTTCAGGCCGGGAACCGCGCGGAAAATGATATCGCCACCACGGCCGCCATCACCGCCGTCCGGCCCGCCGAACTCAATGTATTTCTCGCGCCGGAATGCGATCACGCCGTCCCCACCGTCACCGGAACGTACATAGATCTTGGCCTGGTCGAGAAACTTCATCGTATTGTCCGCAAGAAAAGGTGAGGGGCGCTTTATACGCAAAAAGGCCGGTCCCGAACAGGACCGGCCCCTTCCGCTCGCGCTGGAAAACGCGGGCTGCTTATTCAGCAGCTTCCGGCAGTGCCACGGAAACGTGGACACGGCCTTCTGCGCGGCGCTGGAACTTCACATGACCGTCCACGAGAGCGAACAGCGTGTGGTCGCGGCCGATACCGACATTGGCGCCAGCCTTCATCTTCGTGCCGCGCTGACGGACGATGATGTTGCCTGCGATGACGCTTTCGCCACCGAACTTCTTCACGCCCAGACGACGACCTGCACTGTCGCGTCCGTTACGGCTCGAACCGCCTGCCTTTTTTTGTGCCATGGCTGTTTATCCTTACCTGGAGTGTCGGGCCGATCAGGCCGCGTTGATCGCGTTGATGCGCAGGACGGTCACCGGCTGGCGGTGGCCGTTCTTGCGGCGGCTGTTCTGACGGCGACGCTTCTTGAAGATGATCACCTTCGGCAGACGATCCTGAGCAACCACGGTTGCCGTCACGGTTGCGCCAGCGACCAGCGGTGCGCCAACGGTTAGGGTGCCTTCGCCGCCAACCATCAGGACGTCGGTGAAGGTGATGGTGCTGCCGGCTTCAGCTTCGAGCTTCTCGACCTTGAGGATGCTCTCGGGAGCAACGCGATACTGCTTGCCGCCGGTGCGGATGACTGCGTACATTCTGGAAACTCTCTCTGTTCCGATCTCGTGGCCGCTTCTGCCGGGTTGACCCGATCTGGCGCGACCCAGTCGCTTTTTGTCGTTGGCTCCATGTCGCCCAATCAGAATTGGAACACGGAACAGCCGCGGTCGATACAGATATGAAGGCTTCCAGTCAATCAGAAACGGCGAAAAAACCCTTCCCGGAGCATCTTTCTCTCAGGAACAGCCTCTGGCCCTCTTGCAATGTCCGAAAAACCCCGTCATAAGCCCCTCCGTCGATCAGGTTCAGCGCAAAAGCAGAGCCGTACGGAGAGGTGCCAGAGTGGTCGATTGGGGCGGTCTCGAAAACCGTTGTGCCTTCGCGGGTACCGTGGGTTCGAATCCCACCCTCTCCGCCATCCGACTTTCAATCATTAAAAACTATCAGCCCTGACCGGAATTGAGCAGGCGGCTGTTTCTCTCGCCCCGGAAAGGCTTGCTGGCATCGAGGAAGTCCTCGTTCGTCCGCATCGTGTAGGCAATGACGACGAGATAGGTGATGGCACGTGTCAGTTCGAGGCGCGTCACCAGATCCGTTTCCTGGGCGTCGAGAACACGCAGGCGCCTGACCGCCGCTTCCGCAATACGGGCCGCCTTGTCATGCCGCTTCGTGGATTGTTCCACATAATGCAGAACCAGCAGGATCGGACGTCGCGCGCTTTCGGGCAGGTATTCACGGTCCAGCAGGGCGCGGAGCCTGATGACGTTCAGGCCCAGCGTCAATGTTGCCAGCGTGCCCAGAATACAGGCTTCGATCAGCGGAGCCGGGGTGGGACCGGCATGACGGATCAGCCGGGCAAAGCGATCTGTATTGCGGCCGATCCAGACGCTGATGCGTGGCGTGAAGCCCGGATGGGCCAGATGCTGCAGTTCTCCGAGCATGATCCGTCGCAGACGGAAGCGCTCGGCATCGCTGCTGAACGGCAGGACACTGCGGAACACGATGACACTGACAGCCACCGCCAGAACAGTCGCCATATTCC
This sequence comes from Gluconobacter oxydans, assembly GCF_006539685.1. GTDB lineage: Bacteria > Pseudomonadota > Alphaproteobacteria > Acetobacterales > Acetobacteraceae > Gluconobacter > Gluconobacter oxydans. The sequence continues at coordinate 67,524 of NZ_BJNM01000010.1, forward strand.
CATTGTAAAAGGCGATTTCATTCATGACGTGATGGTTCTCAAGCCCCAGCATGGCTGGAAGCAGAAGCCCGTAAGCCGCTGAGCCACCCGCTGTCGCAGGATTGCCCTTCGCCAGTCCGCCCAGAAACATTGCCGGCCCCAGAAAAAGCGCCAGCGTCTCGAAGGTCGTGACTTTCGGCATGAGTACGAAAACCAGGATCCACGCCACGATACAGGCTGCGACGGCTCCCTTGAGAAACTCGGTTGTGCCAAGAACCGGGTTTTCCTTGGTCGCGAAGAGGCCGCAGACCAGCGTCGTAATGGCGATAAAGCCAGGTCCGTTCGGCCAGGCGGTTACTTCATAGATATAGGCCGTGATCAGAACAGCGCAGGCACCGCGCAGACCGTTATGGACCGCTTCACGGGTGTCGCGATGGGTTTCAAGCTGGAAATGGAAATGATCGCCTTTGATGCGATGCGTACTGGCCTCGTATTCCTTGATGGCCTGTTCCAGATCTCCCAGAAGCTCACCCAGAGAAACGAACAGGATGCGTTCATCCAGCCTGTCTTCCTGCATTTCCTGACCTTCATCGGTCTGGTCAAAGGGTTCGAGGCCGGGAATGGGTTCAAGGTCCGAGCGGACGTCGCTTTCGCGATGTGGGGCGGCATAAAGGCGGCAGATGTCGCGAAAATGCTGAAGATCCGCAAGCAGGGCAGGAACGGCATTCTGATCTGGCAGACGCTGCGGGAACTGCTTGAGGAAGGCGAGGATCTCGTCAGCGGTTTTCGTGAACGCCGGATGATTGTGGTTGAGCACCTGAAGGCGCATGGCCATGCCGAAGCCGCGGGACAGAAGGGCCGAAACCGCTGCGAGCGCCGCACGTGCGTGATCGCCTTCATGGCCGTGAGGTCCCATCTCGACTTCAGCGAACTCGATCTGGTCATTGATCGTCAGAATCGTCCCGAACTGCCGTCGTGCCGCATTCAGCGCACCGCGCTCCTCACCCAGAAGACTGCACAATGTGGTGGTGACGAGGACCAGGGCGGATTCAAGCTTCTGCCGCAGCTGTGCCCTGGCATGTCTTTCCTGGCTCGTCGCGAAAATGAGCCCCATGAAGGCTTCGCACAGCACGCCAAGCACGATGTACGTGCCGCGCGACATCGCGACCATGAAGACATTGTCCGGATTGGACGCGGCGCCCATGCAGATGATCGAACAGGTATATCCTGCAAGAACAAGGGCATAGGAGCGGAAGTTACTGACGAATGTCGCAAATCCGCTGCACAGGCCGATCCACAGGGCAATCATGGGAAAGAACATCCATGGAGCCTGTGGGGCGGCTGCCATGATGGTGATGGCGGCGATAGCCCCACTGATGGTGCCGACAATACGCCATTTCGCTTTTGACTGGCTTTCGCCACGGCTGGTCTGTGCAACAGCCCAGACGGTCATGGCAGCCCAGGCCGGATCGTCCAGCTCCATCCAGAACGCAATCCCGACCGCCAGACAGGCCGCAATGGTGTTGCGCAGGGCAAAGGTGACGGAGGAGGGGCTGGGTGCGTACAGCCACGAGAGAAAGGGACGCGCGCGCGGCCGCAGAGGTGCAGGCCGTGTGGTCGTATTATCCGGAGTCGGTTGTCCCGAGGATATGGTGCTGCCACTCATTGCGTGAGTTTCTTAGCCCTAACAGCATTATCCGGCGAGAGCGGAAATTGCCATTCTGAGATCGGTTACAAATTTTGTATATTCGCGTGTCTTCGACTCCTCATCGGGGAGGCGCAGCAGATAAGACGGATGTACGGTTACCAGCCCGATACTTCCATCCGCGAGCGGAATAGGTCTTGAACGTTCACGCGACACTGTCACCTGACGCCCCAGAACAGCGCTCGCACCTGTAACGCCCAGCATCACGGTCACTTTGGGAGCCAGAACCTTGCGCTCTGTTGCCAGCCATGGAGAACAGGCGGTTATTTCTGCCGCGTCCGGCTTCTGGTGAATACGACGGTTTCCCCTTGGCACAAACTTGAAATGTTTGACGGCATTGGTGATCCACGCCTGCGCCCGGTTTCCCCCTGCTTCTTTCAGGGCGCGATCGAACAGTTGCCCCGCCGGCCCCACGAATGGCCGTCCCTGAAGATCCTCCTGATCTCCCGGCTGTTCGCCGACAAAGATGATTCTGGCCTCCGGATTGCCTTCTCCCGAAACGGTCCGTGTTGCGGGCGCGCAGAGGTCGCACATCCGGCAGTCGATCGCTTTTCCGCGAAGACTGGCCAGGGAAGGAGAGGAGGCAATATCGGCGGCGTCAGGATGCAGGCGGACCGGAGCAATTCCCTCCCACCATTCATTGCCGGCACCGGCTGTTGCAATATTGCGTGCAGCCGCGACGACTTCGGCAGGGTCGGCACTATCGCCTTCCAGCCCCGGGCCGAAACGGTACTCCTGACCATTCCAGAAGAGTGTCCGCTCCGGAGCCATCACGACCCAGGGCGCGGGGCGCAGGTCTGCAAGCGCGGCTGCCTGACTGTCGATGAGGGCGGAAGCATGGGAGGTGCGGATTACCTGCCACTCAGGATTACGGGCGTCCGGCATCTGGCAACGCAGGTCAAGCACACGCTCCCGGCTCTCGATTGCGAGTCTCGTGAGTTGTTCTACAAGTTCAGCCGGAACAGACTGGTCATCACGCAGGGTCTGAAGCGTAATATAAAGTAACTGGAACCGCTCGGGCGCCTCGGATACGAAAATAGCAGGGAATAGAGTCGCGAGAGACCGGGGAACGCTGGTTGTCGAAGGGGCGGTAGGAAGAACACGCGTGGCAGAAGGGGCGTAAAGGTCTGCCGGGGTCTTTATGATCCACCGTACAGACTCGGCTGGTACTCTCTCGTGAAGCAGTTTTCGTGACCAGGCGCGCCAGCCGGAAAAATCACTTGTCGTTGAGAGCACAACAGTTTCGCGGTTCATGTCATCATCCCAGTTGTAAGCTGCAAGACTGAATACTCCGGAAAAGGTGCTTGCTTTTTTGTTTGCGGGTTATTTTGATATGATGATATTCCTGAGTCGGCAAAGGTGTGCGTCAAATATTTAAATGCCGCATTTACCTAACCCTTTACAGGCGTTATGGAACTGAAAAAACATTAGAGCAGAGGGGTGAAATATCATGTCCGAAAACACTTCCAGTACAGGTCTCCTGGAACTTACTGCCAAGATCGTTGCTGCCCAGGCATCCCGTGGAACACTTGAAGCAGAAGCACTGCCCGCCCTGATCCGCCAGGTATACGACGCCCTCGCCAAGGCCGGAGTCCCCGAGGAAGAGCCCCAGTCCGAGCGCCCGCAGCCGGCAGTCCCCATCAAACGCTCTGTTTTTCCGGACTACATCATCTGTCTCGAAGACGGCAAGAAACTGAAAATGCTCAAGCGCCACCTTCAGAGCGCTTATGATATGACGCCGGAACAGTATCGTGAGCGGTGGGGTCTCCCCTCGGACTATCCGCTGGTCGCCCCCAACTATGCCCAGCGCCGTTCTGCCCTGGCGCGCGAGATCGGTCTTGGACGCAAGATCAGTGCCGCAACCGGCGAAGGCAAGAAAGATAGTGCCCGCGGACGTCGTACCAAGAAGGAAGACTGAGTATCGTCAGGGCAGGCTGGTGGGACTCTTCCAAAGGGGAGACGTATCGCCAGCCGGCTCTCTTGAGACGACAGGGACGGGAGCGGTTTCATTAACGCTGAACTGAATGCCTTTCTGGCGGGGCAGGTCAAACACCGGCAACTGCTGATCTGGCGGGTCGGGGCTCTTGTTGCATTTTTCGGCGCCGTGGTCATTTCGATGGCCGGTCATGGCGGTGCCGTCAGTGCGAATTCCATTCACCGGCCGCATATCGTCCGGCTGGCCATCAGCGGCATCATCAAAAATGACGTCTCCCAGACTGTACGTGCCCTGAAACAGGCCCGCGAGGCGTCGGATGTGACCGGCCTCCTGCTCGTGGTGGACAGCCCCGGCGGTGGTGTGACGGGAGGGGAGCGTCTGCACGAAGCCGTCAAGCGCTTTGCCGCCGTCAAACCCGTCGCCGTTTCCATGGGCGATATGGGCGCCTCTGCCGCTTACATGCTGTCCGTGCCCGCCCAGCATATCGTGGCCTTGCCCTCTACGCTGACCGGTTCGATCGGCGTTCTTTTCCAGCGTCCCGATGTCTCGGTAGGGCTGGGTCGTCTGGGCATTGGCATGGATGCCATCACGTCCGGTGCCATGAAAGACCAGACCGATCCCACCAGTGCCCTGACGCCCGAAGGCCGCCAGATGCTTCAGGGTCTTGTGAATGACCTGTTCGGCCAGTTTGTTTCGATGGTCGCCGAAGGGCGCCATCTGAGCGAGGAAAAGGTCCGCTCTCTGGCGGACGGTCGGGCCTACACTGGCCGCCAGGCGATTGCCCTGGGCCTGGTGGACGAACTTGGCGATGAAGATGCAGCCCGGCTCTGGCTCCGGAAACAACTGAAGATCGGCAATGCCTCTTATCCCGTGGTGCCACTGATCCCCGAGCACTCACGGTACTGGTATCAATGGCCCGGCAAAAAGGCGCTTCTGAAGGGCCTGCTGGGTGGAACTTTCTCAAGTGTGATCGATCGCGAAGGCCTTGACGGAGCCGTTGCGATTTTGCAACTCTGATGGCCCGTTTCAGAAGGCGGAGTCAGGTGGAACAGCTGTCATGACCCGATCCGAACTTATCGCCGAACTGGCGGCCGCATACCCACATCTTCTTACCCGCGATGTCGAACGTATCGTCCACGCGGTCTTTGACGAGATCGGGGCGGCACTTGCGCGGGGAGACCGGGTCGAACTGCGGGGCTTCGGAGCCTTTCTTCCCCGCGAACGGGCGGCCAGGACGGGGCGCAATCCCCGGACCGGCGATGTCGTGCCGGTGGAGGAAAAAAGCGTCCCCTTCTTCAAAGTGGGCAAGGAACTCAGGGAACGCGTCAACCAGCGCCTGTCTACCCGCAAAAACGGTGACTGAACGGGCTGTGTCCGCGCTGCATCAGGCGTGTTCAAGGAACGCCATGCGTCAAGCCCGGGGCTGGTTTGAAGGGCCGGTTCTGCAGTATTGTAAGGCCATGAAACCTGTCCCGCATTTTCTGGTTGTGTCTGCCTGGGCTGTCAGCCTGTGCCTGGCGGGAGGATCTCTTCTGGCTCCGTCAGCCGCTCTGGCTCACGGAGTGTTGAAATCTCCGGCTAGGACATCGCTGCATCACACGGCCAGATCGCGCTCGGCGCAGGCGAGAATCTGTTACCGGATGGCATCCGGCGTCATTGTGCTGGAACAGATGCCCAACAGCGCCAGGCATCTCGGACGTGGAAGTGGCTTTGCCCCGATCGGGGAAGCGGTCTTCCGCTCCAGCAACCGGCTTCATGCCTGTCCCGACGCGCACGGACGCCGGGGATAGGGAGACGGAACCGTCTCCCGGGGTTGCCCTAGTCGTGTCCCTTGAGGTTGCTGATTTCTGAAAGCAGGAAATCCCGGAACACTGCGATCCGCTTGGATGTCCGCAGTTCTTCCGGATAGACGAAATAGGCCTCCACCAGCGGGACCTGCTGGTTCGGCAGGATCCTGACAAGCTCCGGATAGCCCGTTGCGGCATAAAGGGGCAGGGAGCCGATCCCCGTTCCGGCCGCAATGGCATTTGCAACCGCGGAAATATTATTGATCGCCAGTCGCCGGCTTCCCTGACGGGCAACGCCTTCCTGCCGCAGCAGATCCAGCAGCCAGTTCACGTTGGGAAGTGGCAGATGCCAGCCCGCAAAGCTGATGATCTGGTGATTGGCGAGGTCTTCCAGAGAATGCGGCGTGCCGTTGCGCTCAAGATACTCGGCGCTGGCATAGATCGGCATGGGAAAGTTCGCGAGATGACGCTGGACCAGATCCGGCTGTGTCGGCGGATGGAGCCTGATCGCAACATCGGCCTCCCGCATTCCCAGATCCAGATCCGCATCCTCGAGCAGAAGCGTGACTTCGATATCGGGATGCAGTTCCAGAAACCGGTTCAGACGCGGAGAAAGCCAGGACAGACCAAAGCCGGTCGTCGTGGTAATCTTGATCTTGCCGGCCGCCCGTTCCTTGCTTTCGCTCAGGAAAGCCTGGGTGAGAGCCAGTTTCGAGAAGACTTCCCGCACCGTACGGTTCAGGACATCGCCCTGTTCCGTCAGGATCAGTCCACGCGCATGCCGATGGAACAGCGGCACGCGCAGGACATCTTCAAGCGCGGAAATCTGGCGCGATACTGCCGACTGACTCAGCCCCAGCCGGTCACCGGCATGGGTGAAGGACCCGGCTTCCGCCACGGCGTGAAAAATCCGCAGCTTGTCCCAGTCCATCTGGTTTTCTCCCCGTTCGCCGATGCGACGGTCTTCGTCCTTCTTGCCCATACGTCCCGGCGTTATCCGTCAAGATATGTCGTTGAATGGACGAAACTGTCTGAACCGCAGGCGAGGGTCAAGTTTTTGTCATGGCAGGTATGCCAGAAAGATATCGTTCCGCCTCCAGCGCCGCCATGCAGCCCGTTCCGGCTGCCGTCACGGCCTGCCGGAAAATCCGGTCCTGGATGTCACCGGCTGCGAACACGCCTTTGACGGACGTCCCCGTGCCGTCGCTTTCCGTCAGGATATATCCATCGCTGTCACAGGCCACTTCATGCCGGAACGGACCGGCATTGGGGGTATGACCGATGGCCACGAACACACCGTCCACGTCCAGCCTGGAGAGAGCGCCCGTCTGCGTGTCCTTCAGGGCCACGCCGCAGACGACTTCCGGCTCACCCGTCCCCAGAATTTCCTCGACGACCTGGTTCCAGTGAACTTCGACCTTCGGGTTGGAGAACAGGCGCTCCTGCAGGATGCGCTCGGCCCGCAGGCTGTCGCGGCGATGGATCAGGTGCACCTTGTCCGCATGATGCGTCAGGTACAGCGCTTCCTCGACCGCCGTATTGCCGCCGCCGATCACGGCGACCGTCTTGCCGCGATAGAAAAAGCCGTCACAGGTCGCACAGGCCGAAACACCGCCGCGCTGAAGACGCTTTTCCGATTCGAGACCGAGCCATTTGGCCTGGGCCCCGGTGGCGATCACAACCGTGCGTGCCCGGAACTCGTCTCCCGAGTCTCCGACCAGCCGGAAATATCCGTCCGGCCCCGGACCGTTCTTCAGATCGGCCTGTACGATCAGGTCATAAACCAGCTGCGTCCCGACGTGCTCGGCCTGCGCGCGCATCTGCTCCATCAGCCAGGGACCCTGCACAGGAGTCGCAAAGCCGGGATAGTTTTCAACATCCGTCGTGATGGTGAGCTGGCCGCCGGGCTGCATCCCGGTGACGAGAATCGGCTTGAGGCTCGCGCGGGCCGCGTAGATCGCAGCGGTGTAACCAGCAGGGCCGGCGCCAACGACCAGCAGATCCGTATGATGGATTTCAGGCATGATGGGTCCTCAATGGGTATCTGGTCCCCCATATAAAGACTTCCGACGCATCTGCCATCTTTGCGGATCATGTCACCTGCCATATACGTCAGAGTGAAATGAACGTACCGCCACGCCCCGCACCGATTGAACTGGACGCCATCGACCGGCAGATCATTGCCGAACTCCAGGCCGATGGACGCATGACCAACGTGGAACTCGCCCGTCGGACCGGCATTTCCGCGCCGCCCTGCCTGCGACGTGTCCGGCGGCTCGAGGAACTGGGGATCATCAAGGGCTACCACGCGGAAGTGGATGCGGCCCTGCTGGGCTGGTCCCTGAATTTCTATGCCCTGATCGGCCTCGAGAGCCAGAAAGGCAGCGTGCTGGAAGCCTTTGAGGCGCAGGTCGGCGCCTGGCCCGAAACGCGGGAATGTCACATGATCCGTGGCGGCGGTGATTTTCTCGTGCGCCTTGTCGCCCGCGACGCCGCCCACCAGAACGCCCTGACGCGCCTGCTGACCGACAGCCCGCATGTCGTCCGCGTCCAGACCCTCCAGACCATCCATACAAGCCGTGATCTCGCCGGCGTGCCGATCTGACGGCTGACCCCATGACCGCCTCGCGGCTGCTGCCTCTTCCGGCCGAACTGAGCGTCATCGTCCCGTGTTACAACGAGGTCGCCAATGTGGCGCCCATGGTCGCCGCACTGGACAGCGCCCTCGAAGGCCGGAAATGGGAAGTCATCTTCGTCGATGACAGCTCGCCGGATGGCACGGCGGCCGAGGTTTCCCGCATTGCCCGTCTGGACCCGCGGGTCCGGGTGCTGTGCCGGGTCGGGCGCCGTGGCCTGTCATCTGCCGTGATCGAGGGAATTCTCTCATCAAGTGCCCCCTGGGTCGCGGTCATGGACGGCGATCTGCAGCATGATGAATCCGTCCTGTGCACCATGCTGGCCGAACTGCAGTCCGGCGCGGATATCGTCGTGGCGAGTCGACATGTCGAAGGCGGAGACAGCGCCGGACTGGCAGGACACTGGCGGCACATGCTTTCGGATGCGGGCATCCGGGCCGCGCAGGCCATCATGCCGCACCCGCTCAGTGATCCGATGAGCGGCTTTTTCGCCATGCGCCGGGATCTCTTTGATACCCTGCTGCCCCGACTGTCGGGCACCGGCTTCAAGATCCTGCTTGATCTGGTGATGTCCGCGCCCCGGACAGTGCGCATCGTCGAGGTGCCCTTCGTTTTTCGTCCGCGACTGGCCGGTGAGAGCAAGCTCGATATCGTGGTCCTGATCCAGTTTGCGACCATGCTGCTCGACAAGCTGACCCGCGGCTGGCTGCCGACGCGCTTCATGGCTTTTGCGCTGGTCGGGCTGATTGGCGTGGCCGTCAATGTGGCCGTTCTGAATCTGGCAGGGGCCTGCGGTCTGGGCTTTTCCTGGGCCCAGCTGGCCGGAACCGCCGTCGCCATCCTGACGAACTTCATGCTCAACAACCGCTTCACCTATCATGACCGTCGTCTGAAAGGGGTGAAGCTCTGGCGCGGGCTGGTCATTTTCATTGCCGTCTGCTCGCTGGGTGCGATCGCCAATATCGGTATTGCCCGCATGATGCTGGACAGCGCCGGCCATGGCCACTGGGACCGTTCCTCCGCTGCCGGAGCCGTCGTCGGCGTTGTCTGGAACTACGCGGTCTCCTCCACGCTCGTCTGGCGCTGATCCCTTGAGTGATACGCCTCGCCAAATCCGGCTGTTCTGGGCGCTTCTTGCCGTCCTGACTATCATCCGGCTGTGTCTGGCGGCCAATGTCCCGCTGACGCCCGACGAGGCCTATTACTGGGTCTGGTCCCGCAATCTTCAGCCGGGCTATCTGGATCATCCCTTCATGGTTGCCCTCTGGATCCGTGTCGGGACATGGATCGCCGGGGAGACACCGCTTGGTGTCCGTCTGCTGGGGCCGCTCTCCGTTCTGCCCGGGAGCTGGGCGCTTTATCACGCTGCCCGTCGTCTGCTGCCGTCCTGCCCATGGCCGGCCTCCGGCCTTAAGGCAGCGCTGCTGCTCAATGCTACGCTCATGCTGGGTCTGGGCGCTGCGACCATGACGCCAGACACCCCGCTGCTGTTCTTCATCACGCTGTTTCTCTACACGCTCAGCCGCGCTGTCGATCCGGAGCTCAAACCGCGCGCCGCTCTTCCGTGGTGGATCGGTTCGGCTGTTCTTCTGGGGCTGGCTTTCGATTCAAAATATACCGCCGTCCTGATCGGTGCCGGACTGGGAGGCGCTGTCCTCACGACGGGACGCCTGCGCCGTCAGCCTGGTCCCTGGCTGGCCATTCCGGCCCTGTTCGTGGCGATGTCGCCCGTCATCCTGTGGAATGCGCATCACCACTGGGCCAGCTTCCTCAGACAGGGCAGCAGGGCAGGAGACTGGCATCCGGCCCGTGCCGTCCAGTTCATGGGCGAGCTGATCGGAGGGCAGATCGGTCTCGCCACGCCGCTTATTTTCGTTCTGTTCGCGGTCGGGCTCTGGGCGTGTCTCAGGCGCAACCGCCTTCTGGCCTGGCTGGCTCTTGTTCCAATGACCGTGTTCGTCACGCATGTCTTCGGTGACCGGGTCCAGCCAAACTGGCCAGCCGTGATCTATCCGGTCTTTGCCCTGGCTGCTCTTGAAACAGGCTGGCGCATCCGCTGGCCCGTCATCAGCGGGCTGGCCCTGACCCTCATTGTCTGCATTCAGGCCGTTTTTTCGCCGCTGCACCTTGTGCCGCATCGTGATCCGGTGCTGCGCCTGACCGGCGGCTGGGAAACATTTTCCCGCCAGCTTGCCCTGAAGGCCAGAGGCGAAGGCGCAACCGCGCTCGCCGCCGAGGATTACGCCCTCGCCTCAAGACTGGCCTTCACGCAGAACATCCTGCCCGTAATCGGCACGGATCCACGCTGGCACCTTTTCCGCCTTCCCGCAGCGGGAAGCGCAAAAGCCGTCATGGTCGAGGAGCAGCGGCACGGCACGGTTCCCGAAAAATCCGCAACACTGTGCCGGGAAGTCCGCGCCCAACCCATCCGCTGCTACACTGTAAGCCCGCCAGGTTTCACGATCGGTGTGCAGCTTCCCAAGCGTTCTTAAACCTCTCCTTAAGACCTTGCCCGCCATACTGGACACATTCAGGAGGCGGGATGTCCAACCAGAACGGCAAAGAAGCTCGAAAGATCATCATCAAACGTTTTGATGTGGTCGAAGGCGGTCATCATGGCGGGGCGTGGAAGATTGCCTATGCCGATTTCGTAACGGCCATGATGGCGTTCTTCCTTGTCATGTGGCTCATCAATGCCACGACGGAAGATCAGCGCAAGGGTATCGCCAATTTCTTTAATCCGATGGCGGTCTGGAAGGATATGCCGCCGCCGGTGGACAATGTCCTGCCCGCGGCCCCGGAGCCGGTCTCTCTGGAGACGAAGCCGGTTGCCCTGAAGCCGGGAAAAGACCAGTACGGCAAGGCGCCCCAGGGAGCAGCAGGGTCCCAGCAGGGGAAGGACCAGACCGCGCCGAGCGTGCATACGGCGCAGATCGTCGTTCTGCATGACAGCCAGATCCAGCCCGGCGAGCCCCCCGTTACGCCTTCTGCCCAGAAGGCCGAGCAGGAGGCCAGGGCTGAGGCCGCCCAGAAGATCCAGGCGCTCATCAGCAATACGCCCGAACTGGCGGATGTCCGTTCCCAGGTCTCGGTCACGGTTGGTGATGACGGGTTGCATGTCCAGATCGCGGATTCCGATCACCAGCCGATGTTTGCCATGGGGCAGTCCTCGCCCAATCCTCATGCCGTCCAGCTGATCAAGGCCATTGTGCCGTATCTTGAGAAGCTTCACGGCAAGCTTTCCATCGCCGGATACACCGATGCCGCTCCCTATCGCCCCGGGCAGTTGAGCAACTGGAGCCTGTCGAGCGCGCGTGCGGTGGCCGTGCGGGATCTCGTTGTCCAGAGCGGTTTTCCGGACCGGCGGCTGAAATCCGTCAGCGGATATGCCGACCGCAATCTTTTTGACCCCACCCAGCCTCTCAATCCCCGGAACCGTCGCATCGTCCTGGTGCTGTCGCCCGATATTTCTCAATAAATTCAAGTCAGTCAGGAAATTTTCGGATGTTCATCATTATCGGTCTGGTCGTTGTTCTGGGCTGTGTTTTCGGATCGTTCGTCGCATCGGGCGGGGCTATCGGCCCGCTCGTTTCGTCAATGCCGTTCGAGCTTCTGACCATTCTGGGAGCGGCGGTTGGAACCTTCCTGATGGCCAACTCCCTCGGCGCCGTCAAACATCTTCCCGCTGGAATCAAGAAGGCTATGAAAGGTTCCCAGTACGGCCGGGCAGATTACGTCGACCTTCTGAGCCTGCTGTTCCATATTGCGAAACTGGCATCCTCCAAGGGGTTCATGGCGCTGGAATCTCATATCGAGGATCCGCAGGGCAGTACGGTTTTCGGTGCCTTTCCGAAAATCCGGGATAATCCCCATGTCTGTTCGTTCATCTGCGACTATCTGCGCATGGCGGGCATGAATGCCACTGATCCGTACCAGATGGATGAAGTGATGGGGAACGAACTCAAGAAGAACATGCGCGAGGAAATGCATCTCCCCCATGCGCTTCAGTCCGTTTCCGATGCGTTGCCTGCTCTGGGCATTGTCGCGGCAGTTCTGGGCGTCATCAAGACCATGGCGTCTATCAGCAAGCCGCCGATCGTGCTTGGTGAAATGATTGCGGGCGCGCTGGTGGGCACATTCCTGGGTATTCTTCTGGCGTATGGAATTGTGGCTCCGATCGCGAGCCGGCTGGGGGGCGTGGTTGAGGAAGAGTCGTCCTATCTCGATCTTGTTCGCTCCGTCATCGTTGCGCATCTTCAGGGTAATGCGCCGCAGGTCAGCGTTGAGATCGGGCGCAAAAGCATCCCTTCAGACCTGATGCCGAGCTTTCAGGAAGTCGAGGAAGCGGTCAGCGCAGCGGCTGTGGCCTGATCGGCCGGATGTCTTTACGATGTCGATATTGTTGGTATCGTAAAGGCTTTCCATGTTTCCTGTTCTTGCGAGAGCACTGTGCCTGTCTCTCTCCATCCTGCCTCTGGCAGCCTATGCAGGTTCGCCCTCTCTCCCGTCTCCTGCCGAACTGAGCCAGACGGACGGGGCGAAGGCGCTGGACTGGGTGAGGGCACAGAATGCCCATACAGAGGCGGTCCTCACATCTGATCCCCGCTACAAACCCCTGTATCAGAAAATCCTGACGGCCCAGCAGTCTCCGGTCCGTCTTGCCGTTCCCACGCAGCAGGGCGGGGAAATCTGGAACTTCTGGCAGGACGATGTTCATGTCCGCGGGATCTGGCGTAGCGCTTCGGTCGCGTCCTTCAATTCCGGTCATCCGGAATGGAAAACGCGCTTCGATCTCGATGCTCTGGCCCGCACCGAACATGCCAACTGGGTCATGGAGGGTCTTGAGTGTCTTGCGCCGCAGGATCGCTTTTGCCTCATGTCCCTGTCCCAGGCAGGGGAAGATGCGCATGTGGTCCGGGAATACGACACGCAGACAGACAGTTTCGTAAAAGACGGTTTCGCTCTGCCGTCCGGAAAACAGACTGTTACCTGGGTGGATGCCGATACGCTTCTGGTTTCGCGGGATTGGGGAGCGGGCGATGCGGGGCTGACCAAGTCAGGTTATCCCTATTTGGTCCGGCTGCTGCGGCGGGGGCAGTCATTGGCTCAGGCGGTCGAAATCTACCGTGGGCAGACCACGGACATGGATGTCTCGCCCGAGAGGCTGCGTGATGAGAAAGGGCGGCAGCTTTTTCTTGTCAGCCGTCACCGGGATTTCTTTCACACGGAAGTCAGTCTTTTCAATCCTGTCACCCATCAGCTGAGTCGGCTGCCCCTTCCGGAGAAATACGACAGCCTCTCCTATCTGGATGGTCAGCTGGTCCTGCATCTGCTTCAGGACTGGGTCCTGCCCGGACGGACGTTCCGTGCGGACAGCATTGTTGCCCTGGATCCGGCAAAGCCGTCTGAACCCCGGCTGATCCTGTCGCCGACGTCCCGTCAGACCATCGGGGATGGTATGGGGGACGCTGTGGCGGTGACCAGGGATGGTCTGGTGGTTGTGGTGTATGACAACGTCCAGCCTGTCCTGAAGCTTTTCCGCCATGAGGTGAGTGGGGCATGGACCGCGCGTTCCATTGCGCTGCCCAAGAATATGGCGGCGGAAATCGTCTCGTCAGATCCGAAGCTTGCGCAGGCCTATCTTCAGCTTGAAGGGTTCATTCAGCCGCCGCAGCTGTGGAGCCTGAATACGACGTCACAGACCGCGCAGCCGCTGTATCGTCAGCCGGACCTGTTCGATACGTCCGGTCTGGTCGTGGAGCAGATGTCGGCGACCAGCACGGATGGCACGGCCATTCCCTATTTCATCGTTCATGCCAGGGATTGGCAGAAGGATGGCGCCCGTCCGACCCTGATGACGGCTTATGGCGGGTTCGGGCTTTCGTATCTGCCCGTCTATCATCCGGATCTGGGGATCACGTGGTTTGACCGTGGTGGCGTTTACGTCATGGCCAATATCCGTGGTGGCGGAGAATTCGGCCCGGCCTGGCATGATGTTGCACGGCGGGAAGGACGGCAGAAAGCTTATGACGACTTTGCGGCTGTGGCCCGCGATCTGATCGCCAAGCATATCACGTCCCCGAAGCATCTGGGGCTGCGGGGGCGGTCCAATGGTGGCTTGCTGGCGGGTGTGGAGTTCACCCAGCATCCCGACCTGTGGAATGCGGCGATCATTGGTGTCCCGCTGCTGGACATGATGAATTACGAGCAGATGGCGGCTGGTGCATCCTGGGCTGCGGAATATGGCAGCATTTCCGAGCCGGGGCCGCGCGCCTTCTGGGAAAAGATGTCGCCCCTGCAGAATCTGAAGGCCGGTGTGTCCTATCCTGAGCCGTTCATCTTCACGTCAACGCGGGATGACCGGGTTGGTCCGATCCATGCGCGCCGGTTTGCGGCCCGGCTGGAAAGCCTGAAGCTGCCTTTCCTGTATTATGAAGATGTGGAAGGTGGCCATGCGGGTACGGTCAATGCTGCTGAGATCGCGCATGAGCGGGCTCTGGAAGCGATCTATCTCAGCCACAAGCTGATGGACGCGCCATAAATCACGTCACGCCCCTGTCCGTTCAATGTGACGGGCAGGGGAGAGGGCCGGATTTCAGGCACAAAAAAAGCCGCTGTCCCTAAGGATGCGGCTCTTTTTCCGTTCGGAGGACGGGAAGGCTCAGAAGCCTTCACGCTCCAGACGCTTACGCTCCATCTTGCGGGCGCGACGAACAGCTTCGGCTGCTTCGCGGGCGCGCTTCTCGGAGGGCTTTTCGAAGTGGCGACGCAGCTTCATCTCACGAAACACGCCTTCGCGCTGCATCTTCTTCTTGAGCGCCTTAAGCGCCTGGTCAACATTGTTGTCACGAACGAGAACCTGCACGGTGCCGTCAACTCCTTATGGGCCCGCTCTTCAGCGCCACCCGTGATATGGCATTCCAACTAAGGATGGTGCCCTTAACACATCTTTCGCGGGGAACGCAATTCATTCAGGAACGCTTGAATGGATTATTCCCAACGCGCACTCTGGGACACCCGGATGCCACTCCCGTTTGAAGGACAGACGTTTTCATGCCCCTGCTCAAGATTGCCCGCATGGGCAACCCCGTCCTGCATCAGGTAGCACAGGCCGTTTCCGACCCGAAAGCCCCGGAAATCCAGTCGCTCATCGCAGATATGCTGGAAACGATGGCCGATGCCCGGGGTGCGGGACTGGCCGCGCCGCAGGTTCATCAGCCCCTGCGGATTTTCGTCTATCACGTTCCCACGAACCGCGTGGCGAATCCCGAAGAGGCATTGCTGCCCCGCGTTCTCATCAACCCCGAAATCACGCCTGTCGGTGATGAGATGATGGTCTGCAGCGAGGGCTGCCTGTCGATTCCGGGTCTGCGGGCCGATGTGCCGCGCCATGCGAAGGTCCGGTATTCAGGGCTGGATGAGAATGGTGCGGTGCTCGAAGGCGAGGCGACAGGTTTTCACGCCAATGTCCTGCAACACGAGAACGATCACCTGAACGGCATTCTCTATCCGCAGCGCATTACCGATTTCGCGCGATTCGGATATGTGGAAGAAATTCTCCGGTGAGTTCCCGTCTCATGGACGTTCCGTCATCTGCCACGGCGCATCTTTATCTGCGCGAAGACCGTATCCGTCAGTCCTACGAAGCCATGATGCTGGCCTGGCGGACCCTGAATGCCGATTGCGAGGCGCTTTTGCGTGAAAAGGGGCTGGGGCCTGCGCATCATCGCATCCTGTTCCTGACGGCTGCCCATCCGGGGATCACGCCCGGTGTTCTGCTGAACAGTCTGGGCATTACCAAGCAGTCTCTGGGGCGTGCTCTGGGAGATCTGCGGGAGCGCAAACTGCTTATTCAGGAAGAAGACCGTCATGATCGCCGCAAACGGCCTCTGCGACTGACGGCGAGCGGAGAAGCGCTGGAGCGCGAACTCTTTCTCATGATCCGCGAAGTTATGACCCGGGCATATCGCGAAGCCGGCATGACGGCTGTCGAGGGGTTCCGGCGGGTTCTGGCGCCCCTTCAGGTTCCGGCGGAAAGTCGTGCACGATGAGCGATGAACATATTCTGGTGGTCGATGACGATCCGCGTCTGCTGCGGCTGCTTCAGCGTTACCTGTCGGAAAACGGCTATCGTGTCAGTACGGCGCTTGATGCGCAGACGGCACGGGAAGTCCTGCAGCGCATTCAGCCGGATGCTCTTGTCCTCGATGTGACGATGCCGGGTGAGGATGGCCTGTCCCTGACGAACAGTCTGCGCAGGGACGGTCTGTCGCTGCCGATCCTGCTTCTGACGGCGCGTGGTGAGCCGGCGGACCGGATTGGTGGGCTGGAAGCGGGGGCAGACGATTATCTGGGCAAGCCTTTCGAGCCGCGGGAGCTTCTGCTTCGTCTGCGGGCGCATCTGCGCAGGATGGTGCCGTCTTTGCCGGCTGTGGATGAGGTTCCGGATGTCCTGCGTCTGGGAGAGCTGGAATTTGACGTCAAACGTGGCCTGCTCAGCGGGCCGCAGGGAGCGGTCCATCTGACGGGCGGTGAGTCCGCTCTTCTTGGGGTGCTGACCCGTCAGCCCGGGACGGTGCTTTCCCGTGAAGCCATCGCCCGCGCTCTTGAAATGGATGAGATCGGCGAGCGTGCCGTCGATGTGCAGGTTACGCGTCTGCGTCGCCGGATCGAGGCTGATCCCAAGGAGCCGCGTTTTCTTCATACCGTCCGGGGAAAGGGCTATGTTCTCAAGCCGGGACGCTGAGCCTGTGGGGGAGCGGGACGATGCCTGGCAGAAGCTGGACCGCCCGCTGAGGCGTATCCTCCCGCGTTCCCTGATGGGGCGATCCATGCTGATCGTCCTCATTCCGCTGCTGGTTACGCAGGCCATTGCGCTGGGCCTGTTTTATGGCACCTACCTGAATGTGGTCTCCAGGCGCCTCTCGGACGGTGTCACAGGTGAGGTCTCGCTCGTTATCGCCATGATCGAGCACACTTCTTCAGAGGCCGAGCGGACGCTCGTTCTTCAGGATGCGTCGTCCCGGACCCAGCTCGGATTTTCATTCCAGCCCGGCGAAACGCTTTCCCGGTATGGCACCAATCATGTCCTCGGCCCGATGGATGACGATTTCGCGCGTTCCATCCGGCAGAATCTTGGCCGGCCCTATGATGTAGACTGGTCGGAGTCTCCGCAGACCGTCCGGGCGTCCATCCAGCTTCCGCAGGGTGTGATGGTTGTCATGGTGCCGGTGAAGCGTCTGAATATCGGGCCGATCTGGCTGTTCGTCGTCTGGGCTGTCAGCAGTTCCATCGTGCTGTTTCTGATCGCCGGTCTGTTCATGCGCAATCAGGTTCGGGCCATTCGCAGGCTGGGCCATGCGGCTGAACTGTTCGGTATGGGGCGGGACCAGGGACCGATCCGTCCGCAGGGTGCGCGGGAAGTCCGTCAGGCTGCCATTGCCTTCAACCGTATGCAGGCGCGCGTCAATCGTTTCGTGGCGCAGAGGACGGCGGTTCTCGCCGGGGTGTCGCACGATCTGCGCACGCCTCTGACCAGGCTGCGTCTGACCGTCGCCATGATCCCGACCTTTGGGCCGATCCGCGCCGAGACCCTGAAGCCGGATCTTGCAGATATGGTTGCGGATATTGAAGACATGGAGCGCCTGATCGGCAGCTATCTGTCATTTGCCCGGGGGGAAGGCGCGGAAGAGCCTGTTCTGACTGAGCTGAGGGGCATGCTGGATGATGTCGCGGCGGCCACGGTGAGGGCCGGGGGGCAGGTTCTGGGCGTGGAAGGGCGCGAGGGCGTGGAAGCTACGGTGCGTCCCGATGCCCTGCGACGTGTGCTGACAAATCTTGCGGAAAATGCCCGCCGTCACGGGGGGGCGATGCGCTTTTCCCTGCGTGAGGGGGAGCGGAACGTTGAAATCACGGTTGAGGACAACGGTCCGGGTCTGTCGGCCAGTCGCCGGGCGGCAATTTCGGAGCTTAATGGCACGACGGCGAGTCAGGATGGGAACAGCGGGCTGGGGCTGACGATCGTGCGGGACATCATTCATGCCCATGGCGGATCGATCCGTCTGGTGGAGAGCCCGCTGGGAGGTCTGGGCGTGGTGCTCAGCCTCCCGAAATAGTCAGGCTCAGGGCAGCGTATTGCCAGCGCCGCCATTGCCGGTGCCCTGACCGCCCATCGGGCCGGTGCTGCCACCGAACTGGCTGCTCATGCCGCTCATCGGGTTGTAGCGGCCGACATTGCCCAGCAGTTCCTGCAGGATGGACGAACTGGTGCCCGGCGTCGGGGTCTTGGCGCCGACCATGCCGACATATATCGCGTTCTTCTTGTTCAGCGTGTCCATCTTGCGCAGGACGCCGCCGTTATCGAAGTTCAGGACCACGACCTGCTGCTTCTTCACGCTCGGGAAGGTCAGCGGCGTCGGGGACGTGATCATGGACACGTAGATCCATGTGTTGTCGTCGAAGGTCGCGTGGGCGGTCGGCGAGCCCAGCAGATCCAGAACATCCGTGCGTGTGCTCGTTCCGGGAACGAGCTGCGCGTAGTCGGTCTTTTCGATCAGGGAGCCGCGCGGCTCGGGAATCGGGGAAAAGAACGAGCATCCGCCGAGCAGCAGCGGGACACATGCCACTCCGGCCTGTGCGAAACGGCGAAGGAAGCGTGTTCTGCTTTGGGGCGTCGGGGAAGATGCGTTATTCATGGATCCGGAAACTATCCTGTGCAAGAGAACCGCTCAAATGAGCGCGTGCCCGAACGGCGCCTGCATGTCAACGATTTCCCCCATATTCCGGGGGCTGGAGTGCCTGAATGTCCCATTCACCCGAATTTTCCCGACGCATCCCCTTCAATCGGCTGGGATCGGGACTGGACGAGACGATCGAGGCCTCGGCCGCCGAACGCAAGGCTCTCGCCGCCCGGCTCGGAATCCCTGAGATCGAAACCCTGGTCTGCCGGTTCCGCCTGACGCCTTCGGAGAACCGGAGTGTTCTGGCGGAAGGGCATCTTTCGGCGAAGGTTACGCAGATCTGTGTCATTACGTCCGAGCCTTTCGAGGACGTGCTGGCCGAGACCTTCTTCCTGAAGTTCATTCCTGCAGCCGACATGCCGGAAGACGAATTCGACATCGATTCCATGGATCTGGATGGACCGGACGAGGTTCCGCATGACGGAAAGGCTGTCGATATCGGTGAGGCGGCGGCTGAACAGCTGGCCCTGATGCTGGACCCGTATCCGCGCAAACCCGGCGCCGGTCTGGAAAATGCAGTTGACGTGGCGCCTGCAGAAGGGGAAGAAGGGGCACATCTGTCTGGCGAGGGGCCGGATGGTCCGCGCCGTCCCAATCCGTTTTCGGCGCTTTCCGTGCTGAAAAACGGGGACAGGAAAGAATAAAATCCCACGTCTGACTTGCGGGTTGCCCCGGGCTCTGCTAGAGCCGCCCGCCTGAACTCGACGTAATTACGAGACGACGAACAACAGGGCACCGGATGCCGCGGGGAGCGGAGCAGGGGTGCCGACACTGAAGCAGAAAGAGGCATAAAAGCCATGGCCGTCCCTAAAAGAAAGACTACGCCGTCCCGTCGTGGCATGCGTCGCAGCCACCAAGCCCTGGGTGTTGAGGCTCATGCAGAGTGCTCGAACTGCGGCGAGATGAAGCGTCCGCATCACGTTTGCAGCCACTGTGGTCATTATGACGGCCGCGAAGTGGTCGCTGCTGGAAACAGCGGCAAGGGCCTGAAGACCGCCGTCCGCGCCTGATCCCTACCTGCGGGTCCGTAGCTTCCAGAGAGCGCGGCCCGCATCTGTGATGCTGTCCGGGAAACTGTCTCAATGACCAAAGCGCCTGTCACGCCCGAACGTGACATCGCGGCCTCCGGGCCTTACGCCCTCGCCGTCGATGCAATGGGTGGTGACAGGGCCCCGGATATCGTCCTTGCCGGACTCGATCTGGCCGCCGACCGGCACCCGAAGGCCCGTATTCTCCTGATCGGGGATGAGGCCCTTCTCAGACCGGCTCTGGCAAAATATCCCAAAGCTGCCCGTCTGTGTGATATCCGCCATGCTGCGGCAAGTATCTCCATGGATATGAAACCGACTGCGGCGCTCCGCGTGCGGGGCTCGTCCATGCGCATGGCCATGGAAGCTGTCGCCGCCGGGGAAGCCTGCGGTGTGGTGTCGGCTGGCAACAGCGGTGCCATGCTTGCGCTGGCCAAGATCATCGTCAAAGCCCTGCCAGGCATTTCCCGTCCGGCCATGATTGCTGTCGAGCCTTCCGCACGCGGTGATATCGTGATGCTGGATCTCGGGGCGAACATCGCCTGCGATGCCCGCAATCTGGTCGAATTTGCCATCATGGGTGAAGCCTTTGCACAGGCGGCCCTTGGTCTTCCGTCTCCCACGATTGGTCTTCTCAATGTCGGTTCGGAAGAACTGAAGGGCGATGACCGTCTGCGTCAGGCGTCTGAACGGTTGCGGGCCAGCCCGCTGGCTCCCCAGTTCCACGGCTTTGTGGAAGGTCATGACATCACCGCCGGGACGACCGATGTGGTGGTGACGGATGGTTTTACGGGGAATGTTGCCCTGAAAACCGGTGAGGGGGCTCTCAAGCTGGCCTTCAGCCTTCTGAAGCGCGTGTTCCAGACCAATCTTCTGACCCGTCTGGGGTATCTTCTGGTCAAGCCGGGTCTGGAGCGGATGCGGGAATGGATCGATCCGCGTCGCTATAACGGCGCCCTGTTTGTCGGCCTGAACGGTATTGTCGTGAAGTCGCATGGCGGTGCGGATGGTGAGAGCTTTGCCGCGGCCGTCGATGTTGCCATGGATGCCGTCACGCACCATCTGAACGACAAGATCCGCGCCCGCCTGGAGCAGTTGGGAATGGGGGCTCCCGAGCCTGTCGCTCCCGCCGCTGCCAAGGCCGCCCCTGAACCTGTGAGCTGAAAAACATGTCCGATCCCATTCGTGTCCGCCTGACGGGTGTCGGGGGCTATCTTCCGCGTGACGTCGTAACCAACGACGATCTTGCCCGGAAATTCGGTATCGAGACTTCGGACGAATGGATCAGAACCCGGACCGGCATCGGTCAGAGGCATATCGCCTCCGGTGATGAGACGACGGCCAGCATGGCGGCCGAGGCTGCGCGTCAGGCGCTGGACTATGCCGGCGTGGATGCGTCACAGGTCGATGCCGTTCTGGTCGCTACGGCGACGCCGGATCAGGTCTTTCCGGCCGTGGCTGTGCAGGTGCAGGCGTGCCTTGGCATGACTGCGGGGTTTGGCTTTGACATCAGTGCGGCCTGCTCGGGTTTTGTCTATGCCCTCGCGACGGCAACGGCCCTGATGCAGTCCGGACAGGCCAATAAGGTCCTCGTGATCGGCAGCGAAGTCTTCTCGCGTCTGCTGGATTGGACCGACCGGTCCACCTGCGTCCTGTTTGGCGATGGTGCAGGTGCGGTTCTTCTGGAAACCGGTGCAGGGGAAGGCGAGGGTGTTCTGTCCACGCATCTGCATTCGGACGGCCGGACCGGCGATATCCTGTATGTGGATGGTGCGGCGGGCTGCCCGTCCACATCGCAGCATCTGCGGATGCAGGGGCGTGAGGTTTTCCGTCATGCCGTCGTCAAGCTTTCGCAGGCTGTCGATGAGGCCCTCGAGGCCAATGGTCTGACTGGGCAGGATATCCAGTGGATGGTCCCCCATCAGGCGAATCTGCGCATCATTGAGGGGATGGCCAAGAAGCTGGCGCTTCCGGCGGACCGGGTGGTCGTGACCGTGGACCGTCATGCCAATACGTCTGCGGCATCGATTCCGCTTGCTCTGAACGAAGCCGTGCGGGATGGACGGGTCAGGAAGGGCGATCTGGTGCTGATGGAAGCGCTGGGTGGTGGTCTGACCTGGGGATCCGCCCTTATCCGGATGTAAGCCTGTGCCCTGACAACGGGCAGGTTAATGATTGATTCCTTTGACTGTTCTGAACGTCATGATACGCAAGTGACATGAGCACAGTCACGCGCGCGAATCTTGTCGAGCATCTCTATAGTCGTGTCGGTCTTTCCCGGCATGACTCCTCCATGATTCTTGAAAGCCTGCTTGGTGTGATCTCAGACCGCCTTGAAGCAGGCGAATCCGTGAAGCTGAGCGGATTCGGAACATTCTCTGTCCGCCAGAAGGGCGAGCGTATCGGCCGCAATCCCAAGACGGGTGTGGAAGTTCCCATTCTGCCGCGGGCCGTGCTGGTGTTCAGACCTTCCCAACTGCTGAGGGACCGCATGAACGGTTCCGACAATGGCGCAGCGGCCGAGGCTTCCACCCATGACAGATAATTCCACATCCCAGGCCGTCATGGTTTCGCCGAACGATGACCTTGCTTCCGCTCCGGAAAAGGTCAGGAAGGCGCCCGAGGCGTACCGCACCATCAGCGAAGTCGCTGAAGAGCTGCATATTCCCCAGCACCGTCTGCGGTCCTGGGAAACCATTTATCCGGGCGTAAAGCCTTTTCGCGGGGAAAGTGGCCGCCGCTATTACAGCCCCGAGCATATCGAGACGCTACGGCTGATTTCGGATCTGCTCTATGTGCAGGGCTATAAGGGGCAGGGGGTTCTGCGGGTTCTGAGAGAGCGCCGTGCCGAGAAGGCGCGTGCGGCCGCCCAGAAGGCTGTTCCGGAGACTGTGCCTGAAACGGTGCAGGAGGTTTCGGCAGCCTCTGCGGAAGCGGTTCATGTTCCGGTTGTCACGGTTGATGCGACTGAAGAAAGTTCTGCGCCTGTTGTGGATGCAACGTTGGTGGCCGAGCCTGTCGAGAATGAAGACGCTCCGGTGACGCCGACAGAAGCCAGCGTTGACGACATTGTTTTTCCGGAAGTTCCTGCCGCGGCCCATGAGGTCGTGCTGACGGAAACGGTTGACAGCACGGTGGAAAATGAGAGCCCCGAAGCCGAAGCCGAAGCCGAAGCCGAAGCCGAAGCCGAAGCCGAAGCCGAAGCCGAAGCCGAAGCCGAAGCCGAAGCCGAAGCC
>NZ_BJNM01000011.1 GCF_006539685.1 Gluconobacter oxydans
CCCATCAAACCCCGGGACCAAACACCTAGAGTCCTGAGGAGGCCGGGAGCCGTTCCAAAGAAGAGGGGTGGGTTCCAGGGCCTGACTGTGACGCGTTGTCTCATGCGGAGAGTTAATTATTAGATAATTTAAGCGCAAAATCATTCAGGTTTTAAAAATGAAAACGTCAGTGACAAATCGTTAAAACATTATTTTTCAGTTACTTGCGCGAAGTGCCCCCGCCGTACTTCAGGAGGTGACGCTGGACTTGGATCTTTGTTTTTCAGAGAAAACAGAGCAGGATCGTGTCAGGAAAAAACGGCGGAACGGGTTGCCTGTCAGCAGGCTTCCGACCATCATGTCGTGATGGTGTCACAGGAAAAATCGGTTCCCTTCCGTAAGAATCGGAAAGTAACAAAGCTTTCTCAAAGAATGGGAATTGCGGGAGCTTCCTGTGTACTGGATGTCATGATCAATGACCGGTCTGCCCTGGTCCGGGACAGCGCGGCTTTCATTGTGCTTCTGGAAAGAATCTGGAAAGCGCGTGATGTCGATGCGAGCCTGGTCTGGTCGGAGATCGACGAGCGGATCCGTCTGGCGGACGAGTTGCGTGCGAGTGGGATCCGTCCCTACAAGGGGGGCCGTTTCCGCTCGACGAAGCTGCCGTGACATGCCGCCCCTGCCAGACCTGTCCCATATCAACCCTGACGATCTGACCCGTCTCGACATCGTTGCCCTGATCATCATGGCGCTGTCGGCGTTATGGGGGCTGACGCGGGGTTTTGCGACCGAACTGGCCGGGCTTCTGGCCTGGGTGGGGGCAATTGTCCTGACCTACCGGTTCCACGGGATGCTCGAGCCTTATCTGGAACCCTATCTGCATCAGGCGGCACTGGCCGGGAGTGCGAGTACGGCGATTCTTTTTGTTGTCGTGCTGCTGGTCTTCACCATGCTGGGCGCGCGGATCGGTTCGGCGGCGCGGGGCGTCCTGTCTGGCGGCGTGGACCGTATTCTGGGGGCCGTATTCGGTGTGGCGCGGGGTTATGTGGCCCTGATCGTGCTTTATCTTCTGGCGGGGTCTTTTTTCGGGTCCTGGATGACCTATGTGATGCAGGGAAGCCTCATCGGCCCTTACATTGCCGCTGGAGCCACCCATCTGACAGGTTATCTGCCTCATTTCCTGCAACCGCATCTTGCGTCTCCGTTCACAAGCGGCCATGAGGCGTCCTTGTGAAACCAGTCCGGAAAGGCCGCGCCGCATGACCCAGTCCGACAGTCTCAACCGCCCCTACGAAGAGTGTGGGGTTTTTGGCGTCTGGGGTGTGCCTGATGCGTCCGCCCTGACGGCTCTGGGGCTGCACGCCCTGCAGCATCGCGGCCAGGAAGCCGCCGGCATCGTCAGTTTCGATGGCGAACGGTTCCACCAGCACAAAGGTCTGGGACTGGTCGGCGATGTGTTCGGTGACAGCCGCGTCATGGCGACGCTGCCCGGCACGGTGGCCATCGGTCACAACCGCTATGCCACGACGGGCGGGACGCATGTCCGCAATGTGCAGCCACTTTATGCCGATTATGAATTCGGCGGTCTGGCCGTGGCGCATAACGGCAACCTGACCAATTCCGCGACCCTCAAGCAGGCGCTGGTCAAGCGCGGATGCATCTTCCATTCCTCGACGGATACGGAAGTCTTCATCCACCTGATCGCCATATCGCTCTATACGACCGTGCTCGATCGCTTCATCGATGCCGTCAAGCAGGTGAAGGGTGCGTACTCGCTCATTACGCTGACGCCGGATGACGGCCTGATCGGCATGCGCGATCCGCTCGGTGTGCGTCCGCTCGTCCTTGGCCGGATGCCGGGCTATGAGCAGGGCAATGGCGGCTGGGTGCTCGCGAGCGAGACCTGTGCTCTGGATATCATTGGTGCGGACTATGTCCGGGATATCGAACCCGGCGAGATCGTCGTCATCAATAATGACGGACTGCGCTCCCTGCGGCCTTTCGGCGATCAGGGCGGCCGGTTCTGCGTTTTTGAATACATTTACTTCGCGCGGCCTGATTCCGTGCTCGAAGGCCAGCCGGTCTATGAGGCGCGGCGTCAGATCGGCTGCGAACTGGCACGGGAGAGCGCGGTTGAGGCGGATGTCGTGGTGCCGGTGCCGGATTCCGGTGTGCCGTCTGCGATCGGCTATGCGGCGGAGAGTGGCATTCCGTTCGAGCTTGGCATTATCCGTAACCATTATGTGGGCCGGACCTTCATCGAGCCGACGGACCAGATCCGTAATCTCGGCGTGAAGATGAAGCACTCCGCCAACCGTCCGGTTCTGGCGGGCAAGCGCGTCATCCTGGTGGATGATTCGATCGTCCGGGGCACGACGTCGCGCAAGATCGTGGACATGGTGCGTGCGGCCGGTGCGACGGAAGTGCACATGCGCATCACGTCTCCGCCGACGAAGCATGCGTGTTTCTACGGGATCGACACGCCTGAAGAGAGCAAGCTGATGGCGGCGACGCATACGCTTGAGGAAATGGCACAGGCGATCGGTGCGGACAGTCTGGCCTTTGTCAGCTTCGACGGGCTTTACCGGGCGCTGGGTCATGCTAACCGGGCCGAGGGCGCGCGCCGTTACTGCGATGCCTGCTTCACCGGGGATTACCCGATCGAACTGGTGGACAAGGAAGGCAATCTGGTCGCGTAAGACCGGATTTTCTTGGAGAGCACAAAAAAGGCGCCGGACTAAAGGTCGGGCGCCTTTTTTCATGCCTGAATGCGGGGAAGGCTCAGGGATATGGGTAGGGGGGCTGGGACAGGGCGGCCTCGGTGCTGGCATCCGCTTCCGAAGGCAGGATGGAGTCCAGCGGCAGGGTCATGACAGCTTCCAGGCCCGGAGTGAGCGTGGTGTAGGTCAGTGTACCCGAAAGGCTGTTGACGACGGCATTCATCATGCGTGTGCCGAAGCCCGTTCCCTTGAGCTGGGGCGTACATTCGCCCTGATCCGAGACTGTCAGCACCAGACGGTCGCTGGTCTGGGCCAGACCGACATGCAGCGGGCCGGCCTTGCCGTCATAGGCGTATTTGCTGGCGTTGATGACCAGTTCGGTCAGGACCAGGCCGATATTGATGGCACGATCGGCCGAAATCATGATCGGGAAGAGGGAGAGGTGCAGCTGCTCCTGCCAGTCTCCGCCCAGTGACGAGCACAGCTCTTCCATCAGTTCTTCAAGATAGCGGCCGAGGTCCACGATCCCGAAATGCTCGTCGCGGTACAGGCGGCGGTGCACGAGGCCGATGGCGGCGATGCGGTGCTGCGCTTCGGTCAGGGCGGTCGTGGTTTCCTCGTTCGAGGCGCTGCGAGCCTGGAGCTTGAGGAAGGAGGCGACCATCTGAAGGGAATTCTGCACGCGGTGATTGACTTCCCGGATCAGGAAATCCTTCTGGCGGAGCAGGCTTTCGCGCTCTTCCAGCGTGGCGGCAAGGGTCGCGTTGAGTTCCCGGAGCTGCTGGGTCTGGTAGTCCGCGATCAGGACGCGGCGCAGGCGGCGGGCGGCCTGTTTCTGTTCGCTGGTCCAGCGTGTGCTGTGACCGCGGATCGTCTGTTCCCAGGTCCTGAAGGACGCGCGGGGACGCAGGACATCACTGCCTTCTGTCGTGTCCTTGTGCGGATTTCCGGCCCATTCGATGGTCTGGATGATCTCGACGCGGCTCCAGATCAGGCAGGTCGGCGTCCGGAACGGGAGTGTGATGGCCAGAAGACCGGCCGAGCGTTCGGGCCACTCTGCTGCGGGCGGATAGTCTTTGCCCAGCATGGTGCTGACGAAAATGCCGCCGTTCGTGCCCAGTCTCAGCCAGTCATGCAGCCGGTGCAGGTTCTCCGCATCGGGCAGGACGCCGGTCCCGGTAATGGTCTGGTCACTGATGACGGCAAAGCCGTTGCACGGGAACAGGGACTGCAGTTCGCCCATGAAGCTGCGCAGATTGCTTTCGATGGGATGACGCACGTCGAAATGGGACGTGACGAATTCCATCGCATTGCGCAGGCGCAGACGCTCCTGATAGGTGACCAGCTCTTCCTTGTTCCGCAACTGCCGCGACATGACACCTGCCAGCGTCCGGCAGGCGGCGCGGATGTCTTCTGACAGGCAGCGCGGCGTGGCATTGTGGCAGGCGATCAGCCCCCACAGCACACCATCCACGACCAGTGAGACGGAGGCCGAGGCCCGCGTGCCCATATTGGCCATGTACTGGAGATGGATCGGCGAGACGCTCCGGAGCTGGACATCGCTGAGATCAAGCCCTGCAAGCCCGGCTTCCGGGGGGCGTATGGGGGCGGCCTCGTAGGTGATGTCAGGGATGACGCGGATGCGGTTGCGCAGATACAGCGCCCGGGCCTGCGTGGGGATGTCGCTGGCCGGAAAATGGTGGTTCATCAGGGAGGGGAAGGCGTCGTTGCGGCTTTCGCCGACGACGCGGCCGGTTCCGTCCTCCATGAAGCGATAGACCAGAACGCGGTCGAAACCCGTAAGCCGACGGAAAATCGCAGCGCCCTGGCGGCAGACGGAGGTTGTATCCGGGCAGCGCTCGAAACGGTCTGCCGTGCTGTCGATTTCGCCGAAAATGTCCCAGGTCAGCAGGTTGTGCGCTTCGACCGGTTCAAGCTCGATGAGGAGATGCGTGCCTTGGGCGTGGCGCAGGATGCTGAAGGTTTCGTCTTTCAGCCCTGCAACACGCAGATCGGACAGGGAAGGCCGCTTTTCATCGTGAAGGCGGCTTTCCGGGATTTTCAGGATATCCGCGAGGGGGCGTCCGAGCCAGTCGGGAGCGAGACGCCCTTCGATGTCGCCTGCGCCACCGATGATTTTCAGGCTCGTGCTGTCGACGACGAGCAGGAGTCCATAGGGCTGGATGGCGTCCGGTCGATGGATCGGCTCGCGATCACACGAGGTCATGACGGCATGTTCCAGCGAACAGCCCGGTTCGGGGGCGAGGGAGCGCTGGACTGTCAAATGGAGATCCACCTGAAAGAGGAAGAGACCGCCCGAAGTCCCTGAAAGACAGCGGACATGGAAGGTCCAGAAATCATTCCGTCCATTATCTGTTCCTCCATCAGGACTGTCAATTTATGACATCCTGTTTCAGCGATGGCTGTTTCAGCGATGGCTGTTTCAGGGCTGGCGACCGTCGGCCTGGATCCAGGAGGCGACGTCTGCCGAGAGGGCATGACGGCTGGCCGGACGCGTGTAGAGCATGTGGCCGCCCTGATAGAGGTGCAGCGAAACACGATCCGCGCCCACCGTCAGATGATCCTTCATCCAGTGTGCCGTTCCGAACGGGCAGGCCACGTCGTAATAGCCATTGGCCACAAAGACGCGCAGGCCGGGATCGAGCGCCAGCAGGCGGTTCAGGACCGGGATCTGATGGATTGGCGAGGGACCGCCCGAACTCCACTTCCAGCTTCCGTTCACCTTAAGGGAGAGCAGGTCGTAGGTCAGCGGGGTCTTGAAGCCGAGTTCATTGGCCGCGTAGCCGGAGAAAGCGTTGCCATAGGCACGGCCGAAGCCAAACAGCGTCGGATCGGGGCTTTCGTCCAGACCATCGGCCGCAGGGTCGGCGATGGACTGGGTGAAGTCGTACAGTCCATACAGGCGACCATCACGGGACATGATGTCATGCGAGCCGATGGCCGGGATACCGTGCTGGCGGGCGATCACGTCCTGCGGCAGGCCGGTCCTCTGGGCGATTTCGGCGTAAAGCGCCTGACCTTCGCTTCCCGAGGGGAGCTTGCCGGCGATTTTCGGCAGATAGGTGTTCAGGGACCACTGATAGGCGTCTTCAGCGGTCTTTTCCGTCACGTTCGGGCTCTGATGCGATGTGATCAGGCTCGGCATCATGAGGGCGGCGGAAAGCGGGTTCTCGTCCGTGTCGAGCAGGGGCATTTCGATGGCCGGGGAGATCATGACGATGCCGTTGAGCAGGATGCCCTGTTCCATCTGCAGCGCATTTGCGACCTGGATGGAGCGGATACCGCCATAGCTTTCGCCCACGAGATAATGCGGGGAGGCTTCACGACCATTTGCCGACGTCCACAGGCCGATGGCCTTGGCGAAGGCGCTGGCGTCCTGCTTGACGCCGTAGAACTGGTCCCCGGCCTTGGCCGTGTCGGCGGGACGGGAATAGCCCGTGCCCACGGCGTCGATGAAGACCATGTCCGTGACGGGGAGCCAGCTGTCGGGGTTGTCACCCATCGTGGCGTGCGTGCCGTCCGTCGGGTCCTTGGCGGGCATGGTCAGGGCTTTGGGGCCGGCCGCGCCGAGGTTCAGATAGGCCGTGGCCGCCCCCGGGCCGCCATTGAAGAAATACGAGACCGGGCGGGTGCCGGCCGGGACGCCGTCCTTGGTGTAGGACACGTAGAACATGCGGGCAGTCGGTTTGCCGTCATGGTCGCGCAGGATGAGCGTGCCGGCATGGGCGGTATAGGCGATGCCGTTCAGATGATGCTGGGTGACGGAATCCGCCGGGAGCAGGGCTGCCTCGCCGGTGAAGGCGTCGGTGGCCTTGATGGCGTCGGTTTTGGGAGCCTCGGCCGCCGCGGCCGTACAGACGGGGGACAGGAGCGTTAAAGCCAGCAGGGCTGCGCGGCGGGTCATCATCTGACGGGCATCTCCGATAAAAGAAACAGGAATATTCCGCCGTATCAGTCCTGAGGCGGAACGGCTACCGCTGCCGCATGAAGTTTTCGTCATACGGCAGGGTGAGGGGCCCGGAACCGGTCAGGCTTTGGGCGGCGTGATGTTGGAGCGCAGCATCAGGCGCGGGTCGGCGAAGCGGTCATACTCTTCTGATGTCATGAAGCCGAGTTCCAGCGCGGCTTCACGCGGGCTCAGCCCCTTTTCCATGGCGTGATGCGCGACTTTCGAGGCGCGGTCATAGCCGATGGCGGGGGACAGGGCCGTGACGAGGACGAGCGAGCGTTCCAGATCCTGCTTCAGCTTGTCGGTATTGGCCTTCGTGCCTTCGACAAGGAAGCGGCGGAAGTTTTCCGACCCGTCATGCAGAAGGGTGATACCCTGCATGATGTTGTGGATCATGAGCGGCTTGTAGACATTCATGTCCAGCATGCCCGCTGCACCGCCAAGGCCAACCGCAACGTCATTGCTCATGACCTGAAGGGCAAGCATGGCGAGCGCCTCGGCCTGGGTCGGGTTGATCTTGCCCGGCATGATGGAGGAGCCGGGCTCGTTCTCCGGCAGGTGCAGTTCGCCCAGACCGGCGCGCGGGCCGCAGGCGAGCAGGCGGATGTCGTTGGCGATCTTGAACAGGCTGCCCGCCGTCGTCCGCAGTGCGCCGGACAGATGCACCAGTGCGTCATGGGCGCCCTGTAGCGCGAACTTGTTCTCGCCTGCTGTAAAGCCGAGGCCGGTCAGGCGGGCGATTTCAGCGCAGGCGCGGCGGTCGAAGCCTTCATCCGTGCTGACGCCGGTGCCGAGTGCCGTACCACCAAGGGCGAGGGGGAAGAGGCCGTCCCGGGCCTGCTCCAGACGGGCGATATTGTCCGTCAGCATCCCGGCATAACCGTGCCATTCCTGACCCAGCGTGATGGGAACGGCATCTTGAAGATGCGTGCGGCCGACCTTGACCAGATCGCGCCATTCCTCGGCCTTGGCGGCCATGGCGTCACGCAGGCGGGTCAGGGCGGGGATGAGGCGGCGATGCGTGCCGAGAACGGCCGCAATGTGCATGGCGGTCGGGAAGTTGCAGTTGGTGGACTGCGACATGTTGACGTGATCGTTCGGATGCAGCGGTGTCTTGCTGCCGAGCGGATTGCCAGTGATCTGGCAGCCGCGGTTGGCGATAACTTCATTGACGTTCATGTTGAACTGCGTGCCCGAGCCTGTCATCCAGACATGAAGCGGGAACATCCGGTCATGCTCGCCCTTCGTGATCTCATCGCAGACGGTATGGATCAGATCCGCACGGTCCTGCGACAGACGGCCACTTGCGGCATTGGCCGTGGCACAGGCACGCTTCATGATCGCATAGGCTTCGATCATTTCACGCGGCATCAGTTCGCGGCCGATGCTGAAATATTTCAGGGAGCGCTGGGTCTGCGCGCCCCACAGCACATCATCAGCGACTTCGATCGGGCCCATGCCATCGGTTTCGGTACGGCTCATTGTCTGTTTTCGGCTTTCCTGCGGGTGATCCGGCTCATTCCAGGCGGGAAATTATCGCACAATCGCCGCAGGACAAAGGAAGACAGCCATAGAAAATCAGGATGCCGCCACAGGCCGCCGGGGGCTCAGGATTCTACGGTCTGGGCAACGGGGTGACGACCATAGGTGTTGGTCAGGATCACGCCGGCCATTACGACCGCGCCGCCGATCAGGGTGCGCAGGGAGGGGACCTCGTTAGTGAGAAGATAGGCCAGGACCATCGTAACAGGGGGCAGAAGGTAAAGCAGCGCGGCGCCCCGGGACGCGCCGAGATGGCCGATGACGAAACCCCAGGCTGCATAGCCGAATGCCGCCGGGAAAATGCCGAGTTCCAGCACTGCGGCCTGTCCCTGCCATGAGGCATGGGAGAAGCTCGTGAGGCCCTGAGGCAGCCATGGGGTCAGGAAAATCGCGCCGGAAATCAGGACATAGGCAATGGTAGGGAGTGCGCCGTAACGTCGGATCAGGCCCTTCTGAAGGATCGTGTAGAACGCTGCGCAGACGGCCGCACCGAAGACCAGTGTCGCGCCCGAGCCGAAGGAAAGGCCACCGCTCTGCCCTTTTGCGATCAGGGCGACGCCGCTGAAACTCAGGATCGATCCGGCCCAGCCCCAGCGGGACATGCGTTCGCCGAGGAACACCATGGCCAGAAGGCCCGCCATCAGGGGGGCTGCGCTGATGAGAAGGCTGGCCGCACCGGAGGAGACGGTCATTTCGCCGCAGTTGAACAGGATGTTGTAGACCGTAATCCCGATGATCCCGCAGGCCAGGATCTGCGGAATATCCGTCAGTTCCGGACGGCGGGGACGCTTCCACAGCAGCCACAGGGCCGCCATGACGGCCGCCACGGCATAGCGCAACGCGGCCAGAGGCACGGGGGCAAGGTCATGCAGCGCAATCCGGACGACGGGATAGGCGCTCGCCCAGGACAGAATGGCCACGGCGACGAAGAATGGCAGAAAACGCCCGGAAGGATGTGTCATGATCGCCCATTATCAGGAATATTTCCCGAGCGGGAGACGGACTTTATGCGGGGGCTCAGAATGTATGTTCGAAGGCCAGCGTCCCGATGACCTGACGGGTTGTATCGCGGCCTGAAAGGGTCAGTCCGACGCCGCCGAGAATGGAGGTGCTGGCGTTCCAGTTGTATTCAATGGCCGGCGCAGCCAACCCTTCGTCTTCCGCGGGTGTATTGAATGACAGGTTCTGGGCGGCTGGCGCGGTCTGGAGGATCTGGCGTCCCTGCACATGGGAGCCGCTGGACCAGTCCCGGATCATGTCTAGGGCGAAGACGAGGTGGCGGGTCAGGGAAAATTCGACGGATCCGCCGAAATTGCCGAACGCCTCGGCATGGGCGCGGCCGGAAAATCCTGTGCTGGTTCCGTAAACGCTCTGTCCGTTCAGGGACGCCGATGTGACGGGCTGGATTCCGGTGGCCCAGAGGCGGACGCGGAAGGGACGCATGTGGCCGAATTTGAATCCTGTCTGGTCGGTCAGGCCGTAGCGGAAGGAATAGACGCCCGAGCCGCTGCCATCCTGCGGCCGCGACAGCCGGTCATAGCTTCCCGTTGGAAAGTTCATGCCGAGATCGACGGTCAGGGTGGAATGCTGCCAGCTTCCGGGCCAGAGCCTGCTCTGACGATCCAGCGCCACGCCTTGCAGGACAAATGACAGATCCGTGAATTTCAGACCTGAGGGCGTGGCGGACCGCTGCCAAGAATACTGCACCTGTGGCGTGATGTAGACCGAGATGCGGTTCGTGATGCCGTATTTCAGGATGATGAGTGAACTGACGGAGCGCTGGACGCCGGGCAGGGGGTGATAGTCTCCCTGTGAGCCAAACTGCCCGATGGGTGAGCCAACATAGAGATAGGGCTCGACATAAAATGCGCCGGCTTTTGGCAGCGGCGTGGGCGGCGAGAACAGGGAGCCTGAATAGGCCTGTTCATCTCCGGGGACAGCATGGGCCCGGGACGTGGGCAACAGTACGGCCGCGGTTAGGGACAGGCACAGGACGATCTCCAGCGGAAAGCGCACGGCTTCACAGACTTCCAGACAGTGACGGATGAAAGGGAAACGATCGTTTTCCCTTTCGGGTTCACAAACCTGATCGTCTGTTTCTGTCTGGAAGGCCGGATCAGGCCCCTGTCCGGGCCTGACGGGATATTATTTCAGCCAGCGATCGCCGCTGAAACGGTTGTGGGAGAAGAGAAAACCGGCCACCAGCCCGATGGCAGCGAACATGATCGTCCACAGCGAGATCGGCAGCAGCAGGGTCGAGAGCGCCGCGAGCAGGACCATTCCGGCGAAGGCGCAGACGGCGGATTCGACGACGCGCGGACCGTAATGGCGCTCAGCCCCGCAGCTGGGGCATTTTTCCGAGGTCGGGCGCATGGGCTGGCGGCAGACGGGGCACAGCGCGATGGCGTTGGCTTCGGGTTTTCTCACTGACCGTTATTCTCCTGATGTTCGCCGACCGCGATACGTGCTTCCACGGCCATACGCCAGGGCGCATCGGCCGGTGCCGCTGCCAGGGCGCGGCGATAGAGGTCAAGGCTCTCACCAGAGATATGGCTGCCGTTGCGACTTTCAAGTTCGGCGAGGCGGATGGCGAGCTCGGGCTCGAAATGCGCGTCAAGCGCGGCTTTCCAGTCCCGGATCGCCTCATCCGTCATGCCGGATCTTGCTTCGATCTGCCCCAGAAGGAAATGCCCGGTCGCATAGGTCGGTGAACCGGGGGGGATGGTGGAGACCTGGGTCTGGAGCTTGTGGATCATCTGCAGGCCCTTCGCGTCCGGGCGTGTCTGCCGTCCACTCAGGGGCTGGGGCGGCAGGGAAGGATGACCGTTGACGATATAGAGCGCGAAGGCCAGCACCGGAATGCCGATCCCGACGGCCGCGACCGGCAGGGCGCGGCTGCGTTTTGCAGGTTCGGCGTTCAGATCCTCGACGGCAGCTTCGCCATCGGTGGCCAGCAGGCGGCGCTGAACTTCCAGACGGGCGGCCTGATATTCCTCGTCATTGATGAGGGCGAGGGCGTGGTCACGCTCCAGATCGCCAAGCTGTCCGCGATAGAGGGCGAGAGCGGAGTCACGCGCGTTGACGCGCCGGCGCAGGGTGCGCAGCCCCAGAAATGCGGGACACAGGGCCACCGCCGCGATTATCAGGATTCCCAACCAGAACAAAAAGTCTACTCCCGGCCCGAAAGGGCATCCAGACGCGCGCGCTCGTCATCCGTGAGCGGCGCAGGCGTGACGACGGTGCGGCGTTTGGTCGCACGCCATGCAATGACAAGTCCGGCCACCAGCGCGAGCGCCGGCATCAGCCAGAGCAGGGCGGTGGACCATGAAAACTGTGGGGCCAGACGGATGAATTCGCCGTAGCGTTCGGTCATCCAGTCCATGATCTGCTGATCGGATTTTCCGGCCGAGACCTGCTCGCGCACAACCTTGCGCAGATCGCGGGCGAGGGGGGCGCTGCTGTCTTCGATGCTCTCGTTCTGACAGACGAGACAGCGCAGATGCGCGCCGATGGCTTCGGCCCGCTTTTCCTGCGCCGGGTTCGGCAGCATCTCGGCAGGGTCATCCACGGCGAGGGCCACGCCACCGCCGATCAGGCCAGCCGCGAGCAGCAGGGCCGGGAAGCGTCTGGAGGCCTTCATAGTCCGGCCAGCCTCGGACGGATTTCCGCCTCATAGATCTGGGGATCGAGGGCGGCACTGCCATGCCAGATGATCCGGCCGCCGGGGGCCACCAGAAAGCTCTCGGGCACGCCGGTCACGCCCCAGTCGATGGCGACCCGGCCATGACGGTCCGACGCAACGCGGGCATAAGGCGAGCCGTCACGCTGGACGAAGCCGGCAGCGTTCTCGGGCTTGTCCTCATAGGCGATGCCCCAGATCGGCATGTTGCGCGAAATGGCGCGCAGGCCGGGCATTTCCGCGACGCAGGGGATGCACCATGACGCGAAGAAATTGACCAGAACCGGGCGGTGCTGGGCCCTGAGTTCCGCATCGGTGAAGCCGTCGCCAAGACCGGGGAGGCCGGGCATGGCGAAGCTCGGGATGGGCTTGCCGACATTGGGGTTCTTGATGGCGCGCGGGTCGAAGGCACCGCTGCGCATGTCGCTCAGCATCCGCCAGAAGCCGACGCCGAGGACGCCTGCGCCGATGATGGGGACGGCCGTGAGGATGCCGCGTCGTGTTGCGTTCATGTCCCTCTCTCCTCAGGCACGCGCCATGTTGCGGGCGGCGGCGCGCTTGGGGGCGCCAATTCGCATCCGGCGGTCAGACAGCGAGAACGCGCCGCCGATGGCCATGACCAGTCCGCCCAGCCACATCCAGGGTGCGAGCGGATTGCGGTGCAGGCGCAGGACATAGGTCGTGTCCTTGCCCGTGCCGTGCCGGTCACCGACCACGCCGTACAGATCGGTGATGAAATTGGTGTGGATGGCGACTTCGGTCGTGGTCTGGCTCTGCGTCGTGAAGTCGCGCTTTTCGGGGTGCAGGATGGTGACCAGCTTGCCGTTGTGGCGGATGGCGATGTCAGCCTGCATGGCCTTGTAGTTCGGGCCGATATAGTCGTGCACGTCGAGCAGGGTCCAGTCGTCGCCGGCCAGCGAGCGGGTCTCGCCAATATGGACTTCGACGATGGCGTGCTGCGCCTGCGACATGCCACACAGACCAAGCACGGTGATGCCTGCGCCGATATGGGCGAGAGCCGCGCCCCAGCTTGAACGCGGCAGGTGCTTCATGCGCTCCCACACGCCCTGTGCGGAGGTGTGGCCAATGCCGATCCGGCGCAGGACGTCGGAAGCGGAAGCCGCGATGACCCAGATGGCCAGCGCGCCGCAGGCGATGGGCAGGACACCGGAGAGCTTCCAGAAGCACAGGACCAGCCCGATCGCGGCGATGCCGGCGGCGGCATAGAGATGCGAGAAGGTCCGGGCGAGCTGTGCGCGTTTCCACGGCAGGGCGGTGCCAACACCCATGGCCAGCAGGAGCGGCAGGGTCAGCGGGATCGTGGCGGCGTCAAAGAACGGCTTGCCGACGGAAATGGTACGGCCGGCCAGAAGCTGCATGAAGGGCGGATACATCGTGCCCGTCACGACCACGGCGCAGATCGAGCACAGCAGGATGTTGTTCAGGACCAACGAGCCTTCACGGGAGATCGGCGAAAACAGGCCGGTCGAGGTGAGGGACGGGGCGCGCCAAGCAAATAGGGCAAGCGAACCGCCGATGACGATGGCGAGCAGGGCCAGGATGAACACGCCGCGTGCGGGATCGTTGGCGAAGGCGTGGACCGAGTTCAGGATGCCCGAGCGGACGAGGAAGGTGCCGGACAGTGAGAACGAGAAGGTCGCGATAGCCAGCAGGACCGTCCAGATTTTCAGGCCTTCGCGCTTTTCCACGACGATGGCGGAATGCACGAGGGCCGTGCCCGTCAGCCAGGGAATGAGGGAGGCGTTTTCCACCGGATCCCAGAACCAGTACCCGCCCCAGCCCAGCACATAATAGGACCACCAGGAGCCCAGCGCGATGCCGCAGGTCAGGAAGCACCAGGCCGCCACGGCCCAGGGACGGACCCAGCGGCCCCATGCGGCATCGACGCGGCCTTCGATCAGAGCCGCGACGGCGAAGGCGAAGGGGACGGCGAAACCGACATAGCCGGTGTAGAGAATGGGGGGGTGGAAGGCGAGACCCGGATCCTGCAGGAGCGGGTTCATGCCCTGACCGTCCATCGGTGCCGGGAAGACGCGGTCGAACGGATCGGAGGTCAGGAGGCAGAACATCTGGAACCCGGCGGAGACACCGCCGAGAATGGCCAGAACGCGTCCGCGCAGGATGTCTGGCAGGTTACGGCCGAACAGCGAGACCGCACCGCCGCAGACGGCAAGGATCAGCGTCCAGAGCAGGACCGAGCCTTCGTGGTTTCCCCAGACGCCCGTGATTTTATACAGGAGCGGCTTGGAGACGGCAGAGTTTGCTGCAACGTTCTGGACCGAGAAATCGTCGCTGACGGCGCACATCACGAGGCACAGGAACGAATAGCCCAGCGCGATAAGCTGCGAGACCGCGAGATAGGGCGCGAGCCCCACGAGGCGGGCATCGCGGCGGTTTGCGCCCCAGAGCGGGACGGCGAACTGCACGAGGGCGAGCACGCAGGCGAGGGCCAGGGCGAAATGGCCCTGTTCAGGTCCGAACATCAGGCGGTCAGCCCCCTGCTTTCTTTGCGGTCATGGTGTCCCAGCTCGACGCGTCCGGAGCCTTGCCGAAGCGCGGATCCCATTTGCCGGTGCGCTTGAGTTCGTCCGCGACTTCCTTGGGCATGTAGGTCTCGTCATGCTTGGCGAGGACTTCGCTGGCCGTGAAGCCGCCGTCCTTCTGGACGGTGCCGAGGGCGACGACGCTCTGTCCTTCGCGGAACAGGTCGGGGAGGATGCCGGTGTAATGGACCTCGACGGCAGCCTGTCCGTCCGTGACTTCGAAGGCGTTCACGGGGGTGCCGTTCTCGTTGATGCGGTGCAGGCTGCCGGCCATGACCATGCCGCCGAGGCGGATGGTGCGGTCTGGCGAAGGCGGATTGGCTTTCACCTGCGAGGGCGCCATGAAGAAGACGATATTGGACGAGAACGCCCGCAGCGTCAGGGCGGCGGCGGAGCCGACACAGGCCAGACAGGCAATGACGATCCAGAGGCGACGGGTCTTGCGGGTCATGATGCTGACCTTTCACGACGGCGGGCATGGCCCTCAACGACGGCCAGACGGGCCTTGGACTTCCGAAGGCGCAGGGCCGCGCCGACACCGAGGACGAGCGAGCAGCCCAGCGTCAGGGCATAGGATGCCGCGATATAGGGCCAGTGGTTCGGGAGGTGCATCATGCGGCTTGACTGTCCCTGCGGTCGAGGCGCGAACGGGCCAGAAGCTGGCGCGCGCGGCTTTCATGGATGGCGGCGCTGAGCCGGGTGAAGATGACGGCCGCGACACCGAGCGTGAAGCCGATCGTGGTGATCAGCAGCGGCCAGAGCATCATCATGGACATGGTGGGGGCGCCGGTCAGGGTAATGCTGTCGGGCTGATGCAGGGTATTCCACCACTGGACGCTGAACTTGATGATCGGCAGATCGATCACGCCGGCCAGAGCGAGGATCGCGGCGGCGCGTTGGCCACGGGCGGGTTCATCAAAGGCGCGGATCAGGGCGATATGGCCCAGATACAGGAAGAACAGCACCAGCATCGAGGTCAGGCGCGCGTCCCAGACCCACCACGTGCCCCACATGGGCTCACCCCAGAGCGAACCGGTAATCAGGCACAGGGCGGCGGCGCAGGCACCGACCGGGCCGATCTCGATGGCGGCAAGATCCGCCAGCGGATGGCGCCAGACCAGCGAGAGCACGCCGCAGACTGCAAGTCCAAGGTAGCAGGACGAGGCCAGCCAGGCCATCGGGACATGCACATACATGATGCGCACGGTGTCGCCCTGCTGCCAGTCAGCCGGGGCGATGAACAGGCCCCAGATGACGCCGACGGTCAGGAACAGGATGGCGCCGCTGCTCAGCCAGGGCAGGAGCGCATGCGCCAGACGCAGGAACTGCCCCGGATTGGCATAGCGATGGAGCAGGTTGGGGGTAGGGCGCACTGGGACACGGACCTCGGAGATTGGCAACTCGGCGATTGGTTCCCCTTTGAAATAGTCCGAAGCAATCATATTCGGAAGAGGCGCGTTGTCCCATTGTTCCGATCACTGTTATCACGTTTCACGGAATTGAGCGGTAAATGCCTCTGTAAATGCCCTTGGGGCGGGAGTGAAATGTGGCTTTCTGGCTGGTGAAATCGGAACCCGAGGCGTTCTCGTGGGCACAGCAGCTCGATCATGGCGTCGAGCCGTGGACGGGGGTGCGCAACTATCAGGCGCGCAATAACCTCTCGGCCATGAAAAACGGTGATCTGGCGCTTTTTTACCACTCCGTCAGCGAAAAACGCATTGTCGGCGTGGTTGAAGTGGTGCGGGAAGCCTATCCGGACCCGACGGCGGAGGATCCGCGCTGGGTCTG
Organism: Gluconobacter oxydans; assembly: GCF_006539685.1. GTDB lineage: Bacteria > Pseudomonadota > Alphaproteobacteria > Acetobacterales > Acetobacteraceae > Gluconobacter > Gluconobacter oxydans. Next base: position 16,243 of record NZ_BJNM01000011.1, read on the forward strand.
TGTGGATGTGAAGGCGATGGGGGCGTTTGCCCACCCCGTGAGCCTGGCCGACATCAAGGCTGATCCTGCCCTGGCGGAGATGGCGCTGCTGAAACAGTCCCGACTGTCCGTGGCGCCGGTGACGGAGACGGAGTTCCGCCACCTGACGCAGATCGGGGGCTGGACGCGCCCCTGAGGAGGATCAGTGAATGGCGGAGGAGTCGCCGTTCACGAGAATGTTGGTCTGGCCGTTGACCGGGTGTCCGGCGTAGCTCGTGGGAGAGTCTTCATCCTCATAGGGGGACTGGACCGGGGCGTTGAACTTCACCGGCATGCCGAAGATCGAGAAATGGGACGGCAGGTTGTTGGTGCCGTTGGTCTTCTGCTGGGCGTTCGTGCCGGGCATGCCGACCGGGAGATGCGTGCGGACGCGATCACTGTAGCTGGCGAGGGCTGCTTCCGAGTCTTCCACTTCCGTATAACCGTGCGGCGGGGCGGGAGCGCCTTCATCGGGCAGGGCGGATTGCTGGGCCGGAGTCAGGGGCTTGGCGGGAGCGCCGACGATCTGGCCGGCTGTCGGGCCCATCTGCGGAAGATTGGCCGTGCCGTGTGCGGCGCGGTGACGGGTGTGACCCGAGGAAGAAGAGCTGGAGGCGGCATGGGCCGAAAAACCGGCCGGGATGAGGAGGCTGGCTGCCAGCGGAGCAGACAGGATCCAGCGCGATAATACGGTCATTATTGTAATTCTCCTCACCCCGCCGGGGGCGTCCCGGGTAGCGTCACAGAGCCGATATCCCCATGATGGCGCCATGTTAGGATATGAAACCTGCTATCCGGTAAACGGTTTCGGGTCTTACGAACAGGAGTTTTGATCGTCATGACCGCAGTGAATGACACGCAGCTTCCAACCAGCGAATTCGCCTCGATGGCGCTGGACGGGGATTCCCTTGCCCAGCTTCAGTCGGTTCTCGAAAAGGTGGAACAGGGCCGCGGGGTTCTCGTGCGTCTTGCAGACCTGATGGGGGGTGCGGTCGGGCAGGCTACGCGACTCGGTATGCAGGGACTCGGCCTGGCGCCGGCGGTGCAAGAAAAATTCCACAACGCGGCTGAGATCGCCATCGAGCGGGCGTTCAAAGTCGCCATACTGGGGATCGACAACGAGGCTCCCGCCGTCCGTGAACCCTGGCGTGAGAATGTGGGGCAGGCCGCCGTGGCCGTTTCGGGCGCGCTGGGTGGTTTCGGCGGGATCTTCGGTCTGGCGCCGGATGTGGGCTTCACGACGCTGACCATCATGCGCGAGATCGCACGCATTGCCCGCGAGGAAGGCGAGGACCTGCGTAACGAAGACACGCGCCGGGCCTGTCTGGAAGTCTTTGCGCTGCGCAGCTTCCCCGCACGGCAGAGCGAAGATGAGAGCGAACTCGGATTTTTCTCGGCGCGGGCGCTGCTGCGTGGCCGGCCTATCGTCATGCTGATGGCGGAAGTGGCGTCGCATTACGGAATCGGTCTGTCGCGCAAATTCGCGTTGCAGATGGTGCCGGTGGCAGGTGCACTGTGTGGGGCGTCGCTCAATGCGGCGTTCCTCGCGCATTACCGCGCGCTGGCCCGGGCCCATTTCACGATCCGCCGTCTGGAACGGACCCATGGGCTGGCCGTTAAGGAAGCGGCTGCCGACCTGCGCGCAGGGGGAACGGGCACATCTGAAACATTCTCCTGATTTTCAGGAGCTTCCGGGGAAAAGCCCATGCCGATCGGTCTTGTCTGGCTTGGATGGACACTGGTGCTGGCAGTCGTCCAGCTTTTCCTCACCGCCTCAGCGTGCCGTCAGCAGGACGGTCTGCAATGGGCGAGCAGCAACCGTGACGGTGACCCGCCCCATTACACGGGGATGGCGGCACGGCTGAAGCGGGCGCAGGCCAATCTGGCGGAAACGCTGCCGATCTTTATCGGGGCGGTCCTGCTGAGCTGGGTCTCGGGCCGTTACAGCCCGCTGACGGGCTGGGGTGCGGGGATCTATTTTCTGGCGCGGACACTTTATGTGCCAGCCTACGCGTTTGGCTGGGGGCCGGTGCGCAGTCTGATCTGGGGGATCTCGATGGCCGGCTTGGTCCTGGTGCTGATCAGTCTGCTGTGAAGGACGCTTCGGTCATGGACGGGGGTTCGACGCCTTCGCGCATCATCCACAAATCCACGAGTGCGGAGATGACCAGACAGACGGCGCTGACCTTGGCCAGGGTCATCAGCAGGCCATGCGCTTCGGGCATTGCCAGACGCAGTGCGCCGAGAATGACGAGAATGATGGCATAGACGAAGGCAAGCGGCACTGGCGGTCTCCCTGACGATGGATCACCCTTACCATGCCCGCTGTCGGCACGGCCATGTTTTCCCGTGCCGCCCCGGATCATGACACGAGCAAAGACTGTACCCTCATGGACGACATAACGCCGGATCTTCTGCTGCGGGCCTATGCCTCGGGGATCTTTCCCATGGCGCCTGACGCCGGGAGTATGGAACTCTCATGGTACCTGCCCGAAGAGCGCGGGATCATGCCGCTGACCGGGATGCATGTTCCAAAGAAGCTCATGCGGCTGGTGATGTCCGGCAGAATGACGGTGACGGCGGACCGGGCTTTCGATGAGGTCATGCGGGCCTGCGCGGAGCCTGCGCCGGGGCGGGAGACGACCTGGATCAGCGGCCGCATCCGCGTTCTTTACGGTGCGCTGCACCGGCAGGGAAACGCCCATTCCATCGAGGTCCGGGAAGGCGAAAAGCTGGTGGGCGGCCTGTATGGCGTGTCGCTGCGCGGGGCTTTTTTCGGCGAGAGCATGTTTTCGCGCGAACGTGATGCTTCTAAGGTGGCTCTGGTTCACCTTGTCGCAGGGTTGCGAAAGGGGCGGTTCACGCTGCTGGATACGCAATACACCACACCTCATCTGACGGGGCTTGGCGGTATCGGAATTCCGGCGGCAGATTATCAGTCCCTGCTTCATCAGGCGCTGACCGTGCGCGCGGTCTGGCCTGACGATTTCAGCCTTCAGGCCCTGCGGGAATCCATTGCGTCCCTGCGTGTGCCTGCCGGGCGCACGCCTGCCGGAGATCCGCCATGACTGTTTTCACGCGCCCCGCCCTCCTGTCTGCCGCGCCATTGGGGTTGCTGGCCGTCGGGCTGTGTCTGGTGACGCCGGCCCGGGCGGAGGATCATCCCCGCCTGACGCCGACGCGCGATGTCACGGTTGTTTATGAACTCACCACGTCATCCGCGCCGCCCAAGGCTGGGCCCAATACCGTCAAGGTGGCGTTTTCGGGGGCGGGCGATCTGCTGCGGATTGATTCGCAGGACGGCAATGGCGTCACGATTCTCGACCGGCCGGGGCAGCAGGTGACGCTCGTGATGATGAAGCAGCAGGTCTATACGCGCCTGCATCCCAGCCACGGGCTGCATAATCCGTTCATGCTTGATCTGGACATGCAGTACACGCCGGCGGGGCATGAAACCGTGGCGGGCGTGGCCTGTGAGCGCTGGGACATCCAGAGCAGCCATGGCAAGGCCAGTGCCTGCGTGACGGAAGACGGCGTCATTCTGGCTGAGAATGGCGTGGACGCGGATGGGGTGGAAGGATCAATCAAGGCGCTTTCGGTGTCCTATCAGGATATTCCGTCCTCGACGTTCGAACCGCCAGCGGGATTCCATATTCTGGAGCCGAAGGCCCGCCCCGCCCATCAGAGCCAGGCGGGAAGTGCGACGCCATCTCCCGTGCCGGAAACGTCAGGCAGCGACACGAAGACGACAATGCCCGAAGCGGCGTCTCCCGAGACGTCCGATTCCGATAATCCCGTGATTGGCAGTCAGGACAGTCCGGCCCCGGCGAAGACAACGCCTGGTCCGGAGGCGCCCTTGCCGGGGCAGTCTTCCCAGCCTGATACGACGCAGCCTTCCGTTTCCAATGATTCTTCGGGGGATGGCTCGGTGTCTGCTCCCGATCAGCCGCCCAGCGGTCCTGCTGATGGAAATCACAAATGAGGCTGACGTTTTGGCCCGGCGCAGGTGGCGCGGCCTGTGTTCTTATGGCGGCTGTATGCGCTTTTCCGGCGAAGGCGGATGTGCCGTCTGTTCCGGCACCCGCGCCGGAACCGGGTTCGGCCCCGCTGGTCACGCCGCTGCATGACGCCGATATCGATTACGTCCTGACCGGTCCGTCCGGGCAGCGTCTGCACCAGCGCATGCGCTGGACGTCCGCGCTGTGGCGGCAGCGGGTCGAGCCGGAAGGGTCCGCAACGGTGATGCTGACGGATTACCGCACGCATACGCTGATGGTGCTGGATGGCACGAACCGCACCGCGACTGTCATGTCCGCGCCGGGCGAGGGGTTTTCCGCGCCCGGAACGCCGGCATCCGGGTCATGGCGCAGGCTGGGGCAGGGCAGGATCGCGGGGGAAGCCTGCACGATCTGGGAAAGCGCGGACAGCGACCGTCACCCGACCACATTCTGTTACACGGATGACGGCCTGATGCTCGGGGCGGTTCATGATGGCAAGCCGGTCGTGGAAGCGGTGTCCGTCAGCCACGCGCCGCAGCCCGTCGAGATTTTCGACCCGCCGCCGGGCTATCACCGCGTCGATCCGGCACACTGAGACCATGGGGTGAGAGCAGGGCAGGGCGCTGTTACAATTTGTCCGCCTCCTGCCATGATTGGCGCCTCTTGCTGCCATTTTCAGCGGGCATGATCTTTCTCATGGACGGAAAAGACCCCTTTCATCCGGGGCTTTCCGGTCCACGTGTTTCGAGGAGAAAGATGCCATGCGTCGCATCACACGTGCAGTTCTTATGGCCGCTCCCCTGCTGATCGGTTCTGCCATCGTCCCGAATGTTCTGGTGCCGCAGGCCCAGGCTCACTGGCATGGCGGCGGTCGCGGTCCTGGTCCCGGTTATGGCGGTCCGCGTGGCGGCTGGCATGGGGGCTACCGCGATCATTCCGGCGCCATTGTGGGCGGGATCCTTGGCGGTCTGGCTCTGGGTGCCGTAGGGGGCGCGCTTCTGGCGCAGCCTTATGCCGCCCCTCCGCCGCCCCCGCCGCAGGTGGTCTATGCGCCGCCGGCAGTCGTTTACGCCCCGCAGCCGCAGGTTGTTTACGGACCGCCGCTTGTTTACGGACCGCCGCCGGGTCCGGCCTATCTGGGGATGTATCGGGGTTACTGATCTCGGCAAACTGAGCGCTTTGTGTCCGCTTTGCCTTGATCGGACCGGAAGGGTGAGGCAATCATGCCCGTCATGACAGCTTCTTCCCCCAGAACGGATCTTCAGCCGGGTGACCGGGCGCCGGACTTCACGCTTTCCGCCTCGGGCGGACGCACGGTCAGCAGTGCGGAGCTGAAGGGGAAGCCCTATCTGCTCTATTTCTATCCGAAGGCCGATACGCCGGGCTGCACCACGCAGGCCTGTGGCCTTCAGGACGTTCTGCCGAAGTTTGAGGTCGCTGGTCTGACCATCATTGGCGTCAGTCCCGATCCGGTGGCGAAAATTGAAAAATTCGCCACCAAATACGGGCTTCAGTTCCCGCTGGCCTCGGATGAGGACCATGCCGTCGCCGAGGCTTACGGAACATGGGTTGAGAAATCAATGTATGGCCGGACCTATATGGGAATGGAGCGCAGCTCCTTCCTGGTGGACGGGCAGGGCATCATCCGGAATGTGTGGCGCAAGGTGAAGTCTGCGACCCATGCGGCCCTGGTGGCTGAAGCGTTCCGGGATCTCTCTTCGGGGGCCTGAGGGCTTCCTCCACAAACTTTTACGAGGGAGACAGGCCGGAAACGCGCCGATGACCGTCTATGGCCGTCCCCGACTTCCCGCGCCCTCCCCGCAGGCGTTTCCGTCCTTTCTGCCCGGGACCACAGTTTCCCCGCCATCTGCATATCGCACGCTGGGCGGCGCTGGTCTGCGTCACGCCCATCGCGCTCGTTGCTGCAGCGGGAAGCGTTTTCCTGTGGGAGCTGGCGCATGGTCCGGTGGACATCACGCGCGTCTCGCATCTCGTGGAGCCTGTTTCCATCGCGGCGGGGAAGCGTCCCGGACATCCGGCCGGCCGTCTGAGCTGGGATACGCTGCGCATCCAGTGGCAGCCTGCGGCGGGCGGCGTTCCCGCCGGGCTGGTGCTGATGGCGCGCGGGCTCAAAGTCACCCGCTTCGATAATCTGATCGCCGAACGTGCCGAAGAGGCCGATGCCGTTCTGTCGCTGAGCGCACTGTTCGAAGGCGTGATCGCCCCCCGGACCCTGCGGCTTGAAAATGCCACGCTGGCCCTGCGCCGTCTGCCCGATGGCGATGTGGACATGGACCTGCCAGAGCAGAAGCGCGGTGGGCGTGGTGTTCCGACACAGCTCGATCGTCTCCGCGCGGTTGATGTTCATAACGTCGCCATTACGCTTGCCGGTCTGCCTCAGGACCGGATCGTCGTGATCGGGCCGGTCGAGATGCAGGCGCGCCGCATCCGGGTGGCGCCGCATTCGCCTGATTTTGTCTGGACGGGAACGGCCCGGACGACGGTCATGCTCGACGGGTTCCGCACGACACTGACGGCGCAGGCCAGGCAGGTCGGGAATACCGGCAGGCTGCATCTGGGTAGCACGCCGTTTGAACCTGCGGCGCTTGGCGTTTTCAGCCCGCTGGCGGTGGACTGGCATGTTCCGGTGTCGGTCGGGGCTGATGCGGTCTTTGTGCCGCATGGCATGGACGAGCAGCCCTCGGAGCTGACGCTGAACCTGTCGCTGGGCGACGGACAGGTTTTCCAGAAAACGGCCGATCCGATTCATCTCCATGCCGGACAGGCGAGCGTGCATCTGCGGATGGATCGCCCGGGTCTGGACGGGGAGGCTACGGTTTCAGTGCCGTCTGCCGGGCTGGATGTGGCGGATAATGCGGGTGCGCTGACGCATGTGCATGCCTCGGCCAGTCTGAGGCTGGACAGTCTGCGCCAGCCAAAGGTGATGGACGGGGACGCCGAAGCCGGGTTGGACGGGGTGCGCTTTGCGACGCTGGGCTCCATCTGGCCGGCCAGCATCATCAAGGGCGGCCGGCGCTGGATTTCCAGGAACATCACCGACGGCACGGGGCGGGATCTTGAGGTCAAAGCCCATCTGCACGGCGATCACGGGCCGGACAGCATCCTGCCGGTCTCGGTTCAGGGGCAGCTGACGGGGCGTGGGCTGACGGTGAACTGGCTGCGGCCGGTTCCGCCCGCGACGGGCCTGGATGCGTCCCTGCATTTCGACGGGCCGGAAACGCTCGTGATTGATCTGAGCCGGGGTGTCCAGCCCACGGGCGTGAAGGAGAATGTGCTTCTTCCGGACGGGGAGATCCGGATTGGCGATCTGTATGCCAAGGATCAGACCGGCGATATTTCCACGCATCTGACGGGGCCTCTGGCGGGGTTCATGTCCGCGCTGGCGCATCCGCGGCTGCATCTTCTGGCGCGGCATCCGCTGCCGTTCACGCATCCGGACGGGATGGTGGATGCGCATGTGCGTCTGACGCTGCCGCTTGTTGCGCATATTCCGGAAGGGGCGCTTCATGTCTGGACGCAGGCCACGTTCTCCGGCGTTCATCTGGGTAATGTGCTGATGGGGCAGCCGGTGGACGGGGCGTCGGGGAAGATGTCCGCGACCGAGGATGGGCTGGACCTGACGGGGGACGGGCGGCTTGCGGGGATTCCCACGCATGTCGTGCTGCATGAGAATTTTCAGGACGGGGCGCCGTCGCGGGTGTTGCAGACGATCGATGCGCGGTCGGTCCTGGACCCGCAGTCCACCGCGAAGGCCCGGATTGCGCCGGGCGGGCTGTTTGACGGGCATGCGGTTCTGAATGCGCATTTCGTGCAGCAGGCCAATGAGATGTCCGATCTGAAGCTGTCGCTGGACATGGCGCAGGCGGCGCTGACGGTGCCGATCTGGGCCAAGCCGATGGGTGAGCCTGCGACGGCCATGGTGCATATCGGGTTCCAGAAAGGGCGGATGTCGGTTCTGGATGGATTGCAGGCGCACGGGACCGGGCTTTCCGTGGCGGGGCGCGGTGTGACCCGTGCGGGCAAGCTGACGGGGATCGTGCTTGAGGGCTTCCGGATCGGCCGGACGGAGGGCGATGCGCGCATTGCCCTGCCGCAGGCCGTGGATCAGCCGATTGGCGTGACGGTCGATGCCGATCCGCTGGATCTGGCGCCGATGTTCGCGCCCCATCCGCCGACGCCACCCGCTGCTTCACCGCGCGGTGGTTCAGGCGAGAAGAGCGTCTCCATGGGGGACAGCTGGTCCATCAGCCTGAATGCGCCGCATGTTTATTATGGCCCCAGGGCGCAGGTTGGCGGTGTCGTCTCGCAGATCGAACTGCGGAACGGGCATTTGGCCTCGGGGCGGTTTGCGCTCGATGCGCCGACAAGGGTCCGGGCGGTTCTGGCCGATACGGGGCGCGAGCATCCGTTCGTGCTGGATATCGATAATCTGGGGACGCTGCTTGAGGGTCTGGGGCTGTATGACCGCATCCGGGGCGGGCAGACGCATCTGGACGGGGTGTTCACGCCGGACGAAACGACCGTGCGGAAGGTGCCGGAAGGGCGGAACACGAAATCGGCCGGGCTGTGGGGCGGGTTGCCGCCGTTCCGCGGGCATGTGGAAATGGGGCCGTCGCAATTCCTGCGGCCGCCTCTGACGCTGACGGCGGTGTCGGACCTGTCCCCGCTGCACTGGCTGACCAATCATCTGGACCGGTTCGAGATCAGTCATCTGGCGACGCGTCTGAGCCTGGCGGGGAACCTGCTGGTGCTGCATGACGGGGTGATCGGCAATCAGGCGCTTGGGGCCACGATGGAAGGGCCGATCGACCTGACGACTTCTAAACTGAACCTGAACGGGACGATCGTCCCGCTGTTCGGGCTCAATGCGCTGCCTGGGCGGCTGCCGGTTCTGGGGCATCTGCTGTCTCCCGAGAAGGGGGGCGGGCTACTGGCGGCGACGTTTGATCTGCATGGGACGGTCGAGAAGCCGGATCTGTCGGTCAATCCGCTGTCGATGCTGTTGCCGGGCGTGATGCGGCGCATCCTTCATTAAGTCGGCGGCCGGGGTTATGCTCCGGTAACGTGAGGCCGGGGATTTTCCTGACCGGCCGGGCTCCCCATATCCGGGGAGCAGACCTTCTGACGGGGCTTCGGGGAGCGGGAGACGCCAGTGACCGACATGACAGATCTTTTCGGCGGTGCTCCGGACGCGAACCGTGCGCAGGCTTCAGGCCGTGGCCCGTCCCGTACGCCGGAGAACATGCGGCAGCAACGTCCGATCGAGGCACCTCAGGTGCAGCGCCGACCGCCTTCCCGAACGCAGCCTCTGGCGGACCGCCTGCGGCCGAAGCGGCTGGAAGACGTGCGGGGGCAGGATCATCTGCTCGGGCCTGAGGGAACACTCACGCGGATGCTGGAGCGGGGTACGCTGTCCAGCCTGATCCTGTGGGGCGGTCCGGGATGCGGCAAGACGACGATTGCGCGGCTTCTCGCAGGGCGGGCCGGGCTGTTCTATTCGCAGATTTCTGCCGTTTTTTCCGGCGTTGCAGATCTGCGGCGGGCGTTTGAGGAAGCGGACAAGAAACAGGCGGCGACGGGTAAGGGGACGCTGCTGTTCGTGGACGAAATCCATCGCTTCAACCGCGCACAGCAGGACGGGTTCCTGCCCTATGTGGAGCGCGGGACGGTGGTTCTGGTGGGTGCGACCACGGAGAACCCGTCCTTTGCGCTGAATGCGGCGCTGCTGTCCCGATGTCAGGTTCTGGTGCTGAACCGGCTGGATGATGCGAGCCTTGAGAGCCTGCTGGTGCATGCGGAAGAGGAAGTGGGGCGTCCGTTGCCGCTCGATCCGGAAGCGCGGGCCAGTCTGCGGGCCATGGCGGATGGGGACGGGCGGTATTTGCTGAATATGGTTGAGCAGCTTGTGGCGCTTGATCCGTCGAAAGTGCTGACGCCACGCGATCTGGCGGCGATCCTGTCCCGCCGGGCGATCCTGTATGACCGGGATCGGGAAGAGCACTACAATCTCATTTCCGCGCTCCACAAATCGCTGAGGGGCAGTGATCCGGATGCGGCTCTGTACTGGTTCGCGCGGATGCTGGAGGGCGGGGAGGACCCACGCTACATCGCCCGCCGTCTGACGCGGTTTGCGGCCGAGGATGTGGGGCAGGCCGATCCGTCCGCGCTGCCGATGGCGGTGGCGGGGTGGCAGACCTATGAGCGGCTGGGTTCTCCGGAAGGGGAACTGGCGCTGGCTCAGGTGGTGGTGCATCTGGCGACCGCGCCGAAATCCAATGCGGTTTACACGGCTTACAAGGCGGCCCGGGCTCTGGCGCGGGACACCGGCAGCCTGATGCCGCCGTCGCATATCCTGAACGCGCCGACGTCCCTGATGAAGGATATCGGATACGGCAAGGGCTATGAATACGACCACGACAGCGAAGACGCGTTTTCGGGTCAGAACTACTTTCCGGACGGGATGCCCAGAGCGTCCCTTTATCATCCCACGGACCGCGGACATGAGGGGCGTATCAGAAAACTTCTGGACATGCGGGCCGCCAAGAGGGCATCCCGCGAACCATGACAGTTACCAACCGCATCGTGACCGAGGATGAGGCCGATATTCGCCTCGACCGCTGGTTCAGACGTCACTACCCCAATCTGACGCAGGGCGCGCTCCAGAAACTGTGCCGCAAGGGACAGATCCGCGTGGAGGGAGGGCGTGTCCAGACCAACACGCGCCTGATCCCCGGACAGAGCGTCCGCATCCCGCCACTGCCGGACGTGGACAAGCCCGCACCCCTGCCGCCGCCGGATCCGATGCTGGCGCGCGAGATCAGGAAGATGGTGATTTACGAGGACGAGCATCTGCTGGTTCTCGATAAGCCATCGGGCCTTGCGACGCAGGGCGGTCCGGGCATTACCAAGCATGTGGACATGATGCTTGATGGTCTGCGGACCGAGGGCGGGGACCGGCCGCGTCTGGTGCATCGCATTGACCGTGACACATCTGGTATTCTGCTGATCGCGCGCACGCCGGGTGTGGCGGCGAAGCTTGCGGCGGCGTTCCGTGGGCGCGATGTGGAAAAGACGTACTGGGCCGTGGTCGTCGGGCGGCCTTCGCCGGAATCCGGCATTATTGACCAGCCTCTGGCGAAGATCGGTGCGGGTGGTGCGGCACTGGTGATTGCAGCGTCGCGCGATGAGGAAGACGCGGCTTCGGCCAAGACGGAATATGAGACGCTCGATGCGGCGGGCAAGAAGCTGAGCTGGCTGAAGCTGTCTCCGCTGACCGGGCGGACGCATCAGCTTCGCGTACATACCGAATCCATTGGCACGCCGATCCTTGGTGATCCGCGCTATGGCGGGAAAGCCGCGCATCCGGAAGGGTTTATCGACCGGCTGCATCTGCATGCGCGCCAGCTTGATATTCCGCATCCCGCAGGCGGGCGCCTGATCGTGACGGCACCTCTGCCGCCGCATATGCGCGAGACGTTCCGCACGCTCGGCTTCGTGCCGGGTGAGACGCCGGCGCCCAAGCGTGTCCGGGGTGGGAGCAGCAGCAAGGGCCGGGGGCCTGCAAAATGAAGAAGCTGACCGGCGTTCTGATTGCCGTCATCGTTGCCATTGTGGGTGTGAGTGTGGCCACGCATGTCCTGATCGATCAGGACGCGCTGCGCGAGCGTGTGGCTGTGGCGCTGAAGCACCAGACGGGGCTTATGATGCAGGTCCGTCATTCGTCGGTGCAGCTTCTGCCCTGGCCGGCGTTCGAGGCCTCCGACGTCGTGCTGACACGCGATGGGCAGACGCCGGTTCTCAAGGCTCATACGATCCATGCCGGGATCGCCGTTTTTGCCCTGCTGCACCGTGAGGTCCGGTTTCAGGATTTCGTGGTCGAGGGGGCGACGGTCAATCTTGTTCGCGGTCTGGACGGGCAGGCGAACTGGTCCCTGACGCCGGATCGTGAGAACGAGGATGCGTCCCTGCCGGTGCATGGTCAGAGCGGGCAGCGGATTCAGGCGCACTGGGATCTGTCGCTGGACGGGCTGCATGTCGCGCAGGCTGCGGTGATCTGGAACGACCGTCTGACCCGCACGAGCGGTTCGTTCGGTCTCGATACGCTGGATCTGGCGGGGCTGCGCAGTTCCAGCCCGTGGATCAGCTTGCAGGGCCATCATGCGGGCACGCCGTTCACGCTCAAGGGTCATGTCGGCAATCTGTCGCAGATCCGGGGCACGCAGCCCTGGGCGTTCAGCATCGGGACGACGCTGGGCGATGGGGAAAAGCGCGACTGGCTGAATCTGGACGGGCGGATCGGCAATCCGTCGCAGATGCAAAACGTGGTGCTGACAGCGCAGGGCGAATGGCCCAATCTTCAGGACGCGCACCGTCTGTTCCCGCATGCCAATCTTCCGAATGTCCCGGCACTGGGCGGGGATATTGCGGTTCAGGGCAGTCCCGGTCCGCTGACGGATCTGGATGGGGATGCGCTGCTGCATCAGGTCCTGGGCAGCATGAATCCGATGCGGGTGCATCTGCATGCGGGTTATGTCGCACTGCGGCAGGGCGTGCTGCGGAACCTGCATGTCGACTCCGCCGGGCCGGATGCGGCGCTGACCGTTACGGCAGATACGCAGTGGCGGGATACGGCTTGGCACGTCGAAGGCGGGGCCGGGACGATGCAGCAGGCGCTTGCGGCCTGGCGCGACGGGTTGAAAACGGCTGTTCCGCTGGCGGTGCAACTGCGGAGCCAGACGGCGCTTCTGTCCGGTGCGCCTGCGCTCAATGCGCAGGACAGTGCGCGTTTTGCTCTTTCGGGGACGATCGGCGCGGAGAACGGACATCTTGTGGCGGAAGGAAGCGGCAAGACGCTCCATCTGCCGGGCGCGGTTTTACATGACGTCAGTCTGCATGGCACGCTGGACGCGCAGGACCACGAGAACCTGTCGCTCGACGGGCTGACCTTCGGCAGTCAGGAACTTTCCGTGGATGGGGCGCTCAAGCTGGTTGTGGGGCATGACGTTCCGCCGGTCGTGAGCGGAAATCTGCATGCCGCGAAAATGGATCTGGATGTGCTCAAGGGGCTGTGGCTTCAGCCTGCGCAACCGGCTGCTCCGGCTGTTGCGCCCGCTGTTCCGGGTGTGCCCGCACCGAAGCCTGTGGTGCCGCAGAATGATGCTCCGGTTCCGGCTGTGAGCGATCATCCTTCGGCTGAGACGGCCGCTGTGGATCCGACACCGTCCTGGGTGAAGCGGTTGCGGGCGCAGGATGTGAACCTGCATCTGACGGCGGATCATGTCGTGTTTGCGGGGCGGGATTATACGGATCTGGCGACACGCCTGACGCTGTCGGGTGGCCATCTGCGTCTGGATCCGATTTCCGGTCAGGCGCAGGGAGTGCCGCTTTCGGGAATGGCGGAACTGGATGCCAGTGCGCTGCCGGTGACGGGTAGCGTGACGTTCCAGCCGCTGATGCTTCCGGCCGGTCTGCTGGAGACGCAGCTTGGGATGCCGCTTCTGCTTCAGGGGCCGGTGCAGGTCGTGGGGCAGCTTTCGGCGAAGGGGAACAGTTCGCAGGAACTGCGGCAGTCGCTGGACGGGCATCTGGGTATTTCCATGGTGGATGGCCAGGTGCAGAGCGAACTGCTCGGCCAGATGGCAGGGTCTGCGGCCAGTGTGGTGCTCGGGAAAGGGGGGCGGTCGCTCCGCTGTCTGGGGCTGCACATGAGCATTGCGAACGATGTTGCCCATATCGACACGCTGGGGCTTCAGTCCGGGCGGTTCTCGACGTCGGGCAGCGGGACTGTCGGGCTTGGGACGCAGGCGCTGGATCTTCGCCTTTTGCCGGTGGTGGATTTTGAAGGGGCGGGGGCATCCACGCCGGTTGTGCTGACGGGTACGCTGGGGGCACCGCATGTCGAGCAGGATCGTGACGCGGGTGGTAATTTCCATGTGACGATCGGCGGGGACAGCAATACGGCCGATCCCTGCACGGCACCGCTGGCTGCGGCGCGGGAAGGGCAGGCTGGTCCGGCTCCTTCGGCGGTCAAGGCGCATCATTCGAAGGCCGGGGATATCCTGCGGGCTCTGGGAGTTCTGCATTGAGCGGGCACAAGCGTTTCTGGAAAGCGGTTTCAGTCGTATCGGAGGACGGGCTGTTCCAGCCGCGTCTGGATGGCCGGCCGATCCGTCTGCCGCAGGGCCACGTTCTGGCTGTACGTTCCTCTGTGCTGGCTGAGGCCATTGCCGGGGAGTGGGGGCAGATTGCGGAAGGCGCGTCCTTCACGCCGGATTCTCTGCCTCTGACGCGGATGGCCGGGACGATGATCGAACGGATTGCGCCCGATCCGCAGGCGGCGCGGGACATGCTCCTCGGACTCGGGGTGGATGACGGGCTCTGCTACTGCGCAGACGGGATCGGGCCTGTTGCGGCGCAGGTTTTCGCCTGGCTTTCGGGTTACGGGCTCCACCCGAATGTAACCGATGGTCTCATGCCGGTTGTGCAGCCTGAAGGGTACCGGGAGGCTCTGGCGGGGCTTCTGGCGGCACGGGATGATCTGGAGCTTGCGGTTCTGGGCGTTCTGGCGCAGGCGACGGGCAGTCTGCTTCTGTCGCTGGCTGTCGTGGGAGGCGCTGTCAGCCTCGTGGATGCGGTGCTGTGGACCAATAATGATGAAAAATCCCAGCTTGCGACCTGGGGGCAGGATGATGAACTCGTCCGCACGATGGAAAACCGCGAGAAGGACATTCTTGACGCGGGCATGTTCCTGACGCTCGGGCGGCAGGTTTCGATCTGAGAGGAAAATGCCCTGAATGGGGCATGATCTTGCCATATTCGGGGATCATTGAAGCTCCAGCCATGAGACAGAACGAGATGATTGGTGACTCGCCCCCGCCGGGGATCGGGCGCTATCTCCGGATCTGTCGAACACTGTGAGATTCGAGGAAGATATGTCCGTATCCGTTCGTAGGCCCCTGCTGCGCCACATGGGTACCCGTGTCGTGAAAACCTGCTCCATCGGAGCATGGCTCTTTCTGGCCGCGACACCGCTGATCGTGGTGGTCTGCGCCATTCACGGCTGAGCTGCTGTACAATCAGGCATGAAAAAGCCCGGCCTCCCTTTCGGGAGTGCCGGGCTTTTTTTTATGGCGTCAGGGCCGGAGCGTTCAGTTCTGTGGGCTTACTGCGGGTTCGGGAAGGATCGGGGTAGCCCGGTCCGGAGCAGTCAGCCAGTTCTGCCAGAGTTCGTAGGTCCGCTCTTCCGTGAGTTTCAGGCGGCAGGACAGTTCCATGGATGTCCTGATCGTTCCGTCTGACCAGCGGCCTGCGACGGCCTTGCACTCTGCCTCACGGAAAGCCCTCCAGGCTGATTCGCCTTTGCGGAAATCCGCCTGTGTCCGGGCTGTGATGCCCGGGCCCTGCATCCGCCGCAGCGCCGCTTCCGCGTATCGCTTCAGTTGCGCCTCGGCCTGGGCCAGGCGGGAACTGAAGCAGGACTGGATTTCTGGCGTCGTTTTGCCGGAGCAGACCGGGGCCGCCAGTGCCGACTGGGCCAGCAGCAGGGCCGTGACGCAACAGACGGGCAGATGGCGGATCCTCATGGCGATGCTCCGTGTACGGATGATGAAATGAAGGTCAGGCTTCCCCGTTATCGGGAACCATAATGCTCACTGTGGCGGTGGCGGCAATCCCTTCTTCGCGGCCCGTGAAGCCCAGACGCTCGGATGTGGTGGCTTTGACCGAGATGCGGCTGACGCTGACCTTCAGGAGATCGGCGAGGCGATTGCGCATGGCTTCAGCGTGCGGGCCGATCTTGGGGCGTTCGCAGATCAGCGTGACGTCGGCGTTCACGAGGAAGCCGCCGCGCTCGCGGATGCGCTCGCCGGCATGGACTAGGAAGCGGGCCGAATCCATGTCCTTCCATTTGTTGTCGGACGGCGGGAAATGGCGGCCGATATCGCCTTCGGCCAGCGCGCCGTAAATGGCGTCGCACAGCGTGTGGATGCCGACATCGGCGTCGGAATGTCCGGCTAGGCCCTTCGTATGGGGCACCTCGATGCCGCACAGGATCAGTTTGCGGCCTTCCTCGAAGGCATGGACGTCATAGCCCAGTCCGACGCGGGGCAGCAGGTTCCGGTCAATCACACCTTCAAGACGCATCAGGTCCTCCGCAACAGTCAGTTTGATATTGTCTTCCGACCCTTCGACGATCGCGACCGGATGGCCAGCCTGTTCGAGCAGGGCGGCATCATCGGTGCGGGCGTCACGATGGGTGCGGTGAAGTCCGAGCAGGGTACCGAAGCGGAAACCCTGCGGGGTCTGGGCGCGCCACAGCCCGTCACGCGGGACGGTATCAACGATGATGCCGTCTTTGGCCTTCTTGATCGTGTCGATGACGGCGACGGCCGGGATCACGCCCTCATGGGTTTTCAGGGCGTTGATGACGTTTTGCACGACTTCGGCCGGGACGCAGGGGCGGGCGCCATCATGGACCAGCACCAGATCGGGCGGTTCGGGCAGTTTGGCCAGGGCTTCGAGGCCGTTACGCACGCTGTCATGGCGTTCCGCGCCACCGCTGACGGGGGGCAGGATATCCAGTCCTTCGAGGCTGTCGGCCAGCAGGGGATCGTCCCCGACCGGCAGGAGTACGTCGACATGCGGCAGGAGGGCTTCGGCAGCGCGGCGGATGACGGGTTTGCCCCGCAGCATCCGGAACTGCTTGGAAGAATTTTCCCCGCTCTGCGAGGAGGCGTCAAAGCGCCGGCCACGACCGGCAGCAAGAAGGAGGGCAGCGATACGCATGGGGGAGGAATGGGCCGGGACGGCGGGAACGTCAAGCTTGTGTGACTGTTCTCCTGCCTGTCCGTGCGGCCCGCCCACGGCCGGTCAGTGCACCAGTGTGCTGTCGTGGGGGCTGTCGAGGCTGAAAACGGGGATGCTGACGTCGAAGCGATGGCCCGAGCGGGGCTCGACCATGTGGTAGGTGCCGCGCATGAAGCCGGTCGGCGTCGTGAGCATGGCGCCGGACGTGTAGTCGAACTGTTCGTTAGGCGCGATCACGGGCTGTTCACCAACGACACCATCGCCGTGGACATGTTCCTTGCGTCCAAGCCCGTCCACGATTTCCCAAGAGCGGGAGAGAAGCTGGAACGTGTCTTTCCGCTCGTTCTCGATGCTGATGTGATAGGCCCAGGCGTATTGATGGTCTTCGGGGTGGGACTGGTCGTCCAGCCAGAAGGTCCGGACCGTGACCGTCACGTCGTCCGTGGTTTCGCTGAAGCGGGGGGCGCTTTCCATGGCTTCGGCGAGTGCCGTCTCGGGATCGGCGTGCAGATGGGGGTGGGATGACTTGTCAGGCATGACGCCATTGTAAAGCCATCCCGGGGATTTGTCAGGAAAACTTATGCGAGGGCCGCAACAGCCGCCGCACCACGCTTGAGATCGTCGATCAGGTCTGCAGGATCTTCCAGACCTACGGAGAGGCGGATGGCGCCATCCGTGATGCCGAGACGGGCGCGCTCTTCCTCGCTGACGCGCATATGCGTCGTTGTGGCGGGGTGGGTGGCCAGGCTGCGGGCGTCGCCGAGATTATTGGAAATCGCGATGATTTTGAAGGCGTTCATGAAGGCGAATGCGCCCTCACGGCCCCTGTCCACCACGAAGGCGACCATGGAGCCGCCATTGTTCATCTGGGTTTTGGCCAGTTCATGCTGCGGATGATCGGCGCGGCCCGGATAGCGGACCTGAACGATTCCCGGCAGCTCGGCCAGTGCGTCGGCTACGGCGGCGGCGTTGCGGGCCATGGCATCCGTGCGGAGCTGGAGCGTTTCCAGACCCTTGAGCAGAACCCAGGCATTGAACGGCGACAGGGCGTTGCCGGTGTTGCGGGTGAAGGGCTGGAGCGTCTCGCTGATCCACTTGCTGGAACCGAGCACCGCACCGCCGAGGACGCGACCCTGACCGTCGATATGTTTCGTACAGGAATAGACGATCACGTCTGCGCCCAGCTTGAGCGGAGACTGGCCGAGCGGAGTGGCGAAGACGTTGTCCACGATCAGCAGGCCACCGGCCTTGTGCGTCAGTTCGGCGACGCGGGCGATGTCGAGGACGTCGAGCATCGGGTTGGACGGGCTTTCGATCAGCACGGCAGCTGTCGGCTTGGACAGGGCGCGCTCCCAGGCGTCGTAATCCGTGCCATCCACCAGTTCGGTCTCGATGCCGTAGCGGGGCAGGAGGTTGGTCACGATCCAGTAGCAGGAACCGAAAATGGCGCGGGAGGCCACGACGCGGTCACCGGCCTTTACAGTCGACAGGATGGCCGAGGAGACGGCGCCCATGCCGGTCGCTGTGGCAACGCAGGCTTCGGCACCTTCGAGAAGGGCGAGGCGCTCCTGAAGCGTGTCCACGGTCGGGTTGCCGAAGCGGGAATACTGGAAGTGCTGGACGTCGCCCGTGAAGGTGGCGGCGGCCTGTTCGGCGCTGTCATAGACGAAGCCGGATGTCAGGAAGAGTGCCTCGGACGTTTCGCCGAACTCGGTGCGGTTCGGGGCTTCGTGCAGGAGACGGGTGGCTGTGCGCCAGTTTTCTGAAGACATGATGTGTCCCTCCATAAAACGCCCTGTTGTGCAGGGCGCATGTGGCGGGCCGTGGAAGTCCTGGAAATCGTTCGATAACGACGCAGGGCCTCTTTAGCGCAGTTCTTTAGCCTCGCCGCAAGCCGGCCGCTCAAATCACGAGGGTCAGGCACGCCATGACGTTTCTGACAGGCAGGACTATGAGCCGTATTTCGGTTTTGCGTCAACACCTTGAAGGCGGATTGCGGAGGGATCGCAGAGCGGTTATGATCGGGGCCGTAAGCGGGCGTAGTTCAATGGTAGAACGGCAGCTTCCCAAGCTGCATACGGGGGTTCGATTCCCCTCGCCCGCTCCAGAATTTCCTGAAAAACAGTGGTTATTTGGGCATCGGCGGCGCGCTGAGCGTGTCCTGATATTCCTTGCCGTTCCAGACCCAGCGGTCGTTCGGGCTGACCAGCAGGTCATGCATGCCCTTGTGGCGCGTGGGCAGGACGGAAATATCGCCGTTCACGGAGTCCAGAACCGTGTTCCAGGTGTCGTTGTGCTTCAGATAGACGGAGGTCGTGCAGCCTGCGGAACCGCAGAGGCGGGCGGACTGGAGCTGTACGAACAGGGCTTCGTCATTCTTGCCTGAAGACAGCGGGGCGGAGCCGACGAGCACAACCGGCTGGTCATGGTGCTTAGCGGCGTCCTGAAGATCGTCTTCGTTCAGTTTGCGGGCGTCTTCATCCAGCTTCGTGCCCGGATGGGCCGTGAGGATGACGGGGGCCGCACCGGCATTGGCGGACTGCGCCGTATGCAGCGTGTGATGGCGGGTCTTGCCTGTCGCGGCATCCGCACAGGACAGGGCTCCGGGGAGCATGAAGGACAGGGCCAGAACCGCCGCGGGGCGGGAAAGAATCTGCTGGATCGACATGAGACCTGTCATAACACGAAATTGAAGAAGAACATCTGTGAAGCTTCGGGTGTCATTCGTGGCGGAGCGTCACCACCAGCACGTCCCGATAGGCCGGCTGTGACGGATCGACGGGCTGGACGGCCGTGACGCCATGATAGACGCGATGGTCGTCCACGATGGCGGCATCCAGCGGGTTGGTAAGCGTGAAAGAACCGAGAGGTTCCTTGCGCATGCCGTGGATCGTGGTGACGCCCTGTTCGACGTTGTGGCGGGCGACCATCAGTACGAGAACCCAGTCCACGCCATCGCGATGCAGGCCCTCGGGTGTGGGGTGGCCTTCATTGCCCGGACGGGCCTCGATGCGGAACTGATGCACTTCGACATGCCAGACCGGGGGTTTTTCCTTCGGCGGCGTCAGGGCATCCGCGATCCGGCTGACGGTGCGGATGGCAGCGGTCATGGCGGGATGGGTGGCGATGGCGTCGGTTACGGCCGGAAACCAGCGCTCGATGCCGCCATTGAGCAGGTTGTAATCCCGGCTCTGGTAATGGGGCTGGTGTTTCTTGCGGGTGATGGTGTCGCCCGAGACGGCGAAGGTCGCATAACGGCGGCGGCGGTAACGGCCGCCATCCGCCATGTAGCGGTCAAGACCCAGATGGTTCCAGCTCTCGGCGAAACCCTGCCAGTCCGTCAGGCCTTCATGCTCAAGCAGAGGACGCGTGACGTCGGCCTGCAGGAAGGAAAACCCTTTTTCCAGCAGCGTATCTTCGACGCCGGTCAGAACCCTGTCAAAGGGCGGAGAGAGATCGGTAGGGTTCATGAGTTCTCGGACCAGGGGACGCAGGGTTGGATGAGGCTCCGTCCCACATTCCCTCTTTGACGGGCTTCTGAAAAGGGATTTCAGGCGCCCAGATCAGGTTTGACCGGCGAAAGATGTTCGCGGACCGTGCTGCAGGCCGTAGGCGCCACGCCGAGGATGCCTGCGAGGTGCTGGCGGTAGAGCCCCTCATGGATCAGACGTGCGGCCAGACCCGACAGCAGACCGCCGCCGAAGCTGCGCTTGGCGTCCAGCATGCCCCAGCCATTGTAGTCCCCCAGGGCCACGACAGCGCCGCGGTCGTTATAGGCGAACGGGGCAGGGGTTCTGCCGGCGATGATTTCCGGCAGGGCACGGCCGAGATACTGGCCTTGCTGGCGTGCGGCCTGAGCCGTCGGCGCGATCGGGGCTGCGTCGATGCGGGCGCAGTCGCCGATGGCAAAAACGGCCGGGTCCTGCGTGGTCTGAAGCGTGGTGGTTACGCCGAGCTGGCCCGAGCGTCCGCGTTCCAGACCTTCGAGAAGGTTTGTGGCATCCGAGGCGCGCACGCCGGCGGCCCAGACGCGGAGGCTGGCGGGGATGTGCTCGCCGGATTTGAGGCTGAAACCGGTCTCGTCCGCGCCGACCACCATGGCTTCGGTGCGCACGGAAATTCCGAGCTTTTCGAGCTGCTGCGTGGCAGCGGTGGAGACGGCCTCGGGGAAGGCCGGGAGGATGCGCGGGCCGGTTTCGATCAGGACGGCGTTCAGCAGGGATTTGCGAACAGCCGGTCCCAGACCGCGGGCGTCATCGATGGACTTGCACAGTTCGGCAATCAGCTGAACGCCGGTGGCACCCCCGCCGACGATGCCGACCGAGAGCTTCTCGCCAGCGGCACGGGCTTTCTGCACGGCTTCGCGGAAGGTGGCGAAGAGGGCGTCGGCGTCATTCAGGCTGTCGATGAACATGCAGTGGTCGACGATGCCGGGAATGCCGAAGTCATTCGCGCGCGAGCCGAGAGCGACCACCAGATAATCGTAAGGCAGTGTTGCGCCGGTATCGAGCGAGACGGTCTTGTTCTCGCGGTTGACGGCGACGGGGCTGCCCTGGACGAAGGTGAAGCCGAACTTTACGGCCGTGTCTTTGAAGGGGATGCAGTTCCCCTGATGCTGCATGGTGCCCGCAGCGAATTCGTGCAGAGCCGGCTTCCAGTAATGGAGGGGGCTGCGGTCAACGAGTGTCAGGGAGATGTTCTGGCGACGGCCCAGCGCTGCAGCGGCTTCAAGCCCCCCAACGCCACCGCCAAGAACAAGCACGCGAGCTCCAGCAGACATGGATTTTTCCTCATATCAAGTGCGAAACGGCACCCGGATTTTGCTAACGGCAGAGGCGGGGACGCACAAGCCCCGCTCTCGCTGACGTGTTGGGACGGTCAGCTGCGGTAGGAGCCGTTGATGTCGATGTAGCCATGCGTCAGATCGCAGGTCCAGACGCGGGCCTGTCCGTCACCCAGGTCGAGATCGACGGCAATTTCGATCTCCTGACCCTTCATGTGGGCGACGACCGGGGCTTCATCGTAATTCTCGACGACACCGCCGTCTTTCGCGATCCACGTGCCGCCGATGGCGACGGAGAGGCGGTCGCGGTCTGCGGGTTCACCGCTTTTTCCCACCGCCATGACCACCCGTCCCCAGTTGGCGTCTTCGCCCGCAATAGCGGTTTTGACGAGCGGGGAGTTGGCGATGCACAGCGCGATGCGGTGGGCGGAGAGGTTGGAATCCGCTCCGGTGACGGCGATACGGACAAGCTTTGTCGCACCTTCGCCATCGCGGACCACCATCAGCGCGAGCTCCAGCAGGAGATCGTTCAGCGCAAGGGTAAACTCGGCGAGAGCGGGATCGTTGACGTCGTCGACTTCCGGATTGTCGGCCAGTCCGGTCGCGAAAATCATCAGCATGTCCGAAGTGGACGTGTCCGAATCGACGGTAATGGAATTGAAGCTCTGGGCGCAGCCGGAGGCCAGCAGGGACTGCAGCACGTTCTGCGGCAGTTTGGCGTCGGTTGCCACATAGGCCAGCATCGTGGCCATGTCGGGGGCGACCATGCCCGATCCTTTGGCGATGCCCTGGATGCGGACGGGGGTGCCGTTGATTTTCACATCGCGACGGGCGGCCTTGGGGAAGGTGTCCGTCGTCATGATGGCGCGGGCGGCATCGGCCCAACCGTTCTCTTCCAGTCCGGCCCTGGCGGCGGGAAGGGCGGCGATGATGCGGTCCTGCGGCAGTTTTTCGCCGATCACGCCCGTAGAGGCGAGAAAGACGTCCTGCGGAGGGCAGTCGAGAAGCTGTGCGGTGGCGTCCGCACAGTCTTCGCAGGCCTGGATTCCGGCGCGGCCGGTGAAGACGTTCGCGTTGCCTGCATTGACGAGCAGGGCGCGGGCATAAGGGGTCGTCAGGGCCTCGCGGCACCACAGGACCGGGGCGCCGGGGCAGGCGTTCTTCGTATAGACGCCCGCGGCGACCGTGCCGGGGACGAATTCCGCGAGCATCAGGTCCGTACGGCCCTGATAGCGGATGCCCGCGGCGACGGCGGAAAGCCGCACGCCCGCAATCGTTGCAAGGTCCGGAAGCGGACGCGCGAGCGGAGAGACGGGGAGCGGCTTTGCCATGGACTTACTTCTTTGCAGGTGCGGCAGCCGGAGCTGCATTCGGGATCGCCTTGCCCTGTGCGTCGTAGTGAACGACCTTCACCTGGGATTCAGCGGCCTGAACGATGTCACGCACCTTGTCGCGGATCAGCTCCTGACGGACCTGGTCGTGGACCTGGTCGAAGGTCGGGATCGGGGCCGTACGGGTCGCGAGGACCTGGATCACGTGCCAGCCGTACTGGGTGTGAACCGGGGTCTGGGAGATCGTGTTCGGCTTCATGGCGAAAGCAGCTGCGGAGAAAGCCGGCAGCATGTCTTCCTTCTTGAACCAGCCGAGATCGCCACCGTTTGCACCGGCGGAACCCTTGTCCTTGGAAAGCTGGGCAGCAAGCTTGCCGAAATCAGCGCCCTTGCCGAGCTGGGCAATGATGTCCTTGGCCTGCGCTTCGCTGTCCACGAGGATGTGGCGGGCGTGGATCTCTTCTTCCGGCTTCTTGTTCGCGTAATGCGACTGGTAGAAGTCATGCATTGCGGAATCGGTGACCAGCGGGCCGACCTTCTCTTCGAGATAGGCGTTCTGCAGCGCATTTGCGGCAGCGGCATCCATGGCAGCCTTCACGTCCGGCTTGTGGTTCAGGCCTTCCTTCTCGGCGGCGAACTGTACGGCCTTCTGGTCAACGAGCTGGTTGACGATCAGCGGAACCAGGACGGACGGCTGGATCTGGCGGGCCTGCGGCGGGAGGTTGCCCGCTGCGCGCTGCACGTCGCCCAGCGTGATCTTCGCACCGTTGACGGTGGCGATCAGCATGTCGGGGTTGGGGGCAGCGGCCGGAGCGGCTGCGGGTGCTGCGGCGGCAGGGGCTGCTGCGGGAGCGGCGAAAGCCGTCGATGCTGCGACCGACGTGCCGGCCAGAAGGGCGGCGAGAGCGAAAGTGGAGCGGGAAAGCCGCATGTGGGGACTACCTCGGATGTAACCTGGAAAAAGGATGGCCTGCACCATGACAAAGGCTGGTCCGCCCTGCAAGGGTGCGGTCCGTTACCATTCCTTCACGCGCCCTTCACGCACGCTGCAGGCGGGTGTTGCGCGGGGTGCGGGGGCGGTCGGGGATGTGACACTGTGATGACAATGGGAACATTTCATCGGAGTTCTGGGCGGGCTCTCCATTGACCCTTTGCGGCCCGGGTCCTATCTCCAGCAGACGTGAAAATCCTGACGGCACGGTGCGGCGGGTCTTTCCGGTAGTGGAAAGAGCTGGCGCTTCGGGCCTTCGGCATCTCAAGGTTCAGCATGTTCGCACGCCTCGCCCGCGCCCTTTTCGGTTCTGCCAACGATCGCACGCTCAAGGCGTATCAGCGCCGTGTGCCCGAGATCAATGCACTGGAGCCTGCGGTCCAGGCCCTGTCTGACGAGCAGCTCCGGCACAAGACGACCGAGTTCAAGGAGCGGCTGGAAAAGGGCGAAACCCTCGACGGTCTGCTACCGGAAGCCTTTGCGGTCTGCCGTGAAGCGTCGCGCCGTGTTCTGGGTAAGCGTCACTTTGATGTGCAGCTGATCGGCGGCATGGTCCTGCATGCGGGGCGGATTGCCGAGATGCGGACGGGTGAGGGCAAGACCCTTGTGGCGACTCTGGCGGTCTATCTGAACGCGCTGAGCGGCAAGGGCGTGCATGTCGTCACGGTGAATGACTATCTTGCGCGGCGTGACGCGGAAGAGATGTCCATCCTCTACAGCTTTCTCGGGCTGACGACCGGTGTGATCGTGCCGAACCTGTCGGACGGGGAGCGTCGCGAGGCTTATGCCGCGGACATCACCTACGGCACGAATAACGAGTTCGGTTTCGACTACCTGCGCGACAATATGAAATATTCGTTCGCCGACATGGTGCAGCGTCCGTTCAACCACGCGATCGTGGATGAGGTGGACAGCATCCTGATCGACGAGGCGCGGACCCCGCTCATTATCTCGGGTCCGGCAGATGACAGCTCCGATCTTTATCGCTCTGTCGATGATGTGGTCGTGAAGCTCGTTCAGGAGCCGGATGTCTACGACAAAGATGAGAAGCTGCGTTCCGTCACGCTGACCGAGCACGGCTCGCACCGGGTCGAAGAACTGCTCGCCGAAGCGGGCGTGCTTCAGGACGGCGGCCTGTACGACATCCATAACGTCGCGGTGGTCCATCACGTCCAGCAGTCCCTGCGGGCGCATACGCTGTTTACGCGGGACGTGGATTATATCGTGCGTGACGGCAAGGTCGTCATCATTGACGAGTTCACGGGCCGCATGATGGACGGGCGCCGGTATTCGGATGGTCTGCATCAGGCGCTGGAAGCCAAGGAGCATGTGGAGATCCAGCAGGAGAACCAGACGCTCGCCTCCATCACGTTCCAGAACTATTTCCGTCTCTATCCGAAGCTGTCCGGCATGACCGGTACGGCCATGACCGAGGCTGACGAGTTTGCGGAAATCTATCACCTCGACGTGGTGGAAATCCCGACGAACCTGCCGGTCAGGCGGATCGATACGGATGACGAGGTCTATCTGACGGCGGCCGAGAAGTTCAGCGCCGTGGCCGATCTGATCAAGGAAATCCACGAGACTGGCCAGCCCATCCTCGTGGGTACGACGTCGATCGAGAAGAGCGAGTATCTCTCGCATATTCTAACGCAGCGCGGCATTCCGCATAACGTCCTCAATGCGCGCCAGCATGAGAAGGAAGCGATCATCGTGGCGCAGGCGGGTGCGCCGGGCGCTATTACGATCGCCACGAACATGGCGGGCCGCGGTACCGACATCAAGCTTGGCGGCAATATCGAGATGCTGGTCAAGGCCAGCACCGAAGGCGTCGAGGATGAGGCGCAGCGTGAGTCCGTTGAGCAGAACATCCGCGCGATCGTCGAGGAGCATCACGAGGAAGTTCACAAGGCGGGCGGTCTGTATGTGATCGGCACGGAGCGGCATGAGAGCCGCCGTGTGGACAACCAGTTGCGTGGCCGTTCGGGACGACAGGGTGATCCGGGCAATTCGCGGTTCTTCCTGTCGCTTGAAGACGATCTGATCCGTATTTTCGCCAGCGACCGCATGGGCGCGATGATGCAGAAGATGGGGCTCAAGGAAGGCGAGGCGATTGTTCACCCCTGGCTGAACAAGGCTCTGGAAAAGGCGCAGAAGCGGGTCGAGGCGCGCAACTTCGACATGCGCAAGAACACGCTCAAATATGACGACGTCATGAATGACCAGCGCAAGGAGGTTTATGCCCAGCGCCGGGAATACATGGCGACGGACGACCTGTCGGGCGTGATCGCCGAGCTGCGCGAGCATACGATCGAGGATCTGGTGCATGCGCATATTCCCGAGAAGTCCTTTGCCGAGGCCTGGGATACGGAAGGGTTGACCAAGGAAGTCTCCCGCATCCTGAACCTGGATCTGCCGATTGCGGACTGGGCGAAGGAAGACGGTATGGATTCCGAGGGCGTGATCGAGCGGATCGAGGCGGAAGCCGCGAAGGCGCAGGCGGCACGGACGGCCAATATGGGCCCCGAGCTGATGCGTCTGATCGAGAAGCAGGTCGTGTTGACGACGTTCGATGCGGTGTGGAAAGAGCATCTGCACGGGCTGGACCAGCTGCGTCAGGGTATTGGTCTGCGGGCTTATGGGCAGCGTGATCCGCTGAATGAGTACAAGCAGGAAGCCTTCCAGATGTTCACGGCGATGCTGGATGACATGCGCATCCGCGTGACGGAGACGATGTGCCGC
This sequence comes from Gluconobacter oxydans, assembly GCF_006539685.1. Lineage (GTDB taxonomy): Bacteria > Pseudomonadota > Alphaproteobacteria > Acetobacterales > Acetobacteraceae > Gluconobacter > Gluconobacter oxydans. The sequence goes on from NZ_BJNM01000011.1 coordinate 42,931, forward strand.
ATCCAGGCCGTGTCCGAGCCGCCGCCATTCCCGGTCATCAACACCGAGACGTCCGGTCCGTCCGAGGAACCTGCGGGACTGTTCTCGCAGGGAACGACGGGGGGCGACATTCCGGCGCCGCAGCCGATGGCAGGTTTCCCGTCCGCTGCTCCGATGCCGCCACGCCCGCAGCCCGTCCCGACGGGTGCTGAGCCTGATGCGGCGACGCTTCAGCGCTGGTATGCGGAGACGCCGCGCAACGCCCTTTGCCCGTGTGGATCGGGTCTGAAGTTCAAACATTGTCATGGCAGGCTCGCCTGAGCCTCTGACACGACGATAGAGGAAGGAGCGACCGATGGCCGGTCATTCACAGTTTAAGAACATCATGCACCGCAAGGGTGCGCAGGATGCCAAGCGCGCCAAGCAGTTCGCCAAGGTCCTGCGTGAGATCACGGTTGCGACGCGCTCGGGCCTGCCGGATCCGACGTCCAACCCCCGTCTGCGTGCCGCGATTTCCATGGCGCGTGAAGTCAACATGCCCAAGGACAATGTCGAGCGTGCCATCAAGAAGGCGTCCGGTGCTGCCGGTGGCGACGACTATGTGGAAGTGCGTTACGAGGGCTACGGCCCGGCCGGCGTTGCGATCATCGTTGAAGGCCTGACGGACAACCGCAACCGGACGGCAGGTGAAGTCCGTGCCGCGTTCTCCAAGCATGGCGGGTCACTGGGTGAGACGAACTCGGTGTCCTTCATGTTCCAGCGTCTGGGCGTGATCAGCTATCCGCTGGATGTGGCTTCCGAGGACGAGATGCTGGAAGCCGCGATTGAAGCCGGTGCGGATAATGCCGAGACGACCGAAGAAGGCCACGAAGTGACCTGCGCGATGGAGAATTTCTTCGCCGTGCGTGATGCGCTTGAGAGCCGTTTTGGTGAGCCGCAGTCGGCCAAGCTCGACTGGCGCCCGGAAAACAGCGTGACGCTGGACGAAGACAAGGCGCGTTCGGTCATGAAGCTGATCGACGTGCTGGAAGACAGCGACGACATCCAGGCTGTCTATGCGAACTTCGATATTCCCGACGATGTGGCTGAGGCGCTGGCTGCTTGATCCGCCTGATGGGCATTGACCCCGGCCTGCGTTTCATGGGCTGGGGCATCATCGACGTGGACGGCAATCATCTCAAGCATGTGGCTTCGGGTGTGATCGGGACCGATGGGTCCGAATCCGTGCCGCTGCGTCTGTGTGAACTTCACGGCGCACTCAAGAAGCTGATCCGCGAATATGCGCCGGCCGAGGCGGCTGTTGAGGAGACTTATGTCAACCGCAACGGCTCCTCGACGCTCAAGCTCGGCTATGCGCGTGGGGTGGCTCTGCTGACGCCCGCCTATGAAGGGCTGCCGGTTGCGGAATACGGGGCGATGACGGTCAAGAAATCCGTGGTCGGGACCGGATCGGCGAGCAAGGAACAGGTGACGATGATGGTGAAGCGGCTTCTGCCGGGGGCGGAGATCCGCAAGGCTGACGCCTCCGATGCGCTGGCGGTTGCGATCTGTCATGCCCATCATCGTGCAAGTGCGGCCCATGTCGTGGCCGGAAAGCGCATGGCATGATCGGGCAGTTGACCGGACTTGTCGGGCAGATCGAAGGCGAGCGCTGTATCGTGGACGTCAATGGTGTGGGGTACGTGGTTTCGGCCTCGACCCGCACGCTGGCGGTACTGCCTCAGCCGCCGTCTGTGGCGCGCGTATTGATCGAGACGATCGTGCGCGAGGATGCAATCCAGCTTTTCGGTTTTGCGACGACGGATGAAAGGGACTGGTTCCGGCTGCTGACGACTGTGCAGAGCGTGGGCGCGAAAGTGGCGCTGGCGATCCTATCGGCGAACAATCCGGGCGAGCTTCTGCTGGCCATCAATGCCGGAGACAAGGGCTCGCTGACCCGCGCGGCCGGTGTCGGGCCGCGTCTGGCGGACCGGATCCTGAGCGAGTTGCGCAACAAGGTTGCGAAAATGCCGGGCGGGGGCGGGACCGTGTCCGCGCCGGGGATCGTTTCGGGGCCGAGTGTCGAGAATGATGCGCTGCTGGCGCTGGCGGGGCTCGGATTCCGTCGGGCCGAAGCCTGGCCTGTTCTGAGCAAGGTGCTGGCCGAGAACGAGAATGCGACGCTTGATCTGGCGATCCGGCTGAGCCTGAAGGATCTCGCGCGATGAGCGACGACTATCGCGAAACCGATCCGACCCGTCAGCCCGAGGATATGGGCGAGGGCAGTCTGCGGCCTGAAACGCTTGCGGATTTTACGGGCCAGAAAGCCAGCCGCGAAAATCTGGCGATTTTTATCGAGGCGGCTCGGGCCCGGAATGAAGCGCTGGATCATGTCCTGCTGCACGGGCCTCCGGGTCTGGGCAAGACGACGTTGGCACAGATCGTGGCACGTGAGCTGGGTGTGGGGTTTCGGGCGACGTCCGGGCCGGTCATCCAGCGAGCGGGTGATCTGGCGGCGATCCTGACGAATCTCCAGCCGCGTGATGTGCTGTTCATTGACGAAATCCACCGTCTTCAGCCGGCGATTGAGGAAGTGCTCTATCCGGCGATGGAGGACTTCCAGCTTGACCTGATCATCGGCGAAGGGCCGGCTGCGCGGTCCGTGCGCATTGATCTGGCGCCGTTCACGCTTGTGGCCGCGACCACGCGGGCCGGTCTGCTGGCCACGCCTCTGCGGGACCGGTTCGGGATCCCGCTGCGGCTGGTGTTCTATACGCCGGAAGAACTTCGGGCGATCGTCTCGCGCGGGGCTCTGAAGCTCGGAATGCGCCTGACGGATGACGGGGCGGAAGAAATCGCCCGCCGGTCGCGTGGGACGCCGCGTATCGCCGGGCGTCTGCTGCGCCGGGTGCGGGATTTCGCGCTGGTGTCGAAGCATGCGGTCGTGGACCGGGCGCTGGCGGATGCGGCTCTGGGGCGGCTTGAGGTTGATGAGCGCGGGCTGGATGCGATGGACCGGCGCTACCTCAAGCGGATTGCCGAGCATCATCATGGCGGTCCGGTTGGTGTGGAGACGCTGGCGGCGGGGCTTGCCGAAGCGCGCGATACGCTGGAAGACGTGATCGAGCCCTACCTGATCCAGGAAGGGCTGGTTCTGAGAACGGCCCGCGGGCGGATGCTGGGTGAGGCGGGATGGCGTCATCTCGGTCTGACGCCGCCGGCGAGCCAGGTGGATCTGCTCTCCTCGCTGGAGCAGGACGATTCCGCGCCCTGAAAGGCCCTGAACACGGTTCGGGGTATGGGCGCACCATGACTGGAGAAACAGTATGGCCACGCACAAGATCAGGTTCCGGGTTTATTACGAAGACACCGATGCGGGCGGTATCGTCTATCACGCCCGCTATCTGGGCTTTGCCGAGCGTGCGCGGAGCGAGGCGATGCGGGATGCGGATGCGTCCGTCACCGAGCTTTTGAACGATTTCGGACTGGTCTTCGTCGTGCGTCAGGCTGCACTCCGGTACCGCTCCCCGCTCCGACTCGATGATGAGATGGAAATCGAGACGGCGCTGGAGGCCATGACTCCGACGCGGCTGAAACTTTGTCAGACGGTCCGGAATTATTCCGGGGGTGGCGATACGGCTACGGTTATCGACGTTGAGCTGGCCTGTCTGAACGCTGCTGACATGAAACCTGCCAAAATTCCGCCTCGGTGGCGTGATGCAGTAAGAAAACTGGAGGCAGGAGAGGTCTGACCCACTTTCCTGTTTCGTCATGAAGTGCAATGGAGAGTCCTGACCCGCAAGGGACAGGATCTGTACAGGAGAGAACAGTGGATCATGAGGTAAGTTCGAGTGCGCTTGGGGCGGTCGGTGCGACTGGTCTATCGCCTCTGGACCTGTTCCTGCACGCCTCCATCGTTGTAAAGCTGGTGATGCTGGGTCTGCTGCTGTGCAGCGCCGGCGTATGGGCGATCATCGCGGAAAAAATCATTCTCATCCGTCGCGTCAACCGTGAGGCGACCGAGTTCGAGGACCGTTTCTGGTCGGGCGGATCGCTTGACGATCTTTACGAATCCGATGGTGCGCGTCCGACGCATCCGATGGCGGCCGTGTTCGGTGCGGCCATGGGTGAGTGGCGCCGTTCGGCCCGGATTGGCGGAATTGACCTGTCGCGGGGTGGCGTGCGTGAGCGCGTGGACCGCGCGATCGACATCACCATCATGCGTGAGAACGACCGTCTGACGCGCCGTCTGATCTTCCTTGCGACGATCGGCCCGGTGGCACCGTTCGTCGGTCTGTTCGGAACAGTCTGGGGCATCATGCATTCCTTCGCGTCCATCGCGCAGATGCACAACACGAACCTTTCGGTCGTGGCGCCTGGTATTTCCGAAGCCCTGTTCGCCACGGCGATCGGCCTCGTGACGGCCATTCCGGCCTATATCGCCTATAACGGTCTGAGCAATTCCTTCGAGAAGTTCGCTGACCGCATGGAAGCCTTCGGCACCGAGTTCGCTGCCATCCTGTCGCGTCAGTCCGAGGAACGTGCGGATGATACGACCGGCGGAAAGGCCTGAACCATGGGAATGTCTGCGGGAGGACGGGCTGGAGGTGGCGGACGCCGTAAGCGTCGCCCCGCGTCGGAAATCAACGTCACGCCGCTGGTGGACGTCATGCTGGTGCTGCTCATCATCTTCATGGTGACGGCGCCGATGCTGACCAGTGGCGTCAATGTGGATCTGCCGAAGACGGATGCCAGCCCGGTCAATTCGGATACCAAGCCGATCACCGTCTCCCTGAAGACGGATGGGTCGCTCTATCTGGGGGACCAGCAGGTAACGTCTGACCAGCTGATCGACCAGCTCAAGGCACAGTCGCAGAATGATCCGACCCATCGCATTTTCGTCCGTGCCGATGCACATATCGACTACGGACAGGTGATGCAGGTCATGGGGCAGATCACGTCGGGTGGCTTCACGCATGTTGCGCTTCTCGCGCAGCAGCCCCAGAGCGGCCAGTAAGAGGCCGCTGCCGTGGTGCGTCCACGCCGCTCTGACAACAGGCGCTTTCGTCATGCGCTTTACGGATCAGCCGCCATTCATCTGGGGCTGATCGCGTATCTGCTTGTGCAGATCCCCCCCGAAAAACCGCCCGAGCCACCGGAGCCCCCCACGGTTCAGATGGAATTCGAGCAGGCAGGACCGCCGACCCATCCGGTCAAGGGCGATCATCCGGCGCCTGCGCCCGCTCCGGCCCCTGCACCCGTAAAGAACGAGGCCCCTCCCGCCCCGACGCCGCCCCTGAAGGCGCCGACGGAAGAGCCGCCTCCGCCCCCACCGCCGCCTCAGTCCGTGCCGCCTCCGCCGGAGACGCCGCCGCAGAAGCTGCCGGACATCAAGCTGCCGCCGAAGATGACGGATGAGTCGCCCGAGCCTGTGCCAGCATCGCCGCCCAAGCCGTCACCGCCGTCCAAATCGACGATGGTTGCACCGCCGAGCCCGCAGACGCAGAAGGCCGACAAGCTGCCGGATATGCCGAAATTCTCGCATATGACGCAGCCGAACGCGGCCAAGAAGACGGAAGCGGACAGTCATTCGCTGCTGGCGACGCTGGATAATTTCCGGGCGGACCAGAAGCAGACCCATGCGCCGACCGCGAAGGCCAATCCGCCGCAGGGTGGTGCGCCGAACGGGGGCGGGGTGCCGAATGGTGACATTACCAAGTCCCTGTCCATGGCGGATCAGAAGGCCATCGGTGGCTCCGTGCGCCGCTGCTATACCGAAGACACCGAAGCGCGGAACTATGCGAGCTTTGTCGCGCATATGGTTGTGACCGTTGATGCGACCGGCGAGGCCCGGATTGTCAAATTTGCGCCTGAAACGGCTGCGAAGATGGCTGCAGATCCGTCTTACCGCGTTCTGGCGGAGCGGGCGCGGGATGCGGTGCTGAGCCCCACCTGTGCCCATCTGCCCATTCCCTCCAAGATGCTTGGTCAGACGCATGAGCTGCGTTTTGTCTTCAGGCCGTAATCCACGAGGAAGTCTCATGTCCTTCATTCCCAATACCGAAGCCGAGGCCCTGAGCGCGCTGTTTTCGCGCCGCTCCGTTCTGGGAGCGACCGCCGCGGGCGGTCTCCTGGCGACGCCTCTGGCGGCCTTTGCTCAGTCCGGTGCGGCCTCCGGCCCCGGTGAAGCAGAAATCACCGTCGATCAGGCCCGTCAGGAGCCGATTCCCATCGTTGTTCCGAATTTCGGGGCAGGGCTGGGTGAGCAGATCTCCGGCGTGATCACGTCCGACCTGAACGGAACCGGTCTGTTCAAGGTCATGAGCGGCAGTGTGCCGCCCGGCTCTACGCCGGATTTCAGCGCGCTCAAAGCCCAGGGCGCCCGCGCGGCCGTGGCCGGTCAGGCCGTTGGTGCGGGAAGTGTGCGCGTCGAGATGCGTCTGTGGGATGTGCTCTCCGGACAGCAGCTTCAGGGCACGGCCTATACGGCGTCCAACAGCAACTGGCGCCGGATTGCGCATATCATTGCTGACGTGATCTATGAGCGGATGCTGGGTGAGAAGGGCTATTTCGATACCCGCATCGCCTATATCGCCCGCACCGGTCCGCGCCATCACCAGATCACGCGTCTGGCCCTGATGGATCAGGATGGCGCCAACGAGCGCATGCTGACGGGTGGCGAGTGGCTGACGCTGACGCCGCGTTTCAACCCGGTGCGCGATCAGATCGCGTTCATGTCCTACGCCAACAACCGTCCGCGCGTGTATCTGTTCGATCTGGCTTCTGGCCGGCAGCAGATTCTGGGCGAGTTCGCGGGCATTTCCTTTGCGCCGCGCTTCTCGCCGACAGGTGGCTCGGTGGTGCTGTCCGCTACACGCGGGGGCGGGTCTGACATCTTCGTTGTCGATCTGGCTTCCCGTGCGAAGCGGCAGATCACCAATTCCAATGGCGCGATCGACACCAGCCCGTGCTTCAGCCCGGATGGTAGCCAGATCGTCTTCAACTCCGATCGTGGTGGCAGCCCCCAGCTCTACATCATGAGTGCATCCGGTGGGGCGGCGAAGCGGATTTCCTATGGCAGTGGCCAGTATGGATCCCCGGTCTGGTCCCCGCGTGGAGATCTGATCGCCTTTACCCGGATTGGCAGCGGCGGGTTCTCGCTCGGTGTCATGAACCCGGATGGTACGGGCGAGCGTATCCTGACGCAGGGCTTCACGGTTGATGGGGCGACGTTCTGTCCGAACGGTCGTGTGCTGGCGTTCTGCCGCCAGAGCGCGTCCGGTGCGGGCGGTGCGGGTTTTGCGTCCGGGATTGGTACGATCGATATTACGGGCTTCAACGAGCGTCCGATCCGGATCTCGACGGGGGCGTCCGACCCGGCCTGGTCTCCGCGGAACGGCTGAGGTCAGGCTCCGCGCTTTCAGTTGGAAAGCGCGGATTTTCAGGGGCGGAAAACCCCTTTTTCCAGCGTCCCGTTGCGGCGTTGATTCGGTCTGTGGTCGTCAGGGGCATGCAGACCGGCTCCGGGTGCTACGCCTGCAACGCTTGGCTGCCACGCGGGCAGCGCATGTATTCAAACTGCAAAACTTCAATGGTGAGACGAATATGGCGGAATTCTGCCACATTCGTCAGAGCCGGTGTGACATTTCTGCCGAGTTTTGTGGTTCCGAAACTGAATCGAACTTTCCGGCCTCAACCCGCGTTAACACGACACTTGACCCATGATTTGAGTCATGAGTATGGGCGCTTATGGCCACCGGTTTTCAGGCGCGGCAGACAGGGATCGAAACCGACTCCTGCTTGTTCCGGTCTGGAAAGAAGTGGTCCGGGATAACGCGGCATTTTCCGCATTCGGTTCCAGATGTGGGGCCGTTCTCAGGATTGAGACACATGAAGTTCAAGGTATTTGGCGCGCTTGGTCTGGCGCTTGTTCTCGCAGCCTGTTCCAACGGCAACACCAACAAGGGTGACAGCACCGGCGCTGGCGCCGTGGCTCAGGAAGCCGGCCCGACGCCCGGCAGCGAAGCCGATCTGGTCGCCAATGTCGGCGATCGCGTCTTCTACGAGCTGAACCAGTCCCAGCTTTCTGAAGAAGCCCGCGCAACGCTGGACAAGCAGGTTGCCTGGCTCGCCAAGTACCCGCAGGTCAGCATCCAGGTTGCTGGCAACTGCGATGACCGCGGCACGGAAGAGTACAACATTGCTCTCGGCCAGCGTCGTGCAAACGCAGCCCGTGACTATCTGGTCGCCAAGGGCGTGAGCGCTTCGCGCATCACCACGATCTCCTACGGCAAGGACCGTCCGACCGCCGATGGCGATGACGAGCAGTCCTGGGCCCAGAACCGTAACGCCATCACGTCTGTTCGCTGAGCCGACGTTTCAGGCCTGACGGACTGGGATGATGAGCGGCCGGGGGATTATCCCCCGGCCGTTTCTGTTTTATGACTGGGCCATGTCGCACGCGAGACCTGCCTGCGTGCCCGTGACCGTGAGTTTGTCTCAGGAGATCCGTTATGGTGCTGTCCCGTTCCCTGCGTGCCGTCTTTCTGGGCACGGCTCTTTCCGTCCTGTCGCCCGTCGTCCCGGCGCTGGCACAGGATGCCCCTGACAGCGGGGAAATTTCTTCACGCGAAGCCATTGCTCTGCAGGACCAGATCGCATCCCTGCGGCAACAGCTTTCTCAGGTTCAGAACGGTGGGGGGCTCGCTGCGCCAAGCACGACGGCGGTTCCGCAGGTTTCGGCCGCAGATGGCAATCTGACGGCGCAGCTTCTGGAGCGTGTTTCGGCTCTGGAAGAGCAGAACCGCCAGATGCGCGGCGAGCTGGATCAGCTCAGCAATTCCGTCCGGGACAATCAGGCCAGCGTGTCCAAGCAGATTTCGGACATGCAGTTCGCGTCCCAGAACGGGGGCGGATCACCGGCCCCGGCTCCGGCCAAGGCCGCCACCGAGGAAAAGGCATCCGCACCTGCTGCAGAGGCCGCCGAGCAGCCGAAGACGGCTCTGGATGCCCTGAAGGCCGGAAACGCTTCCCTGCATTCGGGCAATTACACGGATGCGGAAAGCAATGCCCGCTTCGCCATCAAGACGGCGCATAGCGTGTCGGGCAAGATGGATGCGCAGTTCCTGCTGGCCCAGTCCCTGGCAGGGCAGAAGCAGTACCGTCAGTCCGCCGTTGCCTATTACGACGCCTATACCAAGGCGCCCAAATCCCTGAAGGCCCAGGATTCCCTGCTTGGCGTGGCAGCATCGATGCTGGCGCTCGGGGACAAGGGATCGGCCTGTCAGGCGCTGGACAAGCTCAAGACCGAGTTCCCCGCACCTGCGCCGCGTGTGAAGACGGCTGAGACGACGTTCCGGAGCCGCGCCGCCTGTCACTGAGCGATGTCTTGCTGAGTTCGGGGATGGAGCATCCGGTCGGGGAGCAGGAGTTTGCCGACCGGATGGCCAGGTTTGGTCCGTGGCCACCCGATATCGATGACGCACCGGTTGGGCTGGCTGTTTCGGGGGGCGCCGATTCCATGGCGCTCGCGTTTCTGGCCCGCCGCTGGCGGCGGAATGTTGTGGCGTTCGTCGTGGATCATGCCTTGCGCCCTGAGTCTGCCGCCGAAGCGCAACTGACGGTTCATCGTCTTGCCGGGATGAACGTGAAGGCCCGGCTTCTGACGCTTGCGCCGTTTCCGAAAGGCCGGATGCAGGAGCGCGCACGCCATGCCCGGTTCGAAGCTCTTGAGGCAGCCTGTGTTTCGGAAGGCTGTCTGGATCTTCTGGTTGCGCATCATGCCGGGGATCAGGACGAGACGGTGTGGATGCGGCATCTGCACGCGAGCGGTCCTCTGGGGCTGAGCGGCATTCAGCCTGTCTCCGTTCGCGGGCGTATCCGGCTGGTCCGGCCGCTTCTTACGTTTCCTACGGCGCGTCTGCGCCTGACCCTGCAAGCGGAAAATCTGCCCTGGATCGAGGACCCGTCGAACGCCAACCGGCGTTTCGAGCGGGTTCGTCTGCGCCAGGACCTAACGCCGGAGCAGAGACAGGAGGCCCGTGTTCTGCAACAGGATGCCCTACAGGAACGTCTGCGCCTTGAGGCGGAACTGGCGGAAGAGCTTGGTCGCCATGCCGTCTGGTATTCGCAGGGCTGGGTTTTTCTCGGGCAGGAGGGAGTGGACGAAGAAGCCCTGTCAGTTCTGATCCGGCTGGTCTCGGGGAGTGCCTATCGTCCGGCGCGTGAGGCCGTGCGGACCCTGATGACGCAGGGATACGGAACGCTGTCGGGGGTTCAGGTCCGGCCGGCGGGGCGCTTTGGGAACGGGATTATTCTGGTGCGGGAGGAAAGGGCGCTTGGTCCGTTCGTTCCCGCGAAGGCCGGAGCGGTCTGGGATGGACGCTGGCGCCTTCTGGCCTGCGATGTTCCACAGGGGAGTCTGATCGGGTCTCTGGGGGATGCCATTCATGTGATGGATCTGCGCAGGCTGGGTGTGCCGTATGCGGCTGCCCGCTGCCTTCCGGGCGTGTGGCATGAGGGACGACTGGTTTTGGGGCCGCGTCTGGGGGAGAGGGCCTGGGGCGAATTTGCCGGTGAGGCGGATTTTGTCTGGTCGTCCGGCGTCCCTGCGACAGGAGAAAATCATTTCGGGACGTAAAAAGAGCTTCAAAAACGCAAGAAATGCGTTTTCCTGCCTCCGATGGGGTAGGATCGTGGACGCGGAGGCTTATGTTATGAAGTCAACGCAGAATGTGACCGGTCGGCCAGTTGTGACGGGGGTTCCCGGACCGCATCTGACGGAACAGTCTGAAGGACGACAGAGAGCGAGATGAACAATTTAGGCCGTAACGTCGCGATCTGGGTGGTCATCATCGTGGTCGGAATGGCAGTGCTGACAGCCTTCCAGCCCGGTGGCGGCCAGCATGCAGCCCAGCAGATCGCCTATTCCGATTTCATCCATGATGTAGACCAGCATCAGGTCCGTTCGGTTGTGATCCAGGAGCAGAATGTCTCCGGGACGCTGACGAACGGAACGTCTTTCGAGACCTACGCTCCGCTTGATCCGAGCCTTCCGGCCCGTCTGACAGCCGCGAACGTCGAAGTGACGGCCAAGCCGATGGAAAGCGGCGAAAGCCCGATCCTACGTTATGCGAGCGCCTACCTGCCGGTTCTGCTTCTGCTTGGGCTGTGCTTCATGGTTTTCCGTCAGATGCAGGGCGGTGGTGGCCGGGCCATGGGCTTCGGCAAGTCCCGCGCCAAGCTGCTGACGGAGAAAACCGGCCGGGTGACGTTTGAAGATGTCGCCGGTATTGATGAGGCGAAATCCGAGCTTCAGGAAATCGTCGAGTTTCTGCGTGACCCGCAGAAATTCACCCGTCTGGGCGGCAAGATCCCCAAGGGTGCGCTGCTGGTCGGACCTCCGGGTACCGGTAAGACGCTGCTGGCCCGTGCCATTGCGGGCGAGGCTAACGTGCCGTTCTTCACGATTTCCGGTTCGGACTTCGTGGAAATGTTTGTCGGTGTTGGCGCGTCCCGTGTGCGTGACATGTTCGAGCAGGGCAAGAAGTCTGCGCCCTGCATCATTTTCATTGATGAAATCGACGCCGTAGGCCGTCATCGTGGCGCCGGTCTCGGTGGTGGTAATGACGAGCGTGAGCAGACTCTCAACCAGATGCTAGTCGAGATGGACGGGTTTGAAAGCAATGAAGGTGTCATCCTGATTGCTGCGACCAACCGTCCAGACGTTCTGGATCCGGCACTGCTGCGTCCCGGCCGCTTCGACCGTCAGGTTGTCGTGCCGAACCCGGATGTGGCCGGTCGTGAGAAGATCCTGCGCGTTCACATGCGCAAGGTTCCGCTGTCGTCGGATGTTGATCCGAAGGTCATTGCACGGGGTACGCCGGGCTTTTCGGGTGCGGATCTGTCCAATCTCGTGAACGAGGCTGCGCTGATGGCAGCGCGTCAGGGACGGCGCACGGTCGGTATGGCTCAGTTCGAAGAGGCCAAGGACAAGGTCATGATGGGGGCGGAGCGCCGTTCCATGGTCATGACCGAGGACGAGAAGCGTTCGACGGCCTATCACGAATCCGGACATGCCATCTGCGCCATCTTCACGCCGGGTAGCGATCCGATCCACAAGGCAACCATCGTGCCGCGTGGCCGGGCGCTGGGTCTGGTCATGACCCTGCCCGAGAAGGACAACATTTCCTACAGCCGCAAATGGTGCCTGGCCCGTCTGGTCATTGCCATGGGCGGCCGGGTGGCCGAGGAAATCATCTTCGGACGCGAGGAAGTCAGTGCAGGTGCCTCGGGCGATATCAAGAGCGCGACTGATCTTGCACGCCGCATGGTCACCGAATGGGGCATGAGCGATACGCTCGGCATGATTGCCTATGGCGATAACGGGCAGGAAGTGTTCCTTGGTCATTCCGTGACCCAGAGCAAGAACATTTCGGAAGAGACGGCCCGGGAAATCGACAAGGAGGTCAAGGTCCTGATCGACACGGCTTACAAGCAGGCCCACGATCTGCTGACGACCCGTATCGATGACCTGCACCGCCTGACTGCAGCGCTTCTGGAATATGAAACGCTGACAGGTGAGGACGTTGGTCGCATCATGCGCGGTGAGGCCATCGAGCGTACATCGGACGATGAACAGGTTCCCGATAACCGTCGTGCCTCTGTTCCGACCACGCGCCCCGGCGCGTTTGATCCGGCGCCTCAGGCGGGGTAATCAGGCAGCCAATCGCACCAACAGGCGCGTCATCGGGATCTTTCCCGGTGCCGCGCCTTTTTCATTTCTGGCAGACAGGCAGGATTCTTCATTATGGCCACCAAAAGGTCTCTGTTCGGTACTGATGGCATCCGGGGAACGGCCAATACCGCGCCCATGACGGTCGAGATCGCACAGAGACTGGGGCAGGCGGCCGGTCTGTATTTCATGCGCAGCCAGAACCGCCGGCATAGCGTCGTGCTCGGCAAGGATACGCGCCTTTCAGGCTACATGCTGGAATGTGCCCTGGTGGCGGGCTTCCTGTCGGCCGGGATGGACGTCATTCTGGTCGGACCGCTGCCCACGCCTGCCATTGCCATGCTGACGCGCTCCCTGCGGGCGGATCTGGGGGTGATGGTCTCTGCATCGCACAACCCCTTTACCGACAACGGCATCAAACTGTTCGGACCGGACGGTTTCAAGCTTTCTGACGAGGTGGAAGGCGAGATCGAGGATCTGATGTCACAGGATCTGTCCGCGCGGCTGGCGTCACCGGCGCAGATCGGCCGAGCGTCCCGTCTGACGGATGCGGCCGGGCGCTATATCGAGAATGCGAAGGCCTCTTTTCCGCGTGGCCTGCGTCTGGATGGCCTGAAGATTGTCATCGACTGCGCCAATGGCTCGGCCTATCGCGTGGCACCCACGGCCCTGTGGGAGTTGGGTGCGGAAGTCATCAAGATCGGCTGTTCGCCTGATGGTCTGAACATCAATGACGGCGTGGGGTCAACGCATCCTGAAACGCTGTGCGCAGCCGTCAGGGAGCATGGTGCGGATTTCGGTATTGCGCTGGATGGTGATGCGGACCGTGTTCTGATTGCGGATGAGAACGGCAATCTTGTCGACGGAGACCAGATCATCGGTCTGATCGCAGCCTTCTGGAAGCAGCATGACCGGTTGCGAGGCAATACGGTGGTGACGACCGTCATGTCCAATATGGGTCTGGAAAAGGCCCTGGCGGAGAATGGTCTCGAACTTCAGCGCACGGCGGTCGGTGATCGCTATGTCGTGGAACGGATGCGGGAAATCGGGGCCAATCTGGGCGGCGAGCAGTCCGGTCACATGGTCCTGTCGGACTATGCCACCACGGGCGATGGTCTGATTGCGGCTTTGCAGGTCCTGGCGGTGTCCGTCGAGACCAAGCGGCCTGCCAGCGAGATCTGCCGTTTCTTCACGCCTTATCCGCAGCTTCTGAAAAATGTCCGCTATTCAGGGACCAGTCCGATGAGCAGCCCGGATCTCGCTGCGGCCAAGGCCTGGGCGGATGAGCGGCTGGCCGGAAGTGGCCGTCTTGTCCTGCGGGCAAGCGGGACTGAACCGCTGATCCGTGTCATGGCCGAGGCGCAGGATGAGGCGCTGGTGCATGAGGTTGTGGACCATGTCTGTGATGTCATCCGCGCGATCGCGCACGCCTGATTCTGGCAGATGACTGTAAGAAGCGGGAACCTGCCGTAAGCGGCAGGGGCGCCTGATCCCGAGTGCGGTCAGACGGCCGCGATGGCTGCGGGAACGCTGTTTCTGGACGGTGCGTCTGTCGTGACGGGGATTTCCGCGGTGTCGTCTTCCCGCAGGATGTAGCCGCGTCCCCAGACGGTCGCGATCAGGTTGCCCGCGCCGACATTCTGGAGTTTGCGACGCAGCTTGCAGATGAAGACGTCGATGATCTTCATTTCCGGCTCGTCAATGCCGCCATAAAGGTGGTTGAGAAACGCGTCCTTGGTCAGGACGGATCCCTTGCGGATCACCAGCAGTTCCAGAATGGCATATTCCTTGCCCGTCAGGTGCAGCGGAGCGCCGTCGACCGTGACGTTCTTGCCATTCAGATCCAGTTCCAGATTGCCGACACGCAGTTTCGGCTCGGCAAAGCCACGGGAGCGCCGCATGACGGCCTGCAGACGGGCGACCAGTTCGCCTGCGTCGTAAGGCTTGGTCATGTAGTCGTCAGCCCCCATGGAGAAGGCCCGGATTTTCGCCTGGGGGCGCAGCAGGGCGGACAGGACAAGGATGGGCGTCGTGATACGCGCGGCCCGGGCGCGGCGGATGACTTCGTAGCCTTCAAGGTCGTTCAGCATAAGTTCAAGCACCACCACATCGTAGTCGTAGTGGCGAAGCATCTCGATGGCTTCTTCGCCAGACGGCGTGTGGTCCACGGTGAAAGACGCGGTCCGCAGGATCTGGGACAGTGTGGTGGCGGCTGACTGATCGCTGTCGACAAGAAGGATACGCATGTTCTCAACTCCCGGCTTGGTGAAGCAATGGTTACTACCCAAGGTTGTGTGTGTCGATAGACATGGATCAAAAATCGTAAAATTGTCATTATTTTTCCCGTCAGAGGGGAACGTTAGGGTTCTCTTAAGGGTGTGGTTGTAGGGTTGGAAGATCGGAACAATCCGCGGAAAACGGTCAGAAACTGCCACTATGGACGACTACGACAGACTGCTCGAAAGGCTTTCGAACCTCACCTGCGACTGGGTTGTAGGAAGCGTTAAAGACGTTATCGGTCTCTGTCTGACCGTTATCGGACTCGAAGGTTTCATTACGATTGGAGACCGAGTCGCGGTGAAAGCGCGTGACGGACGGGTTGTGCAATCCGAGGTTGTGGGCTTTCAGGGTGATGTCGCGCGGCTCATGTCCTTCGGGCCTCTGGACGGAATTGGTCCGGGCTGCGAGGCTAGGATTCCGCTGAACCGTCATGATGGTGGCCTTGGCGTTAATGAAAGCTGGCTGGGGCGCGTGCTGGATCCGCTGGGACAGCCGATCGACGGGAAGGGGCCTCTGTTTCCGTCGTTTGAGCGGCAGCCGGTCCAGTGTCCTCCGCCCAATGCTGCAAGCCGGGCGCGGCTTGGCGAGCGTATCGACCTCGGGGTCCGCGCCCTTGATACCTTCACGACCTGCCGGCGCGGACAGAGGCTCGGGCTTTTCGCAGGGTCGGGTGTCGGGAAATCCACATTGCTGTCCATGCTCGCCCGCGGCGCGGACTGTGATGTCGCCGTGATCTCGCTTGTGGGTGAGCGTGGGCGCGAGGTGCGGGAGTTCATCGAGGATGATCTCGGGCCGGAAGGGCTGGCGCGGAGTGTGCTGGTGATTGCGACTTCTGATTCACCGCCACTGATGCGTCGCGAAGCCGCCCTGTCCGCCATGGCCATCGCGGAATATTTCCGGAACCAGGGCAAATCGGTCCTGCTGCTGATGGACAGCGTGACGCGGTTCTGCATGGCGCTGCGTGAAATCGGTCTGTCAGCCGGAGAGCCGCCTGCGACGCGGGGTTATCCGCCTTCGGTTTTTGCCGAACTGCCGCGTCTTCTGGAGCGGGCGGGGCCTGGCTATGCCGATCAGGGCATGATCACGGCGCTCTTCACGGTTCTTGTGGAGGGGGATGACCAGAATGAGCCGGTTGCGGATGCCGTGCGTGGCATTCTGGACGGGCATATCATTCTTGACCGCAAGATCGGCGAGCAGGGGCGGTATCCTGCCATTGATGTTCTGCGTTCCCTGTCGCGTGCGGTGCCGGGATGTAATTCGCCTGAGGAAAATGCTCTGACGCAACGCGCGCGGGCAGCGATGGCGACCTATCAGCGGATGGCAGATATGATCCGGCTGGGAGCCTACAAACCCGGAACGGATCGTGAGGTGGATGAAGCCATCGCCCTCATGCCGAAGCTAAACGAGTTCCTGTCTCAGGGGCGGAACGAACGCACCACGCGCGCCGAGGCCTTTGAACAGCTGGCGCAGATCATGCAGATGCCGCTGAAAAACCTCCCCCCGAATGAATCGTAAAGGACCTCACAATGGAACCCTCACCTCTCGAGACACTGATTACCCTGCGGGAGCAGGAGCTCGATCTTGTGGAACGCAGCTTTGCAGAGGCCGTGGCGCGGGAAACGGCTGCGGAAGAAAAACTGACTGCGGCGCAGGCGGAGATCCTGAACGAACAGCGGATCGCATCCAGCCCTACGGCGGATGACGGTGCCGTGGAGGCATTCAGCCGGTGGCTTCCCGGAGGGCGGCAGGCGGTTCTCGAAGCACGGCAGCGCTGTCGGGAAGCGGCGATGGATCGCGAGGCGGTGCGTTCAGCCCTGATCGCTGCCCGGGCAGCGATGGAGGCCGTCAGGACCTTGCGGGAAGAGCAGAAGGAAGAAGAGCGGCAGGCTGACCTTAGAAAGGAACAGAATGCTCTGGATGAACTCGCTGTCCGTCAGTTCGGCAGGTCGTGAGAGGGTGCATGCTCACGTAAGGCGGTCTCGATCTGGGCCGCGGTGCCAATCAGGGCGCAGGCGACCGGATGGGTGCTGTCGCGGACGAAGGCCAGGACGAGGTCGGGATCGCTGGAGAAAAGGTCGCTTTGCAGCGTGATGACCGGTGTCATTTCGCCGTTGCGGGATGCCCCTTCAGCCGCGTGTGAGAGAAGGCGGGCAACAGCTTTTTCCAGTGCGGGAAGAAGTACCGTGTGAGGGGCGTCATGATGTGCGGCATGGGTCGCGATCAGTTCATCCCAGCCGGCACGGGTTACGAAAGCGGGGATGCCGTCAGGGGGCGTGTCGCGCTCGGCGCGCAGGAGGGCGCCGGATTGGGCCATGCCAAGGATATCCAGGGCAGGAAGAATCGCGGGGTCGAGTTTGATGGACATTCTGGTCTTTGGTTCGCGGGTGGAAGAGGTCGGCTTATTCCACGGAAGGCGCGGCCTCTGTGCCGTTGTCAGTGCGGCGGGTTGCCCATGGCCTGCATCAGGGCCGTAACCTGCTCGGGCTGGGCCTTGAAGAGGGCGACATTGGACGGGTTGGGGCTGGGCATTCCCGTCGGGAGCTGTCCGTTGCTGGCGGCCAGAGTCATGCCGAATGTGGTCATGCCCATCACAAAGCTCTCGGGTGTGAAACCGTGGCTTTGCAGGACGGGCGCCAGCCCCGGCACCTGACTGATCTGCCGGATCGTCTCTGAGAGGCTCGTGCCATGAGAGTTGGGGGGCTGGATATTCCGGGCCTGGAGTTCGGCGATCGTTGCGGCGGCCCGGGTCATGAAGTCAGGCGGCAGCGGGTAGTGCATGGCCCGTTCCGTATCGGCACGGACCTGCGGCGACACCTGCTGGGTCTGCTGCGGTGCACCCTGAAGGGGGGCGCTGCCGTCGATCTGGGTCTGGCTCGAGACGCCGCCTTGATAGGCGGATGGCGGGTAGGTCTGCGCCTGTGCGGCCAGTGGCAGCATTGCAGCGGAAACGAGAAGGGCCGAGAGCCCTGTCATGCGGGGAAATGTCATGCCTGCACCCATTCGCCAGCGCGCATCAGCGGCACGCGGTTGCCATTCTTGAGACCATCGAGGTCGATCTTGTCCGAACCAATCATCCAGTCAATGTGGATGAGGGAGTCGTTGACGCCGCGCTCCAGCAGTTCTTCCGGCGTCAGGCCTTCGATATCGACCATGCACTTCGTATAGGCCTGACCAAGAGCAATGTGGCTGGACGCATTTTCGTCGAACAGCGTGTTGCGATACAGGATCTTGCTGGCCGAGATGGGCGAGGAGTGCGGCACGAGGGCCACTTCACCGATCCGGGCTGCGCCTTCATCGGTGCTGAGGATGCGCTTGAGTACGTCTTCGCCATGGCTTGCGGACGCTTCGACAATCTTTCCGTTTTCAAAGCGGACCGATATGTTGTCGATCAGCGTGCCCTGATGGAAAAGCGGCTTGGTGCTGCTGACCCGGCCATCGACCTTGCTGCGATGGGGCGTCGTGAAGATTTCTTCTGTCGGGATATTCGGGTTGCAGACAATGCCGTTGCCCGATTTTTCCGAGCCGCCTGCCCAGAGATGCCCGTCCGCAAGGCCGACCGTCAGATCGGTGCCGGGGCCGCTGAAATGCAGGGCCTCGAAGCGGCTGTCATTCATGTATTTCGCCCGGGCGTGCAGGCGGGCGTTATGGGCTTTCCACTCGGCGACCGGGTCGGCCACGTCGACGCGGGAGGCCTTGAAGATCCCATCCCACAGGGCGGCGAGCGCCTCGTCGGCCGGAAGCTCCGGGAAGACCTGTGCAGCCCAGGCCGGGGTGGCGCAGGCGATGATGTTCCAGTTCACGGCGAACTGCGTGATGATTTCCATCGCCGGGCGGTTGGCCTTGGAATTGGCGCGGTTGGCCCGGGAAATGCGCTCGGGGTCCTGACCCTTCAGAAGGGTCGGGTTGGCGCCCGTGATAGCCATGCGGGCTGCGCCTTCACGGAAAGCGCGGGCCATGCCGTCAGCGAGCCAGGTGGGGGCGACGTCGAAGGCCTCGTCCGGGGCGTGGATGAAGCGGGCCAGCGTGGTCTCGTCATCCGCATACAGCGTCGTCACCAGGGAGGCGCCAGCCTTGTAGGCGTGTTCCGTCACGCGGCGGACCAGTGGGACGGCGGCCAGAGGCGCTGTGATGAGAAGCTGCTGGCCCGGCGCGATGTTCAGGCCAACGCGGACGGCAACCTCGCCCAGGCGATCAAGCAGCTGTTCGTGCGAAAAGGTGGAAGGAGCGGACACGTTGGACTCTTTCGCAGTGATCATTCTGTCCGTCATGGTGTGCCCTGTGGCGGCGAAGTGCAAGAGAGCAGCGCGGGCTCAGGCGGTGACGTGACAGGTCTGCAGACGCGCAGTATCGTCGCCGGCATGGAACCCGGACTTCACATTTTCGCCGATGCCGGCGAGCCAGACCAGCGACCATTCGATGTTGCGGTCGTCATGCCGAGCCTGTTGCGGCCGAGTATCGTCCGCGCACTTCAGTCCATCTTCGCGCAGAAGGGCGGGTTGCGGGTCCAAGTCATGATCGGGCTGGATCGCGCACCAGGAGAGGGCGCGCACGAACTGCTACGGCGTGCAGTCGAGGGACGGCCGCCGGGCTGGGCTGTTGAAGTTCTGTGGCCCGGTTATTCCACCTCCCAGAGGCATGGCGGATTTGGCCGTGCAAAGGATGGGGGCGTGTTGCGCAGTGTGCTCAGCCAGCTCTCGAACGCGCCGCGGATTGCCTATCTCGATGATGACAACTGGTGGGCGCCGGATCATCTGTCCTCACTGCTGACGGCGATCGAGGGGCAGGACTGGGCCTGGGCCGGGCGCTGGTTCGTGCATCCGAGAACACTGATGCCCATCTGCGAGGATCAGTGGGAGTCTGTCGGGATCGGGGGCGGGATTTTCCGGGAAAGCTATGGCGGGTTTGTCGATCCGAACTGTCTGATGATCGACCGGACGCGGGCGCCGGAAGCTCTGGACATGTGGAACCAGCCTCTGGCCGGAGACGGGACACAGATGACGGCGGACCGGAATGTTTTCAGACTGCTGAAGGACAGGCCGGGCAGACCGACCGGCGAATATACGGCGTATTATGTCCTGACCGAGACCGACGGTCTTCATCCGGCACGGCTGCGGCTGATGGGGCCGGCGGCCTGGGATGCGGCGTCCCGGAAAACGGTCGCTCAGGACGCCTGATGCAAAACGGCCGGTGCAGAGGGGAATTCTGCACCGGTCGTCTCGGCCGCCAATTACATGGAGCGGATCGTGTTGCGACGCGGCGGGCGGCGCTGGCGGTCGGACTGGGCGTCCGGGTTGGCGGCCTTGGCAGCCTTTTCACGCGCGATGGTGCGCAGTTCGACTTCCAGTTCGCGGATGCGGCGCTGGATGCTCTCCTTCAGCGTCGGAGAGGTGTGGGACTTCATGGACGCGATCGTTTCCTTGAGGTCCCGGAGCTGTTTTTCCTTTTCGGCCTGATTACGGCGAATAGGCTGGTTGTCGGACATCTGTCCCTGAAATGCACGCATATGTTCGTCTTTCCGCATGAAGCATTCATGGGCCTCCCGCCCATCCGGAGATGGCGGGATGGAACACGCAAAAGCGTGCCCGGCTGGCCCTGTCTGGCTCATGATTATGGGGGACGGAGTATTACCGTCCGGTTAATTCAGGATCGGGGAGAAAGGATGTCCCGCAAAGCGTCTGTCAGGCGTATGCAGGCTTCGTACGTTCCGATCGAGATGCGCAGCCAGTCCTGGATGCGCGGGGTTGAGAGATTCCGGACAAGGATCGCCCGCTCGCGCAGGGCGGCGGCGATGGCTCCGGCTTTGTGCGCCGGGTGGTGCACGAGAACGAAGTTGGCACAGGATGGCAGGACTTGGAAGCCAAGATTTTGCAGTTCCGGGACCAGCCTGTCACGGCTGGCGATAACGCGCGCCGTGATTTCCGCAAGCCAGTCGGTATCCTGAATCGCGGCGATGGCCCCCGCCTGTGCCGGGCGGGAGAGGGGATAGGAATTGAAGCTGTCCTTGACCCGGATGAGACCTTCGATCAGCTCCGGGGAGCCGATCGCAAATCCCACACGCAGTCCTGCCAGGGCATAGGACTTGGACAGCGTCTGGACCACCAGAAGATTGTCATACCGGTGTGTCAGTTCAATGGCGGACTGCGCCCCGAAATCGACATAGGCCTCGTCGATGATGACGGTCCGGTCCGGATGACGCTTCAGGAGCGTCTCGATCTGCTCCAGCGGCAGGGCAATACCGGTGTTCGCATTGGGGTTGGCAATGATGATACCGCCGCAGTCGCCGGTATAGGCGTCGATGTCGATCGCAAAATCGTCATTGAGCGGGATATGGCGGAACGGCTGTTCGAACAGGCCGCAATAGACCGGATAGAAGCCGTAGGTCACATCCGAGAACAGGACCGGCGCATCATCGTGGAACAGGGCGCGGAAGGCATGGGCCAGCACTTCGTCCGAGCCGTTGCCGACGAAGACACGATCCGACGTTGTGCCGAAGCGGGCTGCAATCGTGTCGCGAAGAACTGCCGCCGTCGGGTCCGGATACAGACGCAGGTCGTCGGATGCGGCGTCTCGGATGGCTGCCAGCACTTTCGGGCTTGGACCGTGGGGGGACTCGTTCGTGTTGAGTTTCAGCAGGTCCGCGACTTTGGGCTGCTCGCCCGGGACATACGGGTGCAGGTCACGGACGCGGCGGTTCCAGAAACGGCTCATGCGGGCGTTCCGGTGAACAGGCCGGTCATGAGCTGGCGCTCGGCGAGGTCGCGGGCAGAAACGCCGTCCGCGTCCTTCAGGTCCGGGTTGGCGCCGGCGGCGAGGAGCTTCCTGGCCATGTCCTCACGGTTGAACATGATGGAGAACATCAGCGGCGTGCGACCGGCATGATTGGCGTGATCCACCTGCGCACCGTGATCAAGCAGAAGTGTTGCAATGTCGGTCAGGCCCTTGAAGGCCACGCCGGAGAGCGCCGTGGCGCCCTTGAGATCGGTGGCTTCCGTATCGGCACCACGGTCAAGCAGGAGGCGCGTGGCATCCGCGTGGCCGTTATAGGTGGCGACGATCAGCGCGGTGTAGCCGCGGCTGTCGGGCGTATCGATGGCCATGCCGGCGTCCAGAAACTGGGTCAGGAGGTCGGTATCGCCTTCACGGGCCGCGTCGATGAACAGGGCGGTGATCTGGTCTGACGTGAAAGTGACGTTCTGGGCGTTCATGACGGTTTCCACATGGCGGTGTCCCCTCGCGGGGTGTTGTCGGAGGGGAGGTTAGCTTTTTGTGTCAGCGGGCGGAAGGGTGAGGCTCTCACCGTTCTCCAGTGCTGCGAAGGGGCGGCTTCCGGGGCGGCTGGCGAATTCCAGACGGGTGGGGGGTTCCAGAATGGCCTCGTCGGTCAACTGGAAGGTCCCAAAATGGATAGGCAGTCCCTGTTTTGCCCTGAGTGTATCAAAGGCCATGAGAGCTTCTTCGGGCGACATGTGAACGCGCCGCATCAAATCGCGCGGGTCGTAGGCGCCGATGGGCAGGATGGCGAGGTCGATATGCGGCCAGCGGCGGTGAATCGCGTCGAAATGCTTCCCCCAGGCCGTGTCGCCCGCGAAAAACACCGTGTGGCCATCCGCTTCGATCGTAAAGCCGCCCCAGAGCGCACGGTTGGAATCGAACGGCGTGCGGGCGCTGCCATGCAGGGCCGGGGTGGCCGTGATGCGAGCGCCGTCATCGGTGGTGCTTTCCCACCAGTCCAGCTCGGTAATGCGCGGGAGGTCGGCCTTTTCCAGATGGCGGCGGTTGCCAGGCAGCGAGATGCACAACGGGTCGTCCCGTTCGGCGAGGGCACGCAGGCTCCGCAGGTCCAGATGATCGTAATGGCAGTGCGAGACAAGGATGATGTCGATGCGGGGCAGGGCTTCGAGGGTGATGCCGGGCGGACGGACGCGACGAGGACCGAAACTGCGGAAGGGGGAGCAGCGTTCGGAGAACACCGGATCAGTGATGATCCGCAGAGGCGCGCGTCCTGTGCGGCCAAACTGGAGCAGAACGGTCGCATGACCGATAAATGTAACGCAGCATTCCCCCGGAGCGGGTGTAACCTGCGGGTAGGCTTTCTGGGGCGGAAGGGCATCCGGCCAGCGGGGACGCAGCCCCATCTGCCAGCGGAAAATATTCCCGATCCGCTGGGACGTCGTGCGGGCCGTGCGTGTTTCGTCCGGGCGCCAGGCCTCTGGATTTCGGTAATGACGCCCGTCGAAATGTGGCAGGTTGTCATCAAGCACAAGAGCGTGTTTCACAATATGGTTTACCAATCAGCCATTGCGTCCGGCGCGACTTCGCGTCATGCCGTGGCAGCAGAATGTGCGGGGGATATCGTTGCGTTTCTTCCCGTCAGTCACAAGCCGGAGACCCCATTCCGATGAGTACGCTTCCCCAACTCGCCATCAATACGATCCGTACCCTTTCGATGGAAGGTGTCGAAC
Source organism: Gluconobacter oxydans (assembly GCF_006539685.1). Classification (GTDB taxonomy): domain Bacteria; phylum Pseudomonadota; class Alphaproteobacteria; order Acetobacterales; family Acetobacteraceae; genus Gluconobacter; species Gluconobacter oxydans. Next base: position 66,364 of record NZ_BJNM01000011.1, read on the forward strand.
GCGCCAATTCCGGCCATCCCGGCACGGCCATGGCCCTTGCTCCCGCAATGTACGCGGTGTGGCAGCATGACCTGAAATACGATCCGGCCGATCCGTGCTGGCCGGCGCGTGACCGTTTTGTCCTTTCGGTCGGCCATGCTTCGATGCTGCTGTACTCCACCCTGTTCCTGACGGGCGTGAAGGATATCCGGGACGGCAAGGTCGTTGACGCACCGTCGCTCACTGTCGAGGATCTCTCGCAGTTCCGTCAGTTGAACTCCAAGACGCCGGGCCATCCGGAATACCGCTTTACCGCTGGTGTCGAGACCACGACCGGTCCGCTCGGCCAGGGCTGCGGCAATTCCGTCGGCATGGCGATCGCGCAGAAGTGGATGTCCGCGCGCTATGACCGTCCGGGCTTCAAGCTGTTCGACTACCACGTGACGGTGTTCTGTGGTGATGGCGACATGATGGAAGGCGTGGCCTCCGAAGCTGCCTCCACGGCCGGGCATCTTGCGCTGGGGAACCTGACCTGGATCTATGATTCCAATCAGATTTCCATCGAGGGTTCGACGGATCTGGCCTTCACGGAAAACGTGGGCAAGCGCTTCGAGGCCTATGGCTGGCATGTCCAGACGCTGACAGACGGCAACGATGTCGACGCCATTCTGGCAGCACTGAAGGCTGCACGCGCGGTGACGGACCGTCCGAGCCTGATCGTTCTCAAGACGGTCATCGGCTATGGTGCGCCCAAGAAGGCCGGTACGGCGTCGGCACATGGCGAGCCGCTGGGTGCGGACGAGATCAAGGGTGCGAAGCAGGCTTATGGCTGGCCGGAAGATGCTCCGGATTTCTACGTGCCGGACGGCGTGAAGGAGCACTTCGCCGAAGGCCTCGGCAAGCGTGGTGCGGAAGCCCATGCGGAATGGCGCGAGCTGTTCTCGGCCTATCGTGAGGCGCATCCGGAACTGGCAGCTGAAATCGATTGCATCATCGAGCATCGTCTGCCGGAAGGCTGGGACAAGGACATCCCGACGTTCGACGCCGATGCGAAGGGCATTGCTTCGCGTGCAAGCTCCGGTCAGGTGCTGAACGCGGTTGCGAAGAACCTGCCCTGGATGATCGGTGGTTCTGCTGACCTGACGCCGTCCACCAAGACGGACATCAAGGGCGGTGGCTCCTTCCAGCCGGAAAAATGGAACGGCAGCTATGGCGGCCGGAATATCCATTTCGGTGTGCGCGAACATGCGATGGGTTCGATCTGCAACGGCATCGCGCTGTCGGGGATCCGCGCTTACGGTTCGGGCTTCCTGATCTTCTCCGATTACATGAAGGCCCCGATCCGTCTGTCGGCCATCATGGAACTGCCGGTTCTGTACATCTTCACGCATGACTCCATCGGTGTGGGTGAAGACGGACCGACGCATCAGCCGATCGAGCAGCTTGCCCAGCTGCGTGCCACGCCGGGCATCATGACGATCCGTCCGTCCGACGCCAATGAAGTGGCTGAAGCCTGGCGCACGCTGATCCCGATGACGCACAAGCCGGCCGTGCTGGCCCTGAGCCGTCAGAACCTGCCGACGATCGACCGCACGAAATATGCCTCCGCCGCCGGTCTGGCGAAGGGGGGCTATGTGCTGGCGAGCTGTGAGGGCAAGCCGGACGTCATCCTGATTGCTTCGGGTTCGGAAGTCAGCCTCGTGGTTGCGGCTTACGAGAAGCTGACGGAAGAGGGCATCAAGGCCCGCGTGATCTCCATGCCGAGCTTCGACCTGTTCGAAGAGCAGAGCCAGGAATACCGCGATTCCGTGCTGCCGCCTGACGTGATCGGTCGCGTGGCGGTCGAGCAGGCTGCGGCCTTCGGCTGGGATCGTTATGTCGGTCTGGGTGGCGCGATCATCGCCATGAACACGTTCGGTGCGTCGGCTCCGGCCTCGGCACTGCTTACGAAATTCGGTTTCACGCCTGAGGCGGTCTATGACGCGGCGAAGCGTCAGGCCCTGCGCGGCAAGTAAGGGAGAGATCCTGTGGCAGACACAATCTCCAACACCGGTCTGAACGAAGTCGGCAGCGTGCTGCGCGACCTTGAAAAATACGGTCAGTCTCCCTGGCTGGACTTCATCCAGCGCAGCTTCACCGAGGATGGCAGCCTCAGCAAGCTGGTGGAAGAAGACGGCCTGCGGGGTGTGACCTCCAACCCGGCCATCTTCGAGAAGGCCATCGGGCACGGCACGGAATACGATCCGCAGATCCACAAGCTGCTCGAAGGCGAGGGCCTGTCTCCCGGCGAGCTCTACGAGCATCTCGCCATCGACGATATCCGCTCGGCCTGTGCGGTGCTGGATCCGGTGTTCGAAAAGACCAAGGGGCTGGACGGCTATGTCAGCCTCGAGGTCTCGCCCTATCTGGCCTTCGATGCGCACGGCACCATCACGGAAGCGCGCCGCCTGTGGAAGGCGGTCGGGCGCCCGAACCTGATGATCAAGATTCCGGGTACGGTTGAAGGCACGGGTGCGATCCGCGAAGCCATTGCGGACGGCATCAATGTCAACGTGACGCTGCTGTTCTCGCTGGACGCGTACAAAGCCGTTCTGGAAGCCTATATTTCCGGTCTTGAGGCCCGTGTGGCCCGTGGCGAGGAAATCTCGCGCATCTCCAGCGTGGCGTCGTTCTTCGTCAGCCGCATCGATGCCAAGATCGACGCGGAAATCGACCGCCGCGTTGCAGCGGGTGATCCGGAAGCCGAAGCGCTGAAGGCCATCCGGGGCAAGGTCGCGATCGCCAATGCCAAGATGGCGTATCAGTACTATCTGGAAGTCCGCAACAGCCCGCGCTGGAAGGCGCTGGCCGAGAAGGGTGCAAACCCGCAGCGTCTGCTGTGGGCCAGCACTGGCACCAAGGACAAGGCCTATTCCGATGTCCTGTATGTCGAAGAACTGATCGGTCCCGAGACGGTTAACACCATCCCGCCCGCAACGTTCGACGCCTATCGCGATCACGGCAAGTCCCGTGCGAGCCTGACGGAGAATGTCGATCAGGCGCGTCATGTGATGGCCGAGGCCGAGCGCCTTGGACTGGGTCTGGACGGGATTACGGCCAAGCTGGTCAAAGATGGTTGTGCGGCATTCAGCGTCTCGTTCGACACGCTGCTGACGGCGGTTGCCACCAAGCGCGAGGCCGTGCTGGGCGATCGTCTCCTGCGGGTCAGCGCCGACCTTCCGCCCGATCTGCGTGATGACGTTGCAGCGGCCGAAAAGGACTGGAGCCATAGCGGTGGGCTGCGCCGCATCTGGAAGAAGGACCCGTCCGTCTGGACGAATGGTCCGGAAGCCGGGTGGCTGAACTGGCTGACGGTCGTGCAGGATCGTCTGTGGCATATAGAGGAGCTGGAAGTTCTGGCTCGCGATGTCCGCAGTCGCGGCTTCAAGGACATCCTGCTTCTGGGCATGGGCGGTTCGAGCCTTGGTCCCGAGGTGCTCGCCGAGACGTTCGGAAAGCGCGAAGGCTGGCCGAAGCTGCATGTGCTCGACAGCACGGACCCGCAGCAGGTTACGGCGTTCGAAAAGGCCATCGATCCGAAGAACACGCTGTTCATCGTGGCCAGCAAGTCCGGCGGCACGCTGGAGCCGAACATCCTGTTCGCGCATTTCTGGCAGGTTGCAGGGCAGGCTCTGGGCAAGAAGCCGGGTGACAGCTTCATCGCCATCACCGATCCGGGCTCGCACATGCAGAAGGTGGCCGAGGAAAACGGCTTCTGGCGCATTTTCTACGGCGATCCGAAAATTGGTGGCCGCTATTCGGTTCTGTCCAACTTCGGTCTGGTCCCGGCAGCTGCGAGCGGCATTGATGTCCGCAAGCTGCTGACGGTCACGCGCCTGATGGTGGAATCCTGTGACGGAAGCGCGCCGCCTTCCGCCAATCCGGGTGCGGTTCTGGGCCTGATCCTGGGACATGCCGCGCACTGCTTTAATCGTGACAAGGTCACGATCCTGGCGTCCGAAGGCATTGCCTCGCTTGGGGCCTGGCTGGAGCAGTTGATCGCCGAGAGCACGGGTAAGAAAGGTCTGGGCCTCATCCCCATCGATGAGGAAGAGCTTGGAACGCCGGATGTCTACGGAACGGACCGTGTCTTCGTGGATCTGCTGCTGGGCGACGATGTTCCCGACAGCCGTCTTGGGGCCCTGCGTGCTGCTGGTGCACCGGTGGTCACCATCCGTCTGGCGGACAAGGCCCAGATCGGACAGGCGTTCTTCCTGTTCGAGTTCGCCACCGCCGTGGCGGGTGCGGTTCTGGGGATCGATCCGTTCGATCAGCCGGATGTGGAGTTCAGCAAGCTTGAGACGCGCAAACTGACTTCGGCCTATGCCGAGACGGGATCGCTGCCGCCGGAAACGCCCTTCGCAAAGGATGGTCCGCTGTCCTTCTATGCGGATGCGAAGAACACGGAAGCCTCTGGAAACAAAGGCGATGCGGTCTCCATCCTCAAGGCGCTCTTTGATCGCGTAAAGCCGGGTGACTATGTCGGGCTGCTCGCCTATATCAGGCGCGACCAGCAGACACGGGACTGGGCACAGTCCGTTCGCATGGAGCTTCGGGATGCTCTGAAGGTGGCAACAGCTGCCGAATTCGGACCCCGGTTCCTGCATTCGACGGGCCAGGCCTACAAGGGCGGACCCGACAGTGGCGTGTTCCTGCAGGTTACGGCGACGGATGCGGCGGATGTGCCGGTTCCGGGCCATGGCTTCAGCTTCAGTGTCGTGAAAGCGGCACAGGCGCGAGGCGATTTCGAGGTGCTCGCGGCCCGTGGTCGTCGTGCCCTCCGCGTTCATATCGATGGACCGCTGGAGGACGGGCTGAAGGCTCTGGAAACGGCGATCCACAAAGCACTGGCAGGAGCATAAGTCATGCGGATCGGAATCATCGGACTGGGACGGATGGGCGGCAACATTGCCGTTCGTCTGACCCGGCATGGGCATGATGTCGTCGTGCATGACCGCACGTCGGAAGTGACCACCTCTGTCGTCGGGCGGTGTGAAGCAGGGCGTGCAACGCCTGCCGACACGCTGGCGGACATGGCAAAGCTTCTTGAAGGCGATGAGCACCGCGTGGTGTGGGTCATGCTGCCGGCCGGCGCCATCACCGAGGACTGCGTTCAGCAGCTCGGGGGTCTTCTGGGGCGCGGCGACATCATCATTGATGGTGGCAATACCTACTACAAGGACGATGTCCGCCGTTCGGCCGAACTGGCTGAAAAGGGCATTTCCTATGTCGATGTCGGGACTTCAGGCGGTGTCTGGGGTCTGGAACGCGGTTACTGCATGATGTTCGGCGGCACGAAAGAGACCGCCGAATACATCGACCCGATCCTCAGCGCGCTGGCGCCGGGCATCGGGGATGTACCGCGCACACCGGGTCGTGACGAGGCGGGTCATGATCCGCGCGCCGAACAGGGCTATCTGCACTGTGGTCCCGCCGGTTCGGGCCACTTCGTGAAGATGGTCCATAACGGCATCGAATACGGCATGATGCAGGCCTTCGCAGAAGGCTTCGACATCATGAAGAGCAAGAACTCCCCGATCCTTGCGGAAAAGGACCGGTTCGAGCTCAACATGGGTGACATCGCGGAAGTCTGGCGTCGCGGCAGTGTCGTGTCGTCCTGGCTGCTCGATCTGACGGCCGAGGCCCTGACGCGTTCGGAGACGCTTAACGAGTTCTCCGGCGAAGTCGCGGATTCCGGTGAAGGTCGCTGGACGATCGAAGCCGCTATTGAAGAAGACGTGCCGGCTCCGGTCATGACGGCGGCGCTGTTCACCCGCTTCCGCTCACGGTCGGGTAATAATTTTGCCGAGAAAATTCTCTCGGCACAGCGTTTCGGTTTCGGCGGACACGTCGAAAAGAAATAAGCCTGCGTCCCGCATGGGCAAGGACTGGCTGGCAGGGTATGGTTTTGCCATCAATGACCAGCCAGCCCCCGCAAAGACTCTGACGGGGGTTTTTACAGGGGCTCTTATGTCCGTTGACCTCGATGCCATCCATGCGGCTTTGCCGCCGCTGCCACAGACCATCCGGATGGTCGTGTCCGATATGGATGGAACCCTCCTGACGCCAGACAAGACTATCGCGCCTTCGACGCTGGCCATGGTCAGGGTGCTGCAGGAGCGGGGAATTCCCCTCTGTCTGGCCAGTGCGCGACCGCCTGCCGCCATGGTCCCCTATATCGAGCAGCTTGGTTTGACCGGGCAGAATGCCGGCTTCAATGGCGGCATTATCTTCAAACCCGACGGGACCACGTCCGTCAGCCGTGTTCTGTCACCGGATGTGCTGTCGATCGTTCATGACATGTTGCACCTGCACGGGATCGAGACCTGGTTCCTGCGGCAGTCCTACTGGATGGTGCAGGATGCCTATACGCCCTTCGTGCAGCACGAGCAGGGCATCACCGGCCTGACGCCGCATCAGGTTCCCGATCTTCGCAAGGAGTTTGAGGGTATCGGCAAGGTCATGGGCGTGAGCAGCGATACCAGCCTGCTTCAGGACGTTGAGACCGAGCTCGGCGCCATGCTGCAGGGCGATGCGAGTGTACGCCGTTCTTCCGATATTCTTCTCGACGTGACGCCGGCCCTGGCCAACAAGGGTGAGGCTGTTCGTGAACTGGCGCTTGCCCTGGGTATTGCGCCGCATGAGGTCGCCTGTCTTGGCGATGCCCATAACGATCTGCCGATGTTTTCGGTCGCGGGTCTGGGCATTGCGATGGGGCAGGCTGAAGACGATGTGAAAGCCGCCGCGCAGGTTCTCACAGACACCAACGAGCGCGATGGCTGGGCCAAGGCCGTCGAGCGCTACATCCTGCCGAGAGTTCCCAATCCATGACCACCGACATCCGTGCCGCCACGCTGGAAACCCTTCCTGACTCTGAAGCCGTCGCCCTGCGGATGGCCGATCTTCTCGTCGAAGGGATCCTGGCCAAGACGGATGGCCCGTTCCGGGTCGCCCTGTCCGGCGGTTCTACGCCCAAGCGCCTGTTCGAGATCCTGGCCACGCCGTCCCGCGCAAAGCAGATCCCGTGGGAGCGTGTCGAGATTTTCTACGGCGACGAGCGTCATGTGCCGGAAGGTCATGCCGACAGCAACCATACGGTCGGTCAGTCCGTCCTGCTGTCACGCGTTCCGGTGCCGGCGCAGAACGTCCATGCCATTCCAACCGGTGGCACGGCGGAAGAGGATGCGAAGGCCTACGAAAAGACCCTTCAGGCCGCTTATGGCGCAATGACGCTCGATCCGCAGCGCCCGCTGTTTGATCTGGTCATGCTGGGGCTCGGGACCGATGGTCACACGGCCTCGCTGTTTCCGGGGCAGCCGGTTCTGAAGGAGCGGACGGCCTGGGTCGGGACGGCTGCACCGTCCACAGCACCTTACGAGCGCATCACGCTCACTTATCCCGCCATCCAGTCGAGTGCGCTGGTCGTGTTTCTCGTGACGGGCGCCTCCAAGGTCGAGATGCTGGAGCGCCTGGTTGAAGGCGACAGTTCCATCCCGTCCGCACGGGTGACGAGCGAAGGACGGATCATCATTCTGGCAGACCGCGCTGCGGTGGGAGAATACCCATGAGCGGTACGGATATGAACGTTCACAAGCGTACGGCCGCACGTGAAGCCGCGGATATGGTCAAAAGCGGTATGGTCGTGGGGCTCGGGACCGGCAGCACGGCGGCGTACATGATCGAGCGTCTGGGCGAGCGCGTTGCGGAAGGCCTGGAGATCTTTGGCATTCCGACCTCGGATGACAGCGAGGACAAGGCGCTCAAGGCCGGTATTCCGCTGACCGATTTCAGCGCGCATCGCCGCATCGATATTGCCATTGATGGCGCGGACGAGGTCCAGCGTGGTTCGCTCAATCTTATCAAGGGGCTGGGCGGGGCGTTGCTGCGTGAAAAGATTGTGGCGCAGGCAGCCAAGCGTTTCGTGGTGATCGTGGACGGCACCAAGCCCGTGGACCTGCTGGGCGAACGGGCGCCGGTGCCGGTGGAAGTCATTTCTTTCGGCTGGGAATGTACGGCGGAACGTCTGGCGGCCTGTGGCGCACGCGGCGTGAAGCCGAGGACGGACCGGGCCGGATCGCTGTTCGTAACCGATACCGGCAACATGATTCTGGACTGCCATTTTGGACCGATCGAAAAGCCCGAGGAACTGGCTGAGAAAATCGACCGGATCGTGGGTGTCGTGGAGCACGGCATGTTTCTCAACATGGCGTCCGAAGTCCTCGTGGCGACGCCGGACGGTGTGGAGCACTGGGAGCCATGAAGATGACGGAACACGAAACGCAGATGGGTCTGAAGCCGCGTTTCCTCGTGGTTATGGGCGTGTCCGGAACGGGCAAGACAACGGTTGCAACCGGACTGGCCACGCGTCTGGGCTGGCATTTTCAGGAAGGCGATGCACTGCACCCGCCGGCCAATGTCGAGAAGATGAGCACCGGTCAGCCGCTGACCGATGCGGATCGCGCCCCCTGGCTTGCGCTCTGTCATGACTGGCTGCGCGAGCAGGTGAAGGCCGGACATGGCGCCGTCCTGACGTGTTCCGCGCTCAAGCGTTCCTATCGCGAGCAGCTTCGCGGTGACGATCTGCCGATCGAGTTCGTGCATATCGACACATCGACCGGGGAACTTGCGGACCGGTTGCAGCGCCGGGAAGGGCATTTCATGCCGGCGAGCCTGCTGCCCAGCCAGCTTGCGACCCTTGAAGTGCCTGGCGACGACGAGCCGGTGATCCGGGTTTCAGGTGAGAAGCATCCCGATGTGGTGCTGGAGGAGCTGATCCGTCATTTTCAGGCGGAGGACTGATCCATGGCCGAGACCACCCGGCTTCTGGTGGATGCCGATGCGTGCCCGGTCAAGGATGAGATCTACCGGGTCGGGGCACGCTACGGCCTTAAGACGGTCATTGTTGCCAATAGCTGGATGAACATTCCGCAGTCTCCGCTTATCGAGCGTGTCGTGGTACCGGAAGGGCCGGACGTGGCGGATGACTGGATTGCGGAACAGGCAACGCCTGCGGATATCGTCATCACCAATGACGTTCCGCTCGCTGTGCGCTGTCTGGCGAAGCAGACTTCCGTCCTGCGTCCCAATGGCGAGGAAATCGACGAACGCTCCGTCGGCATGGTCTCGGCCATGCGCGATCTGATGCAGGGTCTGCGCGAGACGGGGGCGGTTACGACCTATAATCCGTCTTTCGGCAAAGCCGACCGGAGCCGGTTTTTATCCGCACTGGATACACTCATCGTGCGACTCCGCAGGAAAGCTGCCCTGGCCAGAACGGTCCCCAGTTCTTCCCAAACAATCCACAGGCCCGTCCCCGGAGATGTTCCCTGATTCTGGGGATATGTTTTTCCGGCGGATGACTTTCCCCCCTGAGGACCTCCCATGAATCCGCTCCGTCTTGCCCAGATTGAAATGTTCTGTGCCGTCGTGGAGGAGGGGACGGTCATCGCGGCCTCCCGCCGTCTTAACTGCGTGGCATCCAATGTGACGGCACGGCTCAAGGAACTGGAACTTCTGGTTGGTCAGGAGCTGTTCCTGCGCGAAAAGGGCCGTCTGATCCTTACGCCGGAAGGGCGGCTTTTTTATCGGCAGGCGCTGCCGGTTGTGTCCGGGGCACAGTCCCTGACGGATCTGTTCGCCGAGGGCAGTCCCCGCGGGATCCTGAATATTGGCGCGCTGGATGTGGCGCTTGAGGGCTATCTGCCGAAGATCGTGCCGGATTTCCTGACGGCCTGTCCCGGAGTGGAACTCAAGATGTTCCTGCGCCCGACCTACACGCTGGAGCGGATGCTGACGGATGGCGAGATCGATCTGGCGCTGACCGATGGCCCGATCGTCCATCCCCTGATAGAAAGCCGCTTTGCTTTCCGCGAAAAACTGGCGCTTGCCATGCCGGAAGATCAGAAGGGCGCACGGGACGGGCAGCATGTTTTCCTGTTCAACACCGACTGCTTTTACCGGCGCTATTTCGAAACCTGGCTTGAGCGGCATGGCGTCTCGAATGCGATCATCCACACGGTCGAATCCTATGATGTCATCCTTGCCTGCGTTCAGGCAGGACTGGGTATTTCCTGTGTCCCACACAGTATCCTCTCGCAGGTGAGAAGACGGCGCCGTGAGGGGATCGTGTTTACGTATCCGGAAGATCTGAAAGGCAGCGAGGTCTATTTTATCTGGCGTGAGCCGGGACTGAATGATCTGGGGCGGAGATTTCTGGACCATGCGCCAACACATCCGGACACTCACAAAAAGTGAGTCCTGAGCTTACGAATCATCACTTTTTATTATGAGAGAATGCCTGCACCTTACGGTCATCGAATGAACTGCTGGTTGGCTGATGCGTCTGTTTCATCACGGAGCGCATGGTCGCCACACAGAAAATGCAGGAACCTTCATGACTGAGAAAAATAATCTCTTCATCAATGGAAGCTGGGTCGCACCGAAGGGTGGAGAGTGGATCAAGGTTGAAAACCCGGCCACCAAAGCCGTTGTCGCTGAAGTCGCCAAGGGCGGTCAGGCCGATGTGGATGCGGCTGTCTCTGCTGCGAAATCGGCCTTCATTGGCTGGAGCCGCCGTACGGCAACCGAGCGTGCCGATTACATTCATACACTCAAGGATCTGGTGAAGCGCGACAAGGAAAAGCTGGCCGCCATCATCACGTCCGAAATGGGCAAGCCGCTGAAGGAAGCCCGGATCGAGGTGGATTTTGCGATTGGTCTGCTGCGCTTCTCGGCTGAAAACGTGCTGCGCCTTCAGGGTGAAATCATTCCGGGTAGCTCCCCGGAGGAGAAGATCCTGATCGACCGCGTGCCGCTGGGCGTTATCGGCGCCATCACGGCCTGGAATTTCCCGCTGGCGCTCTGTGCCCGCAAGATCGGTCCGGCTGTGGCCGCAGGCAACACGATTGTCGTCAAGCCACATGAGTTGACGCCGCTGGCCTGCCTGCATCTGGCGAAGCTGGTCGAGGAGGCCAAGATTCCGCACGGCGTCATCAATGTCGTGACGGGTGATGGCAAGGATGTCGGTGTGCCACTGGTGGCGCATAAGGACATCAAGCTCATCACGATGACGGGCTCGACCCCAGCCGGCAAGAAGATCATGGCCGCTGCGTCCGAGACGCTGAAGGAAGTCCGGCTTGAACTGGGCGGCAAGGCACCGTTCATGGTTATGGAAGATGCCGATATCGACCGTGCGGCTGATGCTGCAGTCACGGCGCGCTTCAACAATGCCGGTCAGGTCTGCACCTGCAACGAGCGCACCTATATCCACGAGGCCGTCTACGACAGGTTCGTCCAGAAGGTCCGTGAGAAGATCGAGGCTCTGAAGGTCGGTCTGCCAACTGATCCGTCCACGGATATGGGCCCGAAGGTGAGCGAGGACGAGCTCAACAAGGTGCATGAAATGGTCGAGCATGCCGTCCGTCAGGGCGCACGTCTCGCCATTGGTGGCAAGCGTCTGACGGGTGGCGTGTATGACAAGGGCTATTTCTATGCCCCGACACTGCTGACGGATGTCACGCAGGACATGGACATCGTTCATAACGAGGTGTTCGGTCCGGTCATGTCGCTGATCCGCGTGAAGGATTTCGATCAGGCGATCGCCTGGGCCAATGACTGCCGCTACGGTCTGTCAGCCTATCTCTTCACCAACGATCTGAGCCGGATCCTGCGCATGACCCGCGATCTGGAATTTGGTGAGGTCTATGTGAACCGTCCGGGTGGTGAGGCGCCGCAGGGCTTCCACCACGGCTACAAGGAAAGTGGCCTCGGCGGCGAAGACGGGCAGCATGGCATGGAAGCCTATGTCCAGACCAAGACCATCTATCTCAACGCATAATTCTCTGACGGGCGGCGGCATCCTTCGTCGCCCGTATTCTCTGAAAGGACCGGAGCCATGGTAAAAGTCGCTGCACTGGCCACTGACGGCCTCGAAGAAATCGAACTGACGGGTCCGCAGGAAGCGCTGGAAAAAGCCGGTGCGACCGTCACGGTCATTTCCCTCAAGGCAGGGGAATTTCAGGCCGTGAACAAGGATATCTATCCGTCCAACAAGATCCGGGCCGATCTGGCGATTGCCGATGCAAAGGTCGAGGATTATGACGCGCTGCTGCTTCCGGGCGGTCTGGCCTCTCCGGATGCGCTGCGAATGAACAAGGATGTCGTGGCGTTCGCCCGCGCTTTCGTGAAAGCGAACAAGCCGATCGCCGCCATCTGCCACGGTGCGCAGACGCTGATTGAAGTGAACGAGCTGAAAGGGCGGACTGTCACGTCCTGGCCGGCTATCCGGACGGATCTGGAAAATGCCGGGGCGAGCTGGGTGGATAATGAGGTCGTGGTTGACGGCCCTTATGTCTTCTCACGCTGCCCGGATGATATTCCGGCTTTCAACAAGGCGATCATCAAGCATTTCAAGCTCGCCTGATATTCCCGTCAGGTCAAAAAAAGGAGGCTCTCCCTGTCGGGGGAGGCCTCCTTTTTTTGACCACGGCTTTCAGATCGTGCCCTTCACGGCAATGCGTCCCAGTGCGGGATCATCCGTGAAGAAGCCGTCGATCCCCATGTCCAGATAGCGGCGGACTTCCGCGATCATGCCTTTGGGATTGCGAGCGGCGTCTCCGGCATCGCTGCGCAGCTGAGCCGGAAGGAAGTGGTTTTCTGGTCGTGCCGTATAGGAATGAACCAGCAGTCCGGCCTTATGGGCGTCCGTTACGAGCGTGGAGGGTTCAAGCCAGGCACCCTTGCTGTCACGCGGGATCAGGTCCGTGTTGGAGGGACCAATCACGTCGGCATAGCGGCGGATTTCCTTGAGGCCTTCCGGCGTCATGAGATCTCCGAACGTCGTGGTCTTGCCGGCTGCCAGAAGATCCGGCGGAACATCCTTGCGCTCGCCCATAAGCAGCATCAGACGCGCCTGCGGATTGATGGACAGGACGTCCGCCCGGATGCGACCCAGATTGCCGGTCTCGAAAGACTGGAGTTCCAGCGGAGCCTGCCGGGTGTAGTCGTGGGCGGCGATGGTCCGCAGGAACGCGGCTTCGGGGTTCAGGCCGAGGCTGTTGAAATGCGTGGAATGCTTGATTTCCGGCACCAGTCCAAAGACCTTACCCGTCGCGGCCGACTGGGCGGCGACCTGCTCGATGACTTCCTCGAAGGTCGGGATTTCGAAATGGTCGTCATAGCGGGTGTTGTGGACCCGGATCGTGGAGAGGCGTTCGCGGGCGCGGAGGGTCTTGAGTTCGGCTAGTGTAAAATCGGTGGTGAACCAGCCGGTTTCGTTCTTTCCGTCGATCTTCAGCGTGCGATGACGGGAGGCGAATTCCGGATGGTCCGCCACGTCCGTCGTGCCGGCGATGTTGCTCTCATGGCGGACGACCAGATGGCCGTCCTTTGTCATGACAAGATCAGGCTCAATGAAGTCCGCACCATCCATCATGGCGCGGGCATAGGAGGCCAGCGTATGCTCCGGACGCAGGGCCGAGGCCCCGCGATGGGCGAACACGAGGGGCTTCGGCGCCAGTGACGGCGCCGCCTTTGCCCGGAGGTGGAGAGCGGGAACTCCGGCAGCCAGCAGGCCCAGTGCGCGGCGGCGTGACAGCATGACGGAACTCCTTACAGGGCGGCGCTGATGCTCAGGAAGAACATGCGCGGCGCGATGGGATAGGCCGAGAACTGACCCGAAGTCTGGGTCGCGTTGATCGTGGACCATCCCTTGGTGTTTGTCAGGTTGGTAATGTTGCCCTGCACCTTCAGCGACGCCAGATGCGGGATGTCGTGGAAGGTATAGCCCGCGTTCAGGTTGAACTGCGCATAGGGTGCGGCCCACATGTCATTGGTGTAGGTCGCATAGCGCTTGCCAATGACGTCACCGGTGAACTGGCCGTAAGCGTTGCCCCAGTTGGTGGTGAAGACGAACTTCTCCGACCAGTCCGGCATGCCGACGACGTTCTTGCCAGCCGTATGGATGACGCTCGAGCCCGTGCTGTAGTTATCGTTGTAAACGGACTTGTTGTAGGACAGCGCGTTATACAGCGAGAAATGCGGGCCGAAATGGGTGGTGAAGGAGAAATCCATGCCATCCGTCGTGACCGAACCCACGTTTGCCAGCGTGGTGGCCGAACCGATGATGGACGACAGCGTCTGCGTCGTCGCAACAGCCAGAAGACGGTTCGAGAAGTGGACGTGATAGTACTCGACCTGACCTTCGATCGCTGTCAGCGGGCCGAGATGGATCTGGCGATGCTCACGTAGGCCGGTCTCATACGTCCATGAGGTTTCGGGCTTGCCGTTCTTCTTGAACTCTTCGAAGGCGGCCTGACTGGTGGCGCCCCAGGGGGTTGCGTTGCCGTAACCTGCGTCCTGATAGGAGCGCATGTTTTCCTGGATGTTGGCGAACCACTGTTCGTGCTTCGTGATATCCCAGACCGCGCCGAAAGCGGGCAGAAACGGCTTGGCGGCATCGATCTCGCCACCCGGTGCCGTCACGGCATAGGACGGGGAGAGGGAGCCCGGTTTTGCTGCGACCGGCAGGGTGCCGTTCGTATAGACCAGCTCGGACTTGAAGCCCGCCATCAGAGAGAAGTTTTTCGAGATCTGCCAGTTGTCCTGCAGATGCGTGACGAATGTGTTGGTGTAGAAATTGTTGGTGTACTGGGCGATCAGGGCGTTCTGCTGGCGCTCGTACGGTGTGGTCGGGTTGTTGGCGTCCAGCGGATACCAGCGACGGGCCTGCGTGTTGTTGTTGCGCTCATACCAGCCACCCAGCTCGATGGAGTGCTTGCCGAGATGATAGCGCAGCGTGGACATCAGGCCGCCGCGGTTGTCCCAGTACTCGGTGGTCCGTGTGGCATAGCCCGATCCACCGAAGACGGTGTTCAGATCCTGACCGGGATAATAGGCAGCGAACAGCGTCGGCAGACCGGCAGCGGAGATCGGACCGGCCACGACACCTTCACCCAGATCATGGTGATAATAGATGCTGTTGTCCCAGTGCAGGTTCTCGCTGAAATCATGCGTCCACTTGGAATAGGCGAGGAAATCCTCGCGCTGGGCCGCTGAGTAGTAATTGCGATAGTTCAGGCCGACCGCATTGGCGTTGGCCTTGGCATAGTTGAAATTCGGATAGGTGAACGGACGGACATAAAGACCATAACCGCTCGGCAGCGTGATGCTGTCCTCGTTCGGCTCAACCTTCTGGGACCAGTCGAAGAAGGTCGAGAAATGGTCATGCTCGCTGTTGTGCACGAACTTTGCATTGACCTGATAGCCGCCCTGATGACCGGCGAAGTCCCAAGCGCGGGCATCCTGACGGGAGAAGGAGACATAGGCCGAGTTGCCGTTGCCGAACTCATCCGTATCGATCCGGGCGAAGGTGCGGAACGTGGACCAGCTTCCGAAAACCTGTTCAATCTGCGCGCCGCGCTTCTTCAGCGGGTCCTGCGTCGTGAACTGGAGCGTACCCCCAAGGTTGGACGTCGACGCCGTGCCAAGCGCACCCGCACCCGAGGAGACCGATGCCGAGCCGATGTTCTCGCTGATGGCCGCGCGCTGCGGGGAGAGGCCGTTATAGTTGCCATAGGCCTGATCGCCGAGGGGGATTCCGTCGAGCGTATAGCCGAGCTGGTTCTGGTTGAAGCCGTGGACATAGAGCGAGGAGTTCTGCTCGTTATTGCCCCACGGATCAGCGTTGTTGAACACGACGCCCGGCAGCATTTCCAGCGCCTTGATCGGGTTCACGCCCGGCAGGATCCGCTGGATCTGGACGTGGCTCAGACCCTGTTCGGAGCGGGTCCGGCGTGCGGTGATGACAAGCTGTTCCGTACCGCCGGCCACGGCTTCAGCCTTGGCCTTGTGTTTGGGGTCATGTCTGGCGGTTGTGGTTTTTTTCGTTCCTGTCGTTGCTGCCTCGACAGGGTGGGGAAGGGCTGCAGCCAGCGCAAATGGCGAGCAGAAAACGGTCAGAAGCAGGCGGGAACGCAGCAGGTTGCGCGGCATTGAAAGTCTTTCCGGATGGAGAAGAGATCGAACGCGGCGGAACCTAATCTTTCCTTAAAGAACTGCGTGTGAAGCTCCTGTGAACGTGGTGTGACAGAATGATGACAGTCAGGCCGTCTGCCAGCCCAGCCCGACAATGGCGACGCGGCGACCGAGCGGCGTCTCCTGAAGAACGATGACTTCGCGCTCTTCCAGATAGTTCAGCTGCCGGCGGGCGCGGCCCAGAGAATGCGTCCCATACGCGCGGGCCAGAGCCTCGTCACCCGGGCAGGTTTCACCGTCGAGTGCGGTGCGGGCGAGGAGCAGGAAGACGCCCTGCACGTCTTCGGGCAGGGTCGCGGCAATGGCCTGGGCCTGTTTCCAGTCTCCGCTTTCGGAACGCTCGCGGTCCAGCCCGGCGCGGATGGTGGCCAGCATCCTGTGGAACGGTCCCAGCTCCAGTACATTCCGCGACAGGCCCTGAATCCGTGCCCGGAGCTGGAAGTCCTGATACAGGGTGGCCAGCGGCTTGTAGTCCGAGCCTTCCCCGGCCACGACTTCGGCCACCAGTGACCAGAGCTGGTCGGGATCGGCTTCGACGACGACGGCTGCCGGAGCGGGTTCTTCGGCCTCGCGTTCGGCGCCATAAGCATCGAGCTGTGCCAGCAGGTCCGGCGGGGGCGGGCGGGACTCCCGGCGGGCACGGGGCGTAAACTCGTGGACCGGCTCAAGGATGATGTCCCGCAGGTCTTCGGCCGAGACCGGTTCGAGCGGCACGAGAACCGGGCCGGTAGCGTGGCTTGCTGTTGTGACGGGACCGATGGTCACAAGCTTCGGACGACGGCTCAGGGCTGGTCCGAGCGCCATGAACTGACCGCGCGCCAGATCCCGGAAGGATTCCGCAGCCCGGCGCTCCATCCCCAGAAGATCGGCGGCACGCGCCATGTCGATATCGAGGAAGGTCCGCCCCATCAGGAAGTTGGATGCCTCGGCCGCGACGTTCTTCGCCAGCTTGGCAAGACGCTGCGTTGCGATGACACCAGCCAGACCGCGCTTCCGGCCACGGCACATGAGGTTCGTCATGGCCCCCAGCGACAAACGCCGAGCTTCATCGGACGTGTCACCGCCCGCGACAGGCGCAAAGAGCTGGGCTTCATCGACCACGACGAGAACGGGATACCAGTGCGCGCGCGGGGCCTCGAACATGCCGTTGAGGAACGCACCCGCTGCCCGAAGCTGCATTTCGGCTTCGACCTGCTCAAGGTTCAGCACCACGGAGGCACGATGGGCGCGCACGCGTTCGCCGGCGGCGCGAAGACTGGCTTCGGACTGGTCTTCGACGTCGATCACCAGATGGCCGTAATGGTCGGCCAGGGTGACGAAATCACCTTCCGGATCGATCATGACCTGCTGGACGAGGGTCGCGGTCTGCTCCAGCAGGCGCCGCAGAAGATGCGATTTTCCCGAGCCGGAATTGCCCTGGACCAGCAGGCGCGTGGCCAGGAGTTCCGGCAGATCAATGCAGGTGTCGGAGCCGTCGCGGCCCTGTCCGAGAACGATGGATGTCATGGCGTCAGGCGATAGCGGAATTGGACGATTCTAGCCACCCAAGGACGCCATTTGCCGCAGCATGGGCCGTGGAAAAACACCCCTGAAGCAGATAGCCGCCTGTCGGCGCCTCCCAGTCCAGCATTTCCCCCGCCACGAAAACACCGGGGCGGGATTTCAGCATGAACCGCTCGTCCACGGCATCCTGACGCACGCCGCCCGCTGTGGAGATGGCGCGATCAAGAGCGTCCATACCGATCAGCGGCAGGGGGAGGGCCTTGATTGTCTGGGCAAGCTGGAGCGGGGTGGCGTCTTTTGGGGTGGCGTGCTTCAGAAGGTCGCGGGAGGGGGCATCCAGCGACAGGGCCTTGCGCAGCCGGTTGCTCTGGCTCTCCCGCTCCCGCTGGGCCAGCAGGCGTTTGAGCACGTCATCGGTTGAAAGCGTCGGGCGCAGGTCGAGCGTAAGGATTGCGCGTCCTTCGGCTGTGATCCTGTCCCGTAGATCCGCCGAGAGCGCATAAAGCGCCGAGCCTTCCAGCCCGCGCGATGTGATGGTCAGGTCGCCACGGGTCTGGCGCGTACCGAAGGTCAGGCCAACGGAATGAAGCACGCTGCCTTCGTGCCGGGTCGCGAAATCGGCGGGCCAGTCGGGTAGGAAACCACAATTCGCGGGGGCGAAAGGCGCCGTTTCTCCCCTCATGAAATCCGCCCAGCGCCCGTCCGAACCCAACCGGGACCAGCTTGCGCCCCCCATTGTCAGAATGGTCGCATCGGCTCTGACGGATGTCTGTCCGTCTGCCGTCTCAAACAACAGTGTCGCACCATCCCAGCCCATAAAGCGATACCGGGTGTGGATCTGGACGCCTTGTTCTGTCAGCCGCTGGAGCCAGGCACGCAGTAGGGGAGAGGCTTTCATGGCCGTGGGGAAGACGCGCCCTGAGGAGCCGGAAAAACAGACCTGTCCCAGTCCCTCGGCCCACTCCATCAGGGCCGATGGCGGAAACGTGCGGATGGCGGGTTCGAGCCAGTTTCGTGCTTTGCCGTAGCGGCTCAGAAAACGATCCAGCGGCTCCGAATGCGTCAGGTTCAGGCCGCTGCGCCCTGCCATGAGCAGCTTGCGCCCCACGCTCGGCATCCGGTCAAAAACCTGCACCCTGCATCCCCTCGCGGACAGGATTTCTGCCGCGAACAGTCCGGCGGGACCGGCTCCGATAATAGCGACGGATGGGGGAGGAGACGCAGCATTCATAAGCGCCTGATTGCCATGTGAAGCAGGGTTTGTCAGGCTCCGCTCCCGCAGTTCTGGCGGGAAAGGAACATGACATGCAGGTTTTTGAGACAATCGGGGCATTTCGTGCAGCGCTGACGGCTTATCCGACCTTGGGTTTCGTTCCGACCATGGGATTTCTGCATGAAGGCCATCTCGGGCTGGTTCGACGTGCGAAGGCAGAAAATGGCGCGGTGGCCGTCAGTATTTTCGTCAATCCTACGCAGTTCGGCCCGAATGAGGACTATGCCTCCTATCCGCGCGATCCCGACCGCGATCTGGCGCTTCTGAAAGAGGCCGGGGCCGATCTGGTGTTTCTGCCGACGCCCGATGTGCTTTATCCGCCCGGTGCAGTCACACGGATTGAAGTCGGCGGCGTTGCGAATGAACTCGAAGGCCAGTCCCGCCCCGGACATTTCTCCGGTGTGGCGACGGTGGTGACCAAA
This sequence comes from Gluconobacter oxydans, assembly GCF_006539685.1. Classification (GTDB taxonomy): domain Bacteria; phylum Pseudomonadota; class Alphaproteobacteria; order Acetobacterales; family Acetobacteraceae; genus Gluconobacter; species Gluconobacter oxydans. The sequence goes on from NZ_BJNM01000011.1 coordinate 85,612, forward strand.
CTGTTCAACATCGTTCAGCCGCAGCGCGCCTATTTCGGGCAGAAGGATGCCCAGCAATGCGCGGTTGTGCGGCGCTTTGTGGCGGATCTGGATATTCCGGTTGAAATCGTAGTCTGCGATATCGCGCGTGAAGCGGATGGGCTTGCGCGTTCCAGCCGTAATGTGCGCCTGACAGCCGAAAACCGTCAGAAAGCTCCGGCTCTGTTTCAGGCTTTGCAGGAAACCGCAGGACTGTTCCGCAATGGGGAGCGGGATGTGGACATTCTGGAAAATGCCATGCGCGCGGTCCTGACCGAAGCCGGACTTCTGGATATCGATTACGCGACGGTTGTGAACGCAGACACGTTCCGCCGCGAACAGCCCTGTTCCGATAACGCGCTGGCGCTTCTGGCTGTGCAGGCCGGGGAGGTCCGGCTGATCGACAACATGCCGCTTTGAGTTGCTCACCCTTCGTGCGGTATAAGCATGCACTGCTGACGTACGGAGGATTTCAGGCATGCAGAAAACCATCATGCGTCGCGTGGCCCAGGGTCAGGGCCACGAACCTGTCGATCTGGTCATTAAGAACGTCCGACTGTTCGATCTGGTCACGGGTGATCTCATCCCGACCGATATCGCCATCTGCGGCGATCGGATTGTCGGGACTTACGGTGAATACGAAGGCGTGCAGGCGATCGATGGCGCGGGCCGGATCGCCGTGCCGGGCTTCATCGACACCCATCTGCACGTTGAATCCTCGCTCGTCACGCCGTTCGAGTTCGATCGCTGCGTTCTGCCGCATGGTGTGACGACGGCCATCTGCGATCCGCATGAAATGGCCAATGTTCTGGGGCGTGCGGCGTTCGATTATTTTCTGGCCGCTGCCGAGCGGACCATCATGGATCTGCGCGTTAATCTCTCAAGCTGCGTGCCGGCAACGTCCATGGAGACATCGGGCGCGGTGCTGAACGTGGATGATCTGGTGGCCTATCGGCACCATCCGAAAGTGATCGGTCTGGCCGAGTTCATGAACATTCCGGGCGTTCTGAATGGTGATCCGGGTTGCGTGGACAAGCTGGCCGCTTTTGCGGATGGTCATATCGACGGTCATGCCCCGCTCATGTGTGGCAAGGCTCTGAACGGCTATCTGGCGGCCGGTATTTCAACCGACCACGAAGCCACGGCTGCTGACGAAGCACTTGAGAAAGTCCGCAAGGGCATGACGGTCCTGATCCGGGAAGGATCGGTCTGCAAGGATCTTGAAGCGCTGGTGCCGCTGCTGAACGTCGCGACTTCGCCGTTCTTTGCGTTCTGCACCGACGACCGCAATCCGCTCGAAATCGCCCATGAGGGGCATCTGGATTTCCTGATCCGTCGGGCCATCGAACTGGGTGTGGAGCCGCTGGCTGCCTATCGTGCCGCATCCCTGTCCGCTGCCACAGCTTTTGGCCTGAGGGATCGTGGACAGATCGCGCCGGGCAAGCGCGCGGATATCGTCCTGCTCGACGATCTGGAGCGCTGTCAGGTTTCAGACGTCATTTCCGCCGGGCGTCTCGTGAATGATGCGCTGTTTAACAGCCGCGAGATCGTATCGCCGGTTGGGTTGGAAAGCGTGAAACTCCCCCGCCCTGTAACGGCGCAGGATATGGCTGTTGAAGGCAGCGGCAGAGACCGTCCTGTCATGGGGGTCATTCCTGGCCAGATCATCACGGAATTCCTGCGGCTGGATTTGCCTGAAGACCATGGCCATGTTCTGCCGGATCCGGAACAGGATGTCGCCAAGGTCTGCGTTGTGGCGCGGCATGGGCATAACGACAATATCGGGCGCGGTTTCGTGCGGGGTTTCGGTCTGAAGGAAGGCGCGCTGGCGTCGTCCGTCGGGCATGACAGCCATAATATCTGCGTTGTTGGAACCAGCGACGCCGACATGGCCTGTGCGGTGAACCATCTGGAGAAAACCGGTGGCGGTTTTGTGGCGGTCCGGAATGGCCAGGTTCTGGCAGATCTGTGCCTTCCGGTCGCAGGCCTGATGAGCGATGCGCCTTACGAACAGGTCCGGGATGATCTCATCATCCTGCGCAAGGCGGCGAAGACGATGGGCGTGGTTCTGGAAGAGCCCTTTCTGCAATTGGCCTTCCTGCCGCTACCCGTGATTCCTCATCTCAAGATCACGGATTTCGGGATGATTGATGTCAGAACGATGAGCTTCGTCTGAAAAATGGCTGCCCTGAGGGCAGTCATTCACGAAGACAATCTGCTTGAGACGTCTCAGGCGCTCAGGGCCTGGGCGGCTGTCTCGTTTGTGTCGAGCAGATAGGGCCCCGCATTGACGATCTGAATACAGAGAACGCCGTTTCCGGTTGGTTCGCGATAACCCAGCGGCAGGGTCGCAGAACCGTTGGTCCTGCCCAGGTCTGGGTGTTCCCGCTGATGCCAACCGGGCAGGTCCGTGTTCAGATGGGTGTCAATGACGCGGCTTTCTCTGGAATCCCAGAGTTTCACGTTCCCGATCAGGACGCCAAGTGAGCGCCGGTCATCAC
>NZ_BJNM01000012.1 GCF_006539685.1 Gluconobacter oxydans
TCAACCCTGCAGGCTGCCGTAACGCAGGGCCGCTGCACCATAACCGTACCCCCCGCCCATGGCAGGCGACGTTGCGCAGCCAAGGGCATGGCAGTCAGAAGCATTCAGGGTTTCAATGATGACCGGCTGCACACCGGTCGCCGCAACAATCGCATTCGTCACAGCCTGACGTGTGTTGCGTTCGGCAAACAGCGAAGCACTGATGCGCTTGCGATAGACGGCATCCGTTTCGGAAGCCTGACGGACCAGACTGCTTTCACCGAAATAATCGTCCGCAGCCATGTCCAGAAACGCGCCGCTCATCGTCGCAAGACGCATCTGGGGGGAACACTCCAGCATCAGTTGCCAGATGCCAGCCAGGACAGTGCCAAACCCGCGCAGAAGAGCCGCCAGTACTGGTGCGGCCTCCTCATCCAGCCCCTGAGGTTCTGAAGGAAACCATCCCTTGGGCAAAAGCCGCCGGAGCCGGCCTGCGAAATCATCTATCGAACCGGGAGCCGGTCTCGTATCGAAAAGGATGCTTCCATCCGATGCCCGGAGAATATCCCGGCCTTCGTCATAAAGAATACCCATCCGGTCATCCCCCAGCCTGGCTGGGGCTCATCAGCGGAATACGATAATCGGTACCATTGACGTTGATATGGAGAAAACCGCCATCTGCTACAGTCGGCATCGTACCTCCGGCTCCAGTGACCGGTGACGTGATCTGAAGTTCTCCCCCGCTTGCGGGAAAAAGTCCCAGATTTCCGGAGCCTCCCGTCCCTTCCTGCACATACAGACCCGCTGCCTGCGTCCCGGCTCCCGCCTGAACCTGAAGCGCATTGGTCGGGCTGGCCATGCCGGCAATCGAGAAGAGTGTTTCCCCCTCGATATTGCCAAACAGGATCCCGTCATTGGTAAATTCCTGCCGCGTGCCGCTGGTGCGTTCCGTCACCGTGGAACGGACAAATGCTCCCACATTGGCACCTGCCACCCCGGAAACGGTCTCGGGCGTATGCCACTCGACAGCATGATTCCGCGCCAGCGAAACAGCCGATGCATATCCGGAATCCTTTCCATCCGTTCCCGTCAGGGACTGGGCCCCAAAAACGATACCCGTCTGCCAGGAGTTCGGATTGGAAACGAATACTATTCCTGCCGCAGCATCAGACGTCCCCGACGTCTGCCCGCCACCCGCGCCAAGCTGAATTCCATACACGCCACCACCAACATTCGGCGCATAAGGGGTGGATTGCCCCACCGCAAGGCCACCGAAATTGACGGCCTCAAGTTCCATCCCGAATGTCGGCTGGTAATCCACCCCTGCCATCCGCCACGCTTCACCATAATAGGCGTAGGCGGTCGTGGTGGTAGGATTGGATGTGTCATCCGAAATTCCCCAGGACGCCACCCCGATGGAGCTTGGCTGAAACCCGAGAACCGACGAGCCGCTCACCGCATCGGACGTCCGCGACGCCGCGACGAACGCACTGTTGCCGAACTGCGCAACCGACGCGCACTGGGCATCCTGCAAGGCCCAGGGACCAATGGACGTCGCCGCCATGGTCTCCGACAGCCAGTCATTTTCCGAAGAACTGGCCCGGTCACTCAGAGCGGGATTTTCCGCCGCAACACCCACCAAAAGCCGGTCCGCAAAACGTTTTACCTGCGCACCCTTGTCGGCATAGAACTGACCACTGGCCGAAACGGTGACAGGAGCCTCAGTTACCTGCGCCACAGTCGCCGTCACTGTCCGTGTTCCGCTGGCATCCGCCAGAACAAGGACCTCTTCTCCCGTCAGGGATTCGAGTTTCGGATATGTATTAAATACCGCCATGAAAATTCCTCATCCCTGCCGATGGATCCAGATTCCGGATCCTCAGCCCTGGGTGACATTGATCTGAATGCTTCCAACCACGAGCGCCTGATTGCCGTTGGCAGGAATATCAGCCTGCCCTCCATTAAGACGGACATTCAGAACCGACGTCACAGAGATCCCCGCGCCCGCATAGGCCAGGTAGGAAAGACGGCTGTACGGATATCCGGCCCCCACAGTCATCGCGACAATATCTTTCGACACGACGGACTGAATGGCGCTTGCCGCCTGCTGAACCGAAACGGAAGAGGGCACCACAACATCCATGGAAACATCCACCGTCAGAACCTGGGGCGCCTGCACCCCAAAACCGACCCCCAGGGCCCGAACAGAATCAATGACCTCATAGACATTCGACAACAGCTGATCCGAAGGCACCCCACTTCCGTCATTGACCACAGCCGTAAAGTATCCGCTCCGCGCAACACCTGCCGCATCAAGACCATCCCGGAGCGAATAACTCAGATCCGTCTGGACATTGGCAATGGCATTCCCCACTGCGGCCCGACTGGCAGACGCCTTTGCCGCCAGCCAGAGCGGAAAACGCGCCCTCAGCTGACTATCCGTCTCCTGGTCGGAGCCATTCAGGAAAGGCGCCGTATTCGTCACGGTATCCAGCCCCGAGACCGCCGTGCCCATCAGGCAGATCGCACCGACCGAGACATTTCCGACCGCCCCCGCTACCTGGCATGAAACAGGCACAGACAGCGTCGTCGCACCTGCCTCACGAACATATCCGCCAGCAGACGCGGACCATGTCGGCAAGGACTGATCCTGCGTCACGACAAAGGATATTCCTCCCACAGTGCGCACAATCACTCCCGGCGGAACAACAGCCGACTGCTCGCTGGCCATAAAGGACGTAAACGTCACAAGCCCTGTCGCCGGCGTTCCCGGCAGACGGGTCATGCCAAAATCATTGACGAAACTGTCACAGTCCGCCCCCGTCGACGTCGCAAGACGGGTCCGCAACAGCGACTGCAATACCAGATACTGCAACCACAATCCCACCCCGCCGACACCTTCCATAAGCGCCCTCACAGGCGATCCGATGGAAACGTCCAGCAATTGGGAACATGAGGCCTGCGCCGTTGTCACTGCAGCCGAAACAGTCGTGGAAAAGGAACGTAAGGAGAGAGACATCGCATCCTCTTGGAGCGGTTCAATACTGTGCCGCTCTCATCATTTCAGTAGGAAAAAGACAGGCTCTGCTGCTGACCGGATGCTGCATCGACATAGGACACGTCGCATCTGCAGACACCGCCGCCCTCATCCGTCACAGTCACTGTCACGGCCTGCGATGAATCCACCCCGGCATCTGCCTGAACCTGCGCCCGGATGACAGATTCCATCGCTTCCGGTGCAATGACCTGACCGACCATGAGTGGCAGCCCCACCCCGTAATCCAGCTGCCAGATATAATCCCCGGGAACAGTCAGCAAACGCCTCAACAGACTCTGTCTCGTCAGCTCCGTGCCAGAGACCGTCTGAAGCGTGCCGGAGTTCAGAACCAGATCGTTCCCGAAAACATGTGAAAGAGCGATCATCCAAGCGGTCCTTCCGTCTTCTGACTTCCCAGCAGATGGACATGCTCATTCAGCGAATGCTGATCCGTACGCACATCCCCCCCCGAAACCGTCAACCCGGCGGATGTCAGGGTCATGCTTGTCCCACCAACAGAAAAACTGATTTCCCCATCCTTCAGAACAATCCGTGCATTTCCCGCACCCACCGCCACACCAGCAGACCCGACATGCAGCCAGCCCGCTCCCGAAGACGTCGTCCCGGAAGCGCCTGACGAGGAAAGTGGCGGACGACCACACCCCCCTTTGACAAGCAGTTCACCAGGCTGAGCAACGGCTCCGGTCAGAGGAGACACAGGCGCCATCACCACCGTGTCAAACACACATCCCGTCACGACAAGATGCTCTCCGTCCCCCTCAACAGGCTGAAGAACAACATGCGTGCCTGGAGAAGACGGACACGCAATCCGCAGATCTCCCGCATGCACCCCGCCAGCATCTGGAATCCAGCCCGTTTCCACGTTTTCAGGCTGGATCCGGACCTTTACGGCATGATTGACAGGATCAACGGCTGAGACGATTCCAAACATCGTATGCGCCGTCCTGCCCTGAAGGGCAGCGGCATCAAAACGGGCATCACTCATGTCCCACCTCCGCGGTCCCTCAGAACAACCTGCTGCACAAATCCCCGCTCCACGGAAAACCGGGAGATCACCTGATCAATCCCCAGGGTCTTTTCCCCATTTCCCGTTACGACAGTCATGTATTTTCTTGGCGCAATACCCGGCACACCCGGGATCCTGATCCGCACAGACAACGCATGCGCCGCAATACGTGCATGCTTGCCACGCGCCAGCCTTTGCAACTCGTCCAGCCGCCGTCCGGGAACACGAAAGGTATGGATACTGGCATTTCCAGACGGGGCGTCCTGAGAGAATGAAACGCCATCATAATAAATCTGCGTCGTACTTCTCTGACGTGAATCCCACGATGCCATGTGCACAACCACACCCGACAGAAGCTGCAGATCCCGCGCAATACTGGTTTCAAGAACCGCGTTCCGCATGTCTGTCACCTGCACACCCGTATCGGAAGATGAGCCCAGTGGCTGGCAAACAAGAGATGTTCCACTGGCGTAAAGGTCGCAAAAAGAGTCGCGGGCAATCGTGAATGCAAGATCCGCCGCCGTCTGAAAACGATGCTGCCCCATGAGAGCACCGCGCTTATGCTCGATCTGCCAGAACTGACCCGCCATGAGCGTAGCCTGATCAGAGGGTAGCGCAATCGCCGCATTCAGGCCTGCGGCCTGCGCCATGATTCCCAGCAATTCCTGCTGGGTATGGTTGAGCCACGCATCCTGAATCCGCAGATCCATCAGAGCCGCCAGCGCATCCCGGCATTCCATTTCCAGAACGGCATGCTCGGCCGCATATTCAATATGGTCGATCCGGCCCTCAAACAGCGTAGTCCACGAAGACGAAACGCTCTGCGTATCCCGCATCTGGAGGATCACCCATTTCCGGGCGGGGTGCTCCGTTTCAAACCACAAAGCCTGCTGCGCCTGATCCCTGACGGCAAAACGCAGCGATGCGACATCACAGGCTTCGTACCGGTTCGCATCAATTTCGAACTGCAGAAGCGCCAGAACCGGATCAACCTGCCCATCAAAAAGAACCTGGACTTCCAGGTTTCTGACGCTCATTCCAACACCCCGTCAGGCAAACCCGATACCAGATCACTCTCGACTGCCGGCACCTTGAGCACGACAGTTTCGGAAATCCATCCCAGATCCGGATCCGTCATCCCGTTGACCTGCGCAATCCTCCACCATTGAGAAGCATTTCCAAGCTCACGCGCGGCCACATGAAACAGCGAAATATCCGCAGCACTGACAATAATATCCTGCATCATGTCCTCATGCGAAAACGGACGGCAAAGACGTCGATTGCCCCTGCGCCACAGCAATATTCGCCGCAGAGCGATTCACCAGACTGCCCGCATCGGCCGCAGCGCTCAGAAGCGCCGCGTTCTGTCCCAAAGCGTTCAATGAAACACTGTTGACCGGCTGAATGGCTTCAACATTCTGTCCGGCTCCGGTCAGAATGGACTGCAACCCACTTCCCGCATTTTCCAGCCCCCCGGCAACAGAGGTCAGCGCGGAAGGCACCGTAGCGAGATTCATACCACTCTGCGCCACGCCGTTGACCGTCCCCAGAGCATCCGTCACCTTCGAGGCAAAACCCCCGGCACCAACAAACGTCGCCAGCGGCATGACCTGCCCGACAACCGAAGACACCTGCCCCACCGCCGTAAAAACACCTTCGGAAACATCCGAAACCACGCTGGAAAAACTGTCGAGAGCACTCCCGACATCGTCTCCCAGCACTCCGGACAGGGTACCGGAAGCCTGTACAGCCGTCGTTTCCTGTGGTCGCTCAAGAACCAGCGTATAAGAACAGACAGCGCCTTTTGCCTGGTAAACGTAATGAAACTGGGCAATCCAGACCTGGACGGAAAGCCCCGCAGCCGAAAAAGCAACCTGCTGCCCGGCCATCCGCATGCGTTCAACCGCCTGAGCCCGCATCTGCGCATCCGGACCAAGAAAGCGCCCTTTCAGCTCCAGACGCCCCGGATCGTTGCCCAGCGCATCAACAACACGCCCGCCCCCCGGAAGACGATGCACAACCAGCATCTGCCGACCGCCAACCTGCAGCGTATCGGGAACTTCAATTCCCGTCAGAACCAGATTTCCCAGTATGACAGGAGATGACGATCCCAGCCGTCCTACGGCACCAATGGCATTTTCGATGTCGGAAAGACCAATACCCATCGGGGAACACTTCCTCTGTCAGAAAAATCCGATACTTCGGCCTGGATACTGAGGCTGCATGATTTCATCCACGCCCCCGCCAGAACGTCGCGCCGCCAGACGGGACCTGCGATTGCCGAACGAGAAATCATCACGCCTCATCTCGTGATCCGCATCACCACTCACAGTGTTCCTGTCGTGATAATTCCGGAGCACCGGAGAGGCTGGAAGCGTGTCATGTCCCCGTCCAGCTCCTTCAGATGATGGCGCGTGAACAGTCTGTTTCCGAACTGGCGGAATACAGGCCGAACCTTCATCCGCCCGTATTGTCCGGCGAACGACAGGAGACACCCCTGTCGCACCATGCCTGATGCGTCCGACAGGCAATGCACGCTCGATCATTTCCCCCCGACCGGGGGATATCATCACTCGTTCAACATCAGCAGCAGCCCGTTTCCGCGCCACCACAGTCCGTCCCGACTTTGCATCCAGTCGCCCCCACCGTTTCGGAAAAGCAGTCATCTCATGCACAGCCGCACGTATTCCCGCTTTTTCTGCAACAACGGAAAAAGGCTTCAAAGGAAGACCTGGTCGCAGAATCCGCACCGCCCGCTGTTTTTCCCGAACGGGAAACAACACCGAATGAAGTACTCCACCCCATTTACGAACAGGCGCAATCTCCTGGATGCCCTCTCTTCTTTGAAAGCCGCCACCTCGCATCGTCCTTCCGGAAACCAGAGCCCCCCTGATGCGCGACGGCACGATCCCAGCCTGTTTTTTCAACCGTGGCACCGCCGCAACCGGAAACGACCGCTGCGCCCATGCCAACCCTCTGGAAGAAGCTGCAAAACACGTCCTGACCGAGAGAAGAGACCGCCAGATGTGCTCCCGCATCATATCTCTCCCCGATAACCCATCATATCCCAGTCAAAACAGTGCCCTTCCCGCTCTCCGGTAATGACACACGCGGCCAGACGCCGCGCTCTCGACCATCCTCGCAAAACATCCCACGGCACCCCGTGATCCAGCAGATACAGCATCTCCTGGAACCCGGAGTGCCGGCTCAGTTTTTTGCGACGTCCCGCAGATCCTCATCCGCATCACGCTCGAAAAGCGGCGTCAGCGCAGCAATTCCGGCCTTGCCGACCCGACGGGCCAGCTCGCGGATTTCATCCTTCGTCTGCGGCATCTGAACCGGCACACCATCAATGGCCGTCACCGAACAGATCATCTCCGCATAACCGAGCCATGCGGATGCCGAGGCGCCATTGATCGCACTGCCAGCCGCCTCGATCAGATCCAGCATATCTGCCGGATCAATCTCGCGCAGCGTCAGACGCCGGTTATCGGACAGAACAACTTCCTGCGGAAAATCACTCACGAAATCTTCGTCCTCGTAGAAGCAAAGAACTGAACCGTCTGATGGATCATGTGGTCCGCCTGCCAGGGATCACTCTTCAGCTGCATGGAAACATTGCTGAATTCCCAGGTGCTGGTCGTCCCATCCGGTTCGGTCACGTACTGATAGATCGTCCCACTTCCGACCGTCCCTGCATTCCAGTAAGCGGCCTCGACAGCCGCCACTAGATTGTCCAGCGCCGCATTGGCCCGGGCAATCTGGAACGCTCCCCGCCAGCCATTCGGAACATTGAATTCCAGTGGCACGCCGTTCAGCGGGTTGGCACGCAGAGCCTGCGTTTCCTGGGCCGCACTGAAAGACGTGACATCCCTCAGATCGACGCGCTGCCCATTCCACAGAACGGTAATCCGGCAATCCCGGCCAATGCTGTATGGATTTGCCATTTAGCCGACACTCCCCGATGCAGAGGACACGGTGACAGACGCACCACCCTGCAGATTGACGATGAATTTCTCGTTGATGCCCTGGTACCGGACCGCAACATCCGCCTGCACATAGCCCAGCGCCGTGCGGGACTGCGGGTTATTGCTCGAATCACAGACCACGCTGTAAGGCAGTTCACCATTCTGAACGCCCAGAATCCCCTGCGACAGCAGCGACGACAGAAAACCCAGAAGCGTCGAACGGATATCGCTGAACAGCGTGTCGTTGATCACCTCGCCGACATAAGCGCCCATGCCACCCGCAAGCGAAGACGCAATATAGTTCGTCAGGCGCGTATAATTGTCACCATTCATGGTGCTTTTGCTGGACGAATTATGCCCGCAGCGTACAGCCCAGTACGTTCCACCCGGCGCCGGATTGCAGATCACATCAATCCCAGCCGTAAACAGCACTGACAGTTCAGCCGTGGAATAGGTCGCACTGCTGCCCGTCAGACCCGCCTTCTGGCTCCCCACGATCCCCGACAGAGCCTTGTTCAGACTGGACTGCTCCGGCGAAAGAGCGGCCAGCCTGCCCCCTGCAAATGCCTGTGGGCTGACCAGCATCATGCCGTTGGTATCATCATTCCACCACAGCCAGTCACCGAACATCAGCTTGACCGACGCCGCATCCAGCCCACTCGCCGCCTTGACCGAAATAGCATTCGTCACCGTATCGGAAGCCGGCCCGACAGCGATCATATAGACCCCTTCGGACGTCCCGAAAGCCGCCTGAGCCGTATAGGACGTGCTGTCCGTCACACCATGCAGCAGCGCCACCGCACAGCCCTGCCCGCGCAACGCATACATACCGGTCCGCACCGTGCTGTCCTGCCCGATGAACTGAGCCGTCGTCGGCACACCGCCATCCGTGCCCCCTGCAAGTGTCACACTCGCTGCAGCCACAGCCGGAACCGTCTCCGGAAGCACGACCTTCACCAGCGCATTCAGATCCTGCGCCACAGCCGCCGCAATGGCAGACCAGTCCGCCCCCGCATAGGTCGCCGCCCCCAGATCCGCATGCGTGACCGCAAGCGCATATCCGGAACCCGTAGCCGTCACGGCGACAACGATGCCATTACCCACGCTACCCGTATGGACAGCCTGGATCGTCACGCCATCCAGCGTGCCGGATGCCGCCACATCCGTCCCGTCCGTCACCCGAACGACAACAAAAGACGATGCTTCCTGCATCACAGCGATATTGACCGCCAGCCCCGCATCCGTCGTCTTGTTCTGCTTGGCGCCGAACGCCGCGACATAGTCGCTCATGCCTCCGATCGGCAGCGGCATCCCCACCGGCCCCCAGCCGGCAGTGCCCACAATCCCCAGCTGCGAAGACGATGCTCCCGCCAGGGCCAGCGTCTGCGGCTGGGCGATCTGCACATAAAGATTTGGCACGGTCAGTGCCGTGGTATTCAGCGTTCCCGCCTGATAGACCAGAGACATCCCCGGATCGCTCTCCAAAATGCAGAAAGCGGGCGCTCCCACAGAAGCAACCCGCTTTCCTGATGAAATTTCAGCGCTTTGACTCAGTTTCTGCGTCAGGCAGCAGCGACCACTGTCCCGAACTGATCAACTCCAAGCCCCGGATAGGCCGTGGCGGCAGCCTGCGCCGCAACCACAGCCTGCATGGCGTCCAGAGCCGCCGTTACCGTCTGGTTCGCTCCCCCGGGAGCCAACTCCCCGAAAGACATCGCTGCCCCGTCATCTCCAGAGAGGTTCCCGATGCCGCACAACATTTCGGAAGCCCACTGCACCTGAAGGGTGTCAAAAACCAGCTCATAGAAATAATCCCGCCGATACAACGCTTCGTTCTGCATCGTGTCGACATCTTCCACGCTCTGGAACCGGAGCTGAGCCTCCCGCCCGTCCAGAGTGCTGATCCAGCTCTGCTCCGCCAGCGCCGTATCCAGAACGGACGCCAGTGTCTCCCGCGCCGTCGCATCCGCAGTCCAGATCGAAACCCGATAGAGCTGCGCCTGCCGCCGCGTCACCCGCACGGACTGCCCATACCCACCGGCATGACCGTTCAGAACCCGCCCCGGCACACTGACAGTCGCCCCGCTCGCCACACCATCCGTCAACGCCGCCGCCAGAGCTGCCGCAACCGTCGCTGGCGTATCCTGCGCCGTCACCGCATAAGCCGCAGAAGGAGCCCCCCCACACGGCATATCATCCAGCCAGACCGCCACCACACCCGCAGACGTGGATGTCCCGGAAAAGACGATTTCAACCGCCCCATCCGCAACGACAACCCCGACCGTAGGCTCAACCTTCTGCTGCACGCGCCAGGGCCGTCCCAGAGGTTCAGCCCATTCCGGCATTTTCCGGGGCGCCATGGTGACCGTAACGAAATCGATGTTGTTGCGGATGTTCTGCGCCGCAAAAAGATCGCTCGGCAACAGCCATCCCCGCCGCAGCACCACCTGCCGCCCCGTCACCGAAGATCCTGACAGACCCTGCGGATAAAGGATCTGCACACAGTTATAGGCCAACGCCAGCCCGACCCTGGAGGCATCCGTCATTCTTATCCTCCCTCAGACCTGCTGAAGCGACATGGTACACCGGATCCCGAAGCCGGAAGTTTCCACCGCATTAACCGTATAAGTCGTGCCCAGATCGGTCGTGACCGTCATGTAAGGCGTCAGCACCACCCCAGGCAGAAGCGGAAGATACATCACGGACTGTCCCGGACGCGTTGCTCCCGGAATCCCACTGCCCGAAGACTCCCCTTTCGCCCGCATGATAACGGCCGCCGGACAGTCCGAGACCAGCGTCTCCACCGTTCCCGTAACCCCGCTGACCGTCACGGTCCGGCTGCACACCACACATAAAGGCGGTCGCACAGGCTCCACGGACGCGACAAAATAGGTCCGCCCGTTTGCTACAAGAATATCGGCAACCTGCGTATCATCCCGCCGATCCGTCAGGACATATTCTGTCGGAATCCCCCACCCGATCGGCCGCGCAAACGAAAACCCTGCATCGACGTCAAAAGCCAGCATGGGCTGCGCATGAAGGGTTTCCATCGGCGACAGACCGCCCGAAGGACGATACTGTTCCCCCAAAGCGCCAAGAACGGCCGCCGCCTTCGCATACCCTCTGGAGAGCCTGGCCGCGATCATTGCCTGCTGCACACAGCCCTCCTCAAACCACGATCGCCCGGCCGTCCTGCAACTCCAGCCCGCCAGCCACCCCCAGAAACGCACACAGACGCCTCCGCCACAGCGTAAACAGCATCACCCGGTCCTGGACTTCCCGACCATTGTGATACCAGCCCGCCGCCCGCGCCGTGTCCAGATTGTCCGACGACGCCGTAATCGCGTTTTCCAGCGGATAAAGCTGCGCCAGATAAAGCCGGATCTGCTGAAGCTCCGCCCCGGACAAACAATTCATCCGCCATTCCAGCGCCCCTTCCACCTGAAAGAAACGCCAGGATTCTTGATTACCCTCCCGTGACCCGATCGCGGGATAACCACAGAACCGACGGATATCCATTTTCTCTCCTTCCGAGAGAATATCCGTCGATAAACCAACCGTTCCGGACATGTCATTCTCCCCGCAAGAGAGGCCCCTGCCTTACAGACAGGGGCCGGAAAAACCTCAGAACGTCAGACCAAGCGCATCCGTGCCAAGGCTCTCGATCACGACACCACGCTTGAGATAGCTGTTCGTGGCCGTCGGAATGACCGTCATATCCGCCGTCACGTCGGTCGGCAGTGCAAAACCGCCAATCCAGTACCAGGACTGCGCAATGATCTGGCGCAGACGATCCAGCGGCTCACGTGTCACCATCGCCACGCTGTCCACCATCTCGATCAGCGCACGCTCGGAATCCGGAATATCGGAATGACCCGTGGGCGCGCAGTCACCCTCAATCAGCGCCCCCTGCCCCAGCAGCAGCGCACGATGAATGGAACCGGAACCCAGAGACACCTGCTGCGGCGCTTCCGTCGTCGGGATGAACCGCACACCCAGAAGCTCGATCACCTGACCGGAACGATACTCTTCCGAACCATAAGCACCACGGTACAGATGCTTGAAATCCGGATCGCGGAACAGCGAGAGAAGCTGCAGATCATCCAGATAACAGTGATATGCACCATTGATCATCGGCACGTTGTTACGCCGCAGCGTCGCCACACCGGCCAGAACCTGCTGAATGCCCAGCGTATCCGCCAGACCACTCGAGCTTGCCGTCTGCAGTGCCGCCGTTGTCAGACGACCATTCGGACGGATCACCAGCGGCGCCGTGGACGCCACAACCGCCTGACCTTCCGTCCCATCCGCAACCGACACGGACGCGGAGAACGTCATCTGACCCGAAACACCGCCCGGCGCTGTGGACACATTCGTCGCATCCGCCGTCACGCTGACAAGGGTATAAACATCGCCGCCCACCGTCACGGTCATACCATTGGTCGCGCTGATCGGCGTCACCTGACCATTCACGATCACGGACTGGAAACCACGAATGTCGTCCACCGCGATGGTGTCGCCAGCACTCCCCAGCGTCGCCGTCACACGCGTGTTGCCACCCAGGTAACCGCCCACACCATTCTGCGCACCGCCAAACAGCGTATTGCGCGCCAGACGATCCAGCGACTGCATCGCCTGCACACCATTGGTGTTGGCATTGGCCAGGAACTGCGACGCAATTCCCACGCCACTCGTGACCATGTTCAGGTCGATCGTATCGCCATACTGGTTGATGGAGAGCGTGTACTGCTCGACCGACCAGCCGGACGGGCTCAGACCGTTATCGAAATTCGTATTACCAGTCGGGTTCAGCGGCGTCGTCACCGGAGCCTTGAGGCTCTTGCGGGTTTTTGTCAGCGTCTCACCGATGGCATTCGGGAACACTTCACGATCGGCAACCTGCCGGAAACCCAGTCGGGATTTCAGACCATTCTCGAATTCACGGGCCAGAAAACCCTGCTGAATGGCGGCCTGAAGCTGAACAGGAAAATTATCAATGCTCATGTGTTTTTTCCGTAAATGTGTTTTCTGAACCCGGCCTGCCATCAGACCCGGTCAAATATCGTCCCGGGCCTTCAGCCCTGGGCCAGAAACTGCCATTTGCGCGCTTCATAATCCGCCTCACTGACGGCGCGCGCATTGAACGGTTCGATCCCGCCCGGACGTGGCGCTGCCTGCCCGACGGTGGTTCCGCTCGAATATCCGGGTCGCAGCACCTCGCCGAACAGATAGGCCCGCTCCTGACGGGCCTGCTGCAAAGCCTCGGCCACACCGACCACGGAACCATCCTCACCCCGATTGATCCTTTCCAGATCAATCAGCCGCACGACATCATCAGGATTATGCGCACCATTGCGGATCGCCTCCGCTCGAAGCGCCGCCACAATGACTTCCCGGTCACTGTCTTCCCGCATCCGGGCGAGTGCTTCCTCATGACTGCGCTGAAGCGTCTCCTGCCGCGTCACAACATCCGTCATTTCCTGACGAACCGCCTCAACTTCGCTCCGCGCTTCATTCAGCGCCCGACGCAGAGCCTCCACATCCTCAATGGTGTCATCAGTTCCGGACATCATTCCCCCGTCAACACTCATGCTTGTTCAGAAGCACACCACTGCTCCAGCATTTTCCATTCCGTATTCGGATCAGAATTTCCCGATGCCATCGCAAACATCCGAACCGCCGTCTCGCGGCTCAGAATTCCATTGGAGACCGCCGTCACCAGACCCTGCGTCAGTGACAGAAGCTCCGGATCGGTAGACGGAAACCATGCCGGCCACCGCAAGCTCATGCGGCAGTACGGCAGGTCCTTGACCAGCCTTCCCCCGATCCGCAGCCCGTTTTCCAGAACACAGGAAAACCGGCACGCCATCCGGTAAATCGAGAGCAGTGCTCCCTCGCCATAGGAATGCCGCAGACGATCCACCAGCCAAATCAGCGGCTGGCACATCATCTCCATGGCCTTGCCCGACTGCGCACCACCAACCCGGTCGCCATGCGCCCGGTTGCCATGCAACTGCTCAAGCACCACCAGACGCAGCTCCCGATAATGATCGAGCACCGCCCCTGCCGCATTCCCGTTGATTTCCAGAAGCTTGGCATCACCTTCCGGCGGAAGCGTCAACGCCGAAGCCGCCCCGCCCTGATGTGCCACACCATCGGAAAACCCACCCGTCTTCAGCACAAGCGTCGGATCGGACCCGTATTTGAGCCCGCGCCCAGCCTGAGACAGCAGATAATCCGCCTCGATGACCGTATCGATCGCCCGCTCGAACGTGCATTCACCTTCCGGATCACGCCCGTAAGGCCCACCCAGATTGCGCGTCCACACGATCGGCACAAACCCCAGCCCATGCCGCACAGACCGGCTCTCATCCCGGACCCCACCATCCATCCCCACAAGCCAGGGTACGGAAACCGCACAGTCCAGAGGCGTCCAGACCCGCTGCCACCAGAACTGCGCGCCCAGAAGCTCATCCGCAATCGGATAACCCTGCGCCGCCAGATCCCGCCCCCGGACCAGAAACCGTTCTTCAACCCGAAGCAGTTCCCCCGTCGCATCATCCCAGAACGGCGTCAGATACGCCGTCTCCAGAACCGACAGCTTCGGAACTCCAGCCGAGACCTCGAACAGGATCGCAACCGATCCCACCGATCCCAGCCGCGCCGCTTCCATCAACAGCGACGCCAGCCTGGTCTGCGAAGCGAACGTGCCCAAGGCTTCCGTCACCCGCGCATCATCCGTCACCAGACCCGGCCAGTGCGTATCCCCGAACAGCAGCGAAACCGACTCATCCACCACCGTCCGGCACAGATTTGTCCGCACCGAAGGACGCCGGCTCGACAGCGGGATATATTCCCCCGCCCCCGACTTCTCCATCGAGAACGGATGCGGCAGCGCATCATACTGCGTCCCGTCCAGAACACGCTTGAGCGCCAGCAGCCGCGCCGTCCGCGCGGACGCACCCGCGGGAACAGCGTAACGCTGTTGCAGGGACAACCAGTCCATGTGTTCTCCATTGTTTCAGGCCGCGATCCCGACCCGGACGGTCGGTTCAGCGCGCCAGCGAAAATCCAGACGGACCCCAGCCCGTCATGCCGCCACTTCCGGCAAGCATCAGTTCACTCAGCCCCCAGACCATCGCATCCGCCCGATCCGGAGACCGTGGCCCGCGATACCCGCTGACCGAGAAATGACAGAGCTGATCCTCCAGAGCCGTAAACCGGCCATGATGAACAACCCTGCCAACCTCATAGAACGCTGCAACCGGCTCAGCGCGCGCCGCCTTGCCCCGCGCCGCCGTCACCAGCTTGACCGAGGCATGCGCCCGCACACTCCGGATCGTGCCCTCTACCAGAGCCCCGCCGAAGTTCCGCTCCGCAACAATGCGTTCAGCACCCCATTCATCAAATGCCCGCAGGGCCCTGGCAGCCCAGCCCGCCGGACTATCCCTGGCAGACAGATCTTCCAGAACATGCCCCACACCAGCCGCATCAATGCCGCAGACCACAATCCCGATTTCATCGGATCTGTAATCTTCCGGTCCCGCAGCCCCCGAAGGATCAACAGACACCAGAATACGCCGCATACGGGCCGCCACATCCGCCCGGCTCTGCGCCGTAATCGCCGCCTCACGCTGGAACAGCTCCAGCCGCCACAGCGCGCCTTCAACAACCGATTGATATTCACCATAAAGAAACCGCCGCTTTTCCCGCTCAGGGAGCGCTTCAAGGCTGGCGAGATAATCCTCGCTCAGATTATCCCGGTTAGCCTGCGGATTGAGGATCATCGTCGCATACAGCGACCTGTCCGCTAACGGTTCTCCCGACTTCGGCTCGATCCCGCTTTCGAAAAGCGCATAAAGCCAGTGTCCCATACTCGGCGGATTGGCATCGATATATTCCTTAACCGCCAGACCGGTCTTCTGTGCCAGACGCGTCAGAAGCATGTTCCGCGCGCCATAACTGATCTGGCTGGCCTCGTTCAGATAAACCGTCGCGAATTCCAGACCGAGGATCTTCTCGGTCCGCTGCTCGTCATCCAGCCCCCCGAAAAAGATCGTCGATCCATTCGGGAACGTCACGACACAGTCCTGCCGGTCCAGCTTCCACCCGACCTGCGGAAAACACATCCGCATGACCTTCGGAAACGTGTCCCGCAGAACCGACGCCTTCAGCGCCGTCAGCCGATGGCGAAAAATGCCATGCCGACTGTCCGGTGCCTTCAGCGCCCGGATCACAACGGCCCGAACCAGAACAAAGGTCTTCCCCGACCGCGACCCGCCCCTCAGAAGAATATGCCGCGCCGGCCCACCAAGCAGCCGCACCGCCTCACGCTGCGAATCATTGAGCCTAAAGGGCGTTGTCATCACTGCTGATGCTGATCGAGATCGTCCCCGAACGCCCCTCGGATTCCATACCCGCCCTGAAACGGGACGGACGATGCGCCCGAAGCAGAAACGCCATCAACCCGTCGCTATAGCGTTTGCGAACAATGGGATTTCCCGTATCCGGATCGCAAACAACACGCCCAGCATAGGTAACAGGCTCATCATATCCCTCGATAGCCCTGCGCCGCGCTTCCGCTTCAAGAGCATCCGCAGCCTCTTCCAGAGCCTCCTCCCACCGGGAAGAAAATTCCTTATCCGTATCTTTCCAGAGGTATAACGTACTGCGCCGGACCTCAGCGACACGCCCGGCTTCAGAAATATTTCCACTCACAGACAGATGTTCGAGAAATCTCTTCTTCCGTTCCCAAGACTGTTCCCGTCGCAAAGAACATTTACCAGATACGTCTTCATCCATCTGCTTCAACCTTTTTCCCCAGATCGCCCTGAGAACCAACCATCAGACGGCTCTCAGCGAAGCCTCCCTGCGGCTCATCATCATGCCACCCTCAAGCCAGACCGCCCGAACCGGCTTGTGCCGGGGCCGATCCCTCGGACCCGCCCCTTTTCGCGCCAGGGTTTCCACATTCCGCTGCGTCTGCTCACGTTCGGCACGCA
Source organism: Gluconobacter oxydans (assembly GCF_006539685.1). Classification (GTDB taxonomy): domain Bacteria; phylum Pseudomonadota; class Alphaproteobacteria; order Acetobacterales; family Acetobacteraceae; genus Gluconobacter; species Gluconobacter oxydans. The sequence continues at coordinate 17,014 of NZ_BJNM01000012.1, forward strand.
GCGCCACACGGGAAAGGGTTTCCGGCGCGATCCGTCCAATCACCCGGGCGGAAAGAACCGACCGCTGACAGGGAATGGACCTGCACCGGACATCCAGGCGGGAAAGACCTGCATCCACCAGTTCATGCCACTCCAGAACGACATCCGCCCGATGAACCGGCTCGCCTTCATAAACGAGAGGACACCCGACAAATGAACCTGCATTTTTCTGAAGAACAATGAATGTCTGCCTGCCAGACAACACAACGCTACCAGAAGAAATTTCACACTTTTCCATAAATCAGGAAACTTCCAAAATAAAAGCCGGCCTTCTTTCGAAAGGCCGGCTTCATATTTTCATGTCGTAATTCTTCAGTATGTATTTTTTGTATCAAAACTGTGCTCAGATATCAAGCGGTAATTTATCGTTAACCAGATTTTTTCCTGTTTTTCTTTTTGGACAGCGTTTCATAGACATGTGCCAGCTGCTCCAGAAGCAGTGCACACTGAGCCGACACCTTCATCCGCGCACGCCCTTCCGACAGAGCCGGATAGAGATGCCGCGCCATGGCCGAAAACGACATCTCCCGCGCCAGGAGCATCTCGAGACGAACATGCGCACACAGCCCCAGCATGTCACGAATCTGCGTAATCCGCGCAGAACACTGTCCGCGCCCCATCATCCAGGTGTGAATGTCTCCCCGCTCCCTGACACGGCCATCAGAAGGCGGATTTTCCACCACCCCCAGAGAGGCAAAGACATATTCGCGATACCAGCGATCCGCAGCAGCCAGTTCATCATCCCCGATATCGCCGGCGTCATACATGGACTGCACCGCGTTCACGACCCGGAACGTATTTCCAACCTCGCGGATCTCCGAATGGCGGTACCGCTCCCCAGTCGGCCTGACCACACCATCAGACAGTCCCGCAGCAGCAACCGGTATTTCCCGCACCATCTCGAACATCAGTTGATCTCCAGCCCGGCCTCACGGCCAGCCATCGGCTGCAGTCCCGGAAAGACCGGCACCAGATCCGCACCCCACAGCGCATTCCAGCTCACGGGATGACCGGCAGGAAGCGCCTCAGCCGTTTCCCTGTCCGTCACCATCCGGACGCGCGACGAGGACGTTCCGGATGTTTTTTTAGCAGAACGTCCCCGTCCCTTGCGGGCAATGCCCTGCTCAGGTAGCCAGCCATCGGAAGCAAGCATGGCAGCGAGAGCGCTTGCGGAGACCCGACGGGGTACGGAACCTGACTTGACCTGCCTCATCTCAACATCCTTTATCAGTACAGAACTGTTTCCAACTTTGGCAAAATGCCACAGTGTGTGATAAAAAAAACTTCTTCTGGATTTGGCATAAAGCCATTGCTAAAAAGGCCTCATGGCCAAACACAAGCGCCCGGACTCTCTGACTGCACTCCAACGAGCCATCGGAACTCGCATTTCCTGGGCTCGTGAACTCGTCATGCCCAATCAGAGCGAATGCGCCCGCCTGCTGGGCGTTGACGCTTCGACCCTCAACAAGATCGAACGCGGTGACCGCGCGCCCAGCGTCTTCCTCATTGCGGCACTGTCGAACCGCCTGCGCGTCTCGACAGATTTTCTTCTGAAAGGCGTCCTGAACGGTCGTACCGACGAAGAACTGGCCCTGCGGCTGGCTGCCCTGCACCCAGAACTGGTGCTCCAGCGGCAAGACATGGCTCCGAACACGGACAGAAACACATCTTCCGACACACCTGATCCGCCCAAGAGACCAGATGAGGAGATCCATTAGTGACTGTTTCACCGGTTTCCATACGCATTCAGGCGCCCCCCATTCGATACGACACGATAAGCTCGCCTCATCGATGGAATGAACAAATCGGAAACATCGCCGGTCATCAAAGCATCTGAATTCATTGACCGGTTCCCTTCCTTCCCCGTTGATCGCCCCCATGACAACCACCGATTAACGATAAATTAATGGCACTGTGCCATTGGGTCAAGGAACAAATATGGCTTTGAGCCATTAAGACAGGTTTTGGCCGCCGCCAATTTTCCGCATTGCAGCCACAATCCGGCACAACGGACAGGCATCTTCAACCGCATTTCACAGAGAAATCACGCTGAAGAGTTTCATATTACAGCTTTTTTCTGACTGTATATTTTAATGAAATCAGTACTTTTGAAGTACTGATTCAATTATCGAGACATTCCATGTCCGCCCACGCGGACGCTTTTTCGAAAAAAAGTCCCGACAATTTTTTCACGATCCGAACCGCCAGACGGCCCCTTCCCTCAGACAGGATCGTCTGAGGGGTACCGCGTCATTCAAAGTACTCACCCCGTGCGCAGAGCTACTCGTGAATGACGTCCAGATCTCCGAACCGGGTATATTCCCCTTCGAAATACAGCTGGATCATTCCGGTAGGGCCATGCCGCTGCTTCTCAAGAATCAGCTCTGCCTTGTTGTGCACCAGAGCCATCTTGCGCTGCCACTCTTCTGTCGCAGCCTGGAACTTGTCATTGCTGTCGTAGGCACTGTCCTTGGGCTGACGCTGCTGCAGGTAATATTCGTCGCGATAAACGAACATGACCGCATCCGCATCCTGCTCAATCGAACCCGATTCGCGCAGATCCGACAGCATCGGCCGCTTGTCCTCACGCGATTCGACCTGACGTGAGAGCTGGGACAGCGCAATCACGGGCACGGAAAGCTCTTTCGCAATCGCCTTGAGTCCCTGCGTGATCATCGAGATTTCCAGAACACGACTGTCAGGCTTCGTCCCAATGGCCGGCCGCATCAACTGCAGATAATCCACCACCACCAGGCTCAACCCCTGCGTCCGCGCCAGGCGACGGCATCTTGTCCGCATGGCAGACAGGGAAATCGCCGGTGTATCGTCGATATAGAGCGGCAGTCGCTGAAGCTCGCGCGCAACCCGGACAAACCGGTCAAATTCCTTCTGCCCGATATCACCACGACGGATCTTCTCACCCGAAACTTCAGCTTCACCCGAAAGAATACGGGTCGCCAGCTGCTCGGATGACATTTCCAGCGAGAAAATCGCCACCGATCCCTTGGGCTTCTCGCCGCTGTCTTCGGCATCCCGCAGGATCGAGCGCGCCGCCGAGAATGCGATCTTGGTCGCCAGCGCCGTCTTGCCCATCGCAGGACGCCCGGCAAGGATGATCAGATCGGAAGGATGCAAACCACCTGTACGCTTGTCGAAGTCCCGCAGACCCGACGTCAGACCAACCACGTCGCCACTGCGCTGATAGGCCTTGGTTGCAACACTGACCGCTTCCGTCAGCGCCTTGGTAAACGAGACAAATCCGCCTTCCTGGCCCCGCTCCGTCGCCAGCTTGAACAACGCTTCTTCAGACGCCGCAATCTGATCAGAACCATCCAGATCAGGCCGCGCCCCAAAGGCATTGTTGACGACCGTCTCACCAATATCGATCAATTGCCGACGGACCCAGGCGTCATGGATCACCCGCCCATAATCACCCGCATTGACGATACCCACCATCGCCGTCAGCAGCTTGGCCAGATAGGCCGGCCCACCCGCAGCATCCAGAACACCGGTATGCTCGAATTCCGCCCGCATGGTCACGGGATCGGCCAACTGCCCCCGCTCGATGCGCCGGGCAATGGCCTCGTAGATCCGTCCATTGAGCGGATCGGAAAAATGAGCCGGCTCCAGAAAGTCCGAAACCCGCTCATACGCCTTGTTGTTGGTCAGAATAGCGCCCAGAAGCGCCTGCTCGGCCGCCGTGCTGGACGGCGGACTGCGCCTCAGCAGGACACCCAGATCTCCGTCGTTCGAGGAAGCATCAGAGACGGTCGGAGAAGAATGCGATTCGATCATGTTCACGCTGCCCTTCTACCATTCTGCATCGCGACCAGAAACGGATTACCGCGCGACCCAGCCATCCTCCGCCAGAACCACACCCGCCAGATAAAGACTGCCACAGATCAGTACGCGTGCAGGCGCACCCCCTTCAGCCACCAGACGCTCCAGAGCTTCCCTGACAGTCGGACCGGCAATCGCCCGCCCCCCCGAAGCCGCAATGATCTCTTCGACCGGCATCGCCAGATGCTGCCCCGGCTCCGCCACCGCCTGAACCGAAGCCGCCCGCTCAACAATCGGCTTCAAGAACCCTGATGCATCCTTGGTCTGCTTCACACCCGCGATCACATGGACAGGCCGGTCTTTCCAGCCATCCAGCACCGTTCCCAGCACCTGTCCGGCATCCGGATTATGCCCGCCATCCAGATAGAGCTCCCAACCGGCCGGAAGCATCTGCGCCAGCATGCCATCCAGTTTCTGCAACCGCGCAGGCCAGAAAGTCTCGGAAATCCCACGATAGGCCGAAACCGGCAGACCCAGCCCCGAAACCCGCAATGCGGCCACAGCCAGTGCTGCATTCCCGGCCTGATGCTGGCCTTTCAGAGCCGGCATCGGCAGCGACAGCGCACCATCCGCATCCCGATATTCCAGACCATCGGCGTGTTCGGTAAAAACAACATCCTCCCCGATCACCCGAAGCGGCGCATTCAGTTCCGCAGCCCGACGGCGAATGACATCCAGCGCCTCCGGTGCCTGGGAGGCCGAAACAACCGGCACCCCCTCCTTGATGATCCCGGCCTTCTCCCCGGCAATGGCCGCAACCGTACTGCCCAGAAACGCCTCATGATCCAGACTGACCGGCGTAATCACGCAGGCCGCAGGCTTCGGCACGACATTGGTCGCATCCAGCCGCCCGCCAAGTCCAACTTCCAGCACCACCAGATCAGCCGGAACCTGCGAGAACAGCAGGAACCCCGCCGCCGTCAGAACTTCGAAAACCGTAATCGGAGCACCAGCATTGACCTGCTCGACCTTCTCGAGCGCGGCAACCAGAACATCCTCGTCCACAAGCCGCCCCGCCAGCCGGAAGCGCTCGGTCACGCTCACCAGATGCGGGCTGCTCATGACATGAACGCGCAGACCACCCGCCTCGGCAATCGCCCGCAGATTGGCGCAGGTACTGCCCTTGCCGTTCGTCCCGGCCACATGAATGACCGGCGGCAGATGACGCTCGGGATTGCCCAGCTTCGCCAGAAGCGCCTCAAGCCGCCCCAGCGAAAGATCAATCAGCGCCGGATAAAGCTCCTGCAACCGCGCAAGAACGGCACCCGGCCGTCCCTGATATTCGCCGGACAGCCGAACCGGTGCCCCACGCTCCGCAGTCATCAGGCCGCCGCGTCGGAAACGGTTTTCTGGCGCATCATGATGCCCAGAATCCGCCCCAGCAGTTCCGGAAGCTCGGAGCGCTTGGCCACGATATCGACCATGCCGTGCTCACGCAGATACTCCGAACGCTGGAAGCCTTCCGGCAGCTTTTCACGAACGGTATCCTGAATGACGCGCGGCCCCGCGAATGCGATCAGCGCATTGGGCTCGGCGATATGCACATCGCCCAGCATCGCAAAAGACGCCGAAACACCACCCGTCGTCGGGTTTGTAAACACGACAACATAAGGCAGACCTGCTTCCTGAAGCATCTGCACACCGATCGTCGTCCGCGGCATCTGCATCAGGCTGACAACGCCTTCCTGCATCCGCGCCCCGCCCGAAGCCGTATAGACCACCAGGGGTGCCTTCTGCAGAACAGCCAGACGGCAGGCGGCCACGAAAGCCTCGCCCAGCGCAGCACCCATCGTCCCCAGCAGGAACTCGGGGGCCATGACGGCCACAACAGCCTTCTGCCCCTTGATCATGCCGTGAGCAACGACCAGTGCCTCATCGAGATGGGACTTGTGCCGCGCATCCTTCAGGCGGTCCGTATAACGCTTGGAATCCTTGAACCCCAGCGGATCGACCGGCATCTTCGGCAGCTCGATGGTGGTGTATTCCCCCCCATCGAACGTCCAGCCCAGACGTTCCTTCGCCGTCGCCCGCATGTGATGCCCACAATGCGGACAGACCTTCTCGGACCGCTCCAGCTCCTTGGTGAGCATCATCTGCCCGCAGGACTCGCAGTTGGTCCACAGATTGTCCGGCACGTCCCGCTGAAGCAGGCCACGCAGCTTGGGTCGGACGTAGTCGGTCATCCAGCTCATGTCGTCTCGTTACTTTCTGCCCGCCTTCAGGACAAAGGACGGAATGGGGGGTTAAAGCCCGGCGAAGGGCTGCATTCTCTGGCGCGTTTTAACGCCCGGAGGCCAAATATGCCAGCCCAACCATCAGCGGGCCCGTTTTATCTCTCCCGCCTGCATCACAAATCATGCCATCTTCCCCAACACGACCCACCACAGCGGACGTCACGTCCGGGATCCGGCGTCTTCCCCACAAAGGGCCGCCCGACAGACCACGTCCCTGAACGGAGAAGACCATGTCAGACAGTTTCAACACCATCCGCTTCCCCAGCCCACAGGGCCTCAAACCCGGCTGGTTCATCGGTTTCGGAGCTTTCCTGATCATTCTCGGCATCCTGGCCGCCCTGGATGCCATCACCACCACCCTGACCAGCATGGTCATCCTTGGCGTCCTGATGATCATCGGCGGCGTCGCCCAGGTCATGCAGAGCTTCGCCCATCGCGGCCTGCCCGTCCCGAACCAGTGGCTCTCCGGACTGATCGGCGGCCTTTATATCCTCGGCGGCATTCTCCTGATCGAAGAACCCGCCACGGGCTCCATTTTCCTGACCGCCATCCTCGCAGGCTGCCTGATCTTCGCAGGCCTCGCCCGCACCTTCTGGGCCGGCGGCCACCGCAACAACAGAAGCTGGCTTGCCCTCGCCATCAGCGGCCTCGTCACGCTGATCATCGGCATCATGCTCTACATGACGCTGCCCTGGTCCGGCCTGTGGCTGATCGGCATGTTCATCGCCGTGGAACTGCTCATGGCCGGCGTCGCAACCGTCCTCTTCGGGCTGTCCCTGCGTAACGACGGAATCTGAGTATCCCATTCCGGCAGGTACCAGCCTGCCGGAACATCACAAATCAGGCCCGGACGGCGGCCGCCAGACCTTCAAGCTGCTTCAGAACTGCCGGTACGGTCCGCTCCGTCGCCTGACCATTCTCCAGCGTTGAGGCCATGGTCTTGATCAGGGCCGAAGCCACAACAGCCGCATCCCCGATCCGAGACGCCGTCCGCGCCTGCTCCGGCGTGGAAATTCCGAACCCGATGGCCACCGGCAGGCTGGTCGCCTCCCGGATCCGCGGCAGCGCCTTCTCCAGATCCGCCGCACTCGCACTGTTCGTCCCGGTAATCCCGGTAATGCTCACATAATAGACGAACCCGCTCGCCTCCCGCAGGACATGAAACAGACGGGAGTTCGACGTCGTCGGTGCCACCAGCGAGATGATATCGAGATCAGCTTCCCGCGCATGCGCATCCAGCAGATCCGCTTCTTCGGTCGGCATGTCGACGACGATGATCCCATCCACACCCGCCTGAGCCGCATCAAAGCAGAACTCGGCCGGACCATAGCTGTCGATCGGGTTCAGATACCCCATCAGCACGATCGGCGTTTCATTGTCGGTCTCGCGGAACGCCCGGACCATCTCCAGCACACGCCCCAGCGTCGCCCCGGCCTTGAGGCCACGAAGTGCTGCCGCCTGAATCGTCGGTCCATCCGCGGACGGATCGGAGAACGGCACCCCGATCTCGATCAGGTCCGCCCCGGCCGCCGGCATCGCCCGCAGCAGTTCCAGCGACGTGTCATAATCCGGGTCACAGGCCTGCAGATACGGGATCAGCGCGCCGCGCCCTTCCTTCTTCAGGGCCGCAAAACGTGTCTGGATACGGCTCACAGCTTCACTCCCAGATGATGCGCCACAGTAAAGATGTCCTTGTCCCCACGCCCGGAGACATTCAGGACAATGATCTGGTCCTTCGCCATCGTGGGCGCGATCTTCATGACATGCGCCAGCCCATGCGCGCATTCGAGCGCCGGGATAATGCCCTCCGTCCGCGTGCAGACCTGGAACGCCTCAAGCGCCTCCTCATCCGTCACACCCACATATTCAGCCCGCCCGATATCATTCAGCCAGGAATGCTCCGGCCCGATCCCCGGATAATCGAGCCCTGCGCTGATCGAATGCGCCTCCTCGATCTGCCCGTGCTTATCCTGAAGCAGATACGTCCGGTTGCCGTGGAGCACACCCGGCCGCCCACGGGAAATGGACGCCGCCGTCTTCCCGGAATCCAGCCCACGCCCCGCCGCCTCGACGCCAATCAGCCTGACGGACGCATCATCGAGGAACGGGTGGAAAATCCCCATCGCGTTCGACCCGCCACCGATGGCCGCCACGATCACATCCGGCAGGCGCCCTTCGGCCTGGGTAATCTGCTCCTTGACCTCAACCCCGATGACGGACTGGAAATCACGAACCATCTCCGGATACGGATGCGGCCCTGCGACCGTACCGACGAGGAAATACGTGTCGGCGACATTGGCCACCCAGTCACGCATGGCCTCGTTCATCGCATCCTTGAGCGTCCCCGCCCCGGCCGTTACAGGCTTCACTTCCGCGCCCAGTAGATGCATGCGGAACACATTGGGCTTCTGCCGCTCGACGTCGGTTGCGCCCATGTAAATCGTGCATTTCAGCCCAAAAAGCGCACAGACCGTCGCCGTCGCCACACCGTGCTGCCCCGCGCCGGTCTCCGCGACAATCCGCGTCTTGCCCATCCGCCGGGCGACGAGAATCTGGCCCATGACGTTGTTGAGCTTGTGCGAGCCGGTATGGTTCAGCTCTTCACGCTTGAAGTAGACCTTCGCCCCGCCAAGCTCCTCCGTCAGATGCTGCGCAAACCACAGCGGGCTCGGACGACCGACATAATCCTTCAGATAATAGTCCAGCTCCTTGCGGAATTCCGGATCGGCCTGCGCGGCGCGATAGGCCTCATCCAGCTCCAGCAGCAGCGGCATCAGCGTTTCCGCAACGAAGCGGCCACCGAAAATCCCGAACCGCCCCCGGTCATCCGGACCGGAACGGAGGGAATTGGCCAAAGGAGGGGACAGGGGGGAAGGTGTGTTCGTCATACCGCACTCGGCTCCACTTCAGGGCCCCAATGCGATACCAAGGGCAGCCCGCGCCGTCCATCCATCTCGCTGATTTCCGACGCTTCCTGAAACAATTCCGGGACAGGACCTTGCGATCCCGCTGCAGGCAGGACATGAGAGAGCCTCACAGCCATTTCATTTGTCCCAAGGATCTGCCTGATGTTCCTCGTGCGCCCCGCTGGCGTTCCGGCCCGGGAAATCGGACCGGATGTCGATATTTCCAAAGCGGTCTGGCTCGATCTCATCAATCCGACCACGGACGAAATCGACCGTGCGGAAAAGGCCCTTGGCACCCATATCCCGCGCCGGGAAGAACTTGAGGAAATCGAAAGCTCCTCCCGCCATCACGAAGAAGGTGGGGTCCTCTATCTTTCAACCCCCCTCGTCAGACGCGCGGAAGACACGGCATTTTCCCTGCCAATCGGCTTCGTCCTGACCGACAGACGCCTCATCACCGTCCGTTATGCCGACTATTATGGCTTCGACATCGTCGGACGCCGTCAGGCCGAACGCGACCCCGCCAAAGGCGAGCCCTCCGCCAACGAAATCCTCGTCGAGATCATTGAGGAAGTCATCAACCGTCTGGCAGACATCCTGGAGGGCCTGGGCCGCGACCTCGACGCCATCTCCAAACGGGTCTTCAACACCGACCGTCCCCGTGACCCCGCCCGGGCCGGTGAGATGCTGCGTGAAACCCTGCGCCGCCTCGGTGATGGCGGCGACCTTGCCTCCATGACCCGCGACAGCCTGCTCGGTCTGGACCGGATCCTGATCTATATCGGCGACAGGACAGAAAAAGACCCCCAGGCCCTGAGAACCCGCATCAAGGTCGCAGAACGCGACATCGCCTCCCTCAACGACTTCGATGCCCAGACCGTCAACAAGGTCCAGTTCCTGCTCGACGCCACACTCGGCTTCATCAGCATCGAACAGAATGACGGCATGAAGGTCCTGACCGTCGTCAGCGCGATCGGCATCCTGCCGACCCTGATCGCCGGCATCTACGGCATGAACTTCCACAACATGCCCGAACTGTCATGGAAATACGGCTACCCTTACGGCCTGACCCTCATGGTCCTTTCGGTCGTCCTGCCGCTCTTCTGGTTCTGGCGCCGCGGCTGGTTCGGCGCCCGTTAGGGCGCCTCTTCCACCCGAAGCCCCGGCCCCACGGACCGCTCCGGCAGAACCGAGCGCTGATACGCCACCGGAAACTGCCGGAGCTGCTTTTCCCACAGAGCCGGGTCACCATTGCCGTCCTTCGGCAGGACCACACTGTCCACCCCGCACCGACGTAGAAACGCCGCCTGGTCCGGCAGGATATGCCCTTCCGCCCGGATCTCGCCCGAAAACCGCAGATATTCCCGAAGCTCCCGCGCCTGCGTGAACCCCCGCCCATCCCGGAAAATCGGGAACCGAAGCACCACAAGATCCAGCCGGTTCAGATAAGGCTTCAGAAGGGCGGGATCATCCGCACTTTCCAGCAGAACCGCCCGCGCATCATCCCGCTCTGCCAGTTCTGCAAGCGTCACCAGCACATCATGAACCTGTGCGGTCCGCTCGCCGAGTTCAAACAGTTTCATATGCCGCCTCCCTGAAAGGCTCATGCCCCAGCCGCGTCAGCGTATCGAGGAATGTCTCTCCGCTCTCCCGGCGCCCGAGATAGCAGTCCACAAGCCGCGCAATCGCATCCACCGTTTCGTCTTCCGGCAGAGCCGCCCCCAGAATCGTCCCGATCGCCGCGCCATTCTCGGCCCGGCCACCAACCGTCAGCTGGAAGAACTCTTCCCCGCGCTTGTCCACACCCAGAAGCCCGATATGCCCGGCATGATGATGCCCACAGGCATTGATGCAGCCCGAGATGTTAATCCGCAGCGCCCCGATTTCGGCCTGAAGCGCCGTATCCGCAAACCGGGCCCCCAGCTTCTGCGCAATCGGAATGGACCGCGCATTCGCCAGCGCACAGTAATCCAGCCCCGGACACGCCACGATATCGCCAATCAGACCGATATTCGCTTCCGCCAGCCCGACTTCCGACAGACCCAGCCACAGATCCCGCAGCCGGTCCTTGCGCACATGTCCCAGAACCACATTCTGCAGATGCGTAATCCGGATCTCCCCGAACGAATACGCATCCGCCAGATCCGCCAGCCGTGCGATCTGGGCCGACGTCGCATCGCCCGGAATCCCGCCCGCCGGCTTCAGCGAAATCGTGGCAATGATATGCCCCGGATCGCGATGGACATGCGTATTGCTCCGTACCCAGCGGTCAAAGAGCGGATCCTCCCGCCGCTGCTGCGCCAGAACAGCATCCGCATCGGCCGGAGCCTCAAGCAGAGGCACAGCAAACCGCGACCGGATCGCCGCAACAGCCTCCGGCGTCAACCGATACCGCTCCAGATCCATCTGGGCGAGTTCCGCTTCAACAGCCTCGCGATAGGCCTCGACCCCGATCGCCTGAACCAGAATCTTGATCCGCGCCTTGTAGATATTGTCCCGCCGTCCATGCGCATTATAGACGCGCAGAATGGCCTCAAGCGTCGCCAGAAGATGCTCTTCCCGCACGCTGTCGAACAGCTCTTCACCAATGACCGGCGTCCGCCCCAGACCACCACCCACGAAAATCCGGAACACCGGCGCCCCATCCTCACCCGGACGGGCCAGAATCCCGATGTCATGGAATCGCGCCGCCACCCGGTCATTCGGACTGCCCGAAATCGCAATCTTGAACTTGCGCGGCAGGAACGTGAACTCGGGATGCAGCGTGGACCACTGACGCAGGATCTCCGCATGAACCCGAGGGTCCACCAGTTCATCCGCCGCAGCGCCCGCATACTCATCCGCCGTCACATTGCGGATGCAGTTCCCGCTGGTCTGGATGGCATGCATGTCCACCTCAGCCAACTCACGCAGAATGGCCGGGGTGTCCTCCAGCCGGATCCAATTGAACTGAATGTTCTGGCGCGTCGTGAAATGCCCGTAATCACGATCATACCGCCGGGCAATCTCGCCCAGCTTGCGCAACTGCCGGCTATCCAGAATTCCATAGGGAATGGCAACCCGCAGCATATAGGCATGAAGCTGCAGATAGAGCCCGTTCATCAGCCGCAGCGGCTTGAACTCATCCTCGCTCAGCGTCCCGTCCAGACGACGCTGCACCTGCCCCTCAAACTCGGCAATCCGCGCCTGAAGGAAATCCCGGTCTATCCGGTCATACTGGTAATGGCCGACAGGAATGCTCACTGTTCGGTCTCCACTGCAAATTCGGGATGAACTGTCGGGCCATGCGCCCGGATCTTTTCACGAACCGTGACAGGCTCTGGCGGAACAGCAGCCTGTACCGCCGTATCATAGACGCCCACCACCCCATCACGCTGGGCTTCCCCGGCCACACGCGCGAGCACTGCTTCCGCCTCATCCGCATCCAGAAGGGCCGCGCGTCCAATGTGAAGATCCCACGCCCCGTCCGCACACCACCAGACGGTACGACCATCCAGCAGGCGATTGGCAGTCAGAACCAGCTTCTGGCCAGGTTCAAGTCGGACAGGACGTTTCATCAGCGCTCACCTTCCTGATGAATCCCGACCTGACCTTCAGACCGGACCCATCATGAATCCGTCCCTGTTCCCACGCCTGAACAGCAGAGCGCAGGCATATCAGAAACAGGAAATTCACCACAGCAGATCAAACATTGATCCATCATGGTAAGATATCCAGCCCTGTAAAACCTATTTCGTGGTTTTTACAAAATACTTTTTTTAATAGTTATATGGAGAAGGAAATCGGTGCCCGGCTTGGACGCTGCATTCCGGCCTCTTCCGCATTCTGCAGCAGATGCTCCAGCGTGACGGACGCCATCTTTTCCGAAACCTCATGATCCACTGACTGCCAGAACGGCTCCAGAACCTTGGTCCGCAGAAGATTGACCCCATCCCCCGGCATTTCCGGATCTTCCGTCACAGTCCGGACGATCTCGTTCAGCGTGATGGTCCGCGGCGGCCGCCCCAGGCGATAGCCGCCCTTGGGCCCACGGACACTGGAAAGCAGACCGGCCCGGGACAGCGCCTGCAGCACGGGCTCGATCCCCCGACGCAGCATGTCACCACGTCTGGCAATATCCGCACCACTCACGACCCCGGATCGGCCCGCATGGAAAGCGACATCCAGCATGATGGATATGGCGGTCAAAGCTCTATCACGGCGGAGATACATGAGAATTCCGATTTGCTGCGACAGACGATATCATCATGACATAGTCCGATTTCAGTTCGTCTATCTTGTTTTCCATGCTGGAATGTCAATCGCCCCGTGAGGGGTTCTCCTGATTTCCAACATATTCCCGATGAAAACGGTGCCCCAGAGAGGTCAGGACCTCGTATCCGATCGTTCCCGCCGCTTCCGCGACATCATCGACACTGCGTCTGGGCCCGATCAGATCGACCATCATGTCGGGACCAAGTTTTCCTTCCGGCACATCTGAAATATCCACGATCAGGGAATCCATCGAGACCCGCCCCAGAATCGGCAGACGGATATCCTCGAACCACGCACAGCCCTGCCCGGCGCCATGCCGGGAAAAACCATCCGCATACCCGACAGCCACCGTCGCAATCCGGCGCACCCGCTCAGGCCGATAGGTCAGGCCATAGCCAACCCCCTCACCTGGCAAAATCTCACGGATCTGCAGAACATGGGCCTGAAGCCGGACCACCGGCGACAGCGGATTGGGGCCAGTCCGGTTGGGTGCAATTCCATACAGTGCGGCACCCGGTCGCACGACATCCAGATGATAGTCCGTCCCCAGGAAAATCCCCGACGATGCAGACAGACTGAGCGGCGCAGGCGGCAGCCGCGCGGACATCTGCAACAGCCGGTCTTTCTGGGCGTGATTGGCAGGATGATCGGGCGTATCGGCACAGGCCAGATGGCTCATGACAAGACCGACCTTCAACCCGTCCACAAGCCCCTTATCCGCCTGCAGGGTTTCAAGATCGGCGTCGGAGAGACCGAACCGTGACATCCCGCTATCAACCTGAAGCGCCGCTTCAGGGAGCGCGTCTGTCCGCGAGCCCTCGTCGCGCCACAGCGCAATCTGCTCAAGACTGTTCAGGACAGGCCGCAAACCATAGCGCACGCAGTCCGCGGACGCCCCGGGGCGCGGCCCATGCAGCACCGTAATCCGGGCCTTTTCCGACACAACGGACCGCAGCCTGATGCCCTCATCGACATGCGCGACAAAGAAATCCGTGGCTCCGGCATTCTCCAGAACCGGGGCAACCCGCTCGATTCCCAGCCCATAGGCATCCGCCTTGACGACCGCCGCACAGGAAGCGCCTGAGGCCAGCGTCTGAAGATACCGGTAATTGGAAGCAATCGCGTCCAGATCCACCGTCAGGCGGGCACCGGCACGATAGGAAGGCCACAGAGGATCAGGACATGCACTCATCATGAAAGATGAGAATATCCTCTTCCCGATCAGAATATCCTGCCGGACGACCGCATAATCTTTCAGTTAACAAAAAATCTATGATCGAAAATGCGAAAATAGACCGATAATTCCATCATGATCTTCGACCGCACCACCGAATCCATCCTGCGCATCCTCCAGCACGACGGACGCCTCAGCAATGCCGAGCTGGCACAGCGTGTGGGCCTCTCCCCGTCGGCCTGCCTCCGACGCGTCCGCCTGCTTGAGGAACAGGGCATCATCCGGGGCTACCGAGCCGTCATCGACGAACGCTCGGCCCACAAACTCACCACCGTCATCGTCCAGATCACCCTTGAGCGCCTGACGGATGAAACGCTCCGCCGATTCGAAGCCCGTATCCGCGAATGCCCCGATGTCCGGGAGTGTTATCTCATGACGGGTGAGGCCGATTACCTGCTCCACGTCGCCGCACGCGATCTGGCGGATTACGAACGCATCCACAAGGAAGAGCTCTCCCGTCTCCCCGGCGTCGTCCGCATCCAGAGCAATTTCGCAATCCGCGCCGTCGTCCAGCGCTGGATCAGCCAGGATTCTCCCTGAGTCGCCCAAAATCAAAAATGCATTTGCGAACCATTTGCATTTGAACTAGGCTCGCTTCATCGGTCCCAGTGAACGGAAGCCTGCTTCTCCATGATCGTCTGCTCATGCAACGCGCTGTCCCACCAGGACATCGAAATCGCAATCCACAACGGAGCATCCCGACCGGCGGAAATCTACTCAGCCCGGAAATGCAAGGCCAAATGCGGCAACTGCGTCCCCGGCATCGTCTGCCTGCTGCGCTCGGCCCTTCAGAAAGCCCAGTCCGAACAGACACATCTCAACGCCGCATAAAAAAACAACCCGGACAATGCCGGGTTGCTTGAACGTCATACTGTAACGCTGCTTCAGTCCTGATCGGGTGCCGAAGCGGAGTTCTTCTGGATGTAACGCTCGATCCCAACCTGCTTGATCAGGTCGAACTGACGATCAATGAAGTCCTCGTGCTCTTCTTCGTTGACGAGGATTTTCAGCAGAAGATCGCGCGAGACATAATCCCGGACGCTTTCACAGTAAGCGATCCCTTCCCGCAGATCCTGAATGGCCTTCTCTTCAAGCTTCAGATCGCATTCCAGGACTTCCTGAACCGTCTGGCCAATCAGAATCGGGTTCAGACGCTGAACATTCGGCAGACCACCCAGGAACAGGATCCGCTCGATCAGCCAGTCCGCATGACGCATTTCCTCAATGGACTCGTCATATTCCTTCTTCCCCAGATGGGTCACACCCCAGTGCCGGAGCGTCCGGGCATGAAGGAAATACTGGTTGATCGCCGTCAGCTCATTCGTGAGCTGCGTGTTAAGATGCTCGATCACAACAGGATCTTTGATAGCCATGGTCCCAGACTCTCCGAAAAAAGGTGAAGATATCGAACACGGGGAACAAAGGAAAATCATATTCCCCACAGCCCCCGTCCTCAAAATCCAGAATCAGGCCGTGCGACTACCCTCAGTCGCGAACAGAGCCTTCTTCCGCTTCCAGACGAGGGATCAGGAATTCAGCGCTCCGCACGCCGCACTTCAGAAAAATCCTGCGCCAGAACCTCCGGAGCGCACAATCCGCCAGGTTGCGTACAGCCCGGAACCTGAGGATAGAGCACGACAGGCAGCGCCTTCCCATCCAGATCACGCAGAGCCTGCGGAGTCTGGGACTGGATGAAGACACGGATACGGCGCTCCCCGGTTCCATTTCCATACACCGCAAATCCCAGGGCAGATCCGATGGGAATCTCATCCTCGGCATAGCCGGGAACACGAAAATGAAGACCCAGCATGGTCTGCAGGGGACCGATCGTGTCGTCATGCCCCATATAAAGCCTGAATGCAGGCCCACCCTCATCCCGGAGATCCTGAAGCAGCCGCGCCCTCATCTCGCGAGAGAGCGGTTCGGCCAGAGCGCGGGGACGCACCACCGCTTCCAGCATGCCAGCGTGCAGGGCGCTTAAGGTCCCGAGGTCGCCCACATCCAGAACACCTGACGGTGTCTGAACCAGCGGCTTTCCATCGAGATAGGACAGCATGAGTGCTTCGGACAGGGAAGACGCCTGCGCGACCGGCCCCGTAAGAACAAGCTGGTGCCCCGTCGCATCCACACCAACATGCGCAGGCGCGCTCAGAAACCCACAGGATGCCGGACCACAATCCAGCACACGCCCCAGCAGTTTGAGAGCCTCACCTTTCGCACGGAAAATGCGATCCGCATCAGGCAGTTGCGGAATAATCGCAGACATATCAAAACGCGCCGGATCAGCATCCAGCGGAGAAAAAAGAACATCCGGCTGACCAGGCGGCTTGTGCATGACCGTCATTGAACAGCCCGGCATGAAGCCACGCACAAATGCCTCAGCACTGGCGATAGTCCGCGCGGAGGAATTGGCACGGACCGCCACAGCGCCTGCGGACGGACAGGCTTTCGCCGGCATCAGCCCCGCTTCCGCCATCCACACCCGGTCAAATGTTCCAAGCGCCGTCAGCCCCAGCGCCCCATGAGGCGTCAGATCCCCTGGAGCCCCACTCCATTGCGGCCATCCCCCTGCAATCCCAACACCCGCGGGAACCTGCCCGGCAAGAGGAGAGCGGATGCCATGCCGCATCACCATGATCATCCGCTCAAGGTGAAAATCGCCTTTCGCAGGCGTCTCGATCAAACGGGACTGACAATCGGCCGGCGCGGAGACCGGATTGCAGCGAACAGCGGCGTTATCGAGAAACCCGACATGATAACCGCTCCATCGCGCAGGTTCGGCATCGGGGTAATCCGTACTGACAATCTGCGCCCCACTGGCCAGCATCGCATCCCGACGCCCCACATCTCCCGAACGCCCCTCAACGGTGTCGGCATCAGAGCGCGTCCGCACGAGAAAATGACGGCGTACCAGCGTTGCGATATCGCCCCCGGGCCCGTCATTCATCTCGGTAAACGCAGCATCCGGCGCACCCGGATCAGCATTCGTAAAAGCCACACGCCCGCGCAGCGCGGAATGCCCTCTCAGATACAAGCTCCGGTCACTGCGCTGATCCAGCAGAAACACGACCTTCCCACGCGCCTGCCCCATCGTGGGCCAACCCTTAGTCAGGATCGCGCTGCGCAGATCAGGAGCATCTCCCCGTACGTCATCCGGCGTCAGAAGCTGGGACGGCAAAAATACACTGCGAATGGCCGAATCAAGCGCATCGAATGTCGCCGCATCAAAGGGCTCAGCTTCCGTCCCGCCGGGAATATCGTTGTGCTGCTCCACTTCGAGAATAACGAAAACCGGTACATGCCCCGGATGCGCGACAGACCAGTCCCGGATCTGGCTCAGACACTGAAGCAACGGCTGGCACGTCGCGTGCTGGTCAATGTCCGGAATGTGCATGACCTTAAAACCGGGCTGACGCATGATCGCCTGATCGGAAGGCGAAAGTGACCACACATCTTCCGGAACACCAGGCCGATGCGGACGGGCAAAGCGGCCGCCCGCCGTATCCGCATAGATATCCAGTTCAAGCTGCCGGACACCCCCATCAAGCTGCGCAGCCAATGGCGGATGCTGGTAGTCCAGTTCCCGCACGAGGTCGGGTGCGGATGCCAGAAGCCGGGACCGGATCGCAGGATCAAGACCGGCATGATAGCTGTTATGGGATCCGATGATCTGAATCTGATCCAGACGCAGACTGTCCTGCCGCGTTTCCGCCATGGCCGTCGCCGCTATCGAGACACCCCCCGCAGCCACGAGAGCAATAGCCAGACGCGAAGCAACGGGGAGAGAAATCATGGCTCTGTTCCGCAATAAAATCCGGACGATAACGCTATCCGGACAAATGAACGTCACGGCACCCGCCGCGACAGAATAAAGACAACCGTCCGGATCCCGGGATCCGGACGGCGCATGTCATGTCTCGGAAATCAGAAGCGATAACCGGCGTTCAGGAAGAAGGTCCGCGATGTCAGGATATTCTGCGGAACCGCATTGCTGTGCCGCCCGATCGTCAAACGATAGAAACGGTTCACACCCAGGTTCTGGGCCGAGAAATCCACATGCAACCGCTTGGTCACCGCATATCCCAGATGCGCATCCAGATTCAGGCTCGGCTGCACCCAGGCATCAAGCGAACTGCTGTTCAGGTTCGTCTTGAAGTTGTTCGGCGTTCCCCACAGACCGTATTCGTACAGATAGGCATCCACAAAACGCCAGTTCAGATCGAACTGGAACGACCCCTTGTTGTAAAACGCCCCCGCATTGGTCATCCAGCGCGGCGCATCCTGCATGTTTTCCGTTGAACTGAGATATGCATTGTTCAGATGGGCCCGCGACATTTCCCATGTCGCCGTCCCGCGCACTCCCAGACCATCAAACGGCGCGGGCAGCCCCTTGAACTGATGCTCGAACGCGAATTCGAGACCAAACAGCGTCGCACTGCCACCGTTTTCAGGATGGGAAACGCTGTTGGCAATTCCTGCCGTGGTGGTCTCGTTATTATACGAACCACCATTGTCATAAATATAATTGGAAAGCTGCTTGTAGAACCCGGCCAGCGAGAAGCTCGTGGTCGAACTCGGCATCCACTGCCAGGACAGATCGTAATTGACAGCCGTCGTCGCCTTGAGGTTCGGATTACCTGTCGTAATGCTCAGCGTTCCGTCATCATTGCGGGTAATCTGCGAGCCACCACTCAGCTGGAAGAAGGACGGCCGCGTATAGCTTGTCCACACCGATGCACGATAGACGGTATCCTGCCGCGGACGATAGGTCAGATGAATGCTCGGCAGCGCCTTGAAGTAATGACTGTTGGTCGCCGACCAGCCATAATGGGCATCCGCAGTCGAGACACCTTCATTGCCACTGGCCCAGTAGGTGTTATGCAGATCTGACTGCTCGAACCGGATCCCGGGAACGACCTGCAATTTTCCGAAATGCATCTGGGCGGAAACATACCCGGCAT
This sequence comes from Gluconobacter oxydans, assembly GCF_006539685.1. Taxonomy (GTDB): domain Bacteria; phylum Pseudomonadota; class Alphaproteobacteria; order Acetobacterales; family Acetobacteraceae; genus Gluconobacter; species Gluconobacter oxydans. The sequence goes on from NZ_BJNM01000012.1 coordinate 36,482, forward strand.
AGACGGTTTCGGTCCCCCCGATCGTGTTCCCGTTCCAGGCATCCTTGTCCATGTATTTCCAGTTATAGGGATCCGCCAGATAGTTGCTGAGCAACGCGGAACGGCTGATGGTCGGCGTATAGAAATTATACGCCCCCGGGATCAGCGAAGAGAGGCTCCCATCCACCAGTCCGGTCTGCGACAGCGTGCCACCGGCAGGATAGGCGCCAGAGCCCCCGTTATCCTGACCTTCCGTGTCCCGGTTGATATAATTCCGCCAGCTCGTCTGATACTTGAAGCCCGCAGAAATCGTGTCGATATGGAATCTGTCGAGACGATAACTCATATCGAGCGACGTCCCTGTACGAAGCTGCCAGGCATCCGACTGGACATATTCGCCGCGGTTATGCGTCGGAAAATCCAGGGTCCCGTTCGCAACAGCGGCCTGCGCAGACGTCAGCCCGACAGTCGGCATCCCGTCCTTGTAAACGAAATTCGGCGCGCCATCGAAAGCCGCAACACCCGACTGCCAGGCCGATGTTTCAATATGATCGCGGCTGATGGTGCCCCAGCTCAGAAAAGCCGAAGGCGAAATGGAAAACCGTCCGAGCTTCTTGTCCATGCCCAGCTTCATGGTGCCAAGCTGTTCAAGTGTCGGGTTTGTTTCGTACCAGTAATGGACATTAGTCCGGGTGATCGACGGCGCATAGGACCCGTCCGCCTGCTCGACATAGGAAATCATGCCAGCGCTGGACGCACCGCTGTCATTTCCGTGAATCGCGACCTGATAGATGTCCTGCTGCGTGTCGGAATAGGATTCCGTGCCCTGAAGATAAACCCGCGTCGAACTGTCCGGACGCCATTCAAAACCCGCAGTACCGCCATAGCGTTTCGTCACACCGATACTGGCCTGCGGATCAACGCCAAACAGCTGGAGACTCTTGACCGGATCCTGCCCCGGATAAAGATCGCCCTGCGCATCCATGGCACGCGACACCCCCCATTCACCACCCGAATAGGTCTGCTCGCCGGCCGCGAAATAGCGCTGATTATAATATCCGCTCATGTAAAACCCGAACTGGTCGGATTTTCCGAAAACGGAGGAAATTTCAGCCGCACCATTTCCGCCAATGGCACTCGCACCGTAATCAGCGGCCTTTTCGTTATACTGCCCCCCAAGCTGGAGAGAGCCATGCGTTCCATGTCCGTAATCAAACGCATTCGGCATTTCAAAATTGACGATACCGCCAATGGCATCTCCATCCATGCCAGGGGTCAGCGTCTTGTTGGCATCAATCCTGAAAAATCCGGTCGGCGGCAGCAGATCCAGCGAAACCGTCCGGCTGAATGGCGCCGCTTCCGCAACATCGATACCGTTGATCTGGTTGATATTGTACTGCCCGTTCATCCCACGCAGCGACACCGTGGCTCCCGTGCCGCGGGCAGCCGTATCAATACCGCCGAAATTGCCCTGCATGCTGGTCGGCATGACGGTCACACCCGGCAACCTGGCCAGCGCTTCCGTCACATTCTGGGCCGGTAGCCGTGCGAGATCTTTCGCACTCAGGCTCATCATTTCATTCTGCGCCTTGAGCTGCCTCCCCGAAGACGTCCCGAACCCCGTGACATGCACCTGTTCTTGATCATGGCTCACCAGATCACTGGGCGGAACATGAGCAGCCTTGGCGGCAGGCGGAACGGCAGCAGGCTTTGCCTGCGCAGCGGCAGGAGCCTGATGCGTTTTCACGGCCTTGCGGGTATGGGTTTTCTTGAGCGACTTCGTTTCGGCGGCGGCCGGCTGCCCAAGCTGGACCCCCACGATCACCACAGGAATAAGACAGCTGAACGCCTTCCAGGGCGACTGCTGCCGGTACGATTTGGACATCAGGACTTCTCCATGGAGCGCGCGAACAGCTTCCCCATCCGGAGATCCTGTCCACACATTGATTTCTGCTAGGGGTAAGCGCCCTCAGACGGGCGACATGCTAGCTTTTGCAACCTCGATGATCTGCCGGCACAGGGTCAGATCAGCGAGCGCATTGGAAAAGGGATCGACAAGCGGCGCACCCGTCACGACCGCGTCGTGAAAAGCGACCAGCTCCGCATTGAACGGATCTTGATAATAAGGACCATATTCCGTAACGCGGTTCTCGGAACCGACGGTTTCCTGGAAGGTGACACCCGCCGGAAGATTCCGGATGTAAGGGGTGTCGTAACGGACCTGAAGCCGCTGCGTATTTGAAAGCACCTCAATGGACGATTCAAATCGCGCAACATCGTCGATCAGACATTCATAGGAAGCAATGAAGCTTCCATAATCAAACCAGATACTGATTTCCGTCCCCGTAGCGCCAAAATGCGCCGCGAGAACACGTTCCGGGCTGCCCCGCAGGACACGCATGGCTGAAAACGCATGAATTCCCAGCCCGGTGAGAACCTCGTACCCCCGCAGAAGCGAGGGAGGAGCATCGGCTCCACAGACGGAAAGAATTGCGTCTCTTCGCGCCTGCCGCCCAGCGACCAGCATATCGTCCGGAATGTCACCATCCGGCACGGCAACCGGCGTCACCTGCCCGAAAAACCACGGCCCCTCACAGATAACATCCCGGATACGGACATGACGGATTGGTCCAAGTTCAGGCAGAAGCGTACACGCCTTCTGGAACGCCGGAGCGTAACAGCGCATGTAACCCACCATCCCCACGCGATCCGTCCGTTCAAAATCCTCGTTAAGAGGCCTGAATTCTGCTTCCGTCAGACATGCCGGCTTTTCGAGAAAAACATGCAGCCCTGCAGCAAAGGCCTTCCGTGCATGTTCCGCATGATACTGGTCCGGACTGAGGATCATGACGGCATCGAACACCCGGTCCGCAAAAAAATTCTCAATATCCGTATGGATATGCGGCACCCCCCAGTGACGCCCGACAGCCTGCGCCACTGAAGGAGACGGATCATAAATCGAAACGACATCAAACCGATCCGACAGCTGGTGAAGAATCGGGAGGTGAATGAGCTGGGCCACTTCGCCAGCACCAATCAGCCCGAGGGTAAGCCGTCTCACCATGATGAATGATCCTTGCCGCGAATTAATTTCCTAAAATTGATTTATTTGAGAGGGCACCCGTTTAGCAACGGTAACTTGATGAAACTATCATGACACCCAAAAACCCTATTCGAACATGTCGGAAAAATACCTCTCCCTGCTGCCCGGCGATATATAAAACAATTTATTTTCAATTACTTGCTATCAACAATCATTTAAAGGAGCAGCTTTTTTCGCGAAAGTTTCACTTTACTTTTGCCCAGACAACATCAAAGCCTGATTGCGAACGGAACGTCCGTTCCAGGGACGAAAACCGCACCAGAAAACATGAAAAAGGTGCGAAATTTCAGGAATAATCTTCTATTTTAATGATTAAATCTTTTAATGAGATTAAATATCTTTCCAAGAATCCTGTTTTTTTACCCACTCATTCTCACCATTCCGAAGACAGTTTCAGCCTTCTCGCATCACAAAAAAAACTCTGCCCGGATTTATTCCATTCTGATTGTCAATTTTCACGATGAACCCACGGATGTGTCATGCCAGCCTGCTCTGCTCCCATAAGCTCAAGGCCTGAAACCCCGATGGCACGCACATGCTCTTCTAAACAGGCGATCCGGACCATCACTACCCTGACAGTCTTTGCGCTGGGCGCATTTCTTCCTGCCCCGAGTGCCTGCGCACAAAATCCGGAAAAAGAGCAGACGGCCCGGACACTCCAGACCCTCATGAACCGCTACGAAACTGCCAGCCCTTCAGACTGGCGGGATCTACATGCGTGGCAGCGTTTCGTGACGGTCAGTACGCTGTCTGATTATGAAATCATGTCGGGGAGTACCCGCTTTCACAACAGCGCCCTCCGTGCGCTCCAGAACCGTCAGGGGCTGGACGGAAACGACGATGACCTGTGGGTCGCGCAGGCGGACCTCGACATGGCACGCCTTACACACAACCCGACCCAGATCCAGGACGCACGCAATATCTTCGATACCATCGCCTCGAAATACTGGGACGGGCATTGCGGTGGCGGCGTATGGTGGGACCATGCACGAACCTACAAAAATGCCATTACAAACGAACTGTTCCTGAGCACGGCAACCCGACTTTATCGCTTCACGCATGAGCAAGCCTACAGAGACTGGGCCCTGAAAAGCTGGTCCTGGTTCCGGAACAGCGGAATGATTGCCCCCGACAACCTGATCAATGACGGGCTGGACAACCAGTGCCGAAATAACGGCGGCCCGGCATACAGCTACAATCAGGGCGTAATCCTTGATGGGCTTCTGGAAATCTCGGCCCTGACAGAAGACGGCGCGCCACAACAGACGGCATCGCGAATTGCATTGGCCGCCATCAGGGCCTTCACGCCTTCTCCCGGAACATTCCAGGAGCCCGGCGGCCCCATGAACACGGATGCAAGAATTTTTCGCGGCATCTTTGTCCGGGCACTCGGCCACGTTGCAGCTTCAGAAGTCGACCATACGACGCGCACCAGAATTGCGGACTGGCTGTCGCAGCAGGCCCGATCCGCCTGAAACAGCAGAAAACCGGACGCCCTCACCAGCGACACCTGGAACGACCATCCCTTTCATGCCTCAGCGCAGGGACAAATCACCGCAGCCTCTCTCTTCATGGCCACCGCCCTTTCCCAAGGCACAGAAACGCCGTGAAAAAGAGGGGACAAGTCGGACACCCGGTGCGCCGGAAAAATATATGGTCATGGACTCTCTGCGGGCTCCTTCTTGCCGGAACAGCCGCTACTTGTCCTGCCAAGGCCGCCACGCTGACCGTTTTCTGCTCATCCAGCGGAACCGAACTGTCCCTGTGCCATCAGGCCGTCCAAAGCTGGATGGAAAAAACGGGCCATGAGGTCCGGGTCATTGCCCTCCCCTCCGACTGGGGAACGGTCCTCCCGCTCTACCGTCAGCTGCTCTCAGCCCATCATCCCGTCGCCGATGTCCTGATCCTTGACAGCACCTGGATCGGAGCTCTGGCCCCGCTCCTTCTGGACATTCCCCCCACCGACGATGACGCGGCCACCCGGCCGCCGCCCTTTCAGATTGAGGGCCGACAGGTCGCACTGCCGTGGTACCGGGACATCGGGCTACTGTTCTACCGTCGCGATCTGCTTGAGCGCTATCACCTGCCGGTCCCGACACGCTGGAGCGATCTCGAACGAACCGCCACACTAATTCAGAATGCTGAATATCAGAGAGGTCACCCGATCTGGGGCTATGTCTGGCAGGGCCGGACCTCGGAAAGTCTCGTCTGCAATGCCCTGGAATGGGACGGCGCGGAAAATCCCGTCGCAACCGATGGTACAGTCAGAACCAGCCTGCCCGGCCTGCAGCGCGCCCTCGAGCGTGCCACCCGCTGGGTTGGCACAGTCTCGCCCCCGGGCGTCCTCAACTACGACGAGGAAAATGCCCGCGGCATTTTCCAGTCCGGTCATGCAGTCTTCATGCGGAACTGGGTCTATGCCTGGGCCCTCGCCAACAGCCCCGACAGCCCCGTTTCCGGAAAGATCGGCGTAGCCCCCCTGCCCCGAGACACGCAGGATGCCCCGAGCGGCATAGACGGCACAGTCTATCTGGGGATCCCCCGCAATACGGCACACCCTGCCGAAGCCCTCTCCCTGCTGCATTATCTGACCAGCGAGGCCGTTGAACGCCATCAGGCACTTGCCGGAGGCTATATCCCTGCCCGGACATCCCTTCTTGATGATCCTGAAATCCGCAGCGCCATTCCCATCCTGGACACCATTCGCCCGGCCCTCGCCTCCCTCGGACTCCGGCCGGTCGCACAGACCGGAATCGACTATCCCCGCGTCTCGTGGATCATGGCGAACCACTTCAAGGACGCCCTGCGCAGCACACACCCGTCGCCGCAGACGCTCACTTCTCTCGTCTCCTCACTGGAGCAGCTTGCCATGCTCGGTCAGTGGACGCTTTCCAACTCAATGATCGAGAGGCACAGACCATGACCATCCGAACTGCCACTGCCCCTGATGCATGGGGCGTCTGGTACGCCAGTGACCCGAAACAGACCCCGTGGGAGCGTTACCTCGATGAGGTCGCAGCCTCCGGTTACAGCTGGACCGAACTCGGTCCGTGGGGCTATCTCCCGACTGATCCCGCACAGCTTCAGAACGTGCTGTCCAGCCGTGGTCTCGGCCTGTGTGGCGCAGCGGTCGTTCATCCCCTGACCGCACCGGATGCCCTGGAAACCCTGCGTGACAGACTGCGCCCCCTGTGCCGGACCCTGGTCGCCACCAACACGCCTTGGCTGCTGCTGATGGATGATTCAGACGCCTATCTCACCCCTGAAGCCCGGATCGCCACCCCGGAAATCTGGAAACGCATGATGCATGTCATCACGACGGTTGCCCGGGAAATCCGGCATGAGCATGGTCTGCACCTCCTGTTCCATCCCCATGTCGGCACTGCCGTCGAAACCGAAGCGGAAATCCTCCGTCTGCTGAACGACACCCCTGCCGATCAGGTCGAACTCTGCTTCGATTTCGGCCACCACGCCTATACCGGAGCGGATGCACTCGCTTTCATGCGCCAGCACGCATCGCGCATCCCGTATTATCATTTCAAAAATCTGGACGGAGCCATCCATGCCCGGGCCATGGCCGCGGGAACACCTTTCATGGAAGTCTTCCAGAATGGTGTGATGTGTGAACTGGACAAAGGTATTCTGGACTTCACCGAAGTCGTGGATTTCCTGCGCAAACAGGACTTCGACGGCTTCGTCGTGGTCGAGCAGGATATGTATCCCTGCCCCCCTGACAAACCCCTTCCCATCGCACGCCACAACAGAGACGTGCTGAAACGGCTCGGCCTGTGACCCCTTCCCTGTCCCGATCTCCCATTCTCGGAATTGACGTTGGCGCCACCAAGATCGCGGCCGGCATGGTCAATCCGTGTACGGGAGAAATATGCTTCCTCACCCGCATCCCCACGCGGCGTCACGTCGCGCCCGGGGAAATCGTCTCCGACATCACCGCTATCGTGGCACAGGTCATGGACGCGGCCCGGCGGGATCCCCACGGCCCCGATGACATGCCCCGGGCCGCAGGCATTGCCGTTCCGGAACTGGTGGACATCACAGGACAGATCCGGAGCGCCTGGAACTTCCCGCTCCCCGATCTTACCCGCACCATCCACGAACATACCGGCCTCTCCGTCCGGCTGGAAAGCGATGTCCGTGCCGCGGCCTTTGCGGAAGCCCGTTTCGGGTCCGGCCAGTCCTGCGACAGCTTCGCCTATTTCTCCCTCGGCTCCGGGATCAGCTATACGCTGTGCCTGAACGGGCGCCCCTACAGGGGCACACATGGTTTTGCCATCCATTTCGCCAGCTCCAGCCTTGCGGTCCCCACGGAAGACCGCACCCGTCTCAGCATCGCCATCCCCGAGGATTTTGCATCCGGGCTGGGGATGGAGCGTCTGTGGGCCGCGCGGGGCGGCGAAAAACTGAAAGAGGGCGTCCATACGCTCGAAACCCTTGCCGCCGCCGGAGACAGCCGTGCAAAAGGCGTCATCGAGGACGCCGCCGGCATGACCGGTCGCCTCATCGCACAGGCCGTCAACATGCTTGACCCTGAAAAAATTGTTCTGGGCGGCGGTCTTGGATGCTCGGAAGGATTTTACCGCCAGAAACTGGAGGAACATATCCGCGCCAATATCTGGGAACGCTCCTTTGCGGACATTCCCATCCTCATCGCCGGACTGGGGGAACAATCCGGCATCATCGGTGCGGCGCTGAGCGCGCTGGCGGCGGACTGACGATCTCCCATGCTGACTGTCCCGCTTTCAAAACGGTTTGACTGGCGCCCCTGGGCTCTTGTCGCTCCGGCACTGATCGTGCTGATGACAGTCACCGCAATTCCGTTCGCCCGAACGATCTGGCTTGCCTTCCATGATGATCCACACGGCTTCATGCAGGCACAACCGGGATGGAGTCTGACCAATTTCCGGGTTCTGCTTCAGGACAGGGCCTGGTGGACCGCCGTCAGCACAACGCTGCTTTTCGCAGCTGGAGCCGTCATCAGCGAAACCTGCGCCGGTCTGGCGATTGCCATGCTGCTTCAGGGCTACAGTCTGAAACTCCGGGGCATCCTGCTGGCCATTATCCTTCTGCCCTGGGCCGTTCCCTCCGTCGTGGCCGCCCGTCTGTGGAACTGGATGCTCAATGACCAGTACGGCATCATCAACGCGATGCTCGTCCGGCTGGGCCTGCTGCATCAGGGCGTTGCATGGATCACCCATCCGCGCAGCATGGTCGCCGTCATGATCGCCATCGACTTCTGGCAGGCGACCCCTTTCATGGCGCTGCTTTCCCTTGCCGGATTACAGTCCATCCCCACCGATGTTTTCGAAGCTGCAAAACTTGATGGCGCCTCACCCTGGCAGCGCTTCATCTCCATCACCCTGCCCCTCGTCGCCCCCGTCCTGTCCATAGCCGTGCTGTTCCGTCTGCTAGACGCCCTGCGGATGTTCGATCTGGCCAGCGTGCTGTACGGAACGGATATGAGCGGCATGACCCTCTCCGCCTTCGTGCAGAGCCAGATCGTCCAGTTCGGAGCACCAGGCTACGGCGCGGCGTCGGCGCTTGGAACCCTCGGCATCATCGCTCTTGCCGCAGCGCTCTATGGTGTGTGCCTGAAGATTCCAGGGTGGATACGCTCATCGTGAGACTCACAACAGAGATGCTGGTCACAGGACGTCTGGTCGCGATGGCCTTCATCATCCTGCACACGCTGTTTCCACTCTACTGGGCGCTGGTTACGTCATTCCGTCACGGAACCACACTTTTTTCCACAGCCCTCTTCACGTTCCCCGACCTTGAAAACTACAGAAAAGTCCTCGGCGGTCCCGAACTGTGGCGGGAGACGTTCAACTCGGTCCTGTGCGCCGGTTCCGTTACGCTCCTCTCACTCCTACTCGGCATTCCAGCAGCCTATGCCCTCGGTCAGATGAGTTTTCCCGGGCGCCGGCTGGTGCTTGGCCTCCTGCTGCTCTGCTCGATGCTGCCCCAGATCGCCATCCTGTCCGGCCTGTTCGAACTGATCTCGGCCATGGGGCTGTATGATCACGTCGAAAGCATCATTTTTGCCGACCTGTTCTTTGCCCTTCCCTTCACGATCTGGTTATTGACGGGTTTTTTCCGGGACCTCCCCCCCGAACTGGACGACGCGGCAAAACTGGACGGCTGCAGCCTGATGCGCCGGATCTTCAGCATTCACCTGCTCCTGGTCTGGCCGGGAATTGCCGCCACAGGACTGCTGAACATCATGACGTGCTGGAACGAGTTTCTTTTTGCCCTGACCTTCACACTCAACGACTCAGCCCGTACCCTTCCGGTCGGTATCGGACTGACTTCCGCTCCAGGCCGGTTTGAACTTCCTTTCGGGACCATCATGGCCGCATCCCTTCTCGCAACCCTCCCCCCGATCCTGCTCGTCCTGTTCTTCCAGAACCGCATTGCCTCCGGCCTGACTGCGGGGGCTGTCAAATGAACGAAAACACCCGATCCGACGGCGCCGGGCAGGCCTATTCCCGGATCTACAACCGTCGCCTGATCTTCGAACTCCTCCATCAGGCCGGGCCACTGAGCCGGGTGGACATCGCGGACCGTATCGGCCTCAAACCGCAGACAATTTCCGGCATCACCCGTGAGCTTCTGACACAGGGCCTCATTCACGAGGTCGGCAAATCCGTGGGCCAGCGCGGACAGCCCCAGACCTATCTCGCCCCCAATCCCGACGCCGGATATTCGCTGGGCATGCATGTCGATCAGGGACGGATCTCGATTGTCCTCGGCGATCTTCTGCTGAACATCCGCCAACGGATCGAATGGGTCGGCGAGACGACCGATCCCGCAGCCACGACGACCGTCATGGCACAGCTTGCAGAGACCATGATTCTCGAAAGCGGGATCGAAAAGCAGAAGATCTGGGGCATTGGCCTCGTCCTTCCCACACTCAACGCGGATACCTACGAAGCCGAAATGACCATGCCTGGATGGGATCTGTGGCGTGGTTTTGACGTGGCTGGAAAACTCGGATCCCTTCTGGACCTGCCCGTCCTGATGGAAAACGACGCCACCGCGGCCGCCATGGCCGAACTGTTCTCCCATCCCGGAACCCCGCCCCGCAATGCCGTTCTGGTCTATATCGGATATGGCACCGGGGCAGGCATCGTCGTGGACGGAATGCCCATGAAAGGCGCCCGCGGGAACGCAGGTGAACTCGGCCTTCTCCCGCTGCCTCTCTGCCTCCCCGACAGTCCCGGCGGCGTGATCGATGACCAGCTTTCGCTCCATGCCATCGCCCGCATGCTGCACTGCCCGGTGGCGGAACTGACCCCCGAGACGATCGGCAACATGCATGCCAGCCGTGACAGCACCCTCATGCACTGGATGGAAACAGCGACGAAGACCCTCCGCTTCCTCGTAGCAATCATAGAAACCGCATTCGATCCCGAAACGATCTTACTGAGCGGCGGATTCCCGGAATCAGTCCTTTCGGCACTGGTGGAACGGGCCTACCCCCTTCTGCCCTCGCTGAGTGCAACCCGGGATCGCGAATTACCGCGCCTCACCACAGCGACCCTCCTCACAGATGGCCCCGTAATCGGCGGAATGACATTGCCAGTCTTCGTCAACACAAAACCGAATTTCCGCCATCTCTACATACGCCAGGTCGGCAGCGACGAACGCCCGTTCGATCATCGCTAAGGATTTAGTCCCGCATTTCGAGAGGCCCTCTCTCTCATAGCGTCAAGATCATCCTTCAGCGCCTGCGGATCAAACATCCCTTTCCGACCAATGAACACAAGTCGGGTGTCGGGATCGGACCGGGCCTTCTCGGGTGCCCGCCCGATGGTAATCCGGGACCCTGTCATCTGAAGCAGCAATGCACGCTTTGGAGCAGTCGCGAGATAGAGGATGCCTTTTGCCCGAAGCAGCACCGGAGCATGGCGTTCGATCACCGCGCGAAATCCCGTCAGGTCCAGCGGAAACTCCCGTCGCCACTCCAGGCTGACGAAATCATCGTCAATGCTCTCCCCTTCAGACCGAAAAAGGGATTTTTCCGTTTTCCGATCCAGGGGACGAAAAAGCCCCTCATGCATCAGCAGGCTGCCTGAAAAAGGCAGGACCGGTATCCCGCGCCCGATCTCCCGAAGTTGGTCTTCTGCATCCCTGACACCAGCTTTTCCAAGCTCGTCCGTATGGGAAAGAACGATCATGTCCGAAGACAGGATCTGCTCTTTCCACAAAGGATCTTCAGTCACCCTGGCCTGCGCGACCACATCGGCAGCGTTCACGACACAGATCACCCCTTCAAGGGCCGCATACTGCCAGAGAATGGGATCTGCCAACGCCCTGCGCATTTCCTGAAGCTTCGAAACCCCGCTGCATTCGATAAAAATGGCCTCAGGCAACGGCCGACGGGACAGAACCATTCTCAGCGTAGAGAACAGATCAGCCTGCAGGGAACAGCAGATGCAGCCATTCCTCAGCGCCAGCACGTCCTCATCCCGCCGCTCCACCAGCAACCCGTCGATATCAATCGCGCCGAAATCATTGACGAGAATGGCAAGACGCCGATGCTGCTGCGCCCTGAGCAGTCGGTTGAGCAGCGTGGTTTTCCCGGCACCAAGAAAACCGCCCACCACGTGCACCGGAACGGCCGCAGCCTCTCCCAGGCCAGCTTCCCGGCTCACACCACCCCGCAATACCCACGGACGGGCTGTCCCGGAAAAGCGTCCCGGTTGAGTTCGCCCCCGGAAATCACGGACTGACCATTGACCAGAAGATAACGAACCCCTTCCGAAGGGCGGTTCATGGCCGCGAAATCCGCACGATCCGTAATCGTATCGGCATCGAACACGACAATATCGGCATCACACCTTTCCTGAAGGCGCCCCTTCCGGCGCATCTGCGGGGAAACCGTCTCGAGGATTTTCGCGGGGCCAAGCGAACAGCGCCGCATGGCCTCGCATAACGAAACCCTGGAGCGCTCACGCAGATATTCCCGCAAAAACCGCGAAAAAGTCCCCGACGAACGGGGATGGGCCACCGCCGTCTCAGGCAAAGGCCAGTCCAGCCCCTCGTAAACGGAACCATCCGGAAGCGTCCAGGGCATGGCATCCGAGGCAATGACCCCGCCCGGATAAAGAACCGACACATCCAGCAGATCCTGCGCCGACGGATCGCTCTCCACATCCAGAAAATGCCAGAGCACGAGCGTATCAGGCCGCTCCCGCTGCACGTCCAGAACCTCTTCACGGCTTTCGAACCGATGCCCGTCATCGACCCGCTGGATTGCCGTATAGGGACTGCCCGTCCGCTCCCGGAACGCCGCCTCACCAAAAAGCGGCGACCCGATCACCGTGGAACCCGTTCCATACGGATAGGCCTCGACCGTGATGTTCAGCCCCTGCTTCTGTGCCGTGGACACAAGCTCCGCCGCCTGCCGGATATCCAGCAGACTCGTGCTGTTGAAATGACAGATATGCATGTGCGCGCCGGTCGCACCTGCATAGCCGATCAGACGGGTATAGGCCTCGATGGAACTGCGCGGATCGATATTCGAGGAGTAGGCGATATGCGTATAGGTCGGCACCTCATGACGCTTCGCCAACGTACAGAGATCCACGAGTTCCTTCGCCCCGACGCCGGGAACATAGGCATGGGGAATACCGATCCCCAGCCCCCCTTCCGACAATCCCTGCCCGACCAGCGACAGAATATCCCGCAGCTCCGAAGAACTCGCCGTATTCTCGCTCCATCGGGGATCATCGTAACACTTCCCCATGAACGAAAGAGAAGGCTCCACCGGCCGGCCGATCATCGCGCTGATCCGCGCAAAGGCCCACGCCACCGAGGCCCCATAATTCAGAACCCGGCCACGCTCCTGCTGGCGGGCATACCAGTTAGAAACCGGCAGAATCCCGACTTCCAGTTCCAGAGATGTCGTCACCCCGTCAAACGCCTGCATGCGATCGGAGGCCACACATTGCCCATGGGCATGAAGATCAATGAAGCCGGGAGCCACCACGAGCCCCGTCGCATCGATTTCACGCTGCGCATTGCCAGAAAAAGAGCCGACACGCTGGATGATCCCGTCCTGGACCGCCACATCGCCGACCTGCTCCAGCCCCGTTTCCGGATCAACCAGCAGACCATTACGGATCACGAGATCAAACACGTGCGCCCCCTTTCACGACGTCCGGCCTGCCCTCAGTGAGACAGATCCGAAAACAGCACCAGCAGATCCTCGATGGCAGGCGCAATGCTGGCCACAGGCGTGCGCTCGTTCAGGCCATGCATGAAGGAATCCGAGTTCTTGATGAAAATCGGACTGATCCCGTAGCTCGGCACATCATGGAAGCGGAACCACATGCTGTCACTCGCCCCTGAAGACAGCGCCGGGAAAACGGCAACACCCGGATAGGCGACCTGCATCCCATGCTCGATCGCCTTGATCACATCCGGACGCATGGGCGATGCGGCAGTCTGAACCGATCCTTCCGTCGCATCCTCGATCTTCATGGACGGATCCTGCGCAGCCTGGCGCAGTTCTTCCATGATGGCCGCGCGAGGGTGGCCCGGGAAAATCCGGCAGTTGATATCGGCCGTCACCTTCTGCGGCAGGGCATTCAGCGCATGCCCCCCCTCGATCATGGTCACGACGCAGGTCGTTCCGATGCGGCCAATATAGGACGGGTCTGAAGACAGCGTGCGAATGGCTTTTTCATCTGCAGGGTTTTTCGCAAAAGCCTTCATGGCAGCAGCCATTTCCGGCTTTTGCCAGCGCGCAGCATTCAGGAAATAACTGCGGCTGAGCTCGTTAACTTCCGGTTTGAAACGGTGCTGCTGGATCCGCAGAAGATCAGCCGCAAGCTCGTCGATCGCATTCACCGGACGCGGCTCGGAAGAATGCCCCCCCGGATTGGTCACGGTCAGGCGGAAATCGGCATAATTCTTTTCCGCACCTTCCCAGGTGAAATAATCCGGCTTGCCCGTCTTCTCATCGAGCGTCCCGTTCGCGCCGTCCATGTTCAGCACCAGTTCGGCATTGGAGAGCTTGTCCGCGATGATGGCACCCGTCGCCATCGTGGTCTCTTCATCCCCCGAAAACTCGATGATGATATCGCGCCGCGGCTTGTACCCCTCGCGTTTGAGCTCCAGAAGAGCAGCAATCGCCAGCGTGTCATCCAGCTTCATATCCGTGGAGCCGCGGCCCAGAAGATAGCCGTTCTCGATCTGCGGCTTGAACGGATCATGCGTCCAGTCCGACGCCTTGGCTTCCACAACGTCCATGTGCCCTGAAATCACCAGAGGCTTGAGGGACGGATCCTGCCCCGGCCAGCGGGCGATCAGATAGGCCGTGTCCTTGTAAGGCGTGATCGTAATATCGGACGGGGCGAAACCGCCCTTGACCAGCGCATCGCGGAACAGCGCAGCCACTTGCGGCGTCTGGTTCCCCGGCCCAGCGACCGAGCGCAACGCAATGGATTTTTCAGCCAGCTCCAGAGCCTGGTCCGCCGCAGCCTGATGATCCGCCGGCGCACTCAATGCCTGGGCCACGGTCAGATCACCGGCCAGCAGCAGAAAGCCGCTTTTCAGCAGAGCCTTGCCCATCCGCTTCCGAGAAAGCCGCGTCCGCTTGAATACGTTCATGCCTTACCCCTTTTGATGCCCTGAAAATCCAGAGATGAAACCACGATCAGACGCCGCCTTCCTACTCCCGGCGGGAACATCATTTCGCAGGAAAACGTTTTTTATTCACATCGTTCCTCGATGCCACCACATCGATTTCGACCAGCCAGTGCTGATTGGTCAGATGAGGAACCTCGATAACGGTCCGGGCCGGAAAACCGCTTCTGAACCTGGCCCGATAAGTCTGCATCATGCCGTCGAAATCCATGTGGCCCAGCCGCGGATCAGCCACCAGATAGACATGCATCTGTACGACATCCTGCAATGTCATCCCGAAATGCCCCAGCGCCCCCGAGATCTGATCCAGCGCACTCCGGGTCTGCTCCGCGGTTGTCGTGCCGGAAGCCCTGTCCGGCGCAGGCCCCAGACCGGAGACATAAACTGTCTCCGCTCCTGCCGGGACCTGAACAGCCGCCGAAATCGGAAAATCATCCTTCGGATCAGAATAACGCTGCACGCCCTGCGCCGACGCAACCTGCACACTCCCCGCTACCCCGACAGCAAGCAGAGCAACCTGACACCACCGACGCCGCATATCAGCAGGAAGAAGGACGGGAGACATCACCGACACTGCTCCTTCGGGATACGACCGCATAGAACAGGCTGGTCACAACAAGACTGACCAGCCACGAAACATCCACCTTGTGAAGATAGGGGACGAAAAAGCCCGTGAAGAATTCATTCTTCAGAAACGGGATTTCAACGAGTACGCCGAGAACATAACTTCCGACCGCAGCCCAGTTGACGTAGCCGTATATGCCCCCGTCCTTCCGAAAAAAGGACTCAACATCATAATCGCCATGACGCAGAACGTAGTAATCGTACAGGTTGATTGCCGTCCAGGGCACCATGACCGCCATCAGGATATCCAGAAAAGCCGCATAGGACTTCATAAAACTGTCCGCCATGCCCAGCGCGAAAAACAGCGACAGACCCAGCAGTGCGCAGGTCAGGACAACCCGGCTTTTCAGCCCGGCCCGCCATGCAGGCAGAAAGGTCTGGATGATCGTGATGCTCGACAGCGCCCCGCAATAGACACTCATGGCATTGGCCAGGGCAATGGACAGGGACAGAACCACCAGCACCGGCGCGCCCCACACTCCCGCCAGATGACCCAGCGACTGCACCACACTTTCGCCAGGCCATTGCAGGACCAGAAAGGCCCCCAGGACCATCGGCAGGATCGTGCCCAGCACCGTCCCGCCGTAACTCGCCCAGAACGTGTTCCGGACGGACAGACTGTCCTCAGGCAGATAGCGCGATGAGTCGGAAACATACGGCGCATAGGCAATCTGCCAGAGTGCCGCGATCGAAAACATGCCGCAGAAACCGGCGACCGAGCCATGCAGTTCCGTCAGAAGCGTGACCGGCATGTGCCAGAACCCGACCACCAGACAGTACATGACCGCAATCCCGGACAGCCAGGTCACGGCCTTCGAACACGCATGGATCGCCCCATACCCCAGAATACAGGGAACGAGACTGATAAAGGCCAGCAGCAGAACGGCCGGGACCCGCCCCAACACAGGCAGGGCATCGTCCAGAGCCTCACCACCCACGACACAGTTCGAAGCCGCGAACCCGATATACATCAGCACGACCAGAACAATAATCGGAACTGCTCCCCAGACGCCGAACTGTCCGCGGCTCTGCACCATCTGCGGCACACCCAGAACCGGGCCCTGCGCGGCATGGAGCGCCATGAAAACCGCGCCCACCAGATTGCCGGCAATCACCGCGACAATCGCCCAGATCAGGGACAGATCGAAGATCTTTGGTCCCAGCGCCCCGGTTACGATCGTCAGAAGCGTCATGTTCGTACTGAACCAGACCGTAAACAGGTCGCGGACACGTCCATGCCGGTGTTCCGTCGGGATCCGATAGATCGTATGAACCTCGACGGACTGGTGGAATTCAGCCCTGCGCACCTGTTCCGTCATCAGAATTCCGCCTTGAGCGTGCCATAGTACTGACGCGGCGCGCCCACAAGGAACGACTGGTAGTCGCCCGACATCGGCACACCCGTCTCACCCATCGTGGAAATATACTTCGTGTTCGTCAGGTTATAGACATTGAACTCGAAGGTCAGGTTCTGGACGAAATCCAGACTTCTGGAATATTTTCCAAGGTTGCCGAAACGATACCGCGCACCCAGCGTCTCAATCCAGTAAGAGGGAATTTTCATATCCCCTGTATAGCTGTAATTGCGCGTGCCAAGGAACTGGGTATCGAGATGCGCGGAGAAGTTCCGCCACTCATAGGCCAGGCTCGCCTTGTACATGAAGCGCGGATAGGCAACGATCTGCTGCCCCTTGATGTGATAGGTCGTTCCTGCTTCCGTAACGTTGTTGTCATAGGTTGCATGGTTGTAGCTGATGCTGTTGTACAGCGAGAGTCCCTTGATGGGCATCAGCGTCAGACCGGCATCCACGCCATTCATGGTCACGCCACCCACATTCGCAACCGTGGAAACCGGGTTGACGATTGAACCCGACGTCACCTGCTGCAGGCGATTGTGGAAATTCGTTCTGTAGGCATGCACGGACGCCAGAGCGTATTTGTGTGTGAAACGATAGCCGACCGCAAAATTCCAGTCCGTCTCAGGCTTCAGACCACCATTCTGCAGCAGCTGGTTATACGCGGACTGTGAAACGGAAAAGGGCGACGCTCCTTCCTTGAAGGCCTGGACAGGATAGGACTTCACGTTCTCCGCGATATCGAAATAAAGCTCATGATGCTTCAGGAAATGCCAGTCTCCGCTGATATGCGGCAGGAACGCCTTGGCCGTCGTAATGCTGCCACCTGCAATCTGGCCAACACCCGTATAGCTCTCATCATTGGCATACTGCCCACCCCGCACCGTCTGCAGAAGCGACTTGAAGCCGAAATGCAGGGAAAGGTTGGGCAGAACGTGATACGTGTCCTGAACGAAAGCCGTAAAGCTGTTGGAATTAAGGTTCTGCCCCCATAGCGTGGCATAAGGATCGGGAAGTTCCCCGACCGAATTGACAGGCTTGGCCTTCCCGGATTCCACATCCGAAAGCAGCGGCTCCTGATACCCGAAACGTCCCACATCCGTATGGAAGTTTTCATACCAGACGCCACCGCTGATATCATTATGTGCGATCTGGTAATGAAGCGCAGACGTAAAACCAAAGCGCTGGGAATGCGTCACGGTCGCCTGGTCGATCAGCGGCGCACCATTGGGAGAAGAAACATACGGATTGGCCCAGGTTCCGCGCAGATACTGCCCGTGACCGTACACCACACTTTCCCAACGCAGCCGATCCGTCAGGGCCAGATTGGCTTTCAGACCGCCCAGATAATCACGCTCAACCAGTGCGCCATCGTAATAGGATGCATCCCACGGATCGGACATTTTGGAATAACCCGCCGGCAGCGCACCACCCGGCAGACCATTTGCCGAAAGCGCGGACAGATAGGCTTTCTTATAGGCGTTGGGCGTGCCGTAAAAGTTGTCGATCCCGTAGCCGCCATTCTTGAGCATGTCGAAGGACATGTCCTGATACAGATAGCTCTGCGTCAGGTTGTAATCGAAGAAAGACGAAATACTGCTGCGCTCACCAATCGGCTGGACAAACTTGGCGTTGACCTGCTGACCGAACTGGTCCCCGCCCCCTTTCCACTTATCCTGCGAATTGCGCATGTAGGAGACGTAAAACCGCGTGCCGCTCTTGTTCAGATCGCCACTATCCATCCGCAGAATCGTATGAAATCCGCTGTTTGACCCGAATGTCTGTGACGCCAGACCACCCGCCTTGTGCTTGGGATCGGAAGAAACATACTCGACAGCACCACCCAGATTGCTGGTGCTGGCAACGGATTCAGCCCCGGCCCCCATGGAAACATCCATCCGCCCGACATTCTCGGCCGAGATCGCATTGACGGAGTTCAGACCATTGAAGGTATGGAATTCCTGATCGCCCAGCGGAATGCCATCCAGCGTCATGCCGATCTGGTTCTGCAGGAAGCCATGCATATAGAACTGGGTAGACCAGGTATCCATGCCCTGCGGATCATCGGACTGGAACATGACGCCCGGCTGACGCGCCAGAACCTTGAGCGGATTGGTGCCCGGCACCGCGTCTGCCAGCGCTTCGGAAGATACGGTCGTAACGGCACCGTGAGGAACGTGATGGGCCGTCACCTGCATGCTCTCGCTTTCCAGCGCCTCACGCGCCGTCGCACGACGGGCCCGCGCGGCTTTCGAACGGACAGGTGCTACCGGAGCAGCCTTACCAGGATTGTGATGGACGACGGGACGGGTCTGCTTCTTGGGATCTGCGGCCTGGGCCGCGCAGCAGGAAAATGCCGTCGATGCGAGGACCCAGACCAGAAACGAAGATGCACCCTTTCGTTTCAGATCCGGCTGAGATCTGCTTCCTGAGACGGGAAAACAACAGGCATCCTGATCCGGTGATGGAATGTTATTCTTGGACATCATATTCCCGTACTTTCCCAAAGCAGTCGTTTGAAGGAGACACCATCAGTCACTGACAGGCTACAGAGGAAACCGAAAGGCATGCGGCCTTTTCGGGATAGACCATGTCATTCCGGAAAAAGGTTGTCTATGTCTATTCTGATATCGAACTGGTTTTTTGGAAATTCTTCCCCTTCAGCAGACACCATACCGACATCATTTTTCGCCCCAAACGCCTTAAAATATCCCCTTCTATCAATATCCTATTCTCTAAGATCGCGCCCTTGTCCACAACGGAAAACACCCCTGAAAAAAGCGCGTGAAAAGGCCTGAAAAACACATCCTGAGCCCCTTCAGCCTCTGGATATCCCAAAGAATCTATGGTTGTATTTACAAGTTAAATGATCCCGTCCCACACAGCCCCCAGCCCCTTCTTCCCGTGGAGCCATCGCATGAACACCGCCCCTGAATGCCGGACCCCTCCCCTCTCCCTGGCCCGGGCTGAAGTCCGTCAGCTGCCGGTCTATAATGCGGGCCTGTCAGAAGACGCCGTGCGGGCAAAATACGGCATTCCGCGGATCACCAAACTGGGCAGCAACGAAAACCCTTATGGGCCGTCTCCCGCGGCTCTGGAGCACTGGACCGAAATAGCCTCCAGCCTGTTCCGCTATCCGGACGCTTCTGCCGAGGGGCTTCGGGAGGAACTGTCCCGTCAGACCGGAATCGACACGGACCGGATTGTTATCGGAAACGGTTCCGAACAGATCATCCGCATGATCTGTGAAGCCTTCCTTTCCCCCGGAGACCGCCTCGTCACGGTCCTGCCGTCCTTCGGATTGCATCTGATCTGGCCACAGATGATGGGCGCCAGGGCAGAAGCCATCCCCATGACGGCAGATGCCCGTTTCGACCTGCCGCAGCTCCATCAGGCCGTAACATCCGATCCCCTCAAGGTCCTGATGTTCTCAAACCCGTCCAATCCCGTCGGCTGCCTGATGACAGGCGACGCCATGCAGAACCTGATCGACGCCTGCCCGGCGGACACGCTGATCGTCATCGACGAAGCCTACTGGGAATATGCGCGCTCCAGCCCGGATTATGCCGACAGCCTCACCATCCTCAAAAACCAGTCGCGCCCCTGGATGGTTCTGAGAACATTCTCGAAAGCCTATGGCCTGGCCGGACTGCGCGTCGGCTACGCCCTGACATCTGATCCCGGCCTCACCGCCGTCATGACCCGCGTCCGCGATCCGTTCAACAGCAACAGCGCAGCGCTGGAAATGGCCCGGCTGAGCCTGCTCGATCAGGAGCACATGCACAAAACGGTGGGCGCAACCCTGGCCGAAGGCAAAGCGCTGAAAGCGGCTCTGGAAGAGCGCGGTTATTTCGTCGCACAGTCCTTTGCCAATTTCCTGTTCTTCAACGCCCGCGAATCCGCTTCAGCCCTCGCCGAACGCCTTCTCGAACAGGGCGTCATCGTCAAACCCTGGAAGGAAAAGGGCTACGAGACCTGGATCCGCGTCAGCATTGCGCGTCCTGAAGACAGCCAGGCCTTCCTTGCCGCCCTCGATCGCGTCCGTCAGCCCTCACACTCCTCCGCAGCCTGAGAAGGAACGCGCCATGACCGGCCCCTCTGCCGCCGAACGCGCCGCCCGGCGTCTCTCCCCTCTTTTCGGGGATCGCCTGACCGCCAACGAGACGGTCCGCGATCATCACGCCCACGGCGAAGGATGGCGCCACCCGGATCAGACGCTGCTGCCGGCGTATGTCCTGTTTGCCCGCACAACGCAGGACGTGTCCGACGCCCTGCGGATCTGCCATGAGGAAAACGTTCCCGTCATTCCCTTCGGCGGCGGCACCTCTCTTGAAGGACAGCTGACGCCCGTTCCCGGTTGCATCAGCGTCGATCTGTCCATGATGACGGATATTCTCGACGTCTCGCCCGAGAACCTGACCTGCCGCGTGCAGGCGGGCGTGACCCGGCAGGATCTGAACCTCCATCTGCGGACACAGGGCCTGTTCTTTCCGGTCGATCCCGGGGGCGAGGCGACGTTTGGCGGAATGTGCGCGACCCGGGCGTCCGGCACCGGCGCCATGCGCTACGGCACCATGCGCGCCAACGTGCTGGGCCTGACGGCCGTTCTGGCCGACGGACGTATCCTCCATACAGGGGGCGCCGTGCGCAAGGCCGCCACAGGCTATGATCTGACGGGGTTGCTCATCGGTTCGGAAGGCACGCTGGCCGTCATCACGGAAGTCCAGGCCCAGCTCCATCCCATCCCCGAGGCCGTGGGGGCTGCGGTCTGCCAGTTCCCGACACTGGCCTGCGCCGTGGAGACGGCTGTCCTCGTGATCCAGTGCGGCCTGACGGTCGGCCGGATGGAACTGCTCGACGACGTCCAGATGGACGCCTGCATCCAGTACTCCCACCTCACGGGCTACGACGCCCTCCCCACCATGTTCTTCGAGCTGACAGGCTCCCCCGCCAGCGTCGCGGAGCAGGAAACAGTGCTGCGCGATCTCGTGGAAGGCCAGGGTGGCCAGTCCTTCCGCTGGGCCACCGCAACCGAGGAGCGCAACACGCTGTGGAAGGCGCGTCATGACGCCTTCTGGGCCTGCATGGCCTATCGCCCCGGCTACAGAGGCATCACCACGGACGCCATCGTCCCCATCGCCGCCCTGACGGAACTCATGACCGGCGCCAGAGCCGATATCGACGCCTCCGGCCTGCTGGCCCCCATTGTCGGCCATGTCGGAGACGGCAATTTCCACACCGTCATCCTGATCCCCCCCAATGACGCGGATGCCGAAAAGCGCGCCCTCGAACTGGATCATAAAATCATCCGCCGCGCCCTCTCGCTGGGCGGCTCCGCAAGTGGCGAACACGGGATCGGCCTCGCAAAACAGATCTTCATGACCGAAGAACACGAACCTGCCGCCCTGTCCGTCATGCGCGCCATCAAGAGCGCACTGGACCCGAAGAACATCCTCAACCCCGGAAAACTCGTTCCCGCAGACGTCCCATGAGCATTCGGCACATCCGTCTGCCCACCGTGTCCGCAAGCCCATGGAAAAATGGTGCCGGCACCACCCGCCTGCTGACCGAACAGCCGGAATGGCGCCTCAGCGTCGCCAGCATCACCCAACCCGCACGGTTCTCCAGCTTTGCGGGTCTGTTCAGACAGATGGGACTTCTGACCGGGAACGGCGTCCGGCTTTTTCCCGTTTCGGGCGCTCCACCCCTTCTGCTGGATCAGCCCGGCAGCGTGATCCGGTTCAGTGGCGACCTCCCCCTGACCGGCGCACCTCTGAACGGCCCGGTAGACGTCCTGAACCTGATGCGCCCTGATGGCAGCACAGGCCCGGACCTGACCGCCATCACGCCCGAAAATCTTCCTTCAGATGCTCTGCTGGGTTTTATCGCCGTAGACGGGCACTGGGACGTTACGACCAAAGAGCAGCATTACACGCTCGCACCGGGAGACATCCTTCTGAGCGAAATCCCCTTTAAGCTCACGGTCCTGAAAGCGGGTCAGATCGCCTACGCCGTCACCTGACCGGCCGGAGCGCTGCCACTCCCTGCGCCCGCAGCGAC
The DNA here is from genome assembly GCF_006539685.1 of Gluconobacter oxydans. Taxonomy (GTDB): domain Bacteria; phylum Pseudomonadota; class Alphaproteobacteria; order Acetobacterales; family Acetobacteraceae; genus Gluconobacter; species Gluconobacter oxydans. The sequence goes on from NZ_BJNM01000012.1 coordinate 59,273, forward strand.
GCAAGATCCACCATCCCGCCCAGACGCAGGACATCGCGGATTTCACCGCCCAGCCCGTCTACCAGACTGCGAACGCCTCTCTCACCACCCGCAGCAAGTGCCCAGGCCCAGGGACGGCCGATCCCCACAGCCTTCGCGCCCAGCGCCAGCGCGGTCACGACGTCCCCGCCCCAGCGGACACCCCCATCAAGAATGACGTCCGTCTCCCCCTTCAGGGCCTCGACAATGTCCGACAGGACGGAAAGCGACGACGGAGCCGGGTCCATCTGCCGCCCCCCATGATTGGAAACGATCACCGTCTGCGCCCCCGCCTTCTGGCAGGCCAGCGCGTCCCCGGCGTCCATGATTCCCTTCACGGCAAGCTGCCCCGGCCAGACGGAGCGCAGCCAATCCAGATCCTTCCAGGTCAGCGTCGGATCGATCTGGGACGCCGCATTCCTAGCCTGCTCCATCAGGTTACTGCCCATGCCATAAGGCGCCAGATTGCCGATTTTCGGCATCCCGTTCCGCAGCATCCCCGCCGTCCAGCGCGGATGCGCGGCCATGGACAGCACATGCCGCAGGGACGGACGCGTCAGATTGCGAAAGCCGTTGCGCACATCGCGCAGCCGGAGCGGCGTGATCGGCGTATCAACTGTCAGGATAATGTTCCGGATGCCGCAGCTCTCCGCCCGGCGCAGCATGTCGCGGGTAATGCCCCGGTCACGGAACACATAGATCTGGGCCGCGAGCGTCACGCCCGGCACCCGGGAGAGCGTCTCCAGCGACTGAATGGCGAATGTGGACACCGCCATCGGCAATCCCGCTGAAGCCGCAACCCGCGCAGCCCGGATTTCGCCGTCCGGACACATCAGGCCGCCGAAGCCCAGCGGGGCAAACATGAACGGGAGCCGATGCGTGGCCCCCAGAAAAGACCCGGACAGGTCGCAGTCCGAAACATCCACCAGACATTTCGGAACAACCGCCCAGCGTTCAAAGGCCCGGCGATTGGCCCGGACGGTGCGCTCCGAATGGGAGCCACCGTTGACATAATCTCGGAAAATACGGGGAAGAACCCTGTCAGCCCGCCGATGCAAAGCCGCAATGCCGTGATGGTCCATTCCCCGTTGTTCTCCCGTTCCGATCAGCCCTCAAGAGCAGGCAGGGCAACGCCTGACCCGACACAGCTTCCCAGAGCGCCATCGATGATGAGCGCGCGGGCAGCTTCCATGTCCGGCGTGAACAGCCGGTCCTGGGCAAAGAAGGGCACAGTTTTCCGCAACGTCTTCGCGACTTCAAGCAGCGGCGCGGACGTTTCCAGCGGCGCCAGGAAATCAAGTCCCTGCACGGCCGCCAGATATTCAACCGCAATGATCGTCCGGACATTGTCCACGATATCGCCGACGCGACGCGCGGCAAACGTCGCCATGGAGACGTGATCTTCCTGGTTGGCCGAAGTCGGTAGACTGTCCACACTCGCCGGATGGGCCAGCGTCTTGTTTTCGGACGCCAGAGCCGCAGCCGTCACCTGCGCGATCATGAAACCGGAGTTCAGCCCGCTGTCCTGCACCAGGAACGGCGGAAGACCGCTCATCTGTGCATCGACCAGCAGCGCCAGACGCCGCTCAGCAATCGCCCCGACTTCGGAGACAGCAATTGCCATGAGATCCGCGGCAATCGCCACAGGCTCGGCATGGAAATTGCCACCCGAGATCATCTCATCCGTGTCCGGGAAGTGGATCGGATTGTCTGAAACCGCATTCGCCTCGATCACCAGAACCCGCGCCGCCTGACGCAGATTGTCCAGACAGGCACCCATGACCTGCGGCTGGCAGCGCAGGCAGTACGGATCCTGAACCCGCTCGTCATCCTCGAGATGCGATGCCCGGATGGCAGACCCCTGCATCAGCGCACGATAGACCGCCGCACACTCGATCTGCCCTTTCTGACCGCGCAGTTCATGCAGACGCGGATCGAACGGCGCATCCGTGCCCCGCGCCGCATCAAGCGTCAGGCCACCCGTGATAAGGGCCGCATGAAACAGCCGCTCGGCATCAAGAAGCGCCGCAATCGCCAGCGCCGTAGAGGCCTGCGTGCCGTTCAGAAGGGCCAGACCCTCCTTGGCCCCCAGAACCAGAGGCTCAAGCCCGGCCGCCTTCAGGGCCTCGTCGCCTTTGAGGCGCTTACCCTGATAGAATGCCTCACCTTCACCGATCACCACAGCCGACATATGCGCCAGTGGAGCCAGATCGCCCGAAGCGCCAACCGATCCCTTCTCCGGAATAACGGGCACAACGCCTTGGTTCAGCATGTCCAGCAGAAGCTGCACGATCTGCGGACGCACACCCGAATAGCCACGCGCCAGACCATTGGCCTTGAGCAGCAGGATCAGGCGCACCACACGCTCCGGCATCGGCTGACCGATCCCCGCAGCATGGCTCAGCACCAGATTGCGCTGCAGATCGCGCAGACGGTCATCGGGAATCCGGGTCTTCGCGAGTTTTCCGAAACCCGTATTCACCCCATAGACAGGCTCGCCACGCCCGACGATCCGCTCCACGGACTCCGCCGCACGCTGCAGGGCCTCAAAGGTCCCGTCGTCCAGACGGACATCCATCTGGCCGAAATAGAAGTCCCGCAGGTCGCTGAGCGTGATCTTGCCGGGCGTGATTGTAAAAATGCTGGTTGTCATGATGATCTCAGGCTCCGCGGGTGATCATGGGAAGGTCGAGGCCCTTCTCGCGGGCACAGTCAGTTGCAATGTCGTAACCGGCATCTGCGTGCCGCATGACGCCCGTAGCCGGGTCGTTCCACAGCACCCGCTCCAGACGCCGCGCCGCATCCGGCGTACCATCTGCCACAATCACCATGCCGGAATGCTGGGAGAAGCCCATGCCGACGCCACCGCCATGATGCAGGGACACCCAGGTCGCGCCCGACGCCGTATTGAGCAGCGCATTCAGCAGCGGCCAGTCGGACACAGCGTCCGATCCGTCACGCATGCTCTCGGTCTCACGGTTCGGACTGGCGACCGAACCACTGTCCAGATGGTCACGGCCAATCACGATCGGGCCCTTGAGCTCACCGCTGGCCACCATTTCGTTGAACGCCAGTCCCAGACGGTGACGGTCCCCCAGACCGACCCAGCAGATGCGCGAAGGCAGTCCCTGGAAGTGGATCTTCTCCCGCGCCATATCGAGCCAGTTATGAAGATGCTTGTCGTCCGGCAGCAGTTCCTTGACCTTCTGGTCCGTCTTGAAGATGTCTTCCGGATCCCCCGAAAGCGCTGCCCAGCGGAACGGCCCGATACCCCGGCAGAACAGCGGGCGGATATAGGCCGGCACGAAGCCCGGGAAGGCAAAGGCGTCTTCAAGCCCTTCGTCAAAGGCCATCTGGCGGATGTTGTTGCCGTAATCGAAAGTCGGAATGCCCTGGCGATGGAACGCCACCATGGCCTCGACCTGAAGCCGCATGGACTCCCGCGCCGCCTTCTCAACCGCCGCAGGATTGGTAATCCGCATCTTCTCGGCCTGCTCCAGCGACCATCCGGCCGGCAGATAACCGTTCAGCGGATCATGGGCGGAGGTCTGATCCGTCACACCATCCGGACGGATGCCGCGCCGTACCAGTTCCGGGAAGACTTCGGCAGCATTTCCCAGAAGACCCACGGAAACGGCCTCGCCTTTCGCACAGGCGTCCTGAATGATTTCCAGAGCCTCATCGAGCGTATCGACCTGACGGTCCAGATATCCCGTCTCAAGCCGCTTGCGGATGCGGGACGGCTCACATTCGACCGCCAGCATGGACGCACCAGCCATGACAGCCGCCAGAGGCTGCGCCCCGCTCATGCCGCCCAGACCGCCCGTCAGAATCCAGCGCCCCTTGAGGTTCCCGCCATAATACTGGCGCCCCATTTCCACGAAGGTCTCGTACGTGCCCTGAACAATGCCCTGCGAGCCGATATAGATCCACGATCCCGCCGTCATCTGCCCGTACATCATGAGCCCGGCCCGATCGAGTTCGTTGAACTTCTCCCAGGTCGCCCAGTGCGGCACGAGGTTGGAGTTCGCGATCAGCACACGCGGCGCATCGGCATGCGTCCGGAATACGCCAACCGGCTTGCCGGACTGCACCAGAAGCGTCTGGTCGTCTTCCAGATCACGCAGCGCCTCGACGATCCTGTCATAGCAGTCCCAGTTCCGCGCCGCGCGACCGATGCCGCCATAGACAACGAGCTCGGACGGCTTTTCCGCCACGTCGGGATCCAGATTGTTCATCAGCATCCGGAGCGGCGCTTCCGTCTGCCAGCTCTTGGCCGAGAGTTCAGGCCCGGTCGGGGCACGGATGACACGATCATTCGAAAGGCGGTTGCCGGGATCACTCATGGGCTTCATCCTGTATGAACTTGTATATACCAATACTCAAATCGCTCTGCGGAATTGTCAATCCATTTATGAAATGACATCGGGATTTATTTTCCCGAACAGGCCGCCTCGGGCCGCCAGCACAGCGCAGTCTCAAGCAGGCCATCGATCATCCGCGACAGACGCACCGCCTTCTCCAGATCGATCGGCCAGGGCGCCTCTCCGCTCCGCAGATAGGTGGACTGCGCAATTTCAAGCTGGATGGCATGGATGCCACGCTCTGGCTGGCCGTAATGCCGCGTCGTGTATCCACCCTTGAAACGCCCATTGACGACATGGCTATAAGCCACGTTTCCAGCCAGCCTCTGCCCCAGAAGAGTCTGCAATTCCCCGTCGCAGGACTGTCCGCTATTGGTCCCCAGGTTCAGATCCGGAAGTGTCCCCTCAAACAGCCGGGGAATGGTCGATTTGATGGAATGCCCGTCCCACAGAACCGCCCATCCCCATTTCTGACGAAGCCGCTCCAGCTCTTCCGCAACAGCATCATGATAGGGACGCCAGTAAGCCTCCCGCCGCTCGGCAATCTCGCTTTCGTCCGGTGCCTGCCCCTCATGGTAAATGGGCTGCCCGTCAAACGTCAGCGCCGGCACAAGCCCCGTGCTGGGCCGCCCCGGATAAAGCGCCGCATCGTCAGCGCCGCGGTTCAAATCCACCACATAACGGGAATGATTGGCCTTCAGCACTCCCATACCCTTCGACAGCGCACCGGCATAAAGATGTTCCATATACCAGTCGGTATCAGGCAACTGACGCCCGCGTTCCGTCATCCGCCTTTCCATCCCGGGCGCCAGATGGCAGCCGGAATGCGGCAGGGTCACAAGCACAGGCATTGTCCCGCGAACAAAGGAAAAAACATCCGTCATGGTCAGGATTTCCTTGTAAGATCAGAGATCAAGAAGAGTGCGCACGGTGCGCCGGAACGCAGCCGTTACAGCGTCATGATTGAGGTGCCGTCCATCGCGCACGCGCCACTGGCCACCACACAGCACATCCTTCATAGGCGGCTGGCGTGATCCGAAAATAGCCGCATCAAGAACGGCATCATCCTGAAGATACGGCAGCGGCAGCAGATCCTCGTCCAACACGCACAGATCCGCCCGCGCCCCGGCAACCAACCCCCAGGACTCAAGCCCGCAGGCCCGTCGCCCGCCATCCAGCGCCTGCCGATACAGCCATCCACCCGTAGACCCCAGCATCTCCGCCGGCAGAGCCGCGCATCGCGTCTGCGTAAAAAGCCTCTGCCCGTATTCCAGAGTGCGCAGCTCTTCCCAAGGGCTGATCAGGACATTGCTGTCGCTTCCAATCCCGAAGCGTCCCCCGTCATTTACATAAGGCGCAAGCGGGAAAAGCCCGTCCCCCAGATTGGCTTCCGTGATCGGACAAAGCCCCGCCACCGCTCCGGAACGCGCCATCCCCGCAACCTCGGAAGCGGACAGATGGGTCGCATGCACCAGACACCACCGCTCATCCACATCCGTCTGAGACAGCAGATATTCCACAGGCCGCGCGCCCACGAAGGCGACGCACTCCTCCACTTCCTTCTGCTGCTCGGCGACATGGATATGAACAGGGCCCGTCTGCACAGACAGAAGATCCGAAGCCGTCTCCAGATCAACCGCCCGCAGCGAATGCAGACCCAACCCAACAGAGAGCAGCGGCGTTTCTGCCCAGGCCGACCGGGTCTCGCTGATGATCCTGCCGATGAGTTCCGGCGTCGTCGCGAACCGTTCCTGCGCCTCCTGAAGCGGACGCCCGTCAAAGCCCCCGCGCTCGTACAGCGTCGGCAGAAGCGTCAGACCAATACCAACCGCCTGCGCCGCCTCACCGACGCGCAGGGACATCTCCGCCACCTGCCCGTAAGTCGCTCCACCCGGCGCATGATGCAGATAATGGAATTCCGCGACCTGCGTATATCCGACCGTCAGCATTTCCATATACAGGTAGCTTGCAATATCCTGCATCTGTTCGGGCAAAATGCGATGCGCGAGCTGATACATCAGCCGCCGCCAGGTCCAGAACGTATCCGCCGGATTCTGCCGGCTCTCCGCCAGTCCCGCCATGCCCCGCTGAAAAGCATGGGAATGCAGACTCAGCTGCGACGGAACAACAATCGCTTTCCGCTCGACATCCGCAGATATCCGGGCGTCCGGGACAATCGATTCGAAACACCCGTCAGGAGAAACGGTAATCCGCACATTCCGGTGCCAGCCGTCCGGCAGCAGGGCCTGCTCTGCAAACAGTTCCATAACCTCGACATTCCTTCCCTCATCACGCGGAAAGTCTTTGCTTTTCCCGTTGGTTGCATGATGATAATGGAATTGTAAGACTTGTATATACCACCACGACAGATTTGATGGCGCAAGGAAGAACGCGAATGTGGGATACGCTCTGGACAGACATTCATGTCGCGACGGCCGACCCGGCGCTCATTTCGGATCAGGACGGCTATGGCTGCATCCACAATGCCGCCATCGGAATTGAAAACGGACGCATCAGCTGGATCGGAGCAGCCCGTGACCTGCCAGACGCTCCGCAAAACCTGGCGCATAAGATCCACTCGGGAAACGGCCTGTGGATGACGCCGGGCCTCGTGGACGCCCACACCCATGTCATTTACGCGGGCGACCGCAGCCTGGAATTCGCGGAACGCCTCAATGGCGGCTCCTACGAGGAAATCGCACGCAAGGGCGGCGGGATCATCTCTACAGTTAACGCCACCCGCCACGTCTCCGAAGACGAACTCTTTGACGTCACAGCGCGCCGCGTACGACGCATGATCGCCGAGGGCACGACAACCCTTGAGATGAAATCGGGCTATGGCCTGACTCTGCAGGACGAACTCAAACAGCTCCGCGTTGCCCGCGCCATCGGCACCGCCCTGCCCGTACGTGTTCACGCAACTTTCCTCGGTGCCCACGCCCTGCCGTCGGAATTCAAAGACCGGCAGGATGATTATGTCTCCCACCTCATCACCGACATTCTCCCTCAGGCCGTGGAAGAAAAGCTGATCGACAGTATTGACGGCTTCTGTGAAAACATCGCCTTCACCCCCGATCAGATCGAACGTCTCTTCATCGCGGCAAACGACCTGAAAATCCCCGTCCGCCTCCATTCCGAGCAGCTCTCAAACAGCGGCGGCACCAAGCTGGCCGCACGTTACGGCGCCCTCTCGACCGACCATCTGGAATATGTCGTGGAAGACGACGTCATCGACCTGGCTCATGCCGGCACGGTCGCGATGCTGCTTCCGGGAGCCTTCTATTTCATCCGCGAAACGCGCATGCCGCCCGTAGACCTGTTCCGAAAACACAATGTTCCCATGGGACTTGCCACAGACTGCAATCCCGGAACCTCCCCAAGCGTCAGCCTTACAGGCATCATGAACATGGCCTGCACCCTGTTCCGCATGACGCCCGAAGAAACCTTCTCGGCCGTAACCCGGATCGGGGCCCAGGCTCTGGGGCTTCAGAACGTAACCGGCAGCCTGACAACCGGACAGACTGCGGACATGCTTCTGTGGGACCTCGCCGGCCCACACGAACTCTCGTACTGGATTGGCGGCAGAAGGCCAGTTCAGCGAGTTTTTGACGGTAAACTAAACCCTGTGATATAAAGTTGCATATTCTTATCCATACAACCTCTTGTCTAAATAATCGTTTCGCCAGGATGTTTTTTGGATTGCCGCTTCCCAGCTGAAGGACAGCCCGCGACATGAAAATGGACGTCTCCCGGGAACGCTCTCCCGCTCGGTACGAACAGGTCAAACTCTACATTACCGAGCGCATTCAGGACGGCGAATGGAAAGAAGGCCAGAAACTCCCGTCCGAGAGCGAACTGGTCGAACTCCTCGGGGTCTCCCGCATGACGGTCCACCGGGCCCTTCGTGAACTGATGACCGAAGGCGTCGTGGTCCGCGCGCAGGGTGTGGGAACATTCGTCTCGCGCCCTTCGCCAAAGGCTGACCTTCTGGAACTTCACGATATCGCTGACGATATCCTGAGCTCAGGACACGTCCATACCGCCCGCGTCATCACGCTGGAAGCCATCCGCGCCGATATCGATCTCGCGTTTTCCTTCGACATGCGTCCCGGCAGCAAGCTGTTCCATTCCGTGATCGTCCATTTCGAAGACGATATCCCGCTTCAGGTGGAAGAACGTTTCGTCTCTCCGGCATTCGCGCCCGAATACCTCCAGCAGGACTTCACCCTCACCCATCCGCACCGGCACCTTTACCATATCTCCGGCCCCGACGAGATCGAACACGTCGTGTTCGCCGTCTCTCCAACGCCGGAGCTACAATCGCTGCTGGACATCGGCCCCCACGAACCCTGCCTCCAGCTCGTACGCCGCACATGGGTCAAAGGCCGCGTCGTCATGAAAGGTATCTTCACCTACCCCGGCAACCGTTACAGCTTGGGCGGCCGTCGCAAATCTTCCTCAGATAATTTTTAGTCGCCCCCAGCGACCAAAACACGGTCTTGGAAACGTTTACCGCATTATCTTCTCTTGAGACGCAGAGCGGGCGGAGCACAGGATTGAGTTGGAGGGTAAGCTGATTGCGGTTTTAAACGCGGGCCGAACGACAAAAGCCCAGAACGCAAAAAACGCCTCAGGCAATGAAGCTGAGGCGTTGGATGAGAGTTCGTAAAGAT
>NZ_BJNM01000013.1 GCF_006539685.1 Gluconobacter oxydans
GGTCTCGACATGGTTCTGCATGGTGAGCGCATCAACTGACTGCGCCCATCCGGCGGTTATGCTGCGGGGGCTGTTTTCTCCCGCCGATTTCAGAATGAAGGTTCTTTCTGCATGACGTTTACAAAAGCCTTTTCCGGCCTCTCCCTCGCGGCACTTCTGGCCGCCGGTCTGAGCGCTGCCCCCGCGCATGCCATGACGGCCAAGGAATGCCACGCCGCATTCAAGACGGCCAAGCAGAACGGTTCCCTGAACGGTCAGTCCTACAAGGCCTTCAAGGCCGCCAGCTGTGGTGAAACGACCAAGGCTGCCGCTGCTCCGGCCGCCGCGGCTGAAACTGCCCCGACCGCTGCTGCAACCCCCGCTGCTTCCAGCAGCGCCGCAGCGTCGGACTCTTCTCCGGCCGCGACAAAGGCCCCGATCGCGCCCAAGGCTGCCGTTGCTTCGTCGGGCAATGTCGTGTTCCCGACGGCCATCTCTCCGGAGTTCAGCAAGCTCTCTGCCGGCAAGGCCCGTCAGAAGACCTGCGTGGCCCAGTACAACGCCAACAAGGCGAATGGCGGCAACGGTTCGCTGAAATGGATCCAGAAGGGCGGCGGCTACTGGTCGCAGTGCAATTCACGCCTCAAGGGTGAATAAGCACCGCTTTTCAAAAAAGGCCCCTTCCTTCGGGAAGGGGCCTTTTTTATTTGATCATACGTCTCGTAAGCATAACTGTTTTTGAGGGAACGGAAGGCCCGTTATCGGCATTGGGCGATCAGAAGCAGACACCGACACATCATTGAGACCCTCCTGACCCTAAAGGTTGAAGGAAGGCTTCATCACCCTTTCTGCTCTCTTCCGATCAGTTCCAGACCCTCTTCATAGGTCGTGACAGAAAACTCCGGAAAGTGACGCTTGAATTTCGCTGAATCGAAAAGGTTGTCCTGTTCATAACGCGGGAGCAGTTCCCTGATCTCTCGGACCTGCTTTGAAAAAATGCCTGCGATGATCAGCGGCCATTTTCCGATGACGGAATAAGCAGGCGTCCGTCCGAAAACCCTGCTCGCCATGGCGACAAATGTCTTATAGGTCGGCCGCTCATCACAGCATGGGAGATGCCAGGTCTGCCCGAAAGCAGCCGGTGTATTGCCCAGGGTTGCCAGTGCACGGCTCGCATCCGGTGTCCAGATGAGGGTGCGGCGCGTATCGTCACGGACAGGAACCAGAGGCCTTTTGCCGCTTTTCAGCCTGTCGATAATCAGGGCATTGGTGAAGCTCTGTGTTTTTCCCGGGCCATAGAATTCCGGTGCGCGGGCGATGAGTACGGGAATGTCTCCCCGCGCTATTTCTTCCAAGACCATGGATGCCATTGCGGCGCGGACCCGCCCTTTGCGGCCAATGGGAGCGAAGCGGGTTTCCTCCGTCTGAAGCTGACTGTTCTGCGGATACATGTAGGTGTTGTCGAAATAGGCAAAGCTGGCGCCAGCAGTCCGGCAGGCCTGCAAAGCATTCTTCAGCATGATGGGAAACCGGTCTTCCCAGAGTTTGCTGTCCGGAGGCAGACCGGCTGTGAAATAGACGATGTCGCTGCCTTTCACCGCTTCGATTGTCTGTCGGACGTCCATCAGGTCCGTAGCCATAAGAGTGTCGTCTTCATTGACCTTGCGGGGATTGCGGCTCACCAGGCGCAGGTCACGCGTATGGTGATGATGCAGGCTTCGCGCCAGTTCGGTGGCGATCTGACCGTTCGCGCCAAGAATTGTCTGCATATGTCTTAGCCTCTGCGTTGTCTGACAGATGAGGGACATGCAGCTTAACGTTCGAGACAGATTTAAGGTCAAACTGGAGATTGACCTTCAGCCAGGCTCGAACGTTACAGGATGGGTGTTTGAGTACCCTGCCCCATGAAAGGGACCAGTCATGAACCGCCGTATCCTTCACGTTGCCACCAACGTCGCCCATTTCGACAATCCTGCTCATCCTACCGGATTGTGGCTGTCGGAACTGACACATGCCTGGGATGTGTTTGCCGACAAGGGTTTTGAACAGCATATTGTCAGCCCTCGGGGCGGGAAGGTTCCGCTTGAGCCCAAGGCTTTGAAGTGGCCCATGTGCGATCAGTCGGCCACGGCCTGGCTGAACGATCCAGCAAAAAGGGCTTTACTGGACTCTACGCAAAGCCCTGATGACGTTCGGCCCGGGAATTATGATGCGATCTACTTCACTGGTGGCCATGGCGTGATGTGGGACTTCCCGGACAGTGAAGGTCTTCAGGCCATCACCTGCGCGATCTGGGAGAAAGGCGGCATCGTATCCGCCGTCTGTCATGGATATTGCGGGCTTCTGAACACCCGGTGTGCGGACGGTTCTTTTCTGGTCTCCGGCCGAAAGATCACCGGTTTTTCATGGACCGAGGAGAAACTGGCAGGGGTTGCGCGCGAAGTTCCTTATAATGCGGAAGCGCAGGTGAAGGCACGGGGTGCGATTTACGAAAAGGCACTTCTGCCATTCATGTCCCATGTCGTGAGCGATGGTCGACTGGTAACAGGGCAGAACCCCTTTTCCGCCAGGGCGACGGCAAGGAAAGTCGTGGCGCTTCTGGATGGGGTTTAACGGGATGCCGTCTTTTTACGGTGGCCAGGGCTGACCGACTGACGGCGGTCCTTCGTATCCAGAAGGCGGATATCGCCTGCCGTGACGTCGAGGGCTTCAGGGTGCTCCGCAAGCATATTCGTCAGGACACGATGCGCATTGGCTGCACAGTCCATGTCGTCGGGGCGCTCCTGAATATCCTCAATCAGACGGAGCAGATGCGCTCTGCTCTGGGGCAGGCGTAGCTGCAGCGCTTCGATATCTGCAATCTTGCGGGTCAGGGCCTCCATCAGCGCAGCATGATCCCAGTGTGTCAGATCAGAGGGCAGCAGGGTGCGGATTTCATCCAGTGTAAACCCGGCCCGCTGCGCTGTGGTGATAAGACCCAGAATCATCACAGCCTGCGGCGGATAGGTCCGGTATCCGTTGGGACGACGCTCGACCGTCTTCAGGAGGCCAATCTGCTCATAGAAGCGGATGCGCGAACGCGTAAGTCCAGTTTGCTGTGCCAGTTCTCCAATCTTCATGATTTACCCCCGGTCATGAACGCAGCTTGACCTTAAAGTTAGCTTCAAGGTTAGGCTCTGACCAGTATCTCGTTATTGATCAGCCAGGAGGCGTATCATGTCCTTTGTCACCACATCGACGGTGTAGAGATTTTCTATAAGGACTGGGGATCGAAGGATGCCCAGCCGATTGTTTTCCATCATGGCTGGCCGCTGAGCGCTGATGACTGGGACGCGCAGATGCTGTTTTTCCTGAGTAAGGGATTTCGCGTCATCGCGCATGACCGTCGCGGTCACGGACGGTCGGCACAGGTGAGCGACGGTCATGACATGGACCATTACGCAGCCGATGCGTCGGCTGTTGTGGAACATCTCGATCTGAAAAATGCCATCCATATCGGACATTCAACAGGCGGCGGACAGGTGGCCCGCTATGTCGCGAAATATGGCCAGCCTCAGGGGCGTGTTGCCAAAGCTGTGCTCATCAGTGCAGTGTCGCCTCTGATGGTGCGAACGGACCGCAGCCCTAAGGGGGCTCCAATCGAAGTTCTTGATGGATTGCGGGCAGGACTGGCAGCCAATCGGGCACAGTTCTTTCTCGATGTTCCCACAGGACCGTTCTATGGCTTCAACCGCACGGGAACAAAAGTTTCCGAAGGCACGATCCGCAACTGGTGGCGTCAGGGCATGATGGGCAGCGCCAAGGCCCATTACGAAGGTATCCGGGCCTTCTCCGAAACGGATCAGACCGAGGATCTGAAGGCCATCACAGTGCCGGTGCTTGTGCTGCAGGGCGATGATGATCAGGTCGTGTCTTACCAGAACGCGGCGGTCCTGCAGGACAGGCTGCTTCAGAATAGCACGCTGAAAATCTATCCCGGTTATCCGCATGGCATGCACACGACACATGCAGACGTCATCAATGCCGATATTCTGGCGTTTATCACCCGATAAAGCATGTGCTTCAGGCAGGTGAAGACTTTGTGGCTTTACCTGCCTGATGACCGTTGGGAAACTTTCCCGACATGGTCGGCATTTACCGGAAGAAGAGCTGCTGCGTGGCGTAGGACAGCCAGATTTCGTGATGGGCGAACCAGTCCGAGCCCAGCAGCATGTCTGCCTGATCGTGAACCGGGGCGACTGTCAGGACCGGTCGTGTCCAGACGGTCTCTCCCAGTTCAAGGCGCCTGAAATGGTGCCAGTGGTACTCGCGCTCCTTCATGTCCACGCCCGCTGTCAGGCCACCCGGGTCGAGGGCGAGCTGGTCGTCGGTCAGGCCCAGCCGATGGGCGAAATCCGTACTCACGATATGTGAGCGCGCGCCGCTGTCCAGAAGGGCCGTGCCCCCCAGCCCGTCCAGCGTGAAGGCTACGGTCAGACGTCCGGATTGCCGGTGTACGGGCGTGGTCGTCCAGTGCCCGGTCCAGGCGGGGGGCTGCTGACACAAGCGGGAGCCCAGGCGGATCGTCCACAAGGTCAGACGCTGATGCGGGACATCGAATTCCAGATCGTAATCCGCCAGCACATCCGCCCCGAGCAGGCCCAGAACGGGGGGTGTGATCATGGGCGAACCCGGGAGCATCCCCACGGCCATTGTTCCGGGGCCAAGAGGAAGTTCGGCCGCAGGGTGTGTGCCAAGCCGGAGATCCTGAATCCGGACGTTCGGCACCAGGCGCGGACTGCCATTGGGACCCTGCATCATGGTCCGGTGTTCGGGATCGGTCGGCAGGCGCAGGGCGGCAACTCCGGCCGGCGTTATGAGGCTGCCTTCGGAGCCCGTATCCACGATCATCGAGGCCGCCCGCCCGTTCACCGTCACGGACACGCTCAGATACCCCCCGTCATCGCGAAGCGGCAGCACGACGGCGCGGCTCATCTCGCAGACAGGGGCGGCATGAACCGCTGTCGCGTACAGCGCCATGCCCAGGATCAGGGCGGCTGGCAGAAGGCGTCTCATGACTCCTGACCCGCCCGCGGGTGGGCTTTGCGCCAGACATCCAGCAGGTGCTTCTCGTCCGCCAGCGTATAGGCCTGCGTGGTGGAGAGGCTGGCATGGCCCATCAGTTCCTGAATGGTGCGCAGGTCTGCCCCCCCTTCCATCAGATGCGTCGCGAAGGAATGGCGCAGGGCATGGGGCGTTGCGGAATCGGGCAGGCCTTCGCCCTTGCGCCAGGTCCGCATGGCGCGCTGGGCTACGCCGGGATTGAGCCGCCCGCCGCGCACCCCGCAGAACAGGGGCGCATCCGGCGTCGGAGACGGATGGGCTGCTTTCCAGCTTTCCAGCGCCTCCATCACGGCCGGGAGTAGGGGCACGAGCCGTTCCTTGCCGCCTTTGCCGACGACCCGGAGCATGTTTTGCCCTGCATTGGTCAGATCGCGGATGTCGAGCGAGAGCGCCTCGCCGATCCGCAGTCCGGTGCCATAGAGCAGCGTGAAAAGCGCGCGGTCCCGCAAGGCCGCCAGACTGGTTTCGGCATCATCGGAAATGCCTTCTGCCGCCGCCCGGGCAGCGTCTTCCCCGAGAGGGCGGGGCAGGCGCTTTTTCGTGCGCGGCGTGGCGAGCAGTGAGGGGGCGGGATTGGAGAGATCGTGCCGCAGGCCCAGATACCGAAAGAAGGACCGCAATGCGGAAACATGCCGCGCCCGTGAGCGTGCCCGCGAGTCGGCGCTGGTTGGGCGACGGGTTGGCTGTTCGCTGCGGGCCGTTTCATGGGCGAGCCAGGCGCGCAGGTCCGCCAGCGAGAGTTTTCCCAGGTCCGCCAGCGTCACCTCGGCGCCCAGATGCTGCTGGAAAAACGTCAGCGCCAGCAGGACGTCGTGCCGGTAGGCTTCGACCGTGCGTGGGCTCGCACGCCTTTCATGTGTCAGCCATTCGGTCCAGTCCCGCAGGGCATCGAGCGCCATTAATGTGGCCGTCATGGCATTTCGGAGCGTGGGAGGTTAGATACGGTCATGGCATCCAGCAGCCTATCCAAGCCTGATCCCCGGCGAAAGCCACCTTCCACCGGAACGCGCGTTTCGGTGCTCGTGCCGCTGCCGTTTCCGGGGCCGCTCGATTACCTCGCGCCCATACCGCTTGAGCCCGGAGACCTCGTCACGGTTCCGCTGGGCCGACGCGAAACCGTGGGCTGTGTCTGGGAAACCGACCGCACCCTGCCTGCCGATTTTGCGTTGCCGGTCGGCCGTGAAGTTCCGCTTGCGCGTCTGCGTCCTGTGATCGGGAAGCTGGATGTTCGGCCTCTCCCGCAAAGCCTGCGCCGCTTCATCGACTGGGTTGCGGCCTATACGCTCACCCCGCCGGGTCTGGTGCTGGCGATGGCGACGCGGATTCATCTGAAGGACGCGCCCAAACCCGCTCTGGGCTGGGTGCGGACGGAGATGCCCGAAGGCGATCTGCGCATCACGCCGGCCCGTCGCTCGGTGCTCAATTTTGCCTCGTCCACGCCTATGACAACTGCCGAACTGGGCTCCCGAAGCGGGGCAAGTGCTGCCGTGATCCGTGGTCTGGCCAGTGCCGGTTTGCTGCGTGAGGCCGTCATCGCCGTGGCGGCCCCGTTCGCAACGCCGGACCCGAGCCATGGCGCGCCGAAGCTTTCCGAAGAACAGGCCGAAGTCGCGCAGGAACTCTGCGGGCCGGTCGAGGCGGGGCGGTTTCAGGTCACGCTGCTGGAAGGGGTGACCGGATCAGGCAAGACGGAGGTTTATTTCGAGGCCGTGGCGGCCTGTCTGGCCAAAGGGAAGCAGGTTCTGGTCCTGTTGCCCGAAATCGCGCTTTCCGCCCAGTGGACGGATCGTTTCATCCGCCGCTTCGGCGCAGAACCCGCCGTCTGGCATTCCGATCTCGGGGCCAAGCGGCGGCGCGAGACATGGCGCGCGGTGGCGGAAGGCAGCGCCCGCGTTGTGGTGGGTGCCCGCTCGGCGCTGTTCCTGCCCTTTGCCGATCTGGGCCTCGTCGTGGTGGACGAGGAGCATGAGAGCGCCTTCAAGCAGGAAGAGGGCGTGATGTATCACGGCCGGGACATGGCGGTTGTCCGCGCCCGTCTGGCGGATGCGCCGGCCATTCTCGTCTCCGCCACGCCGTCGCTCGAAACACTCGCGAATGTGGAAAGCGGCCGTTACCGGCATGAACTCCTGACCGCACGACACGGCGGGGCGACCCTGCCGGATGTTTCACTCGTGGATATGCGAGCCGATCCGCCAGAACGCGGCCTGTTCCTGTCGCCCAAGCTCTGCACCGCCATCGACGAGACGCTGGAGAAGGGGGAACAGGCCATGCTGTTCCTCAACCGGCGCGGCTATGCGCCTCTGACGCTGTGTCGTGCATGCGGGCACCGGATGCAGTGTCCGAACTGCTCGGCCTGGCTGGTGGAGCATCGGGCCCGCGGCATCCTGACCTGTCATCACTGTGGCCATACCGAGCGGATTCCGAAGGACTGTCCGGAATGTCACGCCGAGAACTCGCTCGTGCCCATCGGGCCGGGGATCGAACGCATTACCGAAGAAGCGAAGCTGCGGTTCCCGGATGCGAAACTGCTGGTGATGTCGTCTGATACGCTCGGCTCTCCGGCTGCCACGGCGGAAGCGGTCCGGAAGATTTCGGACGGGGAGGTCAATCTCATCATCGGCACGCAGATCGTCGCTAAAGGCTGGCATTTCCCCAAGCTGACGCTTGTGGGTGTCGTTGATGCCGATCTGGGGCTGGGTGGCGGCGATCTGCGGGCGGCGGAGCGGACCGTGCAGCTTCTGCATCAGGTCGCGGGTCGTGCGGGCCGTGCCGAGCATCGCGGCCGCGTGCTGCTTCAGAGTTATGTGGGGGAGCATCCGGTCATGACGGCGCTGGTGTCCAATGATTTCCAGACGTTCATGGAACAGGAAGCCGAGCAGAGACGGTCCTCTTTCTGGCCGCCGTACGGACGGTTGGCCGCCCTGATCGTGAGCGCCCCCAGTGCCGAAGCTGCGGATGCGCTGGCACGGGAGATCGCGCTTTCTGCGCCGGAGCGGGAAGGGGTGCAGGTCCTGGGGCCGGCTCCGGCTCCGCTCGCCGTCCTGCGGGGACGGCATCGCAGGCGCCTGCTGCTACGGACGATGCGGGGCATCGCCGTGCAGCCGATCCTGCGCCAGTGGCTTGGGGATATCAAACCCACCGGCGGAGCAAAGGTCGATATCGATATCGACCCCATTTCCTTCCTCTAAAGGGTTCGGGATGGGATCGTTAGCCTTTACGGCTGCGGAAGAATTCCACTGTGGCAGTCAGGACGGCAATGACTGACAGAAGCTGCTGGAAATATGGACGATAGCGCTTGGGCCCGAAGGTTGCCATGGCCGTCATGCCAGCCAGACCGATTTCGCGCGCGCGCGTGGCCTTCTGACAGCAGGTCTTCGTCTTGGAGCAGCAGCTCTTCTTGGCTTCGGCCTGAGGGATGGCGGTTGCATGGGCGGGGGACTGCTTGGTCATATAAAATCTCCTGAAAAAAGGAATCAGGGGATGAACACCCGGCAATACAAGGGGTTGCCAGAGCAACAGGCGGGCCGCACCGGCAGGAGCGTCAGTCCTGCTGGCCGTCCCGGGCCTGTTCCAGTGTCTTGAGCTGCTTGTCGGAATCGGGCGATTTTGGATTCAGCAGCAGCATCTGATGGAAGGCCTTGAGGGCGGCCTCGGGCTCATGCCGCTCATGTTCCGCTTCCGCGAGTATGCCCCAGGCCGTCGGATCACCGGGATCAGCCTGAAGCTCGACGCCCAGATCGGCGATGGCCCCATTGCTGTCGCCTGCAGCCAGCCGGATGGCGGCGCGCTGGCGGTAAAGCACGGACTGGTCAGGCTGGATCGTGATTGCGGCCGTCAGATCGTCCTGCGCCTGCTGGAAATCATGTTTCTCCAGCGCATCATGCGAATCGCTGATGAGCATCTGCACGCTGCCGGTCAGGGCGCGGCTGCGGAGGGCTTCGGCACGTTCGGAGATTTCGCCGGCCTGCTTTTCATTCCCCGCCATGGCGAGAGCCTTTTCCGCATCCACAAGGCGATCATGGAGCGTTTTGCGTGGCGGACGGGGGGAGGAAGCAGGGGGCGTGGCCTTTGCGGTTCCTGCCTGGGGGGCGGGAACGACAGGCTGTGCAGCGGAAGGCGCTGCGGGGCCGGACGCGGCAGGATCTGCGGCGCGTGCGGCCTGAACTGGCAGAAAAGTCAGGGCCGGGCTACAAAGCAGAACGGCGCCAGCCATCAGCCAGCGCCGCCCGTCCGTCATCCGGCAGACCAAGGGGTTCAGCCCTGGCGAGCCTTCATGCGCGGGTTCTTCTTGTTGATGATGTAAACGCGGCCGCGGCGGCGGACAACGCGGCAGTCCTTGTCGCGGACCTTGGCGGACTTCAGGCTGTTGCGGATCTTCATGGTGACAGGCTCTCGACGGGTAAGGCCCTTGCGGACCGGACAGCGGGCCGGAACGCCCGCGAAAGAATGGCCCCGATTACCCATCCCGCCCTGCAGAGTCAAGCTGGCAAGCCATGCAGGCGGCGGAATTCCTCGCTGCGGCCTGTTTGCAACAACCTGCAACAGCCTCGTTCAGGGTCTTTGTCCGGTCCGGATTTTCTCCTAACGTAAGAGTCATGATCAAGCGCCATTCCCGTCCCGCCCTGCTGCTGGCTCTTCTTCCTCTCGCCGTCGCCCTCGCCCTCGCCAGCCCTGTTGCGGCCCGGGCCGATGATGGCGAGGCCAAGACCAATGACGACGATCCCACGATCAACCAGCAGGGTTTTGCCATCAACAAAATCCTCCGGGTGCTGCAGACCAACCCGGACGCGGCCGGCGATTCCTGCATCAACGCGCTCAAGGAGATGCACCAGGCGCAGACGGCGCTGAGCAAGGAAGAAGGCATCGATCCCGAACACAATCAGGATATCGGCGTTGCGCGTGACGTTCTTTCCTCGGAAATGGAGGATGTCACGAATATGTGTGGTGCCGATGCTCGAACCTATTGCCGCACTGCCACAGCTCATCCGGATCCCAAGCTGACTGCGGCCTGCAACGCCCTCCCGCCCGAGGAAGACTAGTCTCCCGGACGGCGCAGATGCGAAAACGCCGTCTGTCAAAACGTGTCCAGAGGATTCGAGGACTAACTTTTCCGGGCAAGCGCTCCTAAGGTTAGAAGTCTGATTCTGGTAATGAGGGCCGTGGGACTGTTTCTGATGAAGTCTGTGCCGGGTACGGGGTATCGCTCTTGACCGCAGCACTACAGTCAGTTCTTCGCCCGGGGTGGCTCCAGTTCAGTCTCAGGACCTGGTTTGCACTTGTCCTGGCGCTTGGAACAGCCTTCTGGTCGCAGCTTGACTCTCCGGCCAGTGCGGGCGTGACCGTCATGATCCTGGCGCAGCCCCTGCGTGGTCAGGCGCTGTCCAAGGCGTTCTACCGCCTTGCCGGCACCGTGCTGGGCGTCAGCGTCTCCATCATTCTCGTCGCGATGTTTAACGAGGAACGCGCCCTGTCCCTGGGTGGCGCAGCCCTCTGGATTTCAGCCTGTGCGTTCGTAGGCTCGCTGGAGCGTGATTTCCGGTCCTATGGGGCGCTTCTGGCAGGCTATACGGTCGCGCTGGTGGCCATCCCCACGATGGATGACCCGCAGAACATCTACCCTGTCAGCATCGCACGCGCCTCTGGCATCGCCATCGGCGTTGCATCCATTGCCGTGGTGAACATCCTCTCGGGCTCTCCCGAAGCCTGGCGCAGACTGTCCACGGCCATGGAGACGCTGTCCCATCGTGTGCGGCAGACCGGCAAGTCCGCCATCATGGGCGAGCCGATCGCAACGCCGGAAGAGATGATCGGGCTGAGCGGCGAGATCCTGGCACTCATGACCCAGATTTCCTACGCCCGGACCGAAGTCGAACGCGGACGCCTGCGGATGGCGGGCGCGCGGCTGGGCATCATCGGCATGCTGACGGTTCTGACTACAAGTCGTGCCATCGCGTGGCTTCTGGAAACGGGGGGCATTTCCGACATCCTGATCCGTCACGTCCGGGCCTGGCACGAGCGTTCCGAGGACGGCACGACCCGCCTTGAGACGATGGATACGATTCTGGACGGTATTCGCAAGGAAGACCCGGATTTCGTCCCTTCGGCGCGGGAAGCCTGGTTTTTCGAGCGCTGCTCGACGCTGCTCAGTAACCGTCTGCATATCCGCACCGGCATGAATACGCTCCTGCGCGCCACACCGGCGGGCGATGCGCTCAAGCTGGCCCATCTCGAGAGCAATCCGGACTATGTGACGGCGTTCATCAACGCGATGCGCGTCCTGCTGGGCTTCAGCGTCGCTTCCGCGCTCTGTCTGGCGTCCAGCATTCCGGCTTCCGTTACGGCTCTGTCGCAGACGGCTCTGGTCCTGACGCTGGCGTCCACGGCCATCGACACGGCCCAGTTCGGCAAGGGCGCGATCATCGGCATGCCCGCGGGCATTCTGGTGGCCGCCTGGCTGGACTTCATGATCCTGCCGCATGTGGAAAGCATGCTGGGTCTGGCGCTGGTGCTTCTGCCGCAGACCATCATTTCCTGCCTGCTGCTGATGAATCCGAAAACGAGTGCCATCGGCTTCAATTACGGCGTGTTCTTTCTGGTGTTCATCGGGCTCGGTAATCACCACAATTACGACCCCCTGGCCTTTATCACCCGCAACACCTTCTATGCGATGGCGGCCGTGCTCTCCTTCGTGCTGCTGGTTCTGCTGTGGCCCCCCACCGCGCGACGGCACCGGTTCCGGCTGGCGGTTTCCATTGCCTATGATCTGGAAACGCAGCTCGCCGGGCATGGCGAGCGGATGGGGCCGCCGCTTCTCAGCCGGAAATACGAACGCCTGAGCCAGTTCCTGATGTGGACGGACCGGATGCACGATCCCGGTCTGCGTTCCCGACGTGTCTTCAACCGCTTCGTGGCCCTGGAGGACTTTTCCAGTACGATCGCCCGTGTCCGGCACTATCTGGATCAGGCGGGGCATCTCCATGGCCTCAGGCCCATGGTCCGTCATGTCCGCCGGCTGCTGGCCCATGACAGGCTCGGCCTTCTGGAAGCCGAAATTCCCGAACTTCAGGCCATGTTCTTCGAGCGTCTGTCCGACGGTATCCGCGAAGAGCAGTCCATGATCATCAACTGTATCGGTGGTCTTGAAGCCGTGCGGACCATGGTGCGCCTGAACCGTTCCGCCGTGCATCATTATGGAATAGGACGCAAACGATGGTGATGACACAGGTTGTCGATCTCGATGGCGTGCTGGTTTCGGCGTTCGTCATCAATCTGGCGCTGGCGCTTCTGACGCTGGCCATCCTGCGCTGGATCATGGGCTGGTTCGATCTGTGGCGTTTCGTCTGGGATCCGCCATTGGCCCAGTTCGGCATCCTGATCTGCCTGATCGGTATCTACACACTGATCCTCTGACCCCTTTATCCCCGCTTCGAATTCCTTTTTCCGAAACCAAGGTGACCGTCCCGTGCTTGCCAGTGCCCATCGCCTGATCCGCTTGACCATCACGCTCTGCATTCTCGTGGTGGCGGCTCTCGTGGTCGTCATTCTGTGGGATTACTACACGGCTTCCCCCTGGACCCGGAACGGACAGGTGCGTGCGCAGGTCGCCAATATCGCGCCCCGTGTGTCGGGACAGATCCTCGACGTGCGGGTGAAGGACAACCAGTTCGTCCACAAGGGGGACGTGCTCTATGTCATTGATCCGTTTGACTTCAAGGTGGCGCTCGATACCGCCAAAGCGCGCGTTGCCGAGCGCAAGGCCGATCTGGAATTCCGTGTCGTTCAGGCCCAGTGGCGCAAGGCCATTCCCGGCACGGCCGTCTCCGTCGAGGAAAAACGGCAGTATGAGGCCCTGTCCCAGCAGATGGAGGCCCAGTACGATGCGGCGCAGGCTGCGGAACGTCAGGCCGCGATCAATCTGGAGCGAACGGAAGTCCGCAGTTCCATCGACGGCATCGTGACCAACCTCATCATGCGCCCCGGTGACTTCGCAACTGCGGGTGTGGTCAACATCCACATCATCGACACCAGCTCCTACTGGGTGGATGGCTATTTCGAGGAAACCAAAGTCCATGACCTCGATGAAGGCGATCTCGTCCGCATGGATCTGATGGGTTATCACGATCCGCTCTTCGGCCATGTCGAGAGCATCACCCGCGGTATCGCCAGCAACAACGCGCTGGTGAACAAACAGGGCCTGCCGGAAGTGGACCCGGTCTATACTTGGGTGCGTCTGGCGCAGCGTATCCCGGTCCGCGTGAAGATCGACAAAATCCCCGATGACCTGACGCTCGCCGCTGGTATGACGGCCACCGTGACGGTCGTGTCAGAAGAAGGCAACCGCCGTCACCGCTCCACCCACGCCGCCTTCCAGCATTTCGGCGACGACATCCGTCACCTGTTCGGTCACAGATGAGGATTTTGGAATAAAAGTTTTTGGGTTCCGCCTTTTTTCAAAAAGGCGGAGAGCTTCGAAGCTTTTTGAAAAAAGCTTCACCAAAAACTTTTATTCGTTGAGTTCTTTTCAGGCTTTGTCGATTGCCCAGATGGCGAAGGCCTGAACGAGGGCGACTTCTTCCAGTCTTTTGAAGCGGCCGGACGAACCGCCGTGCCCGGCTTCCATGTTGATGCGGCACAGGAACGGGCCGCCGGACGTCACTTCCCGCAGCTTGGCGATCCATTTCGCGGGCTCCCAGTAGGTCACGCGCGGGTCGGACAGGCCACCCATCGCGAGAAGCGGCGGATAGGCTTTGGGCGCGATGTTGTCATAGGGCGAATAGCTGGCGATCAGGTCGTAGGCGGCGGGATCTTCCAGCGGGTTGCCCCATTCCGGCCATTCCGGCGGCGTCAATGGCAGGGAGACGTCGGACATGGTGTTGAGCATGTCCACAAACGGCACCTGCGCGGCAATGCCCGCGAAAAGTTCGGGCGCCATGTTCGTGATCGCCCCCATCAGCAGACCGCCAGCCGATCCGCCCTGCGCGACGATGCGCCCGGCCGAGCCATAGCCTTCCGAGACGAGATGCCGAGCGCAGGCGATGAAATCGATGAACGTGTTGGGCTTCTTCGTCCCGCGCCCGTTCAGGAACCAGTTCCAGCCTTTTTCGGACCCGCCACGCACATGGGCGATGGCATGGATCCAGCCCCGGTCCACCAAGCTGAACACGGTCGTGGAGAAATCGGCGTCCATGGCGATGCCGTAGGAGCCGTATCCGTACAGAAGCAGCGGCGCCGATCCGTCCAGAGCCTGCCCTTTGCGCATCAGGACTGTGATGGGAACCTGTGCGCCGTCAGGGGATGTTGCGAACAGGCGGCGCGTTTCGTAGCGGCTTGCATCATGGCCGGAGGGGACTTCGCGGATCTTGCGCAGAACGCGCTCGCCGCTCGCCATGTCGTAATCGTACCAGTGCGCCGGGTTGGTGGGCGACTGGTAGATGTAGCGCAGGACCGGGGCGTCATATTCCAGCGTGCCCAGCATCGTCAGGTCATAGGCGGGCTCGTCCATGCCGATGGCCTTGGCCTGCGCGCGGATGCCGCCTTCCGTGCCCTCGGGCACAACGAGAATATGGATGTTTCCATCCCGACGCTCGGCCCAGGCCAGATGCCCGCGTGAAGCGCTAGCGCCCAGCAGATAATGCCCCTCGCGGTACGGCACGAATGGCGTCCAGTTTTCGCGTCCCGTGGCCGTGTCGGGCGTCTGCATGAACTGGAAGTCCACGGCTCCGCCTGCGTTGGTCAGGATGATGAAGCGGTCGTTCCAGTGCGTCAGGGAATAGCGCTCGCCCCGCACCAGAGGAGCCGCCACGACGGGCAGGGCCGTCGGATCAGACGCCGGGATGAGCAGCGTCTCATTGGTATCATGGTCGCCGCGTTCGATGACGATCCATTTGCGGGATGCGCTGACGCCGATGCTGAGGAAGAATCCCGGATCGGTTTCGTCAAAGACCAGAACGTCCTCGCCCCCCGGCAGCGGGCGCCGATAGATTTTTGACGGGCGGCCATTGTCGTCCCGGTAGATCCAGAATAGCCACTGGCTGTCGGGAGAAATGGCGAAGCTGCCCGTCGTGCTCGGCACTGGTGGAGCGCAGAGTTCGCCCGTCTCCAGATCCTCGACCTGAATGCGATAGACCTCGGAGCCCTGAATGTCCTCCGCATAGACGAAATAGCGGTGATCGGGGGAATGATCGGTCTGCGAGAGCGCATAATAGTCATGCTGCTTCGCCAGAGCATCGGCGTCGAGAAGCACCTGCTCCTCGCCACCGCCGCGTGGGCGGCGGACCCGCAGGGGATGCTGGGCCCCGTCCTCGAAGCGGACATAATATTCCCATGGGCCATCCGGGACCGGCACGGAGGACTCCGCTGGCGGGATGCGGCCGATCATTTCCTGAAGCAGTATCTCGCGCAGCGGCTCCATGCCTGCCAGCACGGCCTCCGCATAGGCGTTCTCCGCCTTCAGATGTGTGGCGATGTCTTCGCGCAGGACAGACGGGTCCCGCAGGACCTGCTGCCAGTTCTCATCCTTCATCCAGGCATAGGAATCCGTGCGTGTCCGGCCAAGCTGCGTTGTGGTCAGCGGCTCACGGCGGGCGACGGGAGGAACGGGTGCGGCGGAGGGAGCATCGGGGGTCTGTGACATGGGCAAACTGTGACGCAGAAACCGTCGCCATTCAATCCGCTCCTGAAGGGGAAACAGAGGTCCCTGATGTGTTCGGTAAAACGTGATGATCCAAAAGTTCCCGCATGACGGCCATGAGGAAAAAGGACATCTCGCAAGAAACCACGTCCGGTCTGGAGTGTTACTCAAGGCAACGGAGCATCCTTCGCGATGTTCCAGACCGGATGATTTCTGTATCTCCTTCTCAGGGGCGCACAGAACATCCTGTATATGGAAAGAAGAGTGCCATGATTTCGAACAAGTATTTTGCTGTTCTTGCTGCTGCTGGCCTGACCATTTCGGGTGCAGCTGTCGCCCAGACGGTGCCGCCGATCCCGCAGAGCAGCCCCGTCCCGACGATCCCGGCCGGAACGCAGGCCACCCTGCCGTCCGCCAATCTTCAGGCCGTTGCTGGTGGCAAGAACATCCTGACCGCCGCATCGCCGGGCACGCTGGGCGCGGATGGCCTTCCGTCCATCGAGAACGCCCAGGCCGGCAACGTCGCGGGGCTGAGCTACTACTGCGTGCAGCAGAAGCTGGTGCTCGGCACGTCGCCGATCGTGGCATCCCGCACGCTGGCAAAGCGTCCGGACGTCCAGAACGACCAGTTCTATTCGCTCGGTGGCAAGGGCCTGCTCCAGACGGCTGGCGGCAATGTCTTCGACATCAGCACCCTGCCCAAGGACAAGCGCGTCACGACGTGTAACGACATCGTCAAGAAGGCCCAGTCCTTCGGAGACTCTTCCGTCGTCGGACACTGAGGCTTCATCGTCTCAACGAAAAACGCCCCGGCTGTCATGGCCGGGGCGTTTTTTTGTGCCGTACAGCGCTGGGGGTTTCAGGCCTTGAGCTGCTCCATGAGCTGGATGCCTTCGGGATTTCCCAGCACGGCGGCCTTCTCCTGACGTGAGAGGCGTTCCAGCGCGACCTGCAGGGATGGTGCCTCCCTCAGCTTGACCAGGCCGACGAGCAGATTGGCATCGATCGGACTGCCCGGCTTGCGGGGAGGGGGCAGGGCGCCTTCATGGGCGGCGAGAAGCGTGGCGTTCTGGCGGAGTGCGGCAAAAGCCTCTTCCGGCGGAGCGTTCGGCGCATGGGCCGCGCGTTCCCGCGCCGCATCATTGGCTGCGGCAAGCTGAAGGATTGGCGGCGGTGCCGTTTCTTCTTCGATCAGCAGCAGACCGGCCCGGCGCAGGCCCAGCCCGACATCCCGGCTCGCTGTCAGCGCTGCCAGTGGAATGGCAAGCACCAGCCCCAGCAGCACCGGCGTCATCCACAGGAACAGCGCCTGCGAGACCGACCAGGCCGCGACTGCCAGAAGCAGCCCGAACACCGTGTAAATCCAGTAGCCGTGCGCCACTTCCTTCAGTGACACCCGGCCATCGTCACGGTTCTGCGCGTTCCAGCCGGAATCCCGGCCCAGCAGGATCGAGATGACGCCTGAGGTCTGGATTAGCATGGCAATCGGCGCGATCAGGCCGCCGATCAGCGTCTCCAGCACGATGGAAACTGCCAGCCGGAAAATGCCGCCCGATCCCCGCAGGGCCGCACGGTCGAACATCATGGCGATGAATGCCAGAGCCTTCGGCGCCAGCAGAATCCCCATCGTCCCGATGAAGACGAGCTTCGCCTGGACCGGATCGACCCGCGGCCAGTGCGGATAAAGCGTGGGTTTCGTGCCGAAATATTCGGGATGATAGAAATGGGACTGCAGCGAGATCAGGATGCCGAACAGCAGGAACAGCAGCCAGAGCGGCGACATGATGTAGGAGCCGATGCCGGTCAGCATGTGCACGCGGCTGACCCAGTGCAGGCCCTTCGTGCCAAGGATCTTGCTGTGCTGCAGATTGCCCTGGCACCAGCGGCGGTCGCGGATGGCGACATCCGTCAGGGACGGCGGGCTTTCCTCATAGGAACCGAACAGGCCTGGCACCATGTGAATGGCCCAGCCGCCACGGCGCATGAGCGCGGCTTCCACGAAGTCATGGCTGAGGATGTGACCACCGAATGGCGCACGGCCCTTCAGATGCGGCAGACCGGCCTGTTCCGCGAAAGCCTGCGTGCGGATGACGGCGTTATGGCCCCAGTAATTGCCCTCCGAGCCGTGCCACCAGGCAATGCCATGTGCGATCAGCGGTCCATAGACGCGGCCTGCGAACTGCTGCATCCGGGCAAAAAGCGTGCGGCCGCCCACGATGACCGGCAGGGTCTGGATCAGGCCCACACCGTCATGCTGCTCCATGGCCGCCGTAATGCGCACGATCAGGCTGCCATCCATGACGCTGTCCGCATCGAGCGTGAGCATCTGCTGATAGGACGAGCCAAACCGGGTGACCCAGTCACCCAGATTGCCGGCCTTGCGGTCGATGTTCTTGTGACGACGGCGGTAGAAGATCCGTTTGTCGCCGTTCGTGGCCTTGCGGAATTCCAGAAAAGCCCGCTCTTCCTGCACCCAGACATCCGGATTGGTGGTGTCGGACAGGATGAAGAAATCGAAGGCGTCGATCTGTCCGGTCGCGAGAATGCTGTCGTGAATGGCGCGCAGACCGGCGAGGACACGCGTCGGGTCCTCGTTATAGGTCGGCATCAGGACGGCGGTGCGGCTTTTCAGCTTCGGCAGCGGTCCCGTGCGATGGATGCCAAGCCCCAGTCCGCCCCGCCGGATCAGCGAGACGAAACCACCCAGGCAGGACGTGAAGGACAGGGCAATCCAGAACGCGAGAATGGCGAACAGGACCAGGATGATGACGCCCAGTGCCGAAACACCGAGCGAGTTGAAGACCTGGTTGATCCTGTACATGCCGTAGCCCGTCAGCAGGAGCGCGCCGCCAAAAACGAACAGGCGGCGCAGCCACAGGAAGGACGGCGTGGTCGGCAGGATACGGAAAGGTCTGCCGTGACGGTCCGGCTGCTGGTGAAGGTTCTGCGCCTTCATGGCCAGCGGCGCTTCCGGCGGCAGGAACGGGGCTGTGGCCGGCCCGGCTGAAGGGGAAAATTCGGTCACGGCGTCCAACGATACATCCATTTTTCTGAAATCGGACCCTGATCGCCGGCGAGCTGGGCCTGGAGTTCACACATTTTCGCATCGCCGGGCACGAATTCGAAGGTCGTGCGCCAACCCTGGATTTCGGGGTTCGGCTCGACCACGACGTTGCGGATCGTGCCGGGCGTGGCCTGCGAGATCAGATGGAAATTCGTGCCCTGCGGCACGTTCTGGAACGGTGCGCCGGTAAAGTCGATCGCAAAGAAGCGCGCATCGGCATGATCGGTCACGCCACCGATCCGCGTTGCCGCCACCCGGGCCATCTGGGTCGGCCACGGCGTGTCCCAGCCCCAGTACATCCGGTAGATGTAGCTGTATTCCTGGCCGCCCTTCATGGGCTGCTTGGGACGCCAGAAGGAGACGATGTTGTCGTTCACCTCGTTGGGCGTCGGGATCTCCACGAGATCGACCGCACCATCGCCCCAGTTGCCGATGGGCTCGATCCACAGTGACGGACGCTTATGGTAATTGAGCGCCAGATCCTCGTAGTCGTGGAAGGAGCGCTTGCGCTGCATCAGGCCAAAACCGTGCGGGCTGCTGTCCTCGAAGGCCGAGAACTGGAGGTCGGTCGGGTTGATGAGCGGCCGGTAAAGCTGCTGCCCCGCACCCGTCCAGATCTGGAGCGCCTCGCTGTCATGCGCGGCCGGACGCCAGTCATCGACGTGATTGCGCTCGTTGGCGTCGAAATAGAACATGCCCGTGAGCGGCGCGATCCCGGATTCCGTGATGTCCTGACGCGGGAACAGCGAAGACTGCACATCGAAGACGGTCGTATCGCCCGGACGGATGGTGAAGCGGAACGCGCCGGTCAGGGACGGGCTGTCGAGCAGCGCGTGAATGACGATGGACTCCACGCCCGGCTCCGGCTTTTCAAGCCAGAACTCGCGGAACAGGGCGAATTCCTCGCCCTTCGGATTGCCGGTGCCATCCGCGAAGGCACGGGCGGACAGTCCGTAATTCTGGCCCTTGGCCACGGCGCGGAAATAGGATGCGCCGAGGAAGACGGCACATTCTTCCATGACACCCGGCGTGTTGATCGCATAGCGCAGACGTAGGCCAGAGAAGCCGAGATCATCCGTGACGCGCAGAACGGGGTTGGAATAGGTGAAGAGATCTGGATCGTAGGGAATGGGCGTGGACTGCCCGCCCGTGACCTCGTTCATGCCGATCCGCGGTTTGTACAGGAAGCCGCGCGGGAAGAACTCCACGTCGAACGCCAGGTTCTGACCATGCCACAGCGCCTTCTCGGGATTGAAAGCAATGCTGCGGAACTGGTCGAAATCCATATTCGCGATGGCATTGGGCAGCGTCGGAGAGGGCGGGGAATAGGGCTTCTTCGACAGGCGCTGCGCCAGAAGGCGGACCGTGCCATTGTCAAAAGGCGTCGATTCCGGCGCGGCGGTTCCCGCCGGTGGAGAAGCCGCTGCGGGTGTGGCTGTGGACTGGGCATGGGCCATACGGGAGGCTGTTCCTAGAAGGGTCAGTCCGGCCCCAAGCTTGACCAGATCACGGCGCAGGATACTCATACTCTTCCCAATATCCCAGTTTCTGTCGGCATCTCCGAAACGAAGTCCGATCTTCCAGCGATACGCCGGAAGCCCTTCGTTGCGAAGTGCTCTTCTATGATGAGGATGCCATTTCACAAGGTCTGGCGCGGTCTTTTTATGGCATGCGCCCCGGATGACACATTATTGTGAAATCTGTTGCTGCAAGACATCAAGTAACGGAACATTGCCAGACAATTCGGTGACAGATGTTTCTGTTATTGCGTCGAGATGCGGAATCCGGAACAGGATCTGCGTTTTGCCAAACCGCGCAATGTCCCGTTCATTGCCGGAATTCGGCGGTCCGACAGGCACCACGCCAGCCACGGGAATGCCGCGCCGCCGCAGCGCTTCAAGGCTCAGAAGCGTGTGATTGATCGTCCCCAGTCCACTGCGTGTGACCAGCACAACCGGCAGGCCAAGGCTTTCGATCAGGTCCACGATCATCATGTCTTCACGCACCGGCACCATCAGGCCGCCCGCGCCTTCCACGACCAGCGGCCCCTGAACCTGCGGCAGGACGAGCCGTCCTGGATTGACGGTCACGTTTTCCAGGTCGCCCGCCGCGAGCGGGGCAAGCGGGGCCTGAAAGGCGTAGGCCGGGGGGATGATCCGTGTAGGACCCAGCCCGGCAAGGTCCCGGACGGTAGGCGTATCGCCTTCCTCATCCGCAAGACCGGTCTGAAGCGGTTTCCAGTAAGTGGCGTTCCAGGCACGGCACAGAATGGCGCTGACCAGCGTCTTGCCGATCCCGGTATCCGTTCCCGTGACGAAAACCCCGCGTTGAAAATTCATGGCTCTGTCCTTTCCGTTTTCACGCCGGATTTCACGAATGTCCCAATGCCGATCTGATAGGTCACGCTGGAATGCGTGCGGTCAAAATGCCGCATGGCCCGGCGCAGGGCCGCGATTCCGGCAGGCGTGCTGCCGGCGCGCGGAACCGACGCTCCGATCTGCCGCAGACCCCGCAGGAAGTCCCGCGCACTGCCGACGGGATCCTGCAGCGTCAGCACCTCCCATGTTCCCACGCCGCCCGCACGCCACTCGCTTTGCACCGTCTGCGCGGACGGATAATCCGGCACGCCACAGGGCGCGCCTTCCGCCAGACAGGCCTGTTTCCATTCGCCCAGACTGCTCTGCAGCAGTGTCGTGACCATCAGACGCCCCTGTGGCGCCAGCAGGTCGCAGAGCCGTCGCAAGCCGTCGCTCCGGTTCGAGAACCATTGCAGACACAGGCTGGAGGCAATCAGATCGAACGGTCCGGAGATATCCGGATGTTCGGCGTCCATGACGTGAAAGCGGATGGTCTCTTCCGAAAGCCGCTGACGCGCCCGCGCGATCATGCCAGGCGCCAGATCGGTCGCGAGCAGGTTGGCCTGCGGGAAATGAGCCGCCAGTTGTGCCGTCAGAAAGCCGGTGCCGCAGCCGAATTCCAGAATGGAGGTGGGGTCTGCGGCGGTGCTTCGGATGCGGTCCATCAGTGCCGTGGCGCAGCGGCGCTGGATATGGGCGGCGGCGTCATAGTCCTCCGCCGCGTCAAATCGCGCGGCGATGCTGTTTCGGCGCAGGGTGTTTTCAGGAGTATCAGCGCGCGTCATCGAGCCACCGCTGCACGAAATTTGCGCAAACTCCGGGATGGGTGAGGGGCAGCAGGTGGCCGCCTTCATCCCGTTCGCCGGGTGTCGCAAAACCTGCCTTCGCTGCGCCGAACGGATCATCCGTACCCGTCATCCAGTGCAGCCGGTCATTCCAATTCGTAGCCTGCGGGCGATGATCCAGAGTCTGAAGTGCTTCCAGTCCTTGATCCAATGCATCCACATCCGGCGTGCCGGGAAGGGGTGCGTCCGTTCCGCAAAGAGCGCGGAAATCATGCAGAACGGCGACCGGATCACGTTTCAGGCGTGCCCGCATCCGGGTCAGAACCCGTTCTGGCGTCCCGTCCGGAAAGTCCGGTGCGGCTGTGAAACGGGGAAAGCCGTTGAAGAACACCAGCCCCTCACATCCCGGCAGGTCCTGCCTCAGCAGTGCCAGCGATCCCGCCGAATGTCCGACAGCCAGATAGGGCGTTTGCGGCAGGGCCGGGCAATGTTCTGCGCCGAAATATCCGCAATCGACGATTTGCGTACTCACATCCGGCAGATGCGTCAGCATTGGCGCCCAGAAGGTGGCGTCAAACCCCCAGCCATGCACAAGATAAAGCGCCCGTGTCATGCGATGTCTCTTGTCAGAGCGATAACGGCCTGCCCCAGACGATCAATTGCTTCATCTCTCAGCCCGGCATGGAGCGCCAGCCGCAGTCGCGCGGTTCCGGCTGGCACGGTCGGCGGGCGGATCGCCACCGTCAGGAAACCGGCTTCCTCCAA
The DNA here is from genome assembly GCF_006539685.1 of Gluconobacter oxydans. Classification (GTDB taxonomy): domain Bacteria; phylum Pseudomonadota; class Alphaproteobacteria; order Acetobacterales; family Acetobacteraceae; genus Gluconobacter; species Gluconobacter oxydans. The sequence continues at coordinate 22,684 of NZ_BJNM01000013.1, forward strand.
TCCGGTCGCCACGGCCATGGCGCGTTCGGACTCTCCGATCAGGACAGGAACGATCTGCGTCGTAGAGTCCGCCGTGGACAGGGCCGCCCCATGCAGCATGCCCCGAATGCGTTCCGCCTGCCTGAGCAGCAGGGCGCGTTCCCCATCCAAGCCCGGTACGACATCCAGTGCCGCATCGATCGCTCCCAGAACCGCAGGGGGCAGAGCCGTGCTGTAAATGAAGCCCGACGCATGGTTCACCAGATGGTCACAAAGCGGTTTCGAGCCCGCGACATAAGCGCCCATGCCGCCCAGCGCCTTGCTGCATGTTCCCATCGTCAGATCAGCCATCCCGCAGGACAGGCCGCGACCTTTCGGCCCCAGAACGCCGGTCGCATGGGCTTCGTCCACATAAAGGAACGCCCCCGCCCGGTCGGCCAGCGCCCGCAGAGCCGGAATATCGGCGCGGTCTCCGTCCATGGAGAACACGCTTTCCGTCACGATCATCCGCAGGCCGGGTTTTTCGGCCTCGCGGGCCAGCAGAGTTTCCAGATGGGACAGATCATTGTGCCGGAACCGGATCTGCCGCACGCCTGCCGCCGCGCAGCCATGATGCAGGCTGGCATGGTTCAGCCGGTCCGAAAACACCAGCATCGGCGCGCCCGTCCGGGCTACGGACAGCGCACATAAAGCAGGCATGACGGACGCGTTGGCCTGCCAGCCCGAGGCGAACAGGATCGCGTCCTCGCAGCCCTTGAAGGCGGCCATTTTCGTCTCGACCTGCCGGTGCAGATCCAGCGTTCCGCTGACCAGCCGCGAGGCCCGGGCCCCCGTTCCGAAGCGCAGCGCCCAGTCCGCTGCCCGTTCCCGCAGTAGCGGATGATCCGCCAGACCCAGATAGTCATTGGACGAGACATCCAGCATCCGCCGCCCGTCGCGGACGATCATCCCGTCCTGCCGGACCACCGGACGTAGGGTCCGGCGTGTTCCGGCGGCTTCGCGTTCGCTCAGGGTAGCTGTGAAGTGGCTGTCGAACAGGCTCATGCGCCCTCCCGCAACACATCCACGATGGCTGTCGTCAGGCGTGTGAGCTCTTCGGGCATGATGGTAAAGGCAGGCGTCAGATAGACGATGTTCCGGAAGGGCCTGATCCACACGCCACGCTCCACGAAGGCCCGGCGGAGCGCATCGGGATCGTCCAGCGTCTCAAGCTCTACCACGCCGATCGCGCCGAGAACACGCACATCCTTCACGCCGGGCAGCGTGCGGCAGGGCTCCAGCTCCCGCGCAAGCTGGGCCGAGATGGTGGCGACCTGCTCCAGTCGCGGCTCGGTCTCGAACAGATCCAGCGACGCATTGGCGACCGCGCACGCCAGCGGATTTGCCATAAAGGTCGGTCCGTGCATCAGGGCGTGTCCGGCGCTGTCGGACAGGAACGCTTCGAAGACACCCCGCCGGGCCACAGTAGCGGCCAGCGCCATGGTCCCGCCGGTCAGGGCCTTCGACAGCGCCACGATATCCGGCACGATGCCGGCCTGTTCACAGGCAAACATCGTCCCCGTGCGTCCAAAACCGGTGAAGATCTCGTCCAGGATCAGCAAAATCCCGTGCCGGTCGCACAGTTCGCGCAGATGACGCAGGACCTCTGGGTCATGGAACAGCATACCGCCCGCACCCTGAACCAGAGGCTCCGTAACCATGGCCGCGATGCTGTCGCCGCGTTCCGCCAGCAGGGCTTCAAGCCGGGCCAGACTGTCCCCATCCACAGGCAGATCGGCCAGAGCCTGCTCGGGCAGCACGCCGGCGAACAGGCTGTGCATGCCTTCCTCGGGGTCGCAGATGGACATCATGCCCAGCGTGTCCCCGTGATAGCCGCCGCGGAAGGACAGGATCTTCGTCCGGCCCGACGTGCCGCGGTTGATGTGGTATTGCACCGCCATCTTGATCGCGACTTCCATCGCGACTGACCCGGAATCGGTAAAGAAGACCCTCTCCAGATCGCCCGGCAGCATCGCCGCCAGCCGCGCGGCCAGACGGATGGCGGGCTCGTGCACCATGCCGCCGAACATCACATGCGGCATCCGCTCCGCCTGCCGGACCAGTGCCTCATGAATATGGGGATGGCTGTAGCCATGACAGGCTGTCCACCAGGCCGCCACGCCATCCACAAGCTCGCGGCCGTCCGCAAGCGTGATCCGGCTTCCCGAAGTGCTGACGGCTTCCACAGGGAAAGGGGCGGTCTGCATCTGGGTGTAAGGCAGCCACAGATTCGGCTGGTCAGCGGCGGTCAGGTGAGGGGCAGAAAGAGCGTTGCGAGACATGGCTTGCGTTTTCCCGCATGGCTCGGGGTGAGTCCATCCCCCCGGCCCTTGTGACGCCATAGCGAGAGGGCGGGATCGTTCCGCAGACGGCACGCCCTATCATAAAAAGGTCACGTTCCATTAAGCAACGATGTGGCATGAGCCCCGTTAGTGACGCGTTCCAGATCGGTGGAGCCCTGAGGAGGGGCTCGTGTGGAACGTGGAAACATTCTGTGCTCCCGACGCGGGAGTCATGACGAGGTTGAAGACCAATGCTGAGTTCCAAGGTCATTCATGTCGATGGCGTCTTTCTGGGGACGGCCATCATGAGTGGAAGCCTGAGCACCCTGCGTTTCTATGCCACGCATGAGAGCGTGCGCGCGCTTCACAACGCCTGCATGCCGGATTTCGGCGCGCTGTATGCCCAGGTCAAAAGCCTGTTCAACCGCAGCCGCCTGCTGACGCCGAAAGTCGCCTGATCCGGCTGTTCTGATCCTTTCCCCTGCGGCGCGTCAGGTGCCGCAGAATGTATTCATGACCTTCTCATGAGGTGCCGGGGGCACCTCAAACCCGTCTGCCGCATCATCAAACGGATGTGACAGCGCCTCAACCAGACGGTGGAACGGCGCGTAATCGCCCGCCACCGCTGACCGGATCATCTCTTCGATCCTGTGATTGCGCGGAATGATGCGGGGATTGGTCGCCTGCATGTCCGTGTAACAGGCTTCGACCGGACGCTCTTCCCGACCCAGCCGCGCCTGCCAGTCCCCGATCCAGTCTTCAATCCCCGACCCCGGCCCGAACAGCGCCACGAGACTGTCCGTCTGTCCGGTCCGAACCACGTCGCCAAGCCGTCGGAATGTCAGCGTGAAATCCGCGTCGCCCCGATGCATGGCCGTCAGCAGACGTTCCGTCAGCCGGGCATCACCGTTTTCTTCCTGCGCCAGACCCAGCTTCCGCCGCCAGCCGCCGAGATAGGTGTCGTTGAACACGTCATCAAAGCGCATCAGCGCGTCTTTGGCCTGTTCGATCGCCTTCTCGCGATCGCTGTCCAGCAGGGGCAGCAGCGCCTCCGCCAGCCTTCCAAGGTTCCACAGCGCCATGTCCGGCTGGTTGCCATAGGCATAGCGTCCGTTCTGGTCGATGAAGCTGAAGACCTTTGCTGGATTATAAGCGTCCAGAAACGCGCAGGGACCGAAATCAATGGTTTCGCCTGCGATGGACATGTTGTCCGTGTTCATGACGCCATGAATGAAGCCGACCAGCATCCAGCGCGCCACCAGATCCGCCTGCCGTGCGGTCACGGCTTCCAGAAGCGCCAGATAGGGATTTTCCGCCTCTGCCAGGTCGGGATACAGGCGTCCGATCACGTGGTCCGCAAGAATACGCACCCCTTCGATATCGCCCTGCGCTGCGAAATACTGGAACGTCCCGACCCGCACATGGCTGGAGGCGACCCGCACGATAACGCCGCCGGGCTGCATCGTCTCGCGGGCAACGCTTTCCCCCGTCGTCAGGGCAGCGAGCGCGCGTGTCGTGGGAATGCCGAGCGCATGCATGGCTTCACTGACCACATATTCGCGCAGAACCGGCCCCAGAGCCGCCCGTCCGTCCCCGCGTCGTGAAAACGGCGTTGGCCCGGAGCCCTTGAGATGAATGTCCCGCAGGCGTCCGGACCGGTCCGTCACTTCACCGACCAGCATGGCTCGCCCGTCCCCGAGGCTCGGGACGAAATGCCCGAACTGATGCCCGGCATAGGCCATGGCCACCGGCGCGGCGCCGTCCGGTCGCAGGCCCTGGCTCAGAAAGGCGATCCCCGCCGGGCTGCGCAGCCAGTCCGGGTCCATGCCGAGTTCACGCGCCAGAGGCTCGTTCAGCGCCACGATCTGCGGATTGCGAAACGGCGCCGGAGCGAGGGGGGCAGAGAAACGCTCGGGCAGGGAGGCATAGATGCGAGAGAGCTGCATCAGAAATCCAATCGGGACTTGTGGAGTCTGTCTTCAGATGGGCCAGAGAGCCGGAAAAGGGAAGGGCCACAGCCGGTTTCGGGGTTCAGCTTTCGGCATCTTTGGGAAAACAGTGCGCGTCCAGAAGCCCGGTCAGCCATTCCGTAAAGACTTCCAGTCGGCGGGAGAGATGCGTCCGGTGCGGGTATAACAGCGTCATCGGAAGCGGGGCGGCCCGCCATTGCGGCAGGATATCAACGAGCTCGCCTCTGCGGATGTGGGGAAGAACGTCATAAGCGGGAAGCTGCGCCACCCCCAGACCTGCCAGGCAGCAGGCCACGGCTCCTTCCGCGCTGTTGACCGTCACGCGCCCCCGGACCGGTCTGCTGTCTTCCCGGCCATCGTGCTCCCATTCCCAGTCTTCGATACGGCCCGTGGTGGGCGAGGCGTAGAGCACGGCCTGATGTGCCGACAGATCGGCGGGATTCTGCGGGGTGCCATGCTGCGCCAGATAGGAAGGGCTCGCGACATTGAAGACCGGCAGCAGCCCCAGTTTCCGGCCAATCAGGCTCGAATCCTGCAAAGGCCCGACCCGCAACACACAGTCGGTCCCGTCTTCGGCCAGGTTGATGCTGCGATCCGTCATGCCCAATTCGACATCCAGCCCCGGATAACGGTCCAGAAACTCCGGGAGGGCGGGCGCGACGATCAGCCGTCCGATGCGGCTGGGAAGATTAACCTTCACATGCCCGCGCGTCTGGGAACTGTGGAGCCGGAACCGGTTTTCAGCGTCTTCGAAGTCTCCAAGCAGCCGAAGAGCAGTCTGCTGGAACATCCGGCCATCATCCGTCAGCCGGACCGATCGCGTGGTACGGGCCAGAAGACGGGTGCCAAGCCGGTTTTCCAGTTCCTGCACAGCGGTTGAAACGGTGGAGCGGGGCATCTGGAGCGTATCGGCCGCATGCGTGAAGCTGCCACTTTCCGCGACCCGGATGAAAATACGGAGCAGGTCAATGCGGTCCATGATGTCTCCGGCATGCTGGGGGAATCTGTTCGTTAATCCTGACAGATGATGTCAGGTTTCATGCTTTTTCCGGATTGTCTGACAAATCATGGTTCCTGTCATCATCCATACAGCGCGAGGGACTCTTCAACATGGCCGATCACAGCATCAAGGGAAAAACCGCGCTCATCACGGGCGGTGCCAAGAATCTGGGCGGGCTGATCGCTCTCGATCTTGCCGCTCAGGGCGCAGCCGCCATCGCCATTCATTATAACAGTGCCGCCACGCGTCCGGATGCCGAGGCCACGGTCACGGCCCTGAAAATGCAGGGCGTGCGGGCCCAGGCCTTCCAGGCCGATCTGACGACGGCTGCCGCAAATGAAAAACTGTTCACCGACGTTGTCGCGGCACTGGGAAAACCGGATATCGCCATCAATACGGCAGGTAAGGTTCTCAAGAAGCTGATCCTGGAGACGTCCGAGGACGAGTACGACGAGATGTTCGCCATCAACGCCAAGGCTGCCTATTTTTTCATCAAGGAAGCCGGGCGGCATCTGAACGACAATGGCAAGCTCGTGACTATCGTGACGTCCCTGCTCGGCGCCTATACACCGTTCTATTCGACCTATGCCGGCTCGAAGGCTGCCGTCGAGCATGTCACGCGTGCTGCTTCGAAGGAATTCGGGGCACGGGGTATCTCTGTCAATGCGATCGGTCCGGGCCCGATGGATACGCCGTTCTTCTATGGTCAGGAAGCGCCGGAAGCTGTGGCCTATCACAAGACGGCCGCCGCCCTGTCGTCCCTGAGCAAAACGGGTCTGACCGATATCGAGGACATCGTGCCCATCGTCCGCTGCCTGGTTTCGGACGGCTGGTGGATGACCGGACAGACCATTCTCGTCAACGGAGGGTACACGACGAAGTAACGGTCCCTGAAGGGGCGGAGAGGAAAGCCAACACTTTCTAAAAAGCCCGAACCCGTGACGAAAAGGGAAAAGACAAAAACACCCGCCCGGGAATAACAGGACACGGGATATTGTTTTCTCTGATCATATCCCGTGTTTTCAATAAAACGTCCTCGTGACGAGGGTGTTTATGCTTGAAGGCGTTAATGAGTTTTTGATCTGTCTGGACTATGCTGGCATCAGGTATTTTTCAGTTCCTGCCTGCAGGGGTGGTGACGGAAAAGAGAGTCTTCTCTATTCATAAGAAGATGAACTGGCGTTCCTGCCTGTGGTGCCGCCCTTTGGTCTGCCCTGGCGCGACAACAGCATAGAGGACATTTCGTGGAGCATACCCAGAGCTTGTCAGGCCCCGACGGAAGGGTCAGTCCGACCGTCATTCGGCTTTACGCTGTCCTGGCCGCAGCCCGCTATCACGGCCTGGAACTGGATATCCGCGATTTTGCGGCGGAACCAGGTGAGGATTCGCCGTCTCCCGCCACCCTCGCACGCTGGCTGAACGAGCAGGGCGCCGTTGCCAAAGGCATGCGCCTGCGGTGGCGTTATCTCGTCAAGATCCGCAATTCCCCGCCTGTCGTCCTGATGTTCAAGGATGGCTCAGCCGGCCTGATGGTCCGTGCCGATGCCGAAAAGGGCGTGGTGTGGCTCCGTGATCCAATGGGTGGCGAGGGTGATGCCCCGGTCCCCGTCGACGAACTGCGCCTCATGCAGGTCTGGACCGGCGATGTGCTGCTGGTCAAACGCCGGCGTGACGAATCCGAGGCCGATGCCAGATTCGATCTGCTCTGGTTCGCGAAGATGGTGCTTCGCGAAAGGAAGGTGATGCGGGACATCGCCTTTGCCTCGCTGGTCCTCAGTATCCTTCAGATCTTCCCCGCCCTGATCGTCATGCAGGTCGTCGACCGGGTGGTGAACTACCACTCCATGGCGACGCTGATTTCCCTGAGCGGCTTTGTCATCATCCTCTCGTTCTATGAAATCCTACTGACTTACGCCCGGCGCGAGCTCTCGCTGATCCTGTCCACCCGACTGGATGCCCGTATTTCTCTGCATGCCTTCAACAGGCTGCTTGCCCTGCCGCTCGAGTTCTATGAGCGCGAACAGACGGGTGAAATCCTTGGGCGTTTCATGGCCGTCTTCAAGGTCCGGGATTTCCTGACCGGGCAGCTGATGAGCACCCTGCTGGATCTCTTCACCCTGATCGTGGTCCTGCCCGTTCTGTTCGTGATGAGCCCGACGCTTGCATGGATAACGCTGGCCGCTGCAGGCTGTATCGGTCTTATTGTGGTGATCTTCCTGCCTCTTGTTACCCGTGTCATGGGGCGGCAGGTGCTTGCTGAAATGAAGCGTGGCTCCGTCCTCTACGAGACGGTCGCCGGTATCCGGACGGTCAAGACCCTGGCCCTCGAATCGACGCGGCGTGAACTGTGGGATGAGCGCACGGCAGATGTGGTGCGCTGGAAGCTTGCGGCGGGTCGCATGGCCAGCTGGCCGCAGACCCTGGTCATGCCGTTCGAGATCTTCATCAACCGTGGCATCATCCTGGTGGGCGCCTATCTGATCCTGACGAATGCCAGTTCCATGCAGTCCGGTGCTCTTATGGGCTTCATGATGCTCGGTGGTCGTGTCGCCAGCCCGCTCGTCAATCTTGCCAAGCTGATGGAAGCCTTCAACGAGGTCAGTGTCTCCCTGAGTGAAGCCGGAATGGTTCTGAACCAGCCGACGGAAACCAAGGCGCTGACAACGGGCATGCGCCCTGTCATCAAGGGCGCGCTCTCGTTCAATCATGTCGACTTCTGCTATCCCGGGTCGACAGCAAAAGCCCTTAATGATGTGACGTTCGACATTCCCGCCGGCACGATGCTGGGTCTCGTGGGACGCTCAGGATCCGGTAAATCGACGATCACCCGACTTCTTCAGGGTGTGAGCCGGAACTACACGGGGTATCTGCGTCTTGATGGCGTGGATCTGCGTGAAATCAACCTGACCCATCTGCGCCGTTCCTTTGGCGTGGTGCTTCAGGACAACTTCCTGTTTCGTGGAACAATCCGCGACAACATCACGGCGGGCCGCCCGGGGCTGACGATCGATGATGCGATCCGCGCCGCGCGCCTTGCTGGTGCCGAAGAGTTCATTGAGCGCATGCCTGCGGGCTATGATACCTGGATTGAAGAAGGTTCGACCAACATCTCGGGTGGTCAGCGGCAGCGGCTTGCCATTGCCCGTGCGGTCATCAGTGATCCGAAGCTGATGATTCTGGATGAGGCCACATCGGCGCTGGATCCGGAGTCCGAAGCGCTCGTGAACGCCAATTTGCAGCGGATCGGCAAGGGCCGGACGATGGTGATCGTTTCCCATCGTCTGTCGTCTCTTGTAAACTGTCACCAGATCGCTGTTATGGATCAGGGTAAGCTGGTCGATATCGCACCTCACAGTGTTCTGCTTGAGCGCTGTGAAATCTACCGGATGCTCTGGCTGCAGCAGAACCGGCACATGACAGATAACGATGGTCCCGGTTCTGCCGGGCAACTGACGGAAGGAGAGTAATCATGAGCTCTTCCGACATGATCCCCAATGGTGACCAGTCTTCCGACCAGTCTGACGAAGACTTCAACCAGCACGTTCCGCGGCCGGCCACCGATCCTTTCGCGCCCAATGACATGCCACTGGCGCTGCTTGAGTTTCATTCGCCAACGGCAGGACTGGTCAATCTTCCGGCTACGCCGGCTGCGCGCTACATTATCCTGCTGATCGGTGGTCTGTTCCTGGCTTGTCTTGCGGTTATGGCCTTTTTTCCGATCAATCGCGTCGTCTCCACACCGGGGCGGCTGATTTCAACGCAGCCGACCATTGTCGTGCAGCCGCTTGAAACCTCCATCATCCGTTCCATTGATGTCCATGTTGGCGATTTCGTGAAAAAAGGCGACGTGCTCGCCCATCTCGATCCGACCATCACTGAGGCTGACATCACGAACATGCATCTGCAGCGTGATGCCTATCAGGCGGAATATGACCGTCTGAAAGCGGAAGCCGCGGGACAGGACTATCATGTCAATCTGAACGATCCTGCTTCGGTCGAGCAGGGCGCTGCCTTCATGCGCCGCAAGACCGAATATCAGGCGCATGTCGAGAATTACGCCCAGCAGATCGCCAGTCTTGAAAGCGATATTCAGGGCTACAGGGCCAATGCGGCCATGTATGGCAGCAAGATGCGCGTTGCGTCCGAGGTCCTGCAGATGCGACAGCGGGAACAGGCCGATCAGGTCGGCTCCCGTCTTTCGACCCTGGGCGCCCAGACGGAGCTGATGGAAGCCGAGCGTGCGGAGATCGCTGCCCAGCAGAGCGCCAACTCCGCGGAAAAGAAGCTGGCCGCCATGAAGGCCGAGCGTGACGGATATATCGGGAACTGGCAGGCCAAGATCTATTCGGACCTGACCGAAGCCGGGCATCATCTGGCTGAATACCGCAGTGCCTATGAAAAGGCGCGTCTTCGTCAGGATCTTGTTCTGTTGCGCGCTCCGGAAGACGGTATTGTCCTGACCATCGCACAGGGCTCAGTAGGCTCCGTCCTTCAGTCTGCCGGGCAGTTCATTACCCTCGTTCCCACGGGCTACGGCCTTGAAATGGAAGCCGTCCTGCGTTCGCAGGATGTAGGTTTCGTTCAGGTCGGTGATCATGCGCTGCTGAAATTCGTAACCTTCCCCTACGATCAGTACGGCGGTGCGGAGGCAACGGTTCGCGTCATCAGTGCGGATGCTTTCACACCTTCCTCCCAGAACGGCAGTGGCGGTGCAAACGGAAGTGGGGCTGCCGATGATACCACCGCTTCAGGTGTCTATCGCGTCCGTCTGCGGATCGACCGTTACACCCTGCATGGGCAGCCCTCCTTCTTCCATCCGATGCCGGGCATGTCCCTTACGGCTGATATCGATGTCGGAAAACGGACCGTGCTGCAGTATCTGTTCAACAGGATTACGCCGGCACTTACGAATGGTATGAGAGAGCCATAATAAAAGCACGGAGCGTCCCCAGAAGCGCTCAAAGGAACGCCCGGCGCAGACCGGGCGTTCCTGTATGACAGTTATTCAGGATCTGTGTCGCTCATGTCGTTCAAACGTCGCCTTTCCGCTCTTCTTTCCTCCCGGGGCAAGCTGGAATATGCGATCCATCTCACGGAAACCGGTCAGGCTGTTCAGGGGTTCGCGCTTCTCAGCCGCATCGCCGCCACAGGAGACGCGGAGGCCGCGTTCCGGGTCGGGCGCGCCTATCTGGACGGGCTTGGGGTTCCACCCAGTCTCGAAGATGGCGCCCGGTGGATCTATCAGGCCGCCGAGGCAGGGCATATTGAAGCGGCCTTCGTGCTGGCCACGCTTTATACAGTGGGCCTGCCCGAAGGATTTGAAATCCGCACGGCCAGCGAGGGGCTGGATCTCTCGCATGTGCCGCAGGCAGGCCCAAGACATCCGGATTTCCATCTTGGTCTGCGCTGGGCCAAAATCGCTGCGGATGCCGGTTCCCCGGATGCACAGGCCCTTCTGGGATATATCCTGACCAATGGACCGGAAGACCTGCGCGATCTGACGCAGGCCCGGTCCTGGTACGACCGTTCCGCGGCCGCAGGGTGTTCGCAGGGCCATCTTGGTGTGGCGCTTTCCATTCTCCATGAGGCCCATTCAGACGAGGACCTGTCTGCCGCCGCCAGGCATCTGACCGCAGCGACGAAAGGCGGTCTCGGCACGGCTTTCGATATTCTGGGCAGGATGTACGAGTCAGGCTCGGGTGTGCCCCGGGATCTCGGAAAGGCTGCCAGTTATTTCCATCAGGCGGCGGAACGCAACATCGTAACGGCCCAGGCGCGCTATGGGCTGATGCTGCTGGAAGGAACGGGCACGCCCCGGCATTACGGCCGGGCTGAAACCTGGCTGAAGCGCGCCGCAGCGAATGGCGATACGCAGTCCGCCGCCCTGCTTGGTGATCTGTGTGCCAATGGCGGCGATCTGCCTCCCAATCTTGTGGAATCCGCCAAATGGTACCGTCTGGCGGCCGAGCAGAAACATGCCGGCGCCGCACGGGCCCTCGGGCTGCTCTATCTGACAGGAAATGGTGTCCATCAGGACCCCGATGTCGCGGCGCACTGGTTCAAGGTCGCGTCGGAAGCGGGAGACGCCCATGCGGATGCGGATTTCGGGAACCTGATTCTCGCCGGAGCGTCCGCAACCCCTGATGAAAAACAGGCCCTGCATGCCCGTTTCGAAAAAGCCGCCGAAAAAGGCGATCTGGTCGGGGCCTATAATCTGGGTGTGTGCTTTGCCGAAGGCGTGACTGGCACGAAGGACGGGCGTGAAGCGGCCCGCTGGATGCAGAAAGCCGCCGATGGTGTCGTCAACGCGCAGTACTGGTATGGCAGGATGCTGCTAGAAGGACGGGGCGTGCAGCCCGATCCCACACAGGCGCTCTACTGGATGGAAAAGGCCGCCGATGCGGGCATGGCCGAGGCACAGGTCACTGTGGCGGGGCTGCTCGTGGACGGGAGCATCAACGGCCGTCAGGATCATGAAAAAGCCCTGACGCTGTACCGGAAGGCCGCCGAGAGCGGCAACGTGGACGCCATGTTCTCGCTGGCCGCGATGTATGGCGGCGGCCATGACGTCCCCGAGAACCGCCCGCAGGCGCAGCTGTGGTTCCGCAAGGCCGCCCAGCGAGGAAACGGCCTCGCCCAGATGATGCTTGGTCGTTATCTCGTGCGCGGACTGGCCGGTGTGACGGACCCGGTGGAAGGTCGCATCTGGCTGGAGCGGGCAAAAGCGCAGAATATCAGGGACGCTGAAGCGGAACTCGCCCTTCTGGACGAAGCGCAGCCGGACGGCGATGACTGATTTCCGTGTCTGCTGATCGTCCTCCCCCCGGTCCGAAGACCCCCGGCGCAGCGTTTGCCGGGTTCGGGCGGACTGTCAGCGACGAGGACCGCGCCCTGTGGCGTGAGGCCATGAGCCGCAGAGCGCAGGAAGCCTTTGCCCGGGGGCAGGCCGCCCTTCAGGCCGGAAACACATCGCTTGGCCTGTTCTGGCTGGAGCGGGCCGAACGGATGTCGCGGCATAACCCCAATCTGAAATGGTCCGTCGGGCTGGCCTGTCTTTCCGCGGGCAGGCTCATGGACTGCCTGGTCCGCATGGAAGATCTGCGTCAGGATTTCGGGCTGCGGGAAGCCGCGTTTCTGGAAGCCGTCTGTCTGGCGCGGCTGCAGCGCATGGAAGATGCCACAATCCGGATGCAGGCGGCCCTGTCCGCCTTTCATGCGACCCCGGAAACCTATCCTCTGGCGGAACAGATCGCAGTTTCCGCAGGGCTGCCGGGATGGATGACGGCGTCTAATGCGGGCATCGTCCATATCGGGACGTCCCGCCCAGTCCGTCTGTTTCTTGATGGGCGGGAAATCGCACAGGGTGCCACGGGCGGCCGGTATGACCTTCCGGAAGGCTGGCGCTCAGCACGGCATCTGGCGGTCCGCGTCGGCCGTCGGCATGTTCTCGGCAGCCCGCTGGATATCGCCGCCCTGACCCGGTGCGAGTCCTTTGTGGAAGCGGCGGCGGATGGCCTGAGGGGCTGGATCTGGACGCCGGCCGAACCCGAGCATGTCCCGGTGATCACACTCTGGAACGGCTCCACCCTCCGGGCTGAGGACTTCGCGCAGGATGTGGACAGCGATGTCCCCCTGGCGCGCTACCGGGTGTTTCACGTTCCGGCCAAAGAGTGCCCCGAACGCGATGAGGGTCCCCTTGAGCTGTGGAACGAAAACGGCCGTCTTCTGACGGGTGCTCCCGTTGATCCTCTGGTGGGGAAACTGGTTTCGGGGCAGACACGGGGTCTGCCGGCACGGTTACGTCCTGTGAAGATCCAGCCGGGCAGGATGCGTCCGCATCTTCCGCGCCAGAGCCCAGGCTGTGCGGTCGTGATCCCGGTCTATGCTGACCGGGTCCGGACCATGGCCTGCCTGCGGACCGTTCTTGCGACCTGCCCGGCGGATGTGCCGGTGATCGTCGTGGATGATGCAACCCCGGAGCCCTCTCTCGCACAGGCGCTTGATCAACTGGCGGAGGACGGACGGATTATCCTCATCCGTCACGACCGGAACCGGGGTTTTCCGATCTCCGCCAATGACGGAATGCGCGCGGCGGCAGGGCGGGACATCCTGCTTCTCAACAGCGACACGCTCGTCCCCGCAGGCTGGGTCGAGCGGTTGCGGGCAAGGCTTGCAGGATCGGATGTTGGCACGGTCACGCCACTTTCCAATGATGCGACCATCCTGTCCTACCCGTCCACGGAGCGTTCCAATCCGGTTCCGTCCCTTGCGGAAATGCGCGCGATGGACCGGCTGTGCCAGAAGAATGGGGCCGTCTCCACGGAGATCGACCTGCCCACTGCCCACGGGTTCTGCATGGCGATTTCGGCGGAGTGTCTGGCCGAAACGGGTCTCTTCCGTGAAGACCTGTTTGCTCAGGGCTATGGCGAGGAAAATGATTTCTGCCTCCGTGCGACGGCGCGGGGCTTCCGGCATCTGGCCGCGCCGGAGCTTTACGTCGCCCATGTCGGATCTGCGTCATTCGGAACCGCCCGAAACGCTCTCGGCGCGCGGAATCTGGACATCCTCAATGCCCTGCACCCCGGCTATCAGGCCCTCGTGGGGCGTTTCATTGCCGCCGATCCCCTGCACGAAACGCGGCGCAGACTGGATGCCGCACGACTGCTCCAGCAGGGCGCAGGCCGGCCTGCCATTCTCATGGTCCAGCATGATGCGGGCGGCGGCGTCGGGCGGGTCGTGCGTGAGCGGTCGGAGGCTTTCGAGGCGGATGGTGTGCTTGCTCTCGCCCTTCGTCCACATGAAAGCGGCTGCCTGCTCGAATATGCCCTTGATGGAAAACGCTTTCCCAACCTGAAATACCATCTCCCGGATGAACTGCCGTCCCTGCTGGACCTGCTCACTGCCCTGCGTGTCCGGGCTGTGGAGTGGCACCATCTGATCGGTCACGCCCCCTGCATCCGGACCATGCATGAGGCGCTTGGCGTTCCGTATGACGTCTTCATTCATGATCATGTCTGGTTCTGCCCGCGAATCTCGCTCTGTGACGGGGCAGGGCGGTACTGCGGCGAACCGGACCCGGCGGGATGTGAACTTTGTGTGGCACGATGGGGAAGCTATCTCGGTGAAGACCTCTCCATTGCCGATCTTCTGGCCCGCTCCACCCGCGAGTTATCCGGCGCACGCAGGCTCATGGCGCCTTCCGACGATACGGTCCGGCGTATCTGCCGCCATTTCCCCGGTCTGAGTATCGAAGCCCTGCCGCTGGAAGACGATGCGGCGCTTCACAAAGACATCATGCCCCATCGTCATGCGACGCGCGGGCAGCCGCTCAGGGTCTGTGTCGTGGGGGGAATCAGCCGGTGGAAAGGCTATGACGTCCTGCTGGCGCTGGCGACCGAGATCCAGACCCATCGCCTGCCCATTGTGCTGTCTCTGGTGGGCCATACGCATGACGACGATGCGCTGATTTCACGAGGTGTCCGGGTAACGGGGGAATATCGCGAAGACGAGGTCCAGTCCCTGATCCGTCAGCAGCAGCCGGATGTGGGACTGATCCCCTCCATCGCGCCCGAAACATGGTGCTACGCCCTGGGGCAGGTCTGGCGCAGCGGGCTGGAAGCGGTCTGCTTTGACCTGGGCGCGCAGGCCGAACGGGTCAGAAGAAGCGCGACCGGTCTTGCGGTGCCCCTCGGTGTCGCACCCTACCAGCTTGCCATGATTTTGTTGGGGCGATGGGGGGCAGTATGATGACGGGTGATTTACCTTTCTTATCGAAACAGGCCACTATAATGCCGAAAGAGAAGCCGGTATTTATGAAAACTGGTGCAACGCATCGTCGGGCTGCTGCTTGTAACTGTCATGACCACTCGTGACAGTTTATGAAACATGCCAGTATTATTGCCCGCAAGAACGGACGCAATTGGGAGTAGGGAATGTCTAACGCCGCCGAAGCACCACGACAGAACCGGGTCATCGACCTCAAAGCCGGTGCACACATGATGGTTCTGGATGCAGGTATTTTCTGCATCTTCCATGCTGCCGGCCAGGCGCCCGCAGGTCCGGCCGGACTGCCGGGAGTCCGGATTTCGCGTGCTCCGGGGACGCCGCCGGGGATCGTGACCGTCAGCACCTTCGAGGAAGATGGCTGGATCGGTGGTTCGAACGGCGCTGCGCTGGTCCGTGTGATGCGCGGCCCGGCTGCTGTTCTCGTGACCACCTATCAGGAACCGGGCAGCACGCATGCCGCACCGCGTCTGCAGGTGGCACAGCTTGCCGGGCCCGTAACCTCGGCTCCCGCACAGCCTGCGCCCCAGCCGGCCGCGGCTCCGGCTCCGGTGGCCGCATCGGCTGCCGCTGAAATGGCTGAGACCGTTGCGGAAAAGATCTCGAAGGATATTTCCGCCCATATCCAGCGCCGTGGCGATGTCACGAGCGGCATCGGACACTGGATGGGCGTCCCCGGCAGCCAGAGCTGGATCGAAGGTTTCAGCGTCGCTCCCGAAGAGGGCATCCCGGCGTCGGACATCGAATATCAGGCCGTTCTCGGCAAGGGCTGGCTGTCTCCGTGGGCTGAAGGTGGCCAGTACTGCGGTTCACGGGGCATGGCGCTCCCGATTCTGGGTCTGCGCGTCCGCCTGAAGGGCAAGTCCGCCGAGACGCACCGGATCCGTCTGACGGCGACGTTCACGGACGGTACGCGTCTTGGACCCGTGGACGGTTCCGAGGCGCTGGAAGCCGAAAGCCTGGCGCCGCTGGAAGCCTTCCTGCTGGAAATCCTGCCCGAGGGCGAGGAAACCGCAGCGCCCAAGGCCGCTCCCAAAGCGACCCGCGCCAAAGCCGCAGCGAAGCCCCGCGCTCCAAAAGCCGCCGCAGCACCGGCCAAGACGGCACCCCCCAGAAAGCGCAAGTCCACCCCGGCATCCTGATCCGTCGCTGATGCCCGACCAAGTGACCGGCGAGGGAACTTTCCCTCTCCGGTCGTCTTTGAAAACCGCTGTCATCTGCTGTCCTCTCCGTGCGCGAACAGGAAACCGCAGAGGCGTCCTGTCGCTCCGGAGAAGACGTGCGTTATCTATTCGTCCACCAGAATTTTCCAGGACAGTTCCTGCATTTTGTCCGCCATCTTCTGGCGCAGGGTCATGAGATCGTCTTCATCTCCGAAGCGAACAGCAATCATATTCCCGGTGTCCGCCGCGCCATTTACCGCGTGCCGCGCCTGCCTTCGATGGAAACCCATCGCAGCCTGAGGGAATTCGAATACGGCCTGCTCCGTGCCGAAGCCGTCGCAACGGCCGCCCGAACGCTCAAGGGGCTGGGGTATGAGCCTGATATCATCATCGGCCATCACGGCTGGGGTGAACTGCTCAATCTGGTCGATGTCTTTCCGGACTGCCCAATTCTCGGATATTTTGAGTTCTTCTATCACGCCGACCAGAACGACGTGGGGTTCGACCCGGAATTTCCTCCTTCCCCGGAGCTTGCCGCGTCCGTGCGGGTCAAGAACGCGATCAATCTGCAGGCGCTCTGCCTGGCGAACGGGTATGGTCAGTGCCCCACGCAGTTCCAGCTCGGAACCTATCCTGTCTGGGCGCAGGAAAAGATTTCCCTGTTGCGCGAAGGCGTCAATCTGGAGCTCTGCTCCCCCGAACCGCAGGCCAGACGGCGCAACCTTGTCATCAAGGACGTCCGGATCACGCCCAAAACCCCGCTCGTCACCTATGTGGCCCGTGACCTAGAACCCTATCGCGGCTTCCACGTCGTCATGCGCGCGCTCCCCCGTATTCTTTCCGAACGCAAGGACGCGCATGTCATTCTCGTCGGCGGAGACAGGGTCAGCTATGGCACGCTACCGCCGGATGGCGGAAGCTGGCGCGAAGTCATGCTCCGCGAACTGGGAGACAGACTGGATCTCGAGCGCGTGCATTTTGTCGGCAAGGTCGAATATGAC
The DNA here is from genome assembly GCF_006539685.1 of Gluconobacter oxydans. Lineage (GTDB taxonomy): Bacteria > Pseudomonadota > Alphaproteobacteria > Acetobacterales > Acetobacteraceae > Gluconobacter > Gluconobacter oxydans. The sequence goes on from NZ_BJNM01000013.1 coordinate 39,901, forward strand.
GATTTCCGCGCCCTTCTGCGGCGTTCGGATGCCCATCTGTATCTGACCTATCCGTTCGTCGCCTCCTGGTCCCTGCGCGAAGCCATGGCCACGGGCTGCCCGATCATCGGAAGCGACACGGCGCCGGTGCGTGAGTTCATTACGGATGACGTCACGGGCCGGCTGGTGCCGTTTCTGGAGCCCGAAAAGATCGCCGAAGCCACGCTTGCGCTTCTGGATGATCGCAGGACGGCCCGTCGTCTGGGGCAGGAAGCCCGGCGTTACGCCGAGGCCGAACTCTGTCTGAACGACTATCTGCAGCGTTACGACGATCTGGTCGACCGGATCACGAAAACGCACCGGTCCTGAAAGAGGACACAGGAGGGTTCAGACCCTTCTGTCGCCTCAGGCGCTATGCCAGCTTGCGCCGTGAATTTTGTAAGTGACCTCATATTCCTCGACCGTCTCATCGAACTGGTGCTGGTCGTCAATCTGAAGGTCGCAGAGGGGTCTGTGACTCTGCAGCGCATTGTAGATCGCACGGCTGACAGCCCTGTTGAGGACGCTGGGGCCTGTCTTGAAGGCAATATACAGCCCGCAATGTTCAAATGTGTTGATCAGCGCCATCATGGCGCCGTTGGAAACGATGCCATTGCTCGGGGCGGCGCCGAAAAAGTCATTATGCAGTACGTAGTTATGTGTCGTGAAAAGATGACACTCCTTGATGCTGCCGGTCGTGAGCTTCTTCCAGGCCTCCAGGGAACGGATCCGTAGATCGGCATCGAGCCACCATCCGCCATTGACCATGATGACATACAGGCGGAGCAGATCGGCACCTTCGGCGGGATGGCGGACCTTGCGAAAGATCTCGGCAATTTCCTTGCCGTAATGATCGTAGAGCCATTTCGTGGCGGACTCGCGATCGAAGATCGTAAACCGGGTTCCGAGCAGTTCCTGATGGTACCGGATATTGTCCCTGATTTCTTCCGGTGGGTCACAATCCCAATACATGTAAAGATGAGAGGGGATCGGGTTCGGACTGGCGATATCTTCCCCGCTCCTGAGGCCGACAGGCGGGTACCGCAGGGCCAGTTCCAGATAAAGTCTGTCTATTTCTTCTCCGGAATGAAATATTTCAAAAGCATTTCCGATGAGATCAAGGCCTTGTCCGACTTTCCCATCCTGCCATGCGATCTGGATACCCTGAATGTAATTGGCGAGCGCAGGTGAATATGTCGCCAGTTCCTCAAGTTCCTCCGGTGGCGGCGCATTGGAAGATTTCAGCAGACATAGCAGTCTGACCTGAAGAAGAGACTGGGGTAGTGGAAATTCCGTCTGCGTCTTGCCGTGCAGATCGAAAGCCACCCTGTAGAAATAGGAAGCTTCGAGAACCTTGCTGTGAATATGAAGAATATTGGCGATGGCAAAGGCGTGCTCGACTGTCGACGCGCCATGCTTCTCGTAATAGGCAACCGCCTGATGGTCATGGCAGGAATGAAGTATATTGACATACGTCGAATCTGGTGAGCTAATGGCTTCTGAATTAAGTATTTATTAACCATTTATACTATAATGTCTGCGGGTATCTGTCGTTAATCATAATGTAACGCGATTGTATTTATCAATGGTCTTGGTGTGATTTTGGATATTTCCCGTTTTTTTCACGATTTTTCTGTATTCCGAAGGTCCGACCGACTGACGTTCGGACAGGGAATCGGGCAAAATGAGGCAGGGAGAAGTTACAATGGTGAATGACGTCGTATCGGTTTTGAAAAGCGCTCTGGGCCGCTGGGTGTGCAGAAAAGACGTGTCATCCCATCCGTCCCTGCTTACGGAACCGGATCTTCATGCTCTTGCAGTGGCGACACAGGCAGGAATGTCGAGCCCGCCCTCACCGGAGGGGGAGCGGGAATGGGGCAATCTGAGGGAGCTGACGAAGGACTGGATCGTCCAGCAGAAACCGGGCGTCGCGCCGGGACCGTTGCAGACGCGTGATTTCGAACATCTGGCTGCCCTGATCTCACCCGTACTTCCCGAGGGGGCCTCATTTCAGGCGGCCTCGGAGCCGACCGTGGCACAACAGGAGCCGCCACAGGCCGCTATTCCGCCGCAGCCGGAGGTGGTGGAACGCTGGACGCGGGAGGCCCCGGAGCTGGTGTTTGCCCGTGAGCATCTTGAGCGCTGTCTCTGAACAGAAAAACGCCCCGCATGAGACCTGCGGGGCGCTGGAAGGGTCAGTCGGAACCGGGGGTGATCAGCTCCGGCTTCCCTTGTGATCGCCATCGCGCATCTGGCCCGTCGGCTCCTGAACATGAGCCTCAAGGAACCAGAGATGCTTGTCGAGGCCACGGGACACTTCCGTGAAAACGTCGGCCGTATCGTCGTCGCCTGCCTCGTCCGTCACCTTGATGGATTCACGCATGTTGTTGGCAACCGTCGCGTAGCGGTCGATCAGCGCCGCCAGATGGTCGGCCACGCGATAGATGTTGGTGGGATAAGGCTTGCAGGCGCTGTTCTTGGCAACATCCTGCACGGTCCCCAGTGCCGTCCCGCCAAGCTGGACAGCGCGTTCGGCGACTGTGTCAGAGAAGCCATCGATGCTGGAACGGAAGCCGTCGAGCATTTCATGAACGCCGATGAACTGCGGTCCCTTGAGGTTCCAGTGGGCCTGCTTGGTGATCAGCGCCAGGTCGATCAGGTCGGAAAGACGGGCGTTCAGCGTCTGGATGGAAACATTCTTGGTGTTGTCCGCCGTGTTGTTCTGCGTCACGTGGCGGTCGGTTCTGGAAACCATTGGACTACTCCTGAACATCGGAATGCGACCCGAAGCTTGGATTCAGGTCGTGAAAATCTTCTCGCGCCCCTTGGGGTTTCGGGGCCGGCGTTCATTCAAACGTGTCATCCGTGCCACGGTTGCCTTGCGAATTCAGGTTCGGAGCGGCAATTTTATGATCTGCTGCCGGATGCGGTTTTCGGAGCTGCTCCCAGCCCGTTCCATTGACTGTTCAGGGCGGTTTGTAACGGCCATAGCCTGCGGGGATGACATAAATCTTTCATCCCGTGTCCTTCCTGTTCCGGTTGTTCTTCCATGACAGGACGGCTAATGCACTGGTGTGGTGGCTGAAGCTGCCGGATAATGCCCGTTTTTCAAGTCAGAGCTCCTCACGCATGACCCTTGCCACAGCCACGCAGCCCGAAGAGGCACGCGACAAGGCCGGTCTTTCCCACAGTGGAAGCCGCCGCAGCGGGCCCGATACCGCATTTCACCTTCTGGTCGCCGCTTCGGCGCTTCTGGTTCTGGTGGTGCTGGGTGGCCTTGTGGTCCTTATGGGCGTGGGAGGCAGCCAGGCTTTCCGGACGTTCGGTCTCGGGTTTGCCTTCCATGATGTCTGGAACCCGGTCGCTGACCAGTACGGGGCCTGGGCGCCGCTGTTCGGCACCATCGTCAGCACGCTGATTGGTGTGGCGATTGCCCTGCCGCTGGCGTTCGGGACGGCGTTCTGGCTGACGGCGATGGCTCCCCCCCGGATTGCCGCGATCGTTGGAACGGCTGTGCAGCTTCTGGCTGCTGTGCCCTCCATCATCTTCGGCATGTGGGGCTTCTTCACGATCGTTCCCTTCATGGCGCGGACGGTCCAGCCCTTCCTGACCCACCATTTCAGGCATGTTCCGGGGATCAGGTTCATTATTCATGGCGCGCCTTTCGGCACGGGCCTCATGACGGCCGGTCTGGTGCTGGCGGTCATGATCGCTCCCTTCATGACGGCCGTGATGCGCGACGTGTTTGCCGCCATGCCCGCCATGCTGCGTGAAAGCGCCTATGGCCTCGGCGCCACGCGATGGGACGTGATGTGGAAGGTCGTGGTGCCTTGGTCCCGGACGGGCATGATCGGTGCGATCGTCCTCGGGATGGGGCGTGCCCTGGGTGAAACCATGGCCGTGACCTTCGTGATCGGAAACGTGACGGCTGTCGGCTGGTCGCTGTTTGCGCCCCGCAGTACGGTGGCGTCCCTGATCGCCCTTCAGTTCCCGGAAAGCCCGGCCGGGTCGCTGCGTCTGTCCGCGCTGCTGGCGCTGGGCTTCATCCTGATGCTGCTGTCCTTTGCGAGCCTGGCGCTGGCGCGGATGCTGCGGGGAGATACGAAATGAGCGAAACCGTCGTCTCCACAACCGGCTGGAAGCCCAACCCGCGCGCAGCCCGTCGGCGCCGCGCCGATCATCTGGCGACCGCTTTTGGCATGGTGATGGCCGGCATTCTCGTGCTGGTGCTGGCATCCATTCTGTGGACGCTGCTGTCACGCGGACTTGCCGGTCTGTCTGCCGCCGCGATCATGAAGCCGATGGGGCCGCCCGGCTCCTCTTCGGGGCTGGCGAACGCGATCGTGGGTAGCCTGATCCAGACCTTCATGGCGCTGCTGATGGCGACGCCGCTTGGCCTTGGATGCGGGATCTATCTTTCGGAATACGGGACAGAAACCAACAAGTTCGCGTCCTGCGTCCGCTTTGTGTCCGACGTGCTGATGTCGGTGCCGTCAATTCTGGTGGGCCTGTTCGTCTATCAGGTCCTGGTGGCGCCGTTTGGCCACTTTTCCGCACTTGCGGGCTCCGTTGCGCTGGCAATCCTGGCGGTGCCGATCATCGTGCGCACGACCGAGGACATGCTGCGGCTTGTCCCGACGTCCATGCGCGAGGCCGGGGCAGCTCTGGGCGCGACACGCTGGCGGGTAACGCTTTCTCTGTGCCTGCGTTCTGCCAAGACGGGCGTTCTGACGGGTATTCTTCTGGCTCTGGCCCGGGTGAGCGGTGAAACGGCGCCGCTGCTGTTCACGTCGCTCGGCAACCAGAACTGGTCTTTCAGCCTCAACCGGCCGATGGCGAGCCTGCCGGTGACGATCTACCAGTATGCCGGTGCATCCTATGAAGACTGGGTACAGCTGGCCTGGGCCGGCGCGCTTCTGGTGACGATGGGTGTGCTGGCCATCAACATTGCCGTCCGCGTTTCGGCGCGACGCGGATGACCCTGGGAACAAGGCAGGGGATGATACAGGATTCCATGATGACCGAGACTGATCCGCAGGTGGCGAAAAGCCCTGAAGTGGCGCTGGCTGTCCGCAACCTGAACTTCTACTACGGCGAAAACCACGCCCTGCACGATATTTCGATCGACTTCCCGGCCCGCCGTGTCACGGCCATGATCGGGCCGAGCGGATGTGGTAAATCGACGCTGCTGCGGGTCTTCAACCGTATGTACGACCTGTATCCCGGCCAGCGCGCGACGGGCGAGGTGATTTTCGACGGGCGCAATGTTCTGGAGCGCGATCTGGATCTGAACATCCTGCGTGCCCGCGTGGGCATGGTGTTCCAGAAGCCGACGCCGTTTCCGATGTCGATCTATGACAACATCGCTTTCGGTGTGCGTCTGCACGAGAAGCTGAACAAGGCCGAGATGGACGCGCGCGTGCAGGACGTGCTGACCCGCGTGGCACTGTGGAACGAAGTCCGGGACCGTCTGAACGCTCCGGCTTCCGGTCTGTCCGGTGGTCAGCAGCAGCGTCTGTGCATCGCCCGTTCGATTGCGACACGTCCGGAAGTGTTGCTCCTCGACGAGCCGACCTCGGCACTGGATCCGATCTCCACAGCGCGCATCGAAGAGCTTCTCGACGAACTCAAGGAAGAGTTCACGATCGCGATCGTGACCCACAACATGCAGCAGGCTGCGCGTTGCGCGGACCAGGTGGCATTCTTCTATATGGGACGGCTGATCGAAGTAGACAGCGCGGATCGGATGTTCACCAATCCGAAGCAGCAGCAGACCCAGGACTACATCACCGGCAGGTTTGGATAACGCGTCATGGCTGACAGATCTCACATCGTCAAAAGCTACGAGCAGGAGCTGGGCCAGCTCCGGTCCATGATGGCGCAGATGGGCGGCATCGTGGAAAATCAGGTGGCCCTCGCGCTGTCCGCCATTGCGGACCGTAACGAGGAAGCCGCGGATGCGGCCGCGCGTCAGGATCCGGAAGTCGACCAGCTCGAACGCGAGGTCGAAGGCCTGGCGATCCGCCTGCTGGCCCTTCGCAGCCCCATGGCAGGCGATCTGCGCGAAATCGTAGCCGCCCTGAAGATCACCGGCGATCTGGAGCGCATTGGCGATTACGCCTCGTCCATCGCGCGGCGTTCGTTGCGGATCCGGATGCCGGAAAACCAGATTTCGCTTTCGGGTCTGCGCAGCATGGGGCGTCTTGTGCAGGAAAACCTGCGCCGGTCGATTGATGCCATCACGCAGCAGGATTCCAACCGCGCCATGGAAGTCTGGCATTCGGACCGTGCCGTGGACGAGTATTACACGGCGCTGTTCCGCGAACTCGTGACGTACATGATGGAAGATGCCCGCAATATCCGCGCCTGCACGGAACTGCTGTTCATCGCCAAGAACCTCGAGCGGATCGGCGATCATGCGACCAACATCGCCGAGCGCGTATTCTATGCCGTGACGGGCGACAACCTGCCGTCCCTGCGTCCGCGCGGGGCCCCGGCGTCGGCCCTGACGGTGGCAGAGACGATGCAGGAGCCTGACGTCCGGTGAAGGGACCATCGCTGGCGCGTGCCAAGGGGCTTGTTCTTCTGGTCGAAGATGATCCGGCCCTGCTTCTGATGACCTGCTACAATCTCGAGCAGCGCGGATACCGCGTCGAGACGGCAGAGGACGGGGAAGCGGCCCTTCTGGTGCTTGAGACGGCCCGTCCGGATGCCGTGGTGCTGGACTGGATGCTTCCGGGCCTGTCCGGGCTGGATGTGTGTCGCCGGATCCGCGCCAATCCCGCATTGCGCGATGTTCCGGTCCTGCTCCTGACGGCGCGTTCGGCCGAGCAGGATGCGATCCGCGGGCTGGATACGGGTGCGGACGACTATCTGATGAAGCCATGCAGCATCGATACGCTCGATGCGCGCCTGCGGGCGCTGCTGCGGCGGCATCAGTCTTCCTATGACCGTCTGTCCTTTGCGGACATCACGCTGGACCCCGAAACGCATCGCGTGGAGCGGGCCGGGCGGATGCTGTCGCTCGGACCGACAGAATACCGCCTGCTGGACCTGCTGATCCGCAATCCGCGCAAGGTATTCTCCCGCGAGAATCTGCTGCGCCGGATCTGGGGCCAGAACATCCATGTCGAGATCCGGACGATCGACGTCCATATCCGGCGTCTGCGCAAGGCCATCAACGGTCCGGGAGAAGTCGATCTGGTGCGGACCGTGCGCGCGGCCGGTTATGCCCTGGATGACGGCCCGACGACGGACGGCGGCTGACGCGTGCCGCCGGGAGGATTGCCGCCTGCAGCGGATACGCTGCCCCTGCAGGTGGGCATGGTCCTCGTCTGCGTGGCCTTGGCGGGATGGGTGCTGGCGGTCTGGCTGCTTCTGCGCCAGCCGCGGGTGCCGACGTCTCCGCCTGACGATTATCTGACACCTGTGTCGCCGGCCGACCTGCCGGTTGATCCGTTGCCAGCCTGCGCCGTGGTGCTGGACGGGCTTGGCGCGATCGTGCAGGTCAACGAGGAGGCAGCGTCCCAGTTCGGGGAAACGGTTGGCGCCATCCTGCGTCACCCTGCAGCGCGCGCCGCACTTTCCGCGGCGTTGCGGGCACCGGTTCCGGCCAGTCCATCAGGCAGCAGCAATCGGGGGGATCTGCCGCCGGTCTGCTCCACGACCTTTACGCTCGATGTGCCGGTTCCGCGCACGCTTCACCTGATGCTGCGCCGGCTCCCGGGCGGAAAGGGGCAGGACAGGCGTGTTCTGGTGGTGCTGACCGACCGGAGCGAGGCGCAGGCTGCGGACCGGATGCGCATGGATTTCGTCGCCCATGCCAGCCACGAGCTGCGCACGCCGCTTGCCTCGCTGAGCGGGTTCATCGATGCGTTGCAGGGGGCGGCCGGGGAAAATCCGGTCATGCGGCATCAGTTCCTCGACATCATGCGCCAGCAGTCCGAGCGGCTGAAACGGCTGATCGACCGTCTGCTGTACCTGTCGCGCGTACAGGCGCATGAGCATCAGCGCCCCCGGGACGTGGTGGACGTGGCCGATCTCATGGCGGTGGTGCTCGGGGAAGTTGCGCCACGTTTCGAGCAGGAAGGGCGCACTCTGAAGCTGGAGATCGAGAACGACCTGCTGGTTCGCGCTGACGAAGATGAAATGGTGCAGGTCCTGCTCAACCTGATCGAAAATGCCCTGCGTTATGGCGCACAGGAGGGCGATCCGCTGACCATCACCCTGTCCGCACGGCGTGCGGCCAGTCCGGATGATCGCTGGCCTGCTGATGGAGGCGTCATTCTCGGGATCGAGGACAATGGCTGCGGGATGGAAGCGCATCATCTGCCTCGCCTGACCGAGCGTTTTTACCGTGTGGGCGCGCCGACGGACGGTGCCGGGCAGGGGACAGGGCTGGGTCTGTCCATCGTGCGGCACATTCTGGACCGGCATGGCGGGCGACTGCGGATTGCGAGTGCGCCGGGAAAAGGGACGACCTGTCTGGTCTGGCTGCCGCCTGCGGGGGCGACACTTGCGGTTTCGGTGGTGGAATGACAGTCTCCTTCTGAAACAATCAGAAGGTGTTGTGACAGTGAGAGTTCTCCGCAGTTTCCGCCGTGTCGGCCTGGCCGCTCTGCTGACGGGCAGCATGTTCACGCCGCTTCATGCGGCCGATGCCCCCGACACCATCCCTGCCTGGCTGAGCGATATCGACGGCGCGCAGGCCATGTCCTGGGTGAAGGCACAGAACGACCGGACCCTGCGTCTTCTGGGTCATGGGCCGCTGTATCAGGGTCTGTACAACACATCGCTGAAACTGCTTCAGACGCACGACCGTCTGGCATCGCCGATGCAGATTGACGGGATGATCTACAATTTCTGGCGCGATGACCAGCATCTGCGGGGCATCCTGCGCCGGACAACGCCGGATTCCTACGCGACCGAGCATCCGGAATGGACGATGGCGCTGGATCTCGATGCGCTGGCGGCGAAGGAAAAGCGCAACTGGGTTTATGAGGGCGTGCACTGCCTGCACAGTCAGCAGAATCTCTGCCTGCTGCATCTTTCGGATGGGGGCGAGGACGCCAGGACCGTCCGGGAGTTCGATCTGCGGACCGGAAAGTTTGTTGAAGGCGGGTTCAGCCTGCCCCATGCCAAGCAGGGTTCCAGCTGGCTGGACCGGGACACGCTTCTGGTCAGCTATCCCTGGACAGATGCCGATGTTACGGAATCGTCCTATCCGTATATCGTGAAGCTTCTCAAGCGCGGGCAGTCTCTGGCCGAAGCGCAGACGGTCTTTACCGGCAATCGCAAGGACGTCGAGGTCGGGCCGGAAGTCCTGCATGACGGGGCGGGGCATCAGGTTACGCTGATCCGCGAAGGTCTGGACGCATTTTCGGCAAAAGTGTTCCTGTATCGCGATGGTCAGGTGACGCCGGTTGCCATTCCCCTGAAGGCAGACGTGGCGGCGCTGTTTAATGGCCGTCTGGTCGTTCAGCTGAAGGAAGACTGGAAGGTCGGGACGCAGACTTTCCGGCAGGGGAGTGTGGTGCTGGTCGATCCGGCGGCCGTAACCGTTGCGCCCCAGCTTCTGGTTGCGCCGACCGGGAAGCAGATGATCGAGGAAGTGTCCACGAGCCACGGCCATCTGATCGTCACGCTTTATGACAACGTGCGGGGCCGGATCTCGATCTATACGCCGTCCGGTACGGGTTTCACGCACCGGGATCTGCCGCTGCCGCAGAATATGTCGGTGGATCTGGCCAGCGTCGACGAGGACAGCCCGGTGGCCTATGCTGTCTCGACCGGATTTCTGAGCCCGACCACCCTGTGGGAACTCAACAGCGATACAGCTTCGGTGCAGAAGCTGCACACGCTGCCGGCACAGTTCGATGCCTCGGACATGACGGTGGAGCAGCAGGAAGTGCGCTCGACGGATGGAACCAGTGTTCCGTATTTCATCGTGCATCGGCGGGACATGAAGCTGGATGGCACCAACCCGACGCTGCTTTATGCCTATGGCGGGTTTGAAGTGCCGCTTTTCCCGTTCTATTCGGCAGGAATCGGCAATAACTGGCTGTCACGGGGTGGGGTTTATGTTCTGGCGAATATCCGTGGTGGCGGGGAATTTGGACCGGCCTGGCATGATGCAGGGCTGAAGACGCATCGTCAGCGGATCTATGACGACTTCGCTTCCGTCGCGAAGGATCTCATGGACCGGAAAGTGACCTCCCCGCAGCATCTGGCGATTCAGGGCGGCTCCAACGGTGGTCTGCTTATGGGTGTCGAGTTCACGCAGCATCCGGATTTCTGGAAGGCTGTTGATATCGAAGTCCCGCTGCTCGACATGATGAATTACGAGCACATGTCGGCGGGTGCGTCCTGGGTGGGTGAATATGGGACGGTCTCCATCCCGGAGCAGAAAGCGTTCCTGCGTGGGATTTCTCCGCTTCAGAACCTGAAGCCGGATGTGAAATATCCCGTACCGTTCATCGAGACGACCACGAAGGACGATCGCGTTGGCCCGGTTCATGCCCGTCGTTTTGCATGGCGGATGAGCGAGCTGAAGCTGCCGTATTATTACTGGGAGCAGGTGGCGGGCGGTCATGGTTTTGGTGCGAGCCAGAAGGAAATCGCCCAGACGCAGGCGCTGAGCTACGCCTATCTGTGGTCCGAACTCGGTCGGACGCAGTGAGGCTTCGCATCATGCGGACATGAAAAAGGGCGCTCCCAGGAGCGCCCTTTTTTGTGCCGGGAAAGAGGATCAGCCGTGGCGGCGACCGCGATCCAGCAGGCGCCAGCCGCCAATCAGGATGGCACCGATCAGGGGGATGGCGCCGATCGTGATCGTGCCGTCCGGGTAGTCGAAGGCCATCATGATCAGGACGAAGCCCAGAAAGCCCAGAGTGGCCCAGGTCGTATAGGGCGCGCCGGGCATGTTGAAGCCTGTCGGCGCGATGTCTCCGCGGTTGATCGCAGCCCGCAGACGGAGCTGGCACAGCAGGATGAAGCCCCAGGTGCTGATGATGCCGAGCGCCGAGAAGTTCAGAACGATTTCGAACACGCGCGACGGGATGAGGTAGTTCAGCATCACGCCCACCAGATAGACACCCAGCGTCGTAAGGATGCCGACATAAGGCACGGAACTGCGGTTCAGCTTGCCCAGAGCCTTCGGGCCGGAGCCGCCAAGGGCAAGGGCACGCAGGACGCGGCCTGTGGAATACAGGCCGGAATTGAGGCTGGAAAGCGCGGCCGTCAGGACCACGATGTTCATGATGGTGCCGATTCCCGGGATGCCAAGCGCCTGAAAGAACGTCACGAACGGGCTCGTGCCAGCGTGATATTCCGTCCAGGGCAGCAGGCAGACCAGCAGAATGACGGAGCCGACATAGAACAGGGCGATACGCCAGATGACGCTGTTGATGGCGCGCGGAAGGATCTCACGCGCGTCCTCGCACTCGCCTGCGGCCGTGCCCAGCAGTTCGATGCCCGAATAGGCGAACACCACGCCCTGAAGCAGCATGAGGGCGGAGAACAGGCCATGCGGGAAGATTCCGCCGTTTTCGGTAATCAGATGAAAGCCGGTCGTATGGCCCGCTACCGGCATGCGTGTCCCGAGGATGATGGCACCGGCAATAAGAAAGAGCGCCAGTGCTACGACCTTGATGAGGGAGAACCAGAACTCCATTTCGCCGAAATAGCGCACGCCGATCATGTTCATGGTGCCGACGATCGCCAGGGCCGCAAGCGCGAAGGCCCATTGCGGAACCGGCAGGAACACCGCCCAGTAATGCATGTAGAGCGCCACGGCGGTGATATCGACGATGCCGGTCATGGCCCAGTTCAGGAAGGACAGCCAGCCCGCCATATATGCGGCCCGCTCGCCAAGGAACTCACGCGCATAGGTCACGAAGCTGCCGCTGGTCGGGCGGTACATGACCAGTTCGCCCAGCGCACGCAGGATCAGGAACGAGAAGACGCCGCAGATCGCATAGATGATCGCAAGGGACGGCCCGGCCACCTGAAGCCGTGAGCCCGCGCCCAGAAACAGCCCTGTTCCGATGGCGCCACCGATGGCGATCATCTGCACATGACGGCGTCCGAGGTCCTTGTGATAGCCTTCCTCACTGATGGCCCCTGCATGGGTCGGGGTGTGATCGGGAGCCGGGCTTGTCGTCATCTGCGCGTCCTGGGAAGTCGTCGTAAAAGGTGTCGGTAAAGCTGTATGGGGCATGAAGAGAGGCCGGGCCGTGAGGGCCTACGCTTCATGCGCGTCAGCTATGTGTGGCATGCATGGGAACATAGGCGAAAGTGACCGCATTGCCAACGCGGATTGCTTCTGAGGCCGAAACTGTTCCCCGGACTGTGCCTTCAATGTCCCGGCGGGACAGCCATGCAGGCCATTCCCTGTCCGGAAAGAGTCGAGCAGGCCTGCGCCGCTCCGACACGGCTGATCCCCGTCAGACGGGCACGCCAGACCGTAGTGCCATGGCTGGGAGTGGGATGAACTTCGATTCGGGCGGACTGAAGCGACGTAAACGCGGCCTGTCGCGCCATGGTGGCCGCAAACTTCGCCTGTCCGATGCTGCCGAAGGCCCCCACCTGAACCGCCCAGGGGCCATAGCTTCCGGGACGCCTGTAGCCGACGACCATGGTGGTCGATTCTGTTGGCTGTGTCGGCAGCGTATGGGGCGTCGGAATGACGGGGGCAGGCGGGAGTGGCCGGGAAGAAACCGGCTCCTGAATGGTCAGCGTATCGCCAGCAGGTCTGGAAACAAAGGTCGGGGACGGTGCGGCGAGGGGGGGCGTGCTGACGGGCTGGACGGCACACGGCACATCGGGATCGTAGGCATCGTCCGGGTTGCACGGAACGGCGCTGGGGGCTGCGATGGGTGTCTGGGCGGCGGCACTCGTGACATGCCGGCTGGCCCAGACCTGCCCCACACTGCGGGCGGACGCCGTCATGACCGGCGCAGGCGCTGTCTGGGCCGGGGCCAGGCCTGCCAGGGCCGTGCCCGACTGCGAGGCGTTCAGCTGATCGGCGGTGGCATAGGCCGCCAGCGGACCTGTCATGGCGACCTGCGTGCCAAGATGCGGCGTGATGCTCGCAACGTAATTGACGGTTTCGTTGGGCAGTTGCCGCCCTTCGTACAGATAGTCCTCAAGCCGCTGCGGCCCGGCATTGTAAGCGGCCAGAAAGGCCGGAGCCCCGTATTTCCGGGCGAGAATGCTGATATAGCCCGTGCCTGCCATGATGTTGTCATGCGGCTCATAAGGATCTGAACGCAGACCGTAGCGCGAGCGCATGTCGGCATAGGTCTGGGGCATGAGTTGCATCAGGCCCATTGCCCCGGAATGGGACGTGATGGGCCGCCCGTCCAGAAACTGGTGACCGCCCGATTCCTGATGGATCACGGCACGGATCCAGTCTTGGGGAATCGAGAAGCGGTTTGCGGCCTGGATGATGTACGGACCCCACGGATCACTGGCCGGACCGGGCGCGCGATAGGCGCCGCTTGAGGAATAGTACCGGTTGTACGGAGAACGCTGGGACGCGCAGCCTGCAAGGGCCGCAAGGCTCAGGATGATGGTTCCCGTCTGAAGGAAGACTCGCCTTTTCCTGAGCATCATAAACCCACTGTTAATCTTTTATGCCGATGATGAGCGCTGTCCGAAAGAGAAGGCAGACAAACGGTGACGACGGAGACTCCGGAAAACGAAACCCCGGTCAAGAAGGGGGGTAAGCGCAAGATCATCATCCTTGCAGTGCTGGCATGCCTGCTTCTGGCTGGTGGTGGAGCCTTTGCATGGAAGCATTTTCATCATGCGGCAACCCCGGTCGCCAAGACTGCCCCTCAGCCGGTGAAGTGGACCACCATCACCATTCCGACCATTCTGTCCAATCTCGACTCCGGTACGGATCGCACGCGATACGTCCGGATCGGTGCCCGGCTTGAGGTCGAGGACGGCAAGGACGCCGCCAATATCGCGGCCCTGATGCCGCAGATCCAGGATGCGTTCCAGACCTGTCTGCACGGAATGCAGCCTTCGGAGCTTTCCGGCAGCGGTATCTACCGGCTGCGCGAAACGATGCTGGCACAGATCACCAATATCGTGGCGCCCCTGCGTGTGAGGGATCTCTTTTTCGTAGAGGTGCTGGTGCAGTGAGTGACGACCGACAGGCTGATACCGCTTTCGCGGACCAGGGCACGGACATACCCGCCGCCGCCTTTCCCCTGTCTGGACAGGGCATGGCAGGGCTGGGCCATGACAGCGATGAAGACCATGTTCTCAGCCAGGCCGAGATCGACAGCTTTTTCGGCAAGGATTCTGTGGTCACGGGCGCTGCTGACAGCAGTGGCATCGAGCGCGTGGTCAGCACATCGGGTGTCTCGTCCGAGCGGCTGCCGATGCTTGAAGTGGTCTTCGACCGTTTTACCAGAATCCTGACGACAAGCCTGCGCAATTTCACCAGCGACAACGTCGAGGCGTCCATGGACCGCCTGGGCTCACAGCGTTTTGGAGATTACCTCGAAAACGTCCCGGGACAGGCCATGTTCGCGGTCTTCAAGGCGGAAGAGTGGGACAATTACGGCGTCGTCGTACTGAGTTCCTCTCTGATCTACAGCATCGTCGATGCCCTTCTTGGGGGGCATGTCCGTGGCGACAGCGCTCTTACCGCTCCGGCCAGCCGCCAGACCGGACGGCATCATACCGCCATTGAGCGCGCGCTGATCGAGCCGATGGTCAGGATCATCCTGGATGATCTGGAAACGAGTTTCAGCCCGCTCTGCGCCGTCAATTTTCATTTCGAACGCTTGGAAATGAATTCACGTTTCGCGATGATCTGCCGGGCCGGAAACGGGGTGGTTACCGCACGGTTCGGCATCGATATGGAAGGCCGCGGCGGAGACGTGGATATCGTACTGCCCCATGCCACGCTCGAGCCTGTCAGAGACATTCTGCTGCAGCAGTTCATGGGCGAGAAATTCGGTCATGACGGCATCTGGGAAAACCATCTCGCCCGAGAGCTCTGGCAGACGGATCTGACCCTGGATGCCGTTCTGGAAGAGCAGACCATGAATCTGAAAGACATCATGAAGCTCGCTCCGGGGGATCAGCTTGTCCTGCGTCGCAAGCCGGATGCTTCCGTCAGCCTGCGGTGTGGCGAACACGTCCTTTTTACGGGGCGTGTCGGGCGAAAGCAGGGGCAGGTCGCCGTCAAGATCGAAGACGTTCTTAACCAGAAACCCGGCACGGATCGTGCCACATCCTATAGCTGAGCGGAGCATATTTCATGGACAGATTTCAGCTTGGGATCGAGATCGCCCTGTCAGTGCTGCTGCTGGTGACGATTTTCTACAGTCTCTATCTGGGGCGTGCCCTCTCCGTCCTGCGGCGTGACCGCGGACAGCTCGATGCCCTGATCGCCAGTCTCCAGTCCAGCAGTGCGCAGGCTCAGTCCGGCATTGATCATCTGCGCCAGACAACGGAACTCGTCGGGCGTGCCCTGGGGAAAACCGTTGAGTCCGGCAAGAGCCTGAAGCGGGATCTGGCCATGCTGTGCGAACGCTCCGAGACGCTGGCCCAGCAACTGGAATCTCTCCTTCCCGCCGGCCGTGTCGCCACCGCAGGCATGAAGGCGTCTCCCCGTGTTGAGGAACGGCCCGAGGAAGCCCCGTTCCGCTCTGCGCTTCGCCTGAAGCCGGACGAAGTGCGGACCATGAAGCCCAGTGGCAGCAAGAGTGCTGCCGAGCGTGAACTTCTGCGCGCTCTTCGTCAGAAGCAGGGATAAGACGTCATGTTTTTCCGTATCCTGCATCTTGCCTGCGGTCTCATGATCGTTCTTCTCGGGGTCAAGATCTACGCGATCGCGGGTGATCTGATGGGCGACGCGGATTCTCCTTCTTCGTCTCTGACAACTGTTGCGATGGCCCAGCCGCAGCCGCAGCCGCAGCCGCAGCCGCAAGCTGCTCCGCCCGCTGCGCCGACAGAAGCTCCGCCGGCGGCACCCAAGCCCGCGGGAGCTGCCCCCACCCTAGCGATGGCTCTTCCGAAAACGGATGATCTGTGTGCGCATGGGGGCTGCAAGGGACCCGTGCCAGCTGCGCCAGCACCAACGGCTCAGCCAGCAGATCCCGCACTCGTGGAACAGCTCGCTAGCCGGGAAAAGGAGCTGGATCGGCGTGATGCAGCACTGAATGACCGCCAGCGCCTTGTCGATGCGGCTGAGGAAGAGTTGCAGCGACGGATGACAGCGCTGGAAAATTCCCGGACTGCCCTTGAGAACAGCGAACAGCATACGGACCAGCTGCGGAATGATGATGCTGACAGGCTGGTCAAGATCTATCAGGCGATGAAACCCGAAGATGCCGCAGCAATCTTCAATATCCTTGATCTGCGTGTTGGCGTAGCGCTGCTCAACAGGATGAATCCGCGCAAGGCGTCCGCAATCATGGAGGCAATGTCCCCGCAGCGCGCCATTCTCGCCACGCAACTCCTTGTGAACTCTCATGCGCGGCCTGCCACCCGGATCGGTGGTAACGGATGAAACGGGCGTTTCTGGCCACTGCACTGAGCCTGTCGCTGCTCGAAACGGCTGTGGCTGCGCCTAAAGCCGTTGGTGCCAAGCCTGAAAAGGTAGAAACTGCGCCTGCAAAAGCCGCTGATGAGAAGCTGTTGCCTGCGGGCTGGGCTTTCCTGAACGATCCGTCGCCGCTTTTTCCGCATCCTGAAAAAGCAGTACAGGAAAAACGGGTTTCTGCTGGGCCGGTTTCCGTCACCGGAACCCAGTCACAGGCGACGATAGCTCCCACTTATGGAACATCCGTGCAGGTCCCGGGCGCAACCGGACTGTGGCTGCCTCTGGGTGAACTGACGTCTGTTGCGGCGTTCCGCAATGGGCAGAATATCGTGCTCGTGGCGGCGGGGCGGCATGTCCTGGATACGGCGGGTCTGGCCGGGATCGGACCTTTCAGATCTGTTTCCAGCCGGATCCTGTCAGATGTGACGGTCATTACCGTAACGTTGTCCGACGAGCGCGATCCTGTTCTTCGTCCTGTCGGGGCCGGGTGGACGCTGTCAGTTGCCATGGATGTAAAGCCTCAGGCCGATATGCTGCTCGGGCAGGATGCAAACGCCTTGACGTTCACGCCGCCGGTTGCGGAAGGTCTGCCCCAGGTTGTCGCGCTGGATGATCCTGATTCAGGGCGAAGGCTGCTGCTTGGAATGACGCGCTCAGGCCGCATTCAGCAGCCCATGCGGCGCCTGGGAACCGGGTTCGCGGTCCGGAGCAGTCTGATTGGTGTCGTGGTTGCGGCTGATTCCGATACCATAGAGCTGCGTCAGGCGGGTGGGAAACTGATCCTGGATACGATGGGGCCGGACAGTTTTCCGCTGATGGCATCCAACCGGCTTCAACCCTATGGCTCGTCCCTGAGCGGTGTCAGTCTGGGGATGGGAACCCCAGAAGAACTGCGGGAAGCGCTCAGGAGGAGTGTGGCTTCTGCTGCCATGGCGTCTTCGGGTGATCGCTTTGGTGCCCGGATGCGGGTTGCGCAGGCGGCAGCACGGGCTGGCAATGGCCCTCTTCTGGGCGAAGTCATGGACGTGGCTTTGCAGGACTGGCCCGCGGGTGTGGAAAAGCCCGAAGCACGCCGGCTGCAACAGATATCGGCGGTGCTCAATGCCCGGCCGGGCTCTTCCTCGCTGGTAGAAGATGGCGGGAGTACGCCGGAAGACCAGCTCTGGCGCGGAATGATGCGGATGCTTCTGCCATCTTCCCGTCGGGTTGGACAAAGCGCATCAGGATCTCCGGAAAGCGACCGTCTTCAGACGGCGGATCTGATTGCGACAGGACTTCCTGTTCTTCAGGCCTATGCAGCTCCGCTGAAGGAGCGGCTATTGCCTTTGGCCGCCCAGTGGATCGCGCGTTATGGAAGTGATGGCGCCACGAAAGTGCTCGATCAGTTTCCGGACGGTCCGCAGGTGGCTCTGGCGAAGGCCCTGCTGGCGGCGCGGCGGAATATGCCGGATGCAGAAGCGAAGCTCTCTGTTCTTGCACATGACCCATCGCCGTTGATCTGGCCGGTGGCTCGTGAAGCTTCGCTCCGGCTGGCATTGGAAAAAAAGACTCTTCCCCCGCAGGCTGTTGCGGATCAGGTGGATGGCATCCTGCCTGCTCTTCGGATTGCGGAACGCGAGAAGGATGGGCGTCTTCTACAGATCAAAGCCCTGATGGAAGGCGGAAACCTCGAAGGGGCCGCTGCGGCGGTGCAGGAATGGGGGCGTCTGTATCCGGATGATGCTGCCAGGGTCGCTGTGCAGGAAACGGACATTATCCGGCAGATGGCCAGGTCTGCGTCTTCAGGCGCGCGGCAGAACATGAACGAGGTTGCCTTTCTGAAAGATGCGCTGCTCAAAGCGTCAGACAGTGCCCTGCGCGGTGACATTCTCGATGGTCTGGCTCGTCGTTACGAGGCACTTGGCCTGCCGGATCAGGAGCGGGAGGCCCTGCGGGATCTTCTGGCGTCCGGGAGTAATGCCCAGGAGATGAATGTCCGGATCCGGCTGGCGACGCTTGAGCTCAATATGGGAGACCTCAAGGCGGCACGACAGGATCTTGGGGTTTTTGCCGAGGGATCTCCGGATGCTGCCCTGGCGCTTCCGGGTGGAAGCAGCAGCCAGTCCGTGGAGGTGGCGCTTCTGAAAGCGCGGATTGCACTGGCGGATCACCGTCCGGAGGAAGCGGTGTCAGGGCTGGCGACCATTCACGATCCACGAGTGTGGATCTTACGGGCGCAGATGGCTGAAAAGGCCGGGGACTGGTCTCATGCGGTTGAGGCGCTTGTGCCCATGCTGGACAGTCTCCCCGGAGCGGGCGGCGTTTCGAAAGAAACGCTTTCGCCTGAACAGCAGGCTCTCGTTCTGCGAATCGGGGGGGATGCGTCGAGGGCACAGGATCAGCAGACGCTTAAAAACCTGCAGACCCGATTTGGGGCACTGATGAAAGGGACGCCGTCTGAAGGTGTTTTCCGTCTGCTGACAGGGGGCGGTGAAGAGGCTTCACCGCAGGTTTCCGCAGGGGGGTAAGTCTTCTTCAGGCCTGAGTGACCGGACGATGGCCCTCGAGGAAAACCCTGATGCCATACGCCATGAATTCTTCGAGGTTTTCTTTTGACCGATGGGGTTTGCAGTGGGTGAGCCGTCCCAGCATGGGGCCGCCCAGCGTCATGCCGAAGAGCAGATCCGAAGCTTCGGTAATGTCGGGAATATCCAGTCTGCCAGCTTCGGACTGCGCAGCCAGCCAGTTCTGGATTGGCAGGACACGGCCCGAAAGCTGGAAGAGGTCTGCGACGAGTTGGCGGACGGCCGGGTTGCGGCTGGTATCCGTAATGACGGAGCGGAGCAGGCTCAGGCGCTCGTCGCAGAACATGCAGGCTGCGATGCTGGTCATCAGGCCCAGAAGCTGTTTCTCCATGGGATCTGTGGGCAGCGGCGTGTAATCTATGGGGGCGAAAAGCCGTTCCAGGATCAGGGTCTCGAAAAGAACTTTCTTGGAGTCGAAAAACTGATAGAGGGTTTTTTTGGACATCCCCGAGCAGGCAGCGATGCTGTCCATCGACGCGGCATGATAGCCGTGGGTGGTCAGAACCGCACTGGCCGCATCCAGGATCCGGATGCGTCTTTCGGCTTCATCGAGCTGCGCTGGACGGCCACAGCAGGGCTGTTTCCGGTCTTCGGACTGGCTGCTCGACGGACTGTTCAAGATCAACTCCGATATTATTTCACAGACTGAATTGACGTCTGTCAAAAAAACCCGCTAGTTTCCGTCCTCGCGGGAAACTAGCGGGTTTCTGTATCACAGGATAGCGGCCGTATCATGCCTTCTTTTCAGAAAATGTCTTTGAATTCTTCTGCCGCCCTGTCTCCGGTCGGTCCGTGGGGTGGGAAGGGAACTTTTCTGGTGTCGCTTCTGGCACTGCCGCTGCTGGTAGCAGGATGCCAGAAAAAAGCTCCCCCTCCCCAGATGCCGCCGCAGCCTGTCGATGTGGTGACGCTGAAGACGCAGCCCGTTACGCTTGAGACGTCCCTGCCAGGTCGGACGGATGCCTATGAACAGGCACAGATCCGGCCGCAGGTGAATGGTGTCATCGTCTCGCGTGATTTCGAGCAGGGTGCGGACGTCAAGGCGGGGCAGCAGCTCTTCCAGATCTATATTGCGCCCTATCAGGCGGCTTACGATCAGGCGAAAGCGCAGCTTCTCAATGCACAGGCCGCGGCTGCCCGGGCCAATGGTCAGCTGAAGCGTTATCGTCCGCTGGTGGCAGCCCATGCTGTAAGTTCGCAGGATTTCGACAACACGCTGGCAACCGCCCGTGAGGCGGAAGCCCAGGTGGCGCAGGCGAAGGCTTCCGTGGAAGCAGCCGCCGTCAATCTGAACTACACGCATGTTCGTGCGCCCATCAGCGGCCGGATTGGCCGTACGCTCTATACGCCGGGCGCGCTGCTGACGGCAGGTCAGACCCAGGCGATTGCGGTCGTGACCCGGCTTGATCCGATCTACGTGGACGTCAATCTGGCAGCGGCCGACATGCTGCGTCTCAAGCGGGAGCTGGCGAACGGTCAGGTTGAGCGCAGTGGTGCGGATGCGGCGGCTGTCAGCCTGAAGCTGGAAGACAGCTCCGATTATCCGACGCGCGGCAAGCTCCAGCTTTCCGAAGTCACGGTGGATCCTGCGACCGGAACGCTTGTCATGCGGGCGGTTTTCCCGAACCCCGATCATCTGCTGCTGCCGGGCATGTTCGTGCATGCGCATATTCAGGAAGGCATTGATCCGAACGGCCTGCTGGTGCCGCAGGTTGCGGTCGCCCGGGATGCCAAGGGCAATCCCTACGTCATGATCGTGGATGGTGAGAACAAGGTCGCCCTGCGTTCCATTCAGGTCTCGCGGACGGTAGGGGATTCCTGGCTTGTTTCAGACGGGCTGAAGGCGGGTGAGAAGGTGATCGTGAACGGCCTGCAGAAGGTGCAGCCTGGTGCGAAAGTCACACCTCACGATGTCCCGGCTGACGCCCCTGCGGGAAAGGCGGAGTAACCCCGCATGTCATTGTCCCGCTTCTTCATTGACCGACCCATCTTTGCATGGGTCATCGGTCTGATCATCATGCTTGTCGGCGCTGTCGCGATCACGCGCATGCCGATCGCGCAGTATCCCAGCATCGCACCGCCGCAGATCGCCATTTCGGTCATGTATCCGGGTGCATCTGCCGAGACGGTGAACAACACGGTTGTGCGCCCGATCCTGCAGCAGATGTATGGTCTGGATCATCTCGAATATCTGTCCGCTTCGTCTTATGCGAGCGGCCAGATGGAGATTGACCTGACCTTCGAGCAGGGCACGGATCCTGACATTGCGCAGGTTCAAGTCCAGAACAAGCTGCAGCTCGCCCAGCCGCGTCTGCCGTCGGAAGTGACGGCCCAGGGGCTGAGCATCACGAAGGCCACCAAGAACTTCATGATGGTTCTGGCCTTCATTTCCGAAGACGGCAGCATGTCCGGTCAGGACATTGCGGACTATGTGGCGTCCAACATTTCCGATCCGCTGTCGCGTGTGTCGGGCGTGGGCGATCACACGCTGTTCGGCTCCGAATATGCGATGCGTGTCTGGCTGGACCCGTCCAAGCTGTACAATTTCGGCCTGACGGTCGGGGATGTGCAGACGGCGATTTCGGCCCAGAACATTCAGGTCTCGTCTGGTGAGCTGGGTGGTCTGCCGGCCAAGAAGGGTATCGGTTTCGATGCCACGATCATTGGTCCGACCCGTCTGAGTACGCCGGAGCAGTTCAAGGAAATCCTGCTCAAGGTGCAGCAGGATGGCAGTCAGGTGCGCCTGAAGGATGTGGCGCGCGTCGAGCTTGGAGCGCAGAGCTACGCACTCGGGTCTGTCTATAACAACCATCCCGCTTCCGCGATGGCGCTCAAGCTGGCGCCGGGTGCGAACCAGCTCAAGACCGAAGCAGCTGTCCGCGCGCGTCTGAACGAGCTGAGCCGCTATTTCCCGCAGGGGCTGAAGCTCGTCTATCCGCTGGATACCGAGCCGTTTATCACGCTGTCGATCCATGAAGTGGTCCAGACGCTGATCGAGGCCATTGTCCTCGTGTTCATCGTGATGCTGATCTTCCTGCAGAACTTCCGCGCGACGCTGATCCCGACGATCGCGGTGCCGGTGGTGCTGCTGGGAACGTTCGGGCTGATGTCCATTCTGGGCTACAGCATCAATACGCTGACCATGCTGGCCATGGTTCTGGCGGTCGGTCTGCTGGTCGATGACGCGATCGTGGTGGTTGAGAACGTCGAGCGTGTCATGACGGACAAGGGGCTGTCTCCCAAAGAAGCGGCCCGCGTCTCCATGGACGAGATCTCGGGCGCGCTTGTCGGTATCGTGCTGGTGCTGACGGCGGTGTTCCTGCCGATGGCGGCCTTTGGCGGCTCGACGGGTGTGATCTATCGCCAGTTCTCCATCACCATCGTCGCGGCCATGTGGCTGTCGGTTCTGGTGGCGATGGTCATGACACCGGCGCTGTGCGCGTCCATGCTCAAGCCGACGCATAAAGGCCATGAACGTGGTCCCGCGGCCTGGTTCAACCGGACGTTCGATCGTCTGACGAACGGGTATATCGGCGGCGTGAAATGGCTGATCCGCGTGCCGGTCGTCAGCATGATCGGGTTCGCCCTGCTGACCGGTCTGGTTGCGTTCCTGTTCATGCGGGTGCCGGGCGGGTTCCTGCCGGATGAGGATCAGGGGATCATCTTCGGCCAGGTTACCATGCGCAACGGGGCAACCCAGGAGCAGACGGCCGCCGTCAACCGCAAGATCACCGATTACGTTCTCAAGACCTACGGCCAGTATGTTGAATCCGTCTTCACCATGACGGGCTTCAGCTTCGCGGGTCAGGGGCAAAGTGCGGGTGCATTCTTCATCCGCATGAAGCCCTGGGATCAGCGGCCAGGTTCCGCGCATACGACCATGACGGTGTCGCGTGAAATCATGATGCATTTCTGGATGGATCCGGAAGCGCAGATCTTCGCAGTCAATCCGCCGGCCGTGATGGAGCTGGGTAATGCGACCGGCTTTGACCTTGAGCTGGAAGACACCGGACATCTGGGTCATGACGCTCTGCTGGCAGCGCGAAACCAGATCCTGAGTGAAGCAGCACAGAATCCGCTGCTTCAGGCGGTCCGCCCGCTGGGTATGGAAGATGCGCCGCAGTTCAGTCTGGACATTAACCGCGAGCGCGCCAACGCGCTTGGCCTGACCAATGCGGATATCAACACGACGCTCGAAGGGGCTCTGGGCTCCATCTACGTCAACCAGTTCATGCGCAACGACCGTGTCAAACAGGTCTATATCCAGGGCGAACCCTGGGCGCGTATGACGCCGGAGGATCTGAACCGCTGGTATGTCCGCAATGCGATCGGGACGATGGTGCCGTTCAACGCCTTCGCCTCGGGGCACTGGGTCAATGGTCCGCAGAAGGTCGAGGACTATAACGGTCTGAACGCCTATGAAATCCAGGGGCAGCCGGCCGTGGGCGCAAGCTCAGGTCAGGCCATGGCGGAAATGGAGAAGCTGCTGGCCAAGCTGCCGCGCGGTATCGGTTACGAATGGACGGGTCTGTCCTTCGAGCAGTTGGCGTCGGGTGGATCGACGGCACCGCTTTATGCGCTGGCCACGGTGGTCATCCTGTTCTGTCTGGCGGCGCTGTATGAAAGCTGGGCCATTCCGTTCGCGGTGCTGCTGGTGCTGCCGCTGGGTGTGCTTGGTGCGATCGTAGCGACGCTGGGCCGCGGGCTTTCCAATGACGTCTATTTCCAGGTGGGTCTGCTGACGACGGTGGGTCTGTCGGTGAAGAACGCGATCCTGATTGTGGAATTTGCCAAGGCCTTCTTTGAAAGCGGCGAAACTCTGGAAGATTCGGTTCTGGAAGCCGGGCGCGAGCGTCTGCGTCCGATCCTTATGACCTCGATCGCTTTCGTCTGCGGTGTGTTTCCGCTGGCGATTGCGACGGGTGCGGGATCGGCGGCGCGTGTGGCGATCGGCACCTGCGTGGTGGGCGGCATGCTCTCCGCGACGCTGCTGGCGATCTACTTCGTGCCGGTCTTCTTCGTGGTGGTGCTGCGTCTGTTCCGCGTCACGCGTGTGCGTGACCGCAAGGACCCGTATGCCCATCTGGACAACAAGGCGGCACCTGTCGCCGAAGGGGAGCACGGCGCATGAAGGCCCGTCTCGGACTTACTCTCGGGCTTCCCGGCCTGCTGCTGGTGTCGGGGTGCAACATGGCCCCCACCTATCATCAGCCGAACCAGGCGATCCAGAACAGCTATCCGGCCGATACGGGCGCGAAAAACGTGGCGTCCGCAGCCAAGGTGGCCGATCTGGGATGGGAGGATTTCTATACCGATCCGCGTCTGAAGGCGCTGGTGGAACTTGCCCTGCGCAACAACCGCGATCTCGCGGCGCAGGCCGCGGCCGTCACGGTGTCGCGCGGGCAGTATGAGATCCAGAACGCCTCCCTTTTCCCGATCATTTCGGCCGGGGGACAGGGCATGTTCCTGGGCCCGTCCAAGACGGCGGGTTTCTCGTTCGCACCGGGCGTGGGCACCAACATCTCCACGCTGCGCCTGTATGAGACGTCGATCGGCTTTTCGTCCTATGAGGTTGATCTGTGGGGCCGCATCCGGAACCTGACCCGCCAGCAGGCGGAGACGGTGCTGAACAGTGTGGAAAATACCCGCAATGTCCTGCTCACGACCGTCTCGCAGATCGGCACGACCTACATCCAGTGGCTCGCGGATCGCGAAGAGCTCCGGGTCACGCGCGATACGCTGAAATCCGAAAACGACACGCTGCGTTTGACGCAGCTTGCCTATGACAACGGGGAAGCGGATGCGCTGACGCTGGCGCAGGTCAAGACGCAGGTCGAGCAGGCCTCGGCCTACGAAGCGCAGTATGTCCGCGCGGTGGCGGATGATGAGCATGCGTTGCAGCTTCTGGTGGGTACGCCGCTGCCCGCCAATCTGCCGCCCCCGGCTCCGTTCGGTGCACAGACCATGATCAGCGACCTGCCCGAAGGCCTGCCGTCGGATCTGCTGGCCCAGCGCCCGGATATCCGGGCGGCCGAGCATACGCTGATCGGTGCGAACGCCAATGTGGGTGCGGCGCGTGCGGCGTTCTTCCCGCGCGTGACGCTGACGGCGTCCGAAGGCACGAGCTCGCTGCAGTTCCGCAAGCTCTTCACGCCGGGCGCGGAAACCTGGACCGTCTCGCCGTCGATCAGCGTGCCGATCTTCACCTGGGGGCAGAGTGAGGGCAACCTCATGATGGCGAAGGGGCAGAAGCTGCAATATGCCGCGCAGTATGAAAAAGCAGTGCAGACGGCGTTCCGTGAAGTCTCCGACGCCCTGACGGCACGGGAGACCTATACGGCGCAGGACCGTCACATGGCGCAGCTGGTCGAGCAGTCCCAGAAGGCGTTCGATCTGGCCATGATGCGGTATCGGGCCGGAATCGACAGCTACCTGACGACCCTGACGCAGCAGCGCACACTGTTTCAGGCGCAGCAGAACGCCATCACGGTCAAGGCCGCGCGGTTCCAGAACATTGTGACATTATATCGCGCGCTCGGAGGTGGGTGGAGCCAGAAGACGGTTTCGCCTAAGGTGCCCTCACAAACGCACTGACCGGAGAGCCTCATGCGCAGGTTGATTGTCCCAGTACTGGCCGCCCTTGCCGTTTCAGGCGCGGCCCTTGGCACGGCTGTGGCACAGGATGCGGATGACGGTCCCAAGAAGCCGAGCATGCACGACCTGTATCATAACTCGTCGCTGCCCAAGAGCCATGCCGACTTCAGCCGCTACCGGTATCGTCCGCCAGGGGACAAGGTGATCGAGCAGCCGGACGCGTTCCGGCTCCTGTTCCAGACAAAGGACGGCCAGCCCGACGGCTATGCCGAGCGCCGCGGAACTTCGGTTTTCTATTATGACCGCTACGGAAAGCTGCGTCAGATCCAGCCCCTGCCGGAAGATGCGACAACCGACTGATGCCCCGCTGCCGTGACCTGATGTCCGGCATGGGGAGTCCGGCCCGGGCGGTGTGTCCGCCCGGGAGGTGGCTTGTTGCATCTGGTGCCGTCAGGTGCACGCCATGAGCCCTGCTTCGGTGCGGGATCTTCTGGAGCAGCGTCAGATCGCGCTGTATTTCCTTGCCGTTCTTCTTGGCGGGACGGTGGCTGCTCTGGTGACGGGAACCGCGTCCTGGGACGTGGTCATCAATCCTGCTCTGGGCCTGATGCTGTTCGTGACCTTCCTGCAGATCCCGCTTGCGGAACTGGGGCAGGCTTTCCGCAGGGTCCGGTTCCTCGCAGCGCTTCTGGTCACGAATTTCGTGGCTGTCCCCGCTCTGGTGGCCCTGCTGCTTCCGTTTGCGCCGGCGGACGGAATGATCCGGCTGGGCATCCTGATGGTTCTTCTGTGCCCCTGTATCGACTGGGTGGTGACGTTCGCCCAGATGGGGCGGGCGGATGCGGCACTCCT
This sequence comes from Gluconobacter oxydans, assembly GCF_006539685.1. Taxonomy (GTDB): domain Bacteria; phylum Pseudomonadota; class Alphaproteobacteria; order Acetobacterales; family Acetobacteraceae; genus Gluconobacter; species Gluconobacter oxydans. The sequence goes on from NZ_BJNM01000013.1 coordinate 66,496, forward strand.
GCTGGCGTCCACGCCCGTCCTTCTGGCGGTGCAGATGGTGATGCTCCCGCTCTGGCTCCATCTCTTTCTGGGCGAGGGCGTGTCACGGCTGGTGCAGGCCGGGCCCTTCCTGCAGGCCTTTGTATGGCTGATTGTTATTCCGCTGTGTCTGGCATGGCTGGTCCAGTTCTGGGCACAACGGGCCTCAACAGGCGAACGGGTCGCGTCAGGACTGGGCCTGCTGCCTGTGCCGGTGACGGCGCTCGTCCTGTTCATCGTGATTGCGGCTATGGTTCCGCATCTTGGGCACGAGACGGCCGTCGTGCTGCATGTCGTGCCGGTCTATGCGGCTTTTGCTTTGCTCGCGCCCTTTCTGGGCTGGGGTATTTCGAAGCTGTTCAGACTGGAGGCGCCCGCAGGCCGAGCGCTTGCCTTTAGCGGAGCGACACGCAACTCGCTGGTCGTATTGCCGCTTGCGCTCGCCGTGCCCGGTGCGGCGCCTTTGCTGCCCGCCGTGATCGTAACCCAGACGCTGGTCGAACTGGCCTCGGAACTGCTCTTCATCCGGGTCATGCCCCGGCTGGGAGCCAGCCGCTCCTAGTCTGACCGGCCCGAAAATCCTGCTCGCATCTGCGCCATCAGGTCGGATAATGTGATCCTGTCCTGCGGACGGTCCCTGTCGCTGAAAATGTCCGGATCCGTCTGCGGTTTTTTCATGGATGCAGAGCGACACATCATGCCAAATATTCATTCCGTGTCCCGCGGGGCCTTTGCGGGCGCCAGCGCACTCCTGATCCTGCTGGCGAGCTTCCTGATCCTCTCGGGCGGCGTTGGCCTGGTGGCCGCCTTTGTGGCGTCCCTGAGCGAAGGGCGCGAGGAAATCCTTCAGGCCATCAGCTATGTCGTGATCTCGATTGCTGTTTTCGACGTAGCGAAATACTTCATCGAGGAAGAAGTCCTGCGGCCCAAGGGCAAGCAATCCATCGCCGAAGCCCGCGTCAGCCTGACCAAGTTCATGACGACCGTCATCATCGCCGTCTTTATCGAAGGGCTGGTCGGCGTGTTCGAGCGTAGTGGTAAAGCACCTGGCGATATTCTCTATCCCGCCGCCCTTCTCGTTGTGGCGACGGGCATGGTCGTTGCCCTGGGGATTTACCAGAAACTCAGCATTGGGGCAGAGCGCGAAAAGAAGGAAAAGGACATGATCGGCTAGGTGTTTGGTCCCGGGGTTTGATGGG
>NZ_BJNM01000014.1 GCF_006539685.1 Gluconobacter oxydans
CGATAAGCGAGGGCAATCTCCGGATTATCCCAACCCGAAGCGGGCGTGTCTGGAAAATTCAGAACAGTAGGAAAACGCCTGAGATCTCGCTTGTAACTTTCATAGTACGCCAGATCTTCCAGTTCCATCTTCCGATATGAGACAAGATCACAAAGGGTTTTTCCATTAAATAATATCTCTGTCCTCGTGAGATGCTTTGTACTACCAGATAGGGGGAGCGAACTGCCGGTCAGGATTATCTGATTCCAGTGCGTTCGGATCGTTCGTTCGGAGACACCTGCTGCAATTGCAAGAGCTGTTTGCGTCAGCTCTCGATCACGGGGCCACTCTGCCACAAGACGCACCAGTCGACGCGATGTGGCTTCAAATCGGATTTTTCCGGTCTCGCGTCCCGCACGTGCCTGCGCCTGTCGGGGCGTTTCGCTGGGGTCTCTGCGTCTGGTGGGACGTGTGGCGCGAGATGCGAGTTTTTTCTGGAAATAATTATGAATACGCTTGCACATTTCATCGACAGTCAGGCGAGCGACGGAGCGCGGAAACTGTTTATTGACCGCGAGAGCATAGGCGAGAATATCTTTAAGATCAGGCGACGGATGATTTCTGAAATGCTTCCGGACCTCGTCGAACAGGTGCCGGTTGGTGGTCCGGATCGCTCTCGGAGTGTTGTAGAACTCAGTAGTTTTGTCGCAGTCCGCACCGAAGTCCGGGCCTGCTTGCGGCGAAAGCAGCTTGATGACAGCGCGTAGTTCAACCGGCCCCGCCCCTGGCAGGATCTTCCAAACAGGCTGAGCAGGTGTAGCGCTGTCCTGGAGATCCTTTCTGGTTGCCCATGGTGACCCGACCAGACTCAACGCAGCAAGGCGCGATGCTCCGAGAGCTTCCGCCATCAGAATTTCAGCCTGATCGGCGAGGGCCTGAGGGGCGGTCCGTCCCTTCGCGCTCGTGATGACGGGCGTGCTCAGCCACAGGATTGCGAACCCGCCTGGCCCGACGGCATCAGTGACGATCATCGGACGGATCATGTCAGGCAGGGCTAACCACCGCTCCTTCCAGCCGGGGGAAAGCCTGAAGAGAAGGGCATTCCGGGCATCCGGGCTGTTCGGGGAGACGTAACGCTGTGAAATCGCTTCCACGAGGTCCATGATCTGCGCTGCCGTCTCGTCTTCGGTCATCGACGCGCGCACGCGGCACGGCAGTCGCGGCAGACACGCTTCTGCGATGGCAGAAATCGCGGGTGAAGAACTCCTTCCAATCCGCGCCAGGGCGCCCTTTAAGTACTCCGGGCGCCGGACATGCCAGGCAGTAAGTGCAGTGATGTCATGGTCTGCAGACGCTGTCAGCGCTTTTGCCTGAACTGAATCTGTGCGCAACGAAAATTCCGCTTTATCAGGCATGACACAGGCTGGCGGCGGCTCGTTCAGAATAACGAAAGGCCGAGGAGATACACAGCAATGATCAGGGCCAGAAGGGCAGTGGCCTGTACGTAGACAGAGGCTGGCATGACCACGATCTGGCCTGTCGCTCGCGGGCGACCTCTTTTACGCCTGACCGCAAGACCACGCTGGTCAGGTGCAGCAGAGTTATCCATGTTGGGTACAGGGGTATTGCGCTGAACGTGCGATGCGAGAAAAGCGTCAAGATCCTCCTTGCGAAAGCGAAGTCGTCGACCGATCGCAAAAAAACAGCCGGTCCTTGACCACGCGAGCGCATCGTACGGAACCCATCATACGATATTCGCAGGTAGTCCGCCGCCTCTCTCGAAGTCATGACCTCGCAGGCGCTGCTGTTCTTCCTGTGATCCACGCCCATCCTCACTGCTTCCCTGTGCCGCATTCAGGATAGTCGGAAGTATCCGGTAAAATTCAACAGAAAACCGAAGGAAGTATTTTCGCTTTCGTTCCGAATATTATTTTTTGCGGGGCGTTTCCGGTTTCTGGGCAGAGAGAATTTCCGCAGCAGCAAGAACGATAACAAAATATTTCAAAGCGGGTTTTGTCAGGCTCACATACGTATCCTGGGGCCCCGATCTACCTGGCCACGCCTTCATCGCTGTCATAAATGAAGCCAAGCACACGAGCGCGCTCTTCCGCATTCTCCGCAAGGGTCGTGAGCACGGGCTGGTAGTAGCGATCCAGACTTTTAAGATCGCGGTGCCCGGTCACGCGGCATAAATCGAGCGGATTTGGAAACAGACGGGCCAGTCGCGAGGTTGCCTCGTGCCTCAGGTCGTGGAAGGTCAGGTCGTGAAGACCAGCCCGTTTCACCATTCGGCCGTACCTCACTGAAAAAGCGCGTTCATCACCAACATCGAAAATCAGATCTTCGGGTGCTGGCGGAGCGTCGAACGAAGCGAGTTTCTCACGAAGCAGAGCCCGTGCGCCGGGTATCAGGGGCCGGATTTCAGGGCCTCGCTCTTCCGCGAGATGGATGGTTTTGGTGTGCGACAGACGGATGGTTCTTGCTGTGAGGTCGACGTCACACCAGCGCAGGGAGGTGGCTTCGCTCAGGCGGGTTGCCTGCTCAATGGACCATCTGACAAGCCAGACATCATCAGGATGGGTGTCTGATCTCACAGCGTCCAGCAGACGCTCATACTCTCCGGAAGGCTCGTGCTCCCCCGGCGAGACGCTCCCTGCGGAACAGGCTGCCTCTTCCAGCCTGCGATTGCGCTTCCGGTCTGCCCCCGCCGGTCGCTTGATCAGGCGCCCTGAAGCCGGATTTTGCGGCAGCGGCACGTCCCACTCAGACATTGCATGCTGCAGAATGGATGCGAGAAGGTTGAGGCGTTTCACAACGGTCGCGGGGGCCAGATCTTTCGCCTGCCTGTCCCGGAAACCTCTGACAGCCGGGATCGTCAGGCGGGAGAGCTTCAGGTCAGCGATCGTGTCGCGGAGCAGAGCCGGAATATGACCAGTGCGATCGCGCTCGCGATGAGCCATGCACTCATCTCGATATCGCTCGATCAGCGCTCGCAGCACGATCCCGTCGAGGGTACGGACATCGATATTGCGGCCCTCACGAACCTTGACCGAGGTCTCTTCGAGCCATGCACGTGCGAAACGGGCTGTATCGAATGTTCTGACGATCCGCTGGCCATTAACCAGTTTGCGTGCCCGATACTGCTTCGGACCCTGGCAACTCACATCATCGGGCAGCGGACGTCCCGTGGCGGGATCGTTGGCATTCTCGGCGGATTTTGTGCGGGCCATGAGACGAACTCCGAAAAGGGGGCGGAATCGTCATTGGTCCAGAATTGGTCCAAAATCGCTACTTAATTTTTGGATGGGATAGGGCAATTTACCCGTAAGGCGCTGATAACATTGCCAAATAAAATTGGCGTCCCATAGGGGATTCGAACCCCTGTTGCCGCCGTGAGAGGGCGGTGTCCTAGGCCTCTAGACGAATGGGACGAGGCGAAGGGCTTGATAGTCGGCCCCTCGGTTCTTGGCAAGTCTTATTTAAGAAGTTTTTTGTGTCAGCAGGGGCCCAAGGGCCGCACCACCGAACAGGTGGACGTGGAAATGGGGAACTTCCTGCCCGGAATTGGGGCCGGAATTGCTGATGAGACGGAAGCCTTCGCGGGTGAGGCCCTGTTCTTCGGCAATCTTGGAAACAGCACGCCAGAAGCCCGTGATTTCGTCGGGAGAGGCTGTTGCACCGAAATCGGCGATGGAGACGTATGGCCCCTTGGGGATGACCAGAACGTGGATCGGCGCCTGGGGAGCGATGTCATGAAAGGCGAGCGCGAAGTCGTCTTCATAGACGGTGCGGGCCGGAATTTCCTTGCGCAGGATGCGGGCGAAGATGTTGCCGGGATCGTAGGTCATGGTCTGCTTCCTGTTCAGCCGAGCTTTTCTTTGGGGCGTGCAGCCTTTTCGGCAATGCCACTCGTGCCTTCACGGCGCTTGAGTTCCGTCCAGACGTCTTCGGGAGAGACGCCGGCGTCTACCCACATGACGATCAGGTGGTACAGCACGTCCGCGCTTTCCCCGATCAGCTCCTTGCGGTTGCCGTTGACAGCCTCGATCAGGCATTCGACGGCTTCCTCGCCGAATTTCTGGGCGATCTTGTTGCGGCCACGGGCCATCAGGCGTGCGGAGTGGCTGAGGGACGGGTCAGTGCCGCGGCGGGACTGGACCGTATCATACAGGCGCTGGAGGACCAGTTCCTGCTGAAGGTCGGACTTCTTATCGTCCTGCTGCTTCGAAGGCTTCGGGGCCGGTTTGGTGGCGGGTTTTCCCATGGTCTTACTCTCCAAGCCTGACCGGCAGTCCGGCCTTGTTCAGCGCGTTCTTGACTTCATCGATACGGAACTGGCCGAAGTGGAACACACTTGCCGCCAGAAGGCCACTTGCGCCGACTTCTGCGCCTTCCACGAAATGCTGCAGTTCGCCCACGCCCCCCGAAGCGACAATGGGAACCGTCACTGCGCCGCAGACGGCACGAAGCAGATCCAGATCGAAACCTGCGCGGGTGCCGTCACGGTCCATGCTGGTGAGCAGGATTTCGCCGGCTCCCAGATCCTGCATTTTTCGTGCCCATTCCACGACGTCCAACCCCGTGGGTTCGCGACCGCCCTTGGCATAGACTTCCCAGCCGCCCTTGCCGTTGGAGCGGGCATCAATGGCGACAACGATGCACTGGCTGCCAAAGCGTTCGGACGCTTCGCGGATCAGGTCCGGATTTTTGATGGCCGCCGAATTGACGGCGCATTTGTCCGCCCCTGCCAGAAGCAGGCGGCGCATGTCTTCGCAGGTGCGCACGCCACCGCCGACGGTCAGGGGCAGGCAGATGGCTTCGGCCGTACGGCGGACGACATCGAGGATAGTGTCGCGGTTTTCGACGCTGGCGGTGATGTCGAGGAAGGTGAGTTCATCGGCACCGGCCGCGTCGTAGAGCTTGGCCTGCTCGACCGGATCACCTGCATCGCGCAGGGAGACGAAATTCACCCCTTTGACGACGCGGCCGTCCTTGACGTCCAGACAGGGGATGACGCGGAGTTTCAGCATGAACCGAGGACGTCCAAGGCGTCTTTGAGCGAGATGCGGCCATCATACAGGGCACGGCCGACGATGGCGCCGGAAATGCCCGGAACATCGCGGGCGACATCGCGCAGCGCCTTGAGATGCTCCAGACTGCCGACGCCACCACTTGCAATGACAGGGATGGAGAGACGACGGGCCATGCCCGCGGTCTGTTCAAGGTCCAGTCCGGCCAGCATGCCGTCCCGCGTGATTTCGGTGAAAATCACGGCAGCAACACCGGCATCTTCCATGCGCAGGGCGAGATCGTTGGCTTCCAGTTCGGAGACTTCGGCCCAGCCTTCAGTCGCAACGCGGCCCTGTCGGGCATCGATGCCTGCGACGATCCGGCCCCGGAAAGCGCGGGCGGCCTGACGGACCAGTTCGGGGTCCTTGACGGCGACCGAGCCCAGGATGACGCGTGAGACGCCGGCTTCGAGCCAGCGTTCAATGGCGGCCATGTCACGGATGCCACCGCCAAGCTGCACGGGCAGGTTCGTGGCTTTCACGATGGATTCAATCGCCGGAATATTGGTGGACCGACCGGCGAACGCACCGTTCAGATCCACGACATGCAGGTGTCGGCAGCCGGCTTCCGCGAACAGCTTGGCCTGTGCGCCGGGATCGTCGGAATAATGGGTGGCGTCTTCCATTTCCCCACGACGCAGGCGGACGCAGGCACCATCCTTGAGATCGATGGCCGGGTAGAGCGTCAGGCCGTGAGCCGGGGCGGGTGTATTGGTCATTGTGTCTGAAGCCGCGCTGCTGGTGTCGGGCATGGCGATGCTGGACTGCCAGCGGGCGGCCTCGTTCTCGTTTGCCAGAAGTTTCGAGAGAAAAAGTCCGCGCACCGTCTGCCCTCCGATCCGTGCATAATAGGGATGGGTCCCCCAGTGTTCGAATTCGAACGACCGGAACAGCCCGATAGCGGCGACATGCGTTTCGCGGATGTCGCAGTTTACAACCTTGCAGCCAATGGCCTTCGCGCCCTTGAGCATGGCTTCCAGCAGCGCACGTCCCAGACCGCGGCCGCGGGCATAGGGGGCGACGAAGAAGCCTGTCAGATTGGCGGTGGCGGCATGGGCTTCGTAACTTGCTGGTGGACGGACGAGCTGGCCCGCGCCGCAGATGACCCCGTTCTCACGCACGACGTAGAAGCTGCGCTCCGGCACCAACAGCAGGCCTTCGAAATAACGGGCCAGCGCCTGATGCCCGGGAGGCTGAAGCCAGCCGAAGCCGCCGCCGTCCAGAATCCCGGCGGACGTGGCTTCGATCAGCGCGTCCAGATCTTCGGGCGGAAGCGGGGAGACGACGCGTTCACAGGTGATGGTCATGAGGTCCACCGCAGGAAGTTGCCGAGGATCGTCAGACCGACATCCTGGCTCTTTTCAACGTGGAACTGCGTGCCGCAGCGGTTGCCGCGCGCGACGATGGCCGGAACCTGCGTGCCATACTGCGCGGTTGCGACGAGATCGCTGTCCGCACCATCATGCAGGGCATAGGAATGGACGAAATAGCCGTGATTGCCGGGGATGAGGCCATCCGTCAGCAGATGGGCGCCGGGCGTGAAGTCCAGCGTGTTCCAGCCCATATGCGGCAGGCGCAAACTGGCATTTGCGGCTTCATCCATGCGGCGTATATTGCCGGAAATCCAGCCCAGACCTTCGGTGCGGCCATGTTCGAGCCCGTATTCGCACATGAGCTGCATGCCGACGCAGATGCCCAAGAACGGCGTGCCATTGGCGGTCGCGGTTTCGAGCATGTTGCGCAGTGCGGGGCCAAGGCCCTGTGCGCAGTCGGCAAAAGCGCCCTGTCCGGGAAGGATCAGGCGGTCGGCATTCAGGATGTCGGTCGCATCACGCGAGATGACGACGTCGGCCTCGATCCCTTTGCGGGTTGCGGCCTTGCGGGCTGCCTGTGCGGCCGAGGCGAGATTTCCGCCATTGTAGTCAATTACGACGACGCGCATGGAAACTCCGGAAATGTGCTGCCGTAAGGGGCAGTGTAATGCTGCTGGTCCATCCAGCGCAGGAGGGCGATGTCCCGACTGGGGGCTGCGATCGGCGTGCCGGTAACGCGGCCATTCAGGCGCTGTTCCCATAGACGGATCTCAGCCGTGAAGCTGGCGAGAACGGCATGGATGGCCACGATCAGGTCAAGCCGGGACCAGAAACCCATGAAAACATGCAGCGTGATCATGGTAGCAGCTGCAGCCAGCAGGGCTGAGATCCATGCTCCGTAAGTCAGCAGCCCCAACCAGCCGAAGAACAGGACGCGCCATGAAAATCCGTCCTGCACCATGACGGGCATCTGCGGGCCGGCGGCCTCCGGTTTCGTGCAGGGAATGTAAAGCTTCACAGCACGCCTTTGGTGGAGGGGATGGCGCCAGCCGATCGGGGATCGTGCGAAACAGCGACCTTCAGGGCGCGGGCAACGGCCTTGAAGCCGCTTTCTGCGATATGATGGGCATTGGTGCCGGATTTGCAGGTCAGATGCAGGGCGATATGGGCGGACATGGCGAAGGCACGGAAGAACTCTTCAAACAACTCCGTGTCCATTGTGCCGATCTTCTCACGCGGGAAGACGACGTTCCAGGCCAGATAGGGGCGGCCGGAAATATCAACGACCGCCTCACACAGGGCTTCGTCCAGCGGCACGAGGGCATGGCCGAAACGCTCGATGCCACGCTTGTCGCCGATGGCCTGACGGAAGGCCTGCCCGAAGACGATGCCGACATCCTCGACCGTATGGTGGCCGTCAATATGCAGGTCGCCCTTGGCTTTCAGCTCAAGGTCAAAACCACCATGCTTGGCCAGTGCCGTCAGCATGTGGTCGAAGAAACCGATGCCGCTGTCCACGTCGGAGCGGCCCTGGCCGTCGAGCGTGAGGGCAAGAGTGATGTCGGTTTCGCTGGTGGCGCGATGCAGGCGGGCGTGGCGGCTTTCGTTCATGTTCTTCCTGCTACACCAGCACGACGCGGATTTCCACGCTGTCTGGCAAAGAAGCCTGCAAAATACGTTGGCAGACAGGGAGAAAATCCGGGATGGAGAGGATGCCGATCCGTATCGACCGGCACGAGGGAGCGTCACTATTCCTTGAGAATGGCGGAGTCTGGAAATTACCCTTGGCGGAGAAGGGAGATCGGGCCATATTTCCTGATTATGGCACATCATCATTCCCCTCTCGACGTCCTTCTCTCCCGCGCTTCGACGGACCATCTCGTCGAGCCCCCGCCGAAGGGGGATGAGCTCCGAACCATCCTGTCCGCCGGCCTGCGGGCTCCGGATCACGGGAAGATGCGTCCGTGGCGCTATACGGTGATCAAGGGCAAGCACCGCGAGGCGTTTGCCGATCTCGTGGTGGAAGCGATGGGGCGGCAGGAGCCTGACGCGCCAGAAGCCAAGAAGACCAAGCGCCATCACCGCTTTGCCAACATGCCGATGATCATTGCCCTGGGCATGCATCTGCAGCCGGAGGGGAAGATCCCGGTGATCGAGCAGGAAATGGCTGTGGCGGCAGGAGCGATGAACGTCCTGAACGCGCTGCATGCTGCCGGATTCGGCGGCATGTGGGTGACGGGGCCGTTCTGTGAGGACCGCGTGCTTCTTGAGTCGCTTGGTCTGCCTGAGCCGCATCGTCTGGCCGGTTTCCTGTTCGTCGGAACGCCTGCCAAGCATTCGGATGAGCGCAAGCGGCCCGAGATCGATGATTACATGGCCGTCTGGAAAGGGGACGCCATCACGTTCGCCGCGGACGCCGGTTGATCTGATGCGTTACGACGTCATTGTTGCGGGCGGCGGCCCTGTCGGTCTGGCCTGCGCCATTTCGCTCGGGCGCGATGGCCGGAAAGTCTGTGTGGTCGAGCGGTCACCAGCGAACGTACTGGCTGATCCGCCGTTTGATGGCCGTGAGATCGCGTTGACGCATCATGCGTCGGAATGGCTGAAGAGTGTCGGCGCGTGGGACGAGATCCCCGCCGGTAATATCTGCCCGATGTATACGGCGCGCATTGAGACAGGAAAGTCCGGCAACCCGCCGCTTCTGTTCGATGCACCTTCCGATGGCCCCGATGCACTGGGGCACATGGTGGCAAACTACCTCATCCGCCGTGCCCTGTATCGTGTCGCTTTGCGAACGCCGGGCGTGGACATCCGGGCCGGGGAAGGCATTGCCAGTTCGTGGCACGATACCCGGTCGGCTGGTGTTGTGCTGGCCAATGGGGAACGGATCGAGGCTGATCTTCTGGTTGCGGCGGACGGGCGGTTTTCCCGTCTGCGGGCCGAAGCGGGGATCGGTGCGATCGTGCATGATTTCCAGCGCAACATCATGGTCTGCCGCATGCGGCACCCGGAGCCCCATGCCAATACGGCCCTTCAGTGGTTCGACGAAGGACAGACGATCGCTCTTCTGCCCGTCGCACCCGACGACCGGCCGGGATCATGCTCGTCGTTGGTCCTGACGCTGGAGCCGGATGAAATCGCGCGCCTCAAGGCGCTTGATGGCAAGGCTGTCAGCGAGAACATCACGGCCCGGACGCAGGGACGCATGGGGCAGATGACGCTGGAAAGCGCACGCTGCGTCTATCCGCTCAAGGCAGTCTATGCGCATCGTTTTCAGGCACCGCGTCTGGCGCTGATTGGGGATGCGGCTGTGGGCATGCATCCGATTACGGCGCACGGGTTCAATCTGGGCCTGAAGGGGCAGGAAGTTCTGGCGCGGGCGATTGCCGACGGCCCGGGGGATGCGGGTGATCCGTCTGTTCTGTCGCGTTTCGAGCGCACGCATCGCCTAGCAACAGCGCCGCTCTTTGCCGCGACCAATGCGATCGCCACGGTTTATACCCGCGATGAGCCACCGTTCCTGATGGCGCGGCGAGCCGGATTGGCAGTGGCCAACCGTCTGCTGCCGTTCAAGGCGGCCGTGACGAACATGCTGATGGACCGGCACGGCTGATCCCTCTCGCAGCGCTCTTTCTGAGTTAGGAGATCTCTCCCATGAAGGCTTTCGGGCACAGACGTGCAACCCGCATGGACGAAACCGATGCGCTGGTTGAACTCGACATTCCGACCCCTGTGCCGGGGCCGCGGGATGTCGTTGTGGAAATCCGGGCAGTTTCGGTTAACCCCGTCGATACCAAGCTGCGGTCGATGGATCCGCCGGGCGATGAGCCGCGGGTTCTGGGATATGACGCGGTCGGAACTGTTGTTGCGACGGGTGGTCAGGTCCGGGGTTTCCGGGCCGGGGATCGCGTTTTCTATGCGGGTACTGCCAACCGGCAGGGGAGCGATGCGCGGTTTCAGGCTGTCGATGAACGCCTGATCGCGCTCGCGCCGAAAAGCCTTTCCGATGCCGAAGCTGCCGCCTTGCCGCTGACTGCGCTTACGGCCTGGGAGCTGCTGTTCGACCGGCTGGGGGTGCGGCTGGGCGAGATGGACAATCCGGAGGCGATCATGATCGTCGGCGGTGCGGGGGGCGTGGGCTCGATCCTGACGCAGATCGCGCGTCGTCTCACGGGGCTGACAGTCATTGCCACGGCGTCCCGTCCGGAGACCACGGACTGGTGCCTGGAAATGGGCGCGCACCACGTTATCGATCATCGCCGGCCGCTCGATCAGGAACTGGCGCGGATCGGAATTCCGCAGGTGCGCTATGTGGCTGGTCTGACCGCATCCGGCGAGCACAGGGATGCAATCGTGCGCTCTCTCGCGCCGCAAGGCGCGCTGGCCCTGATCGACGATCCGGGCGAGTTCGACATCATGCCCTTCAAGCGCAAAGCCCTCTCCGTGCATTGGGAATACATGTTCGCACGTCCGATGTTCGAGACGCCGGACATGCCCGCACAGGGTAGAATTCTGGCGCAGGTGGCATCGCTTGTGGATGCCGGTCTTCTGAAGACAACCCTGCATGAGATGCTGGGGCCGATCACCATTGCCAATCTGCGCCGGGCGCATGAACTGCTCGAAAGCGGCAAGGGTATTGGAAAGGTCGTGCTCTGCGGTTTTGCGTAAGAACTGTCAGTTGACGGGCAGGATATGGCCCGTCAGTTGAAATGCGCCCGGAGCAGCGGGGTGGACGAGATGCAGAGCATGATCAGTCCGAACAGCGCCATGACCTTGATGACAAAAAAGCAGGCGTGCTGACGGGCATCGGCGCCGGTGGCCAGCATCATGAACGGATCGGGATCGGGAAAGCCTGTTTTGCTGCCAATCTGGCCGAGTTCCAGCGCCCGCTGACGGCTGGCTGCGGCCTGGGCGCGCCGACGCATCATTTCCGTGCCGGAGATATCGGCCTTTTCGTGCAGGGCGGTGAGATAGAGTTCCAGATCCTCACGGCGATACGCGATTTTCCCGTCGGGTGCCTGCGTACGTGCCGGCCCCGTGCCGAGCAGGGCGAGCAGCTTCATCCGGCGTTCCGGCAGCCCGAGATGAACCGCGGCTTCCGCCATGGAGAGCGTCTTGGAACGGACTGGCAGGTGAAAAACCTGACCCGGCGTCTTGTCTCCGGAAATCTGTGTCGGGGATGGCATCGGTCTGGATCCTGGCCTCTCTGGACGGACTGACCTTAGGACCAGTCCGTCTGGAAATCGAGTATTGCGCGGAGTCCCGAAAAGTATTTTCCGATCATGCTGTTGTGATGGCGACGTCTTCGGCATGGAAACGGCGGAAGACGTCAAAAAGAATGGCGTCCTGCACACTCCCGCCGTCACGGGCCGAGATGAGGGCAACGCTCAGGGTCATGGTCAGACTGTCATCGGCAATCGCGCTGACCCGGACTTTCGGTGATGGCGTGGCGAGGACTTCGTCACGATGGGCCGCGACTTCCAGCAGCATGGCCTTTGCCTTCTCGGGATCCGTTGTCAGCGGGATCTTGAACGTCAGGGTCAGGACGCCGGTAGCACCGCTCAGCGTCGCGTTCTTGATGCTGGTCGTGATGAACTGGGAGTTCGGGACGATCATGGTCGAGCCATCGCTCAGGCCGATGTCGGTGGCGCGGATGCTGATGCGTTTGACGTCACCGCGCGTGCCGGCGATTTCGACCATATCGCCGACGCGAACGGGGCGTTCCACCATCAGGATTACACCGGAGACGAAGTTCTGCACGATGGATTGCAGGCCGAAACCGATACCGACCGAGAGTGCGCTGACCACCCAGGTCAGGTTCTGGACCGAGACCCCCGCGATGGACAGGATGCCGAGGCCGACGAGGATCCAGGCGCAGTAGGTGAAAATGCTGAGGATCGAGGTGCGGCTGCCGATATCGAGGCGTGTGGTGGGGAAGAAGCGGTCCCATAGCCAGCCGCGCGTCTGACGGATCGCGTAATAGGCCACCACCAGCAGAACAATGGCCAGCACCACGGTATCGAGCGAGATCTTCACGCCGTGGATGGTATTGCCGACGAACAGCAGCCAGAGCCGGTTCGTGATGTCCGCGACGCTGAAGCTGCCATCCGTCTGTGCGATGGAGAACAGGAGCAGCAGGAGCAGGACGTTGCCGAGCCCCGAGAGGATCACGCCAATCTGTGACAGGCGGCGCTGCGTCAGGCCGAGCTGGACCAGGCGCAGGCTGAAGAACCCGCCTTCCGAAAACAGCCGGTCCAGTACGTCGCGCCAGCACAGGCCCAGAAGCGTCACGATGGTAACACCCGTACCCAGCGAGAGCAGCCAGCCATTGAGCGTGAAGGCGAAAGCCACATAGCCCAGCAGGATGGAGATGACCGTCACCGCCAGAAGCAGGCTGGAAACACCCAGCGCGGAAGGTGCGAAACCGCGGGTATCGTTCTGGTTGCCAAGTCTGCGGAATGTGTCCACGGCGCACAGGCCAATGGCGATCGAGAACGCGATTTCCAGCAGGAGCTGAAGCGTCTGGCCAAAGGCGTCCTGAGCCTGAAAGGCCCGCAGCAGGTCCAGCAGAAGGATGCTGATGGCAAGGATCCAGTCCACGCCCCGCAACGCCTTGCGTTCGCCTGGATTCCCCTGTGCGAGAACGCCGCTGCGGCCGAAGATCGGCAGGCCGGCGCCAATGATGAAGCCACAGACGGGGACGGTCTCGCCAATGATCGCACCGATCGGGCCGCCCCCGTCGGGAAGGGCTGCCGCCGCCCAGATGAACCAGACGAGTGTTGCAAGCAGAGCCTCCAGCGCGCCGTTGAGCGTGATGGCGATGATGCTGCCCGAGAGGGCTTCTTTCACGCTGTCTTCGGTGGCGGGACGGAAATGGGCGCCGCAGCGTTTGAGCAGACGCAGGATCAGCGGTGAACTGAGGCCGATGGCCGCGAAGGTGATCGCGCAGCCGATCAGGAGATAGAGCCAGTCGGACAGCACGCCTCCCGCATGGAGCGAATAGCGGTTTTCAGCACGCTCGGTCAGGAGCGTGTTCCAGAAGCGCGGTGCGAGCGGCGAGACCGTCCGTTCGGACAGGGCTGCGTGTTGCAGGCGTGTGCGCCGCGCATTAATGGCCGTGTTGAGCTGCTGGGCCTGAAGATTATAGAGCTTGGCCCGCATTAGTGCCGATTTCACGGACTGTGAGTTCTGCTGCATCCGCTGGCGTTGTGCGGTGACGGACGCATCCTCGTTTTCCGCGGCCTTCGGGCCAAGGATTTTCAGGAAAGATTCGGTGATGCTGTCATAGGACTGGATCTGCGTGACCGCGTCCTGCGTGTTCTGCTGGACCTTCTGGATCTGGGCCGACAGGGCGTCGAGTTCGTTATTGCCCGTGTTGACGTCCTTGCGGTTCAGCGTCGCGAAAACCTGCTGCAGCACTGCGGCGCTGTCATCGAGCTGACGGCTGATGGAGGCGGACACTGCATTCCAGCCAAGGCCGGAATTGGCGGGATCTGACTGCTGGGTCTTGTCGGCATCTTTGGGCGCGTCCTTGATCGGGGCCGCCGCCGTCTGCGCCGCTGCTGCCAGCGCAGGAGGTGTCGTCACGCCTGCGCAGAGCAGACCGAAAACGAGGAACAGAGCGCCCAGCATGGATCCACAGGTCGTTCCGGGGCGCGGGCTGCGGAGATGTGAAAAGGCGCGCGTGGGAGGCCGTGTGGTCATGCGAAGGTGTTCCGTCCAGTGTCTTGATGGGGTTTTCAACGGCTTGCGGCCGCAGGGGTTCGATTTCCGCCCTGGAGCGCTTCATTGCGCGGGGCGGATGGATACGAAAAGGGCACCTTCCCCCAAAGGGAAAGATGCCCTGAGACGGGAACTTACCGGTCCGTCAGTTCAGCCGGTCAATGCCATGGGCATCGGCGATCGTCTCGAACCCGTCGCGACGCATGGCGTCGAGCAGTTCCGTCTTCATGCGGGTCAGGATGCCAGGGCCTTGCAGCACGAAGGACGAATAAATCTGCACCATATCCGCACCCATGCGGATGCGGGCGAGAATGTCTTCACCGGTCTCGATGCCGCCGCAGGAAATCAGCGCCAGACGGCCCTTGTTCAACCCCGAGACGATCCTCAGAACCTCGCGCGAACGCGGGGCGAGGGGGCGGCCGGAGAGGCCACCGCTTTCGCGGGCCGCCGGGTCATGCAGGGTCGCGGGACGGGCAATGGTCGTATTGGTCAGGATCAGCCCCTGCGCACCGCCTTCGATCGCGGCTTCAAGGATCGGCTCGTAAGAACTGTCATCCAGATCGGGCGCGAGCTTGACCAGAAGAGGCGGACGCTCCGGATTGCGGGTGTTGATGGCATCCAGAAGCTCTTTCAGCATCGTTGCTGACTGAAGATCGCGCAGGCCCGGCGTGTTGGGGGACGACAGATTCATCGTGATGTAATCGGCATAGGGGCGCACGCGGGCCACGAGGTCCGGATAGTCGCGCAGCGGGTCGGAGCCGGTCTTGTTGATCCCGATATTCACGCCAAGCGGGACGGTCGGGCCGCGCATCCTGCCATTGGGCATCGGGCGGTGCAGGCGGGCGAGACGGCGGCAGAAGCGGTCAACGCCGCAGCCATTGAACCCCATGCGATTGATGATCGCGCCGTCCTCGACCAGCCGGAACAGGCGGGGGCCGGGATTGCCGGGCTGGGGTCGGGGCGTCACGGTCCCGGCCTCGATATGGCCGAAACCCAGCTTTGCCAGCGGACGGATGGCGCGGGCATCCTTGTCAAACCCGGCGGCCAGGCCGATCGGGTTGGGAAAGCGCAGGCCGAGCGTGCGGGTCGAGAGGGCCGGCACGTCCTTCGGGGCATGGCCGCCGAGTCCGAGTGCGAGGGAATGGATGGCGAGTTCGTGCGCCGTTTCGGTGTCGAAGCGGTGCAGGAGCGGAGTGACGAGCGTTCCGAGATCGATCATGAGTCGTTTCCATACCCTAATCCGCGGTGTGACGCATCAGCTTCGCGCGTCTGGCTCACCCCCGGAGTGTATCTGATGGCGTTTTGTCTTGGCGGTGGCGCAGGGACGCGATAGACGCGAACTCATGTCCGACGCATCCGCTGCTGAATCCTATGACGAGCCTTATCTGGAGACGTGCTGCCGCTCGACGCTGCACCGGCTTTTGCTGTGTGCGTCGACGGGGCGACCGACAGGGCTGAAAGACCAGCCCTGTCTGGAGCGGCTGGAACGGCTCGGACTGTCGGAACTGCGCGATGACGGGCGCTTCGTCATCACGCAGGACGGGCTGAAACGGCACCGCGAGGAAATCGGACCGACGGAGTGACGTCAGGCCTCGCCGGTCCAGGCCTGATCCAGTCCCTCGCGGCAGAAGCGGATGACATCGCTCAGGTCGCGGTCATAAAGGCTGTCCGGCACATCTGACGAAAAGATCTCGACCGTGCAGGCGCCACGAAAGCCCGCATCCCATGTGGCATGCAGCATTTCATGAAGCGGAATGCAGCCATCGCCGGGGATCAGGCGGTCGGCGGCGGAATAGGGCGTGCGCCAGTCGCTGACCTGAAGGACGTTGATTTTGCTTCCCGCAGCACGGATAGCCGCGCAGACATCCTTCTGCTGCCAGATGTTCCAGTAATCCAGACACAGACCCATCGCCGGATGGCCGACGTCCTCAATGATGTCCATGGCCTGCTCGATGGTCCAGATGGCGCTTTCGGTGTTCACCGAGGTCGGGTTGAGCGGCTCCAGCGACAGGGAAACACCCAGATCCTCGGCAAGGGGACAGAGCTCCTTCAGGTAACGCACCGTCTCGTCCATGGTACGGCGCATGTTACCCTTGGGTGGCGCGCCGGTATTGGTCACAAAGACGCTGCCGGGGACATGAGGCGCGAGCGTTTTCAGGCTTTGGGTAAGGCGTTTGACGCGGGCTTCAGTCGCTTCAGGTTCAGGGACCATAGCGCTTCCGAAGAAGGTCCGGACCAGCGGCTGGACCGCACTGACGCTCAGCCCGCTCTCCCTGACGAGGCACATCTGCTCCTCAATGCGGGCCGGATCAAGCTTGGCTTCACAGATCTCGATCGCATCCACGCCGAGGTCGCGGTAACGCGCCACGTCTTCCTCGAACGACCAGGGCTGCGTCGTGAATTCGTTCATGCCGAAAGGGAAGGGGAGTTTCGTCATGGGATCACCTCTTCAGGAAGTCGAGAACGGTGCGGTTGAACTTTTCGGTCTCGTCGAGAAAGACCATGTGCGCGCTGTCCTCGAACTCCACGCCGGTGCAGTTGGGCATGTGCTGCGCCACCCAGGCGGGCCCGTCCGGATTCAGGACCTTGTCCTTGCGGGCGATCATCATGAGAGCGGGAAGGGTGAAGCGGGGCAGAATGTCACGCCAGTCCTGCGTGGTGTGATCCGCCATCATGGCGCTGCGGGCATGAGCCGGGCTTTGCGCCATTTCCCGGAGCAGGAGCGCTTTCTCGTCTTCGGGCAGCGGGTGGCAGATGCAGCTTTCCAGATTGCCCCTGTCGAACTCGTCCGGTGTCAGCGTGAGCTGCTGCTGCACGGCTGTCAGCCCGGCCTGATCGAAACAGGCGGCGTGGCCGAGCTTCCAGTCAGCCGAATAATACTGCTTCGGGGTCTGCTGGACGAAAATGGCGTTGCGGATGCGCTCTGACCCGAACAGTTCCAGATACGACCAGATGATGGGGCAGCCGATCGACCAGCCCAGAACCGTCACGTCCTGAAGGTTCAGCGCAACCAGAAGATCCCGCAGATCGGCGGCCAGACGGGAGATGCGATAGCCATGCTGAGGCTTTTCGGAGCGTCCGTGTCCCCGCAGGTCCACGGTGATGACGCGGGCCTGTTCCGAGATCGGCCCGACATTGCGATGGAAGAAGCGTCCCGAGAACGTCCAGCCATGAAGCATGACGAGAGGGCGTCCGTGTCCCTGTTCCTCGTAATGGATACGCGTTCCGTCGCTGGTCGTAATGTGCGGCATGCTCTTCTCCATGAAGGGATGGTGGAAGTGGCGTGAAGACTGTCGGAGGAATAGCGCACGGACAGGGGGCGGGGTTGCGTGCAAAGGAGCGTTTGCGCTTGCGGAGACGGGCCGCTAAATTGATCCTGCCATGACTGCTTCCGCTCCTTCCGCCGTCCCTGATGCGCCTGCCGCAGCACCCCCGAACCGT
Source organism: Gluconobacter oxydans (assembly GCF_006539685.1). Classification (GTDB taxonomy): domain Bacteria; phylum Pseudomonadota; class Alphaproteobacteria; order Acetobacterales; family Acetobacteraceae; genus Gluconobacter; species Gluconobacter oxydans. The sequence goes on from NZ_BJNM01000014.1 coordinate 17,525, forward strand.
GTCCTGAAACCCATCGACCTGGGGCAGGGCGTGGTGATCGAGGATCCGGTGATCCTTGCTCCGCTTTCGGGTGTCACGGATCTGCCGTTCCGTCAGCTTGCCCGTGATCTGGGGGCAGGGCTCGTCGTGTCGGAAATGATCGCCTCCTGGGCGATGATCCGCGAGAATGAAAACACCATGCGCATGGCGCGGATGGCCGAGCGCGGGCCGAATGCGGTCCAACTGGCCGGATGTGATCCCAAGGCCATGGCGCAGGCTGCGAAAATTTCGGTGGATGGGGGCGCGAACCTCATCGACATCAATTTTGGCTGCCCGGTGAAGAAGGTTGCGATCGGGCAGATGGCTGGTTCTGCACTGATGCGGGACGAGGTTCTGGCCGGAAAGTTGCTCGAAGCGACCGCACGTGCCGTGAATGTACCGGTGACGCTCAAGATGCGCATGGGCTGGGACCACAATTCGCTCAATGCGCCGCGACTGGCGAAAATCGCGGAAGAGAGCGGAATCCGGCTTGTAACGGTTCACGGCCGTACCCGGCAGATGTTTTATAACGGCACGGCGGACTGGCGTTTCGTCAAAACGGTGAAGGACGCGGTGTCACTTCCGGTCATCGTCAATGGTGATATCAACACCATCCGCGATGCGCGTGAGGCGCTGCATCAGTCTCATGCCGATGGCGTCATGATCGGGCGTGGCTGTTACGGAAGGCCCTGGTTTACGGCACAGGTGGCACAGTCCCTGCGCACCGGCGAGGATGTGCCGGACCCGGATCTGGCGACCGAAAAGGAAATCGCCCTGCGGCATTACCGGATGATGCTCGACCATTTCGGTGAGCGGCCGGGCCTGCGTCTCGCCCGCAAGCATGTCTCCTGGTATTCCGCCGGGCTGCCGGGCTCTGCGACGTTCCGCTCCACCATCAATGGCGTCGAGAGCGCCGCCGAGGCGATTGCGCTGCTCACGGCATTCTATGACCGTCATATCGACGCTGGTGTCGTTCGCAACCGTGAGGCCGGCCCGACGGGCAGTCTGAGCCGCGACGGCACGCGTGAAGCGGCGTGAGAGCGTGAGCCGCCCCGCGCTTCCATGGCAGCCATGACGGAACAGTCCGCTTCAGGTCTGGTCGAGCAGGGCTGCCATCCGGTTTTTCTGTATGGAGCGTCCCGGCTGGACCGGCAGGATGTCGCCCGGCGGCTTCACAGTCACAGCCCGCGGGCACAAAATCCGTTCGTGATTGCAGCCTTGACCGCGACGCCGCGCGCGCTTCGTGAAGCGGCGCTCTTTGGCAACGGCGAGGCCGGCTGGATCCAGCAGGCTCAGGGCGGAACGTTGCTGCTGGACGAGATCGACTGTCTGTGCCCGCTGATGCAGGACCGGTTCATGGATTGGCTGGCACAGGCGGACACGGATCTGCGCGTGATCGCGGGGAGCCGGCATGATCCCGTTCTTCTGCTTCGACAGGGTGGTCTGTCCGCTGCCCTGCATCGCTGGCTGTCGGCGCTGCCCTCGGCGCAGCGTCTGGGGCCGGAGCGGATCAGCGCGGTCTGTCGGCTGGCGGCCGGAACGGGCACGGCGCGCCCCCGCGGTCTGGAACGGGCACTGGAACGGCCCCTGTCCGAATATCTTGAGGGCGATCTGGAAAACGGGGCGGGCGATCTGCATGCCTGTGTGGTGGGCGAGGTCGAACGTCCGCTGATCACAATGGTCCTGCGCCGGACCTGCGGTAACCAGCTTCGGGCGGCCGCCATTCTGGGTGTGAACCGCAACACCCTGCGCAAGCGGATCCGTGAGCTCGACATCACGATCCCGAAAGGCATCGACGAGTGAGATTTCCTGCCCTGAGGCGCCTGTTCGCAAGGCTGACGAGTGCCAATGGGGCGGTTCTTCTGACAGTCATGGCACTGGTGCTCGCCTTTGCGACGTTTGTGGTGCTGTCGGGCGGCATGTCTCTGGCGCATCGTCCGCAGGTTCAGGCGATCGTCTTCCTGCTCGATTTCATCACGCTCATGCTGATTGCGGCTGCAGCCGTGGTGCAGATCGGGCGGATGGTCGCCGAGCGCAGGCTTGGTCTGGCAGGTGCACGGCTGCATGTCCGGCTCATTACGCTGTTCGGAATTGTTGCGGTTGCGCCGACCATCGTGGTGGGCGCTGTGGCGACGCTGTTCTTCCATTACGGTGTGGAAATCTGGTTCTCCAACCGTGTGAATGATGCCCTGACCGAGGCCCGGTCCGTCGCGGTTGGCTATCTGCGCGAACATAATGACAATGCCCGGACCGAGGCCTTCGCGCTCGCGAACACGCTGATCACCGTCCAGAACGATGAGCTGTTCTCGCGTGGGACCGATCTTTTCCACGACCCCGCACGTCTTCAGGAATTCCTGGATGATGAAGTTACCGAGCGTGGCCTGACGGATGCGGAAGTCTTCGATCCCCTGACCTACAAGGTTCTGGCAGTCGGTGGTCTTCTGGGCAGCGACGCCGATATGACGACCGCCCCGCCTCTGCCGCCGAAATCGGTTGTTGAACTGGCGCAACATGGCGAGGCGGTCATCCTTGACCGTCCGGATCAGCGGAAAGTGCGTGCCGTGGTGGCGCTGGGGGGCAATTCCGGCCTTATGCTGGTCATCACTCGCCCGGTCGATCCGGATGTCGTGGAACACATGCGCCGCACTGATGCGCTGGTCGCGGATTATCAGCGGCTGATCACCAATCGCGGTAAGACGCAGGTCCTGTTCGCGGTCATTTTCGCCCTGATGGGGCTGCTGGTTCTGGCTGTCGGGATGCTGACCGGGCTTGCACTGGCCAATCGTATCGCCAACCCGCTCGGATTGCTCATTCTCGCAGCCCAGCGGATTTCCAAGGGCGATCTGGGTGTGCGGGTGCCCGTCCCCGACGATGCGGGGCAGGACAAGGACGACGAAGTGACGGGCCTGTCCCGTGCTTTCAACAGCATGACGGATCAGCTTGAAAGCCAGCGCTCCGAGCTGATGCAGGCCTATGACCAGATCAACGAGCGCCGCCGCTTTACCGAAACCGTGCTGGCCGGTGTGTCGGCCGGCGTGATCGGACTGGACCGGATGCAGGTCATCGAACTGCCCAATCGCGCGGCGTCCAGCGTGCTCCAGCGCGATCTTCAGCCAGCTATCGGGATGAAGCTGACGGATCGTGTGCCGGAGTTTTCGGGCCTTCTGGATGCGGCGCGTATGGCGCCTGAACGCGTTCATACGGCGGAAATCCAGGTGGACACGGAAGGTGCCCAGCGTCCGGGTGGGCCAGGCGAAGGGGCTGGGGCCGGTGCGGGGCGGACGCTTCTCGTGCGGGTCGTGGCGGAACTGCGTGGGCAGGATGTCGCGGGTTATGTCGTGACCTTTGATGACATCACGGATCTTCAGCCCGCACAGCGCAAGGCTGCCTGGGCCGATGTGGCACGGCGTGTGGCGCATGAGATCAAAAATCCGCTGACCCCGATCCAGCTTGCGGCAGAGCGTCTCAAACGGCGTTTCCTCAAGGAAATCCACTCCGATCCCGAGACCTATACCCAGCTTGTGGATACGATCGTGCGGCAGGTCGGCGATATCGGGCGGATGGTCGACGAGTTCTCCGCTTTTGCGCGAATGCCACAGCCCGTCATGCAGTCGGAAGATTTCTCGCGCCTGTGCCGGGAGGCGCTGGTGCTCCAGAGGAACGCTCATCCCGAAATCGTGTTCGAGACGACCGGACTGCCGCCCTCAGGGCCGATCGTGCGTTGTGACCGGCGACTCATCGGCCAGGCGCTGACAAACCTTCTACAGAATGCCGCTGATGCCATCAGCATGGCAGGCCGCGGAAAACCGGGAGAAAATGCTTCCGGACAGCCAGTGCAGCCAATTGGACACATTGTGGTGGGCTTGCACATTCGCGGCGGGCATGTCCTGCTAGACATAGAAGATGACGGGATCGGCCTGCCGACGGTGGAACGCCACCGGCTGACCGAGCCTTATGTAACCCACAAGGCGAAGGGCACCGGCCTCGGCCTTGCGATCGTCAAGAAGATCATGGAGGACCATTCCGGGATGCTTCAGCTCACTGATCGGGAACCAGACCAGTCCCGTGGCGCGTCGCCCGGGCAGCGGGGAACGCGTGTCACCCTGTCCCTGCCGTTATGGGAGCAGGAGAGCCATGTCCCGGGTGGAACGGACCTTCAGACCATGAGGACAGCAGATGGAACATGAGATCCTGATCGTCGATGACGAACCGGATATCCGGTTTCTCATCGAGGGCATTCTGAACGACGAGGGCTACAAGACCCGGACGGCCGCCAATTCGGATCAGGCGCTCGAACTCTTCCGCGCGCATTGTCCGTCGCTGGCGATTCTGGATATCTGGCTTCAGGGATCCCGGCTGGACGGGATCGAGCTGCTCAAGATCTTCCAGACCGAGGAGCCTGGCCTGCCGACGCTGATGATTTCGGGTCACGGAACCATCGAGACGGCGGTGTCCAGTCTCAAGCTCGGGGCTTATGACTTCATCGAAAAGCCGTTCCAGTCGGACCGGCTTCTGGTCGTGGTGCGGCGTGCGCTGGAAGCCGCGCGTTTGCGGCGGGAAAATGCGGAACTGCGTCTGCGGGCCGGTCCGGAGACGACGCTGTCGGGGGACGGCGCCGTCATTTCGGCCGTTCGCGCCCAGATCGAGCGTGTCGCCCCCACCAATTCGCGCGTGCTGATCAGCGGCCCGGCCGGATCGGGCAAGGAAGTTGCAGCCCGCATGATCCATGCGCGGTCCCGTCGTGCGGAAGGGCCCTTCATTGCCCTGAACTGCGCAACACTGGCACCGAACCGCTTTGAGGAAGAACTCTTCGGCCTTGAGGGCGAAGACGGTCAGCCGATGCGCCGTGGCGTGCTGGAGCGGGCCCATCGCGGCACACTGCTGCTCGATGAAGTCGCTGACATGCCGCCCGAGACGCAGGGCAAGATCGTCCGTGCGCTTCAGGACCAGACATTCGAGCGTCTTGGCGGCAATACGCGGGTGAAGGTGGACATCCGTGTCATCGCCACCACCAACCGGGATCTCCAGTCCGAGATCGCCGCGCACCGGTTCCGCGAAGACCTGTATTACCGCCTTGCGGTTGTGCCTCTGCGGATACCTTCCCTGCGCGAACGGCGCGAGGACATTCCCGGTCTGGCGCGGCACTTCCTGGAGCGTTGTGCGCAGTCTTCCGGCCTTCCGGTCCGGGAGCTTTCCGTGGATGCGCTTGCCGCGCTGCAATCCTATGAATGGCCGGGCAATGTGCGTGAATTGCGCAACCTGATGGAGCGGCTGCTGATCATGATGCCGGGGACAGGCAACGATCCGATCCGGGCGGACATGCTGCCGGCCACCATCAGCCAGGGGGCGCCCTCGATGACGCGTCTCAATTCCGGAGCGGATGTCATGAGCTTGCCGCTGCGTGAGGCGCGGGATCTGTTCGAGACGCAGTATCTTCAGGTGCAGCTCATGCGGTTTGGCGGCAATATCAGCCGGACGGCCAGCTTCGTCTGCATGGAGCGCAGTGCGCTGCACCGCAAGCTCAAGCAGCTTGGGGTGACGACGAATGAAGAGCGCAATGCCGCACCTTCCACGCCGGTGAGTGGCTGAGATGTCGAACCCTCTTTTTCCCTTTTCCTTCTCTCGACTGTTAACAGCGTGACTTCAGAACCTTCCTCTTCTGCCGGCTCCCGTGCCGTGCAGGAGGTTTTCCTCGACCATCTGCGCAGAACCGAAGCGTCCGTGACCGTCTTTCTGGTCAACGGCGTGAAGCTTCAGGGCATCGTTGCCCAGTCCGATGCGCACACCCTGCTGCTCCGTCGTGATGGCCATGTGCAGCTTGTCTACAAACACGCCGTCAGCACGATCATGCCGGTGGCGGCCATGTCCCATTTTGTGGAAGAAGAACTTTGAGCGGTTTCGACACCAAAAAACCCGCAACCCGTGCGGCCGTCATCCTGCCCTGGGAGAAGTCGGGACCGCAGGAGGAAATCCGCGCGGCCGATGCACGGCTTGAAGAAGCGGTCGGACTGACGGCCTCGATCGGGCTTGTGGTGGTGCGTCAGGCGGCCATTCTGCTGCGCGCGCGCCGTCCTGCCACCCTGCTGGGAAGCGGTCAGGTTGAACAGCTGGCTGAGGCGGTCAAGCTGGATAACGTGGATGTGGTCGTCATTGATGCGCGTCTGTCGCCGGGTCAGCAGCGCAATCTCGAAAAGGCCCTGGGCTGCAAGGTCGTGGACCGGACGGGACTGATCCTCGATATCTTCGGTGCGCGCGCAGCAACCCGTGAAGGTGTGCTTCAGGTCGAACTCGCCCATCTGGAATACCAGCGCTCGCGGCTTGTGCGGTTGTGGACCCATCTTGAGCGTCAGCGCGGTGGCTTCGGCTTCCTTGGTGGTCCGGGTGAGACGCAGATGGAAGCGGATCGCCGGATGCTGGCCGAGCGGATCGGCAAGATCAAGAAAGAACTGGAACAGGTGCGCCGGACGCGCGGACTGCATCGTGATTCCCGCAAGCGCGTGCCGTTCCCGGTCGTGGCCCTCGTGGGCTACACCAATGCGGGCAAGTCCACGCTGTTCAATGCGCTGACGGGTGCATCCGTCCATGCGCAGGACCAGCTTTTTGCCACGCTGGACCCGACCATGCGCGGACTGCGTCTGCCCTCAGGCCGCAATGTGATCCTGTCCGATACGGTGGGCTTCATCAGCGAACTTCCGACGGAACTGATCGCGGCCTTCCGGGCAACGCTTGAGGAAGTGGCGCAAGCGGACGTGATCCTGCATGTGCGCGACATTTCGCATCCCGACAGCGCCGCCCAACGGGCGGACGTGCTCAACGTTCTGGACGGTATGGTGCGCGACGGGATGCTCGACGCGCACTGGCCGGACCGCACGATTGAAGTGCTGAACAAGGCCGATCTGGTGGGCGGTGTCGAAGCCGTGCCGAAGCGTGAAAACGCGGTGGCGATCTCGGCCATCACAGGCGAAGGCCTGCCGGACCTGTTCGAGATCCTGGACCAGTATCTGACGCGATCAATGAAATCCGTGGATGTGCGTCTTCCGATCACGGACGGCGCGGCTCTCGCCTGGCTTTACCAGCATGGCGAAGTGGTTGGTCGGACGGATCGCGAAGATGGGATGGACGTGCAGGTCCGTCTTTTCTCGGCGGATCTGGAGCGGTTCGAGCTGCTTCACCCGAACCGCATCATACAGCAGGAAGGCTGAACGAACGCCGCTATTCGGGCGCTGGCACGGGGCGTGCCGGCCCCGAAGACAGGCGGGCCGCCTTGGCCCGCTGACGGGCGCGGTCCAGCGGGATGGCCAGCGCGTAGGTCAGGCCGAGGCCGACCACGTTCATCACAAGCTGGTCCCACAGATTGATGCCAAAGCTTGCGAACATCAGCCGTCCCAGCAGGTCCAGCACCGTGCTGCAGGCAAAGACTTCCAGTGAATTGCGTCCCAGCAGGGCAAGGCTCTGGCCGATCCGGTCGGCTGAAATGCGGCGGAGGGCCTTGGACGACTGCACCAGATAGAAGATCGCCATGATGTCCAGCAGGCGCCAGATGGCGAGCGTGGATTTGCCTGTATTGGGCGGGGCCGGAAAAATCCGCAGAAACGGAACGTGCCAGTATTCATACGGAAAGCATAGCACGAAAGCACCTGCCAGATAGGTCAGGCACAGGGCCTTGGCCCACGGGCGATAGGGCAGATCGCCATTGTGTTTCGAGGCCCAGACAGCGCCCAGAATTCCCAAAATATAGAGAAACTGCCAGCCAAACGGGTTGAGATACCATCCATTGGGATCGAGCCAGTTCGGGATGGTGATGCGCGGATCCAGATTGGCAATGGCCCAGATACCGATGCTGAGCGCCAGCAGCAGCCATACACTGCGCTTGAGAACCCAGTAAATCAGCGGAAACAGCGCCAAAAGCACGACGTAAAGCGGCAGGATGTTCAGATAGCTCGGCAGGGCATCGAAGGTCAGGATACGCCACAGCCCGCTATAGCCATGCGCAAGCTGGGGCTCGATCGTATATTCGGGCAGGGGCTGGTAGTGCCGCCACTGGCGCACGGTCCAGACAAAAACCAGCGTCATGCCGGTCTGGTACAGATACAGCCTGACGCAGCGCCCGAAAATGCGGTGGATGCCGGTTTTCCAGCCCTGCCTGTCGATCAGACGACCATAGGCCAGATAGGACGCATAACCCGCCAGCATGACGAAGATTTCAGCCGCGTCCGCAAAACCAAAATTGCGGATGGTGATGCGGTTGAGCAGATCATCGGGAACATGATCCACGAGCATCATCAACAGGGCGATGCCGCGCAGCGCATCCACACGGTGATCGCGGGGATTCTTGCGCGCTAAAGCTGCTGGGGGCGGTTGGGGCGGCTCCATGACTTCTTCTTAGCGTCAGTACGGGGGCAGGGGTATGGGCGACTCGTTACGGTCGGATTAAAGATTGGACGGAATTACAGACTGTGACTGTCCGTCTCCGGATGATGCAGGGCCGGGTCCATTCCGCCCTGCATGCCCATTCCGCCGCCTCCACCACCGCCGTCCCCACTACCTCCGCCGCCACCTTTTCCGCCTTCCTTACCGTCACCTTTGTTTCCACCATTCGAGGAGGGGCGGGCAGGCCCCTGTTCGGGCAGGACGAGATCGGAAGGCAGGCTTTCAAGGTTCAGGGCCTTGCGGATGAAGTTGCGCAGGGACACCACCAGATCATGGGTAGGGACAGGGCGTCCGGCCACAAGCTCCGCCGCCGCGCGGCCCGCCATCCGGACCTGTTCTTCTGTTCCGAGCAGGATAATGTCGGACAGCGCGGCTTCGACGGCATCGCGTATGCGGCGGTTGCGGTCCGAGCCGGAAAGTTGGTCAGGTCCCAGATCCCGCTTGTGCGTCGGATCCACGAGCAGGGTGCCGGTGAACGAACCGCCCAGTGTGCGATAGGCGGCCATCAGCACGCGAAGGCGCTCGTTGATCTGGCGGTTCATCCGCTCCCGGCGCTGCTGGATGGTCAGCATCGTCAGCAGCCGGATGCCGACCCCGATCAGCGTGAAAAGCGCCAGCCCGATCAGGGTGGCCAGCAGGCTGTGCCAGGAACTGAAATCAATCATGCTGCGCAACGCGTCTCTCCGGATCGCTCGGGGATGCCGTTATAACAGTCAGGCATCCACACGGTTTTGCGATTTCAGGCCCTGCTGTTCCTTACAGTGCGAGCAGGCTCTCGTTGGACTGCGAGGCAATGATGCCGTGCTGGTCGTGATGAAGTCCCGTGACTTCGACCGTATGGCCGTGAGACTGGAGCTTGCCGATGATCTTCTCCAGAACCTGCACTGAAGTGATGTCCCAGAAACGCGCATGGGTGAGGTCGAGCACCACGGTTTTTGCATCCGTATGGTAGTCGATGGCATCGGACAGGCTGTCTGCGGATGCGAAAAAGACCTGTCCTGAGGCTCGGTATGTCAGCGTTTCGCCCGACCGCTCTTCCGTAACGCGCAGAAGCTTTGCGGCATGCCAGGCGAAGAATACGCCCGAGAGCATGACACCAACCGCAACACCTGCGGCCAGATCATGGGTCATGACGACCACGGCAACCGTGACGAGCATGGTCAGGCTGGACAGGCGCGGGTGGCGGGTCAGATCGCGCAGGCTGCTCCAGGAGAACGTGCTGGCGGAGACCATGATCATGATGGCGACAAGGGCAGCCATCGGAACCTGTCCGACCCAGCGATGCAGCAGCACCATAAGGGCTAGCAGGAACGCGCCTGCCGTGAAGGTGGACAGGCGTCCGCGACCGCCATAGCGCAGATTGCCAACGGTTTGGCCAATCATGCCGCAGCCTGCGATGCCGCCAAATGCGCCGACGAGAATGTTGGAAATGCCGAGGCCCGTGCATTCCATGCGCTGGTCACCATGGGTGTCGGTGATGTCATCGACGACGGAGGCCGTCATCATGGATTCCAGTAGCCCCACGGCAGCCATGGCCAGCGCGTAAGGCAGCACGACCGACCATGTGGCCCAGTTCAGGGCGATATGCGGGAAGGTCAGGCTGGGCAGGCCGGTTGGCAGATCGCCGAGATCCGAAATCGTGTGAACCGGCATCGGATGCAGCATCGTGATGGCTGTCAGAATGACGATGCAGATCAGCGGCGAGGGGATGGCATCCGACAGACGGGGCAGCAAATAGATGATGACAAGGCCCAGCGCGATCAGAGCATAGGTGTGCCAGGTCACGCCCAGCATCTGCGGCACCTGTGCGGAAAAGATCATGATGGCCAGCGCATTCACGAAGCCCGTGCGGACTTCCGCGGGCACGAACCGCATGACGGCCTGAAGACGCAGCAGCCCGAACACGACCTGAAAGGCACCGGCCACCAGCGTAGCGAGCAGCATGGCCTGTACGCCGTGAGCGTGCACCAGCGGTGCCGCGACCAGAGCCACCGAACCGGCCGCACCGGAAATCATGCCCGGACGTCCGCCGAAAATGGCAATCGAGACGGAAATGACGAAGGACGCGAACAGCGAAACGGCCGGCGAGACGCCGGCGATATAGGAGAAGGCAACGACCTCGGGAATGAGGGCAAAGGTGCCGACCATTCCGGCCAGCACTTCGCGCAGCGGGTTCTGTGCCCACTGGCGACGATAGAGAGCGGGAGTCATGAAGGATCCTTGCAGGCAGGGCGTGAACAGGGTGCGACGTATTTAGGCCCGGCGCGGCAATGGTGAATCCAGTGTAACCCGGCTCGGTTCAGGATTGAAGGTCTGGAATGAACCGGAGCGAATTGAACAGCAGGCAACGTTTTTGCGTTGGGGTGGAACAGATCTTCCTTCATCCGGAGCATACCATGGCCAACTATCCCGCCCCGCCGTTCAACACCCCGCATCAGGATCATATTCCCGGCCAGACATCCCTCATGACGCCGAAGCCCGACCATGGTGAGCAGAGCTATGTCGGCCATGACCGTCTGCGCGGAAAGATCGCGATCATCACGGGTGGGGATTCCGGTATCGGCCGGGCTGTTGCGATCGCGTTTGCGCGGGAAGGCGTGGATGTCGTCCTGTCGTTCCTGCCTGAGGAAATGGACGATGCCCGTGAAACCGAATCCTGGATACGCAAGGCGGGACGGCGCGCCCTCCTTGTTCCCGGCGACCTGCGGGATAGGGATGTCTGCGCCGAACTGGTGGACCGGACGGTCGCTGAGTTCGGACAGATCGACATTCTCGTGAACAACGCGGCCTTTCAGATTGAACGGTCCTCACTGGCGGATGTCAGTGAGGAGGAATGGGACAAGACGTTCGATATCAATGCCGGCTCTGCATTCCGCCTGTCGCGTCTGGCCCTGCCGCACATGCCGCGGGGTGGGGCGCTGATCCATACGGTTTCGGTCAATGCCGATCAGCCCAAGCCAAAGCTTCTGGCCTATTCCGCGACCAAGAGCGCCATCCAGAACTTCAGCGGCGGTCTGGCCCAGTTGCTGGGCGAGAAGGGAATCCGCTCCAACGTGGTCGCTCCTGGCCCGATCTGGACGCCGCTCATTCCCGCGACCATGGATGTCGAACACGTGGAACGCTTTGGCGCTGATACGCCGATGAAGCGCCCGGGACAGCCGGCGGAACTGGCCGGGGCGTATGTTTTCCTGGCCAGTGATGACGCCCGCTATGTCTCGGGCGCCACGATTGCCGTCACCGGGGGTACTCCGGTGATCTGAGTCGGAACGGGGCGGTCGAAAAAATCCGGAGCGTAAAAAAAATTGCGTCAAAGGACTGGACGACAGCCCCAACCTTCCTCTAGAGAATGCGTCGCTGTGTGGCGGATGTAGCTCAGTTGGTAGAGCGCCGGTTTGTGGTACCGGTTGTCGCGGGTTCGATCCCCGTCATTCGCCCCAGCAATCCTTATCCCCGAAAAACTGAATATTGCCCTCAGGGTTTTGCGACATCAGTCTGCTGGTGGTGTCTGTGTTCCCAGTGTTCTTCCAGCGCCATGCGCTCGAAGCGCAGTTTCTGGCGGATCCAGTTCAGCATGCCCGAGAGCGTGACGACCACGATCCCCACGAAAGTCCAGTTGTCTAGAGGCTGGTTAAACAGCAGGTAGCTGAATGCCACCGCCCAGACCATCTGGCTGTATTGCGGGAGTGCCACGCGGTTCGCGGGGGCGACGGCTGTGGCCATCATCATGAAAAGCTGCCCCAGGGCGGCGAGAAACCCGTAGCCGAACAGAATGGCCCAGACCTTCAGACCATGTGGCCAGGACGCATGGGTGATCATGAGCAGACCATCCCCGATCAGTGGACCGAACAGGCTTGATCCGAACAGGGAAAGCCGTGCGCTCCCGTCTCCAGCAAGCCGGTAGGCCACGACGCTGCTAGCATTGGCGAGGGCTGCGACGATGGCGCAGACATGACCCAGATGGAATGTCCGCGCACCGGGCCGCAGGACAATCAGTACACCGAGAAATCCGACTGCGACGGACAGCCACGTCCAGAACGAGACCTTTTCCTTGAGGATCGTCACGGAAATGATGGTGACGAAGAAGGGCATCAGGAACATCAGCGACAGGGCTTCTGGCATGGGCAACAGCATGAAGGCCATGACGCTCGCGGCCGTCGAGACGAATGTCGAAACCGCGCGCAGAATCCACATCCCCGGCCGCGTTGTCGCAAAGATGTCGGAATAGGGTTCGTCGGGTCGGCGGATGAAAGGCAGGAGAATGAATCCGAAGACGCCGCCTGAAAACGCGACTTCAAAAGGGTCCAGATGTCCCGCAAGTCCTTTTGAGCAGGCATCGCTGATGGAAAAGGCGGCATAGCCCAGAAGCGCCAGAAGAATACCGGAGGAGAAAATATTCTGTTTCATGAGTCTGTTTCTCCGCGGGTAAAGCTGATTCCCGTCCGGGGATAAGGAAACCTGCTTGCGCTGACAGTCAATGTTTCAGATTTCCGGAAGCGTCTTTTCTGATGCTCCGCTCATTATTGAGAGCAGGAGGAGGACGGGAGGTAAAATTGGAAAGGCCGCGACCTTGATGTAGGATGCGCGCCCTTCGGGGAAGCCGTACGGCCCCCATCTTGTGGATGAAAAAGCGTAAGCCCCCATGTCCCAGAAGATCGTTCCAGTCATTCTCTCCGGTGGATCAGGCAGCCGGCTGTGGCCGGTTTCGCGCAGCAGCTACCCCAAGCAGTTCTGGCCTCTCCTGTCGAAGCATACCCTGATCCAAGAAACGGCGCTGCGCGGCGCGCGGGCAGGGCTGGCGGACCCGATCGTGATCTGTAATGCTGAGCACCGCTTCATCGTCGCGGAACAGCTGCGGGATGTCGGGGTTAAAAATGCCCGGATCGTCCTCGAACCCGTGGGCCGCAATTCCGCTCCGGCCATAGCGGCAGCTGCGTTCCTGGTAGCCGAGACGGATCCGGACGCCGTTCTGTGGATCATGGCTGCGGATGCGGCCATTACCGATGAGGCAGCTCTCTACTCCGCGCTTGAGCATGCTGTTGCCGCAGCAGCCCAGGGACGGATCGTGACGTTCGGAATGAAGCCCACGCGCGTCGAGACGGGCTATGGCTATATCGAGAGCGGTGCGCCCCTTTCAAGCCTTGAAGGCGTTTATGAAGTCTCGCGTTTTGTCGAGAAGCCGGATGCCGTGACGGCGGAAGCCTTTTTCCGTGATGGGCGGTATCTGTGGAATTCCGGCATGTTCGTTACCCAGGCCGGCGTTTTTCTTTCCGAGATCCAGACCTTCGAGCCTGCGATCCACGAGCATGTCGGGCAGGCCGTCCGGGCGCGCCGGAGCGACCTCGATTTCGACCGCCTGGACGATGCGAGCTTCCGTCAGGCACCGGATATTTCCGTGGATTATGCCGTGGCCGAGCGGACGAAACGTGCGGCTGTCGTGCCGGGAACATTCGGCTGGTCGGATATCGGCAGCTGGGATGCGCTGTGGGAGCTGACGTCCAAGGATGAAGCGGGCAACGCCACGTTCGGGGATGTTTTCCTCGATGATGCGCGGAACTGCTATGTCCGCTCGGACGGAATCGTCGCCACAGTCGCCGGTGTGGAAGATCTGATCGTCGTCGTGACGCAGGACGCCGTCATGGTCTCGCATCGTGACCGGGCGCAGGACGTCAAGCACATGGTCAGCCGGCTGAAGAAAGCCGGGCGCAAGGAAGCGGTGGCCCATAACCGCATGTATCGCCCGTGGGGCTTCTATGAGAGCCTGATCCAGGCGGACCGGTTCCAGGTCAAGCGGATCGTGGTTGAGCCAGGCCAGAAACTCTCGCTGCAGAAGCATTTCCATCGCGCCGAGCACTGGGTTGTCGTGGGCGGCACGGCACTCGTCACCCGTGATGCCGACCAGATCATGGTGCGTGAAAACGAGAGCATCTATCTGCCGCTGGGCTGTGTGCACCGGCTTGAGAATCCGGGGCGGATTCCGCTGACCCTCATTGAGGTGCAGTCCGGGCCTTACCTCGGCGAAGACGATATCGTTCGGATCGAGGACGTCTATTCCCGGAACTGATGCGAACCGGGAGGCCCTGATCCTTCGTGGATCAGGGCTCCTGCTTCTGGTGCGTTCTGTTGCCGAACAGATGGTGCAGCCCGTTGGCAAGCGGAACGGGCGTGACGCCCAGACGCTGTTCCATCGGACCCACATCGAAATTCTTGTCTTCCAGAAGGCGGCGGATTTCTTCCGGCGCGATCTGCGGCAGTCTGCGGATATGCCGCGTCAGATGAGACAGCGCCATGAGCATCCATCCCGGCAGGGAGACGATGGGACGGCCGCCAAGTCCCGCAAAATACAGCACCATGCGCACGAAGGTCCGGTAAGCCACCGCTGTCGGACCGGCGATCACGATGCTTTCCGGCCCCGTGACGTCTCCGTTCTGGATCAGATGTATGGCCGAGACCAGGCAGCGTGTAACGTCCCGCTGGTCGATGGGCTGCACGAGGGCACGGCCACCGCCAGGAAGTGGGATGACGGGCAGGCGCTCCAGCAGCTTCGCTAGCCGCTGCACATTGTCTTCGCCCTGGGCACCATAGATCATGGTCGGATGCAGGATGATCGACGGGCGACCGTCGGCCTTGAGGGCGGTTTCGCCTGCGAGGACACCCCGTCCGTGATCGTCGGGCCAGCGCGTGAATTTGCGTGTGCTGCCCAGCGCTACGATAGGGGCTTTCGTAGCGGCCAGAATGGCGGGCAAGTGTCGCGCATGGGCCGTGTTGACGATAACCGCCGCATCTTCGAACGCCAGAGCCAGCGTGGCGCTGTCCGTAAGGTCTGCGATCCGCACGGCTTGACAGGCTTCTGCGATGTCGGGCGCGAGATTGCCCTGGCTGCGCACGACGGCAATGATCTTCTGGCCTTCAGCCAGAAGCGCGCGGCAGAGCGCGGATCCTGAGCGGCCGCTGGCGCCGATGATGCAGACCGGGCCTTTCGCAGGCGATGACGGGTCTGGGATGTTTCCGGTCGTCATTGCGCGGAAGCCTTCAGATCGGGGGAAGCGAGAAATGCCAGCATCGAGGCCGGGGAAGAGAAGGCGTCATTGAGGACCCGGAGGGAGACGGGCGTCCCGGAAGCATAGGTTACCGTCAGGGTACGACCAGCCGGATTGGCGACATAATCCGGAATCGCGCTCAGGGCCGGATTGACGGAAAGGGCCGTCTGCAAGACCTGCGCAGCCTGCTGGCGGAGCTGGTCCGCCGTCATGCCATTCCCGGCCTGCCGGGCGGACAGGACGAAACCGGTATCAAGAAGCCTGTCTCCCTTCAGCGAGAAGCTCACGTTTTGCAGGGCCGTCGACTGGAGCATCTGCTGCGGTGAGGAATGGCCTTGCGCAAAATCCGTCTGAACGGTCCAGGCACTGGCCGTCAGGGTCATGAAACCCGGGACCGTGAGGGACGCGTCGGTTTGGGACGTGTGATCGTCCAGATTCGAGACCTGGACAGAATGGGCGGTCGAGCCTGCGCCGTTGATCGGGAAGGGCAGCTTCTCGTCGCTCTGGAAATGAAAGCCCTTCAGATCCTGCGTCATGGTCGCGGTCTGGTTCTCCAGCGTTCCCGTCCCGTGCAGTTCATCGAGCCGGATTGTGCCTGATGTCATGCTCAGCCTGAAATTGCGGGCCGCAAAACTTTCGGGCGGGGCCATGTGCGGCGGCAGGGGATGGTGGTCCCACAGGGCTGCAACCTGGGCGGCGAGATCCTTCTGTTTCAGGTCCAGCCGCTCCAGACTGGCCTGTCCGCTGACAAGCTGCGGCTCCTGACCGGGGGCGTGAACGGTGCGCTCGTACGCGATGGTCGAACCCTCGGTGCGGAGTGTCGTGACGAGGGCGGGGCCGTAGTTGTCCAGCGTGAGACGACCGGAAAACAGGCTGTGCACATTGATCGGGCCAGGTGAGGGAGAGGGGACGAGGTTCTGGACCGAAAGCTGCTCGATCTGTCCGTGCGCGAGAGCGATATGTGCCGGATCGATTCGGGAATGGCCTTCCGTTGCGGGCCGGGAGGGCGGCAGAACCAGCTGGCGCAGGCTGAGCGTGCTGCCATGGATGATCTGCGTCGGCGTCTGAAGGAACGGTTCGCGGACTTCGACGGCGCGAATGGAGAGGCCACCATCCGGCGTCGGGCGGGGATGGCCCAGCTTCATCCGGGAAGCGCGCAGGGTGAGTGATCCATCCCGCAGGGTGATGTCGGTCAGGATCGCGCCCAGCGAGAGAATGGCCGGGTGTGCACTTCCATAAGTGAATGTCGTCCCGGGCGGGAGAGCCGCGCGGAAGCTTGAAAGGCCGCGGACCAGCTCCATGTGGGCTTCGTGGTGAACGCCGGCCATGCCGATTACGGCCGTTACCGAAATCAGGCTCGCCGTGAGCCAGGGTCTTTTCACGTTGATGTTCCTGTCTGAAACGGCCCCGCACAGGCGTCGGGCGCGAACGGTCTGTGTTGCGGCAGGATACCATTGTCGCGACATGGGGCAATGCAGACGTCGTTTTTGTTGCGGTAACTGGATACCGCATGGCTGAAAACGGCGGAAAACCGCTGCGAATCACATAATTCAATGTGTGAACGGGGCTTGACGTGCGCGCTGGAGACGGCAATAAGGCCCCACCTGATCCGCTTTGCCGGAGGAAAGGGTGCTTTCGGGCACCGTTTTCGCTGCAAGCGCCATCCACGGTGCGGCCCCTGGCCGTGCCCCAAGCTGGAATGTCACTAATGAAGACCACACGTTCGCTGAAGCCAGCGGAGGTGACGAAGAACTGGGTGCTGATCGACGCCGAAGGGCTCGTTCTCGGCCGTCTCGCCACCATCATCGCCACCCGCCTGCGCGGAAAGCACAAGCCGCAGTTCACCCCGCACGTTGATTGCGGCGACAACATTGTCGTCATCAACGCCGAGAAGGTCGTTCTGACGGGCAACAAGGTTGGCCAGAAGCTGTTCCACTACCACACGGGTCATCCGGGCGGTATCAAGGAGCGCACCATCACGCAGCGTCTCACGGGCAAGAACCCGGGTGAAGTTGTCGAGAAGGCCGTTGAGCGCATGATCACCCGTGGTCCTCTGCAGCGCGCCCAGATGAAGCACCTGTATGTCTATGCCGGTTCCGAGCATCCGCATGACGGCCAGAAGCCTGTCAAGCTGGACGTTGCTGCGATGAACCGCAAAAACACCGTAACCCACGAGTCGTAAGGCCTGTATCATGTCCGAGACCCAAGAGCGCACCGGCACGCTGCAGGACCTTGCGAGCGTTGCTCCTGCCGTTACCTCCAACGCTGCCCCGGTTCACGAAGTCAAGCGTGACGCCCAGGGCCGTTCCTACGCAACCGGCCGTCGTAAGGACGCCGTGGCCCGCGTGTGGATCAAGCCTGGCAAGGGTGACATCATCGTCAACGGCCGTCCGGTCACGACGTATTTCGCCCGTCCGGTCCTGCGTATGCTTCTGACGCAGCCGTTCCTGATTGCTGACCGCTACAACCAGTTCGACGTGTACTGCACGGTGACCGGTGGCGGTCTGTCCGGTCAGGCTGGTGCTGTCCGTCACGGTATCTCCCGTGCACTGACGTACTATGAGCCGAGCCTGCGTGGTATCCTCAAGGCTGCCGGCTTCCTGACGCGTGACAGCCGTATTGTCGAGCGTAAGAAGTACGGCCGTGCGAAGGCACGTCGTTCCTTCCAGTTCTCGAAGCGCTGATCCTTCAGCCTTTTCGAACGACGGAAAACCCGGCCAGAAATGGTCGGGTTTTTTTTGTGCCCGGTGTGCGCGGATGGTCAAGGTTGTGTTTTGCGAAATAAAAAACCGTAGAATAGCCTTGGCAAGCATCTTTCGGTCTAAAAATTAATTACAAGAGAAATAACATTCCCATATCGCCAGCGCCAAGCATGTATGGCAGAGTGCGTTCGCTGTTTTTAAGACCAGAATCTTCGGAAGATGTTTTCCCCATGACGCCCTTCATCATTGAAAAGACCGAAACCCCGACCGATCCCGTCAAGCGGACCGAACTGCTCGCCAACCCGGCTTTCGGGCGTGTTTTCACCGATCACATGGCTCTCATCAGCTACTCTGCTGACAAGGGCTGGCATGATGCGAAGATTACGCCGCGCCGCCCGCTGAGCATCGATCCGGCATCGACGGTCCTGCATTACGGGCAGGAGATCTTCGAAGGCATGAAAGCCTATCGTGAGAAGGACGGCCATGTCGCCACCTTCCGTCCCGAAGCCAATGCATCGCGCTTTGCCGCGTCTGCCCGTCGTATGGGCATGGCCGAGCTGCCGGAAGATCTGTTCGTTCAGGCCGTGGATGAACTGGTACGCGTGGATCAGGACTGGGTGCCGTCCGGTGAGGGACAGAGCCTTTATCTGCGTCCGTTCATGATCTCCAACGAAGTGTTCCTGGGTGTGAAGCCAGCGACGGAATACCTGTTCATAGTCATCGCGTGCCCGGTTGGTGCCTATTTCAGCTCCGGCTGCGTATCCGTCTGGGTGTCCGAACACTACACGCGCGCTGCCATCGGTGGCACGGGTGAGGCCAAGTGCGGTGGCAACTATGCCGGCAGCCTGATTGCCCAGGCCGAAGCCAAGGACAAGGGCTGCGACCAGGTCCTGTTCCTTGATGCGCGGGAGCGTCGCTTCGTTGAGGAAATGGGCGGCATGAACGTGATGTTCGTTCGCAAGGACGGCAAGATCGTCACCCCACCTCTGGGTGGCACCATCCTGCGTGGCATTACCCGCAACAGCCTGATCCAGCTTGCCGCCGATCAAGGGATCGAGGTGGTTGAAGAGCCGGTCGATATCGACGAGCTGTTCTCGGGTGCGGCTTCGGGCAAGTACACAGAAGCCTTCGCCTGCGGCACGGCGGCGGTTCTTTCGCCGATCGGAAAATTCATGCGTCCGACGGGTGAAGCCGTGTTTGGTGACGGCAAGACGCCTGGCCCGGTCTCGCAGCAGCTCAAGAAGGCCCTGACGGATGTGCAGGGCGGCCGGACGAACGACGTCCATGGCTGGATCCACCGCATTTCCTGACGCCTGTCAGCCGGGTTCATAAAGAGCCCGGCTTTTCAGTCCCGGTCGATCCAGCCGGCACGAACCGCAGCATCAAGCTGCTCCGGCGTGTCGATATCGAAGCCGAGTTCGGGCGCGCAGACGCAGATCGGCGCAGTTTGCGTGTTCTTCCAGAGTTGCCGCAGGCCGGTATCGCCCTGCAGGCCTTGGATACGCTGCTGGGTTGCCGGGCTCAGCAGCACCGGAATGCCCCGCCCGTCTTCGCCATAAGACGTGATGACATCTTTCCCGTCGGCGTCCTGTTCCAGAAGAACGCGAAGATGCCGCTCGGTCAGGCAGGGCTGATCCGCCCCAGTGATCAGGAGCGGGAGGCTGCTCCCGGCGAGCGCCCGATGACCGCATCTGAGCGATGACGCCATGCCGGTCTGCCAGTCTTCATTCTGCACCAGAACGACATCGAGCCCCGCAAGGGCCTGTCGTATCGCGGCTTCAGCACCGCCCGTCACGACAACAAGATGCTCCGGTCGTGTTGCCAGCAGGAGCCGGGCGACATGTCGCACCAGAGGGACGCCACCGATGCTCAGAAGCTGTTTGGGGCGGCCGAGACGGGTGCTTCCCCCCGCGGCCAGAAGAAGGGCGGAATGGCGTTTCATCGGGGACGGGTCGCGATCATCTGGGTCAGGATGGAGAGCGCGATTTCCATCGGGGTCCGGGCGCCGATCTCCAGTCCTGCGGGCAGGTGCAGGCGGCTGAATGCGTCTTCCGGGACCCCGGCTGCCCTGAGGGCTTCAAGCCGGCCCGGAATCTTGCGCCGGCTTCCGAGAATGCTGACGCAGAACGCTTCGGATTTCAGGGCGTGAGCTGTAAGCGTCAGGTCCGAAAGAGCGTCGTGCGTCAGGCTGTAAACGGCCGTCCACCGATCGAGTGAGAGCGTGGGAAGGGCGGCGTCCAGACTGCCGCGGATATAGTGTGCTGGCGAGAGGCCGGGAGGCGGTTCGGGGGGGCCGTAGGGCCGGAGCAGGATAGTCTCGAGTCCCATGAGGCCGGACAGGCTCAGGAGCGCAAGCGTAATGGGATCTCCGCCAGAGAGGATCAGGCGCAGGGGCGGCAAATACTGGCGAAAGAAGCGACCTGCCTCGTTTCCGGTAGAGTATGCCTCGTCGCAGAACCGCATGTTGCCCGTGTCGAGATCGGTCAGGAGCGTGACCGGTCTGCGACTCTCCCGGGCTGTCTTAAGGGTTGCGACATGGGCCCCCAGGTCCGGCACGGCCCGCACGAAAATCCCGATGCGGCCGCCGCAGGTAAGCTGGATGTCCAGAACCGGACTGCCCGCGCCATAATCTAGCATCCGTGGCTGTCCGTCTTTCAGACACTCCAGCGCCTCTCCGCGCACGGCCGCTTCCACGCAGCCGCCGGACACATAGCCCTGAACCTCTCCGTCCTCGCAGATCGCCATTTCGCTCCCCAGCGGACGCGGGGAAGAGCCGGTGATGCTGACCAGCGTTGCCAGGACGGCGCGTTTCCCTTCAGCGGACCAGTGCTCCAGTGTGGGAAACAGGTCGTCTGTCAGGCCGTAAAGCGGCCACTGGGGAAGGGGAGAAAACTGTGCCGCGGCCGTCATGGAGGGGTCCTGATGCTCTTTGGTGGCATAAGGGTAACGCCAAAGACGATTATGACATACCCTTTCACCCTCAGACTGTTGATCCGTAGGCCATGAGGTCTATATCGGCAGGGAATACAGCGTCGGCATTTCAGCCAGCGGAACAGACACGGCAGCGACCGGAGCGGAAATGAGTGAACTCCTGAGCGTTACACGGGCCATGGAGCTTGTGCTGGATTATGCCGGCAGCTTCGGGACCGAGACGGTTGATCTGACGATGGCAGCCGGGCGTATCCTCCAGCAGACGATCCGTGCCGAACGCGCCCAGCCGCCTTATGACCGTGTGATGATGGACGGCATTGCCTTCCGCCACGGGAGCGGTCCAACGCTGGTGTCGCACGGAATCCAGCGTGCGGGGGCACCGGGGCAGCCGCTCCCGGAGGGACATGTCTGCCTCGAAGTCATGACGGGCGCCGTGCTGCCAGAGGGTGCGGACACGGTCGTTCCGGTCGAACGTCTTGTGCGTGAAGGCCGGCTGATCCGCTTTGAAGAGGGTTATGAGCCGCGCAAGGGGCAGTTCATTCATCGCCGGGGTTCCGACTGTGCGGCGGGAACGGAGCTTCTCGCGCCAGGTCAGCGTCTTGATGGCCCCGCCCTCGCTGTTCTGGCGGGAAATGGTCATGCCCAGGTTAGCGTATCGCGGATTCCGTCCATCGGGATTGTGGCCACGGGCGATGAACTTGTGGATGTCAGCGCACCGGTACGGGACTGGGAGATCCGGCGGTCCAATGAATACGCCCTGACGGGTGCTCTGCTGTCACGCGGCTTC
This sequence comes from Gluconobacter oxydans, assembly GCF_006539685.1. Lineage (GTDB taxonomy): Bacteria > Pseudomonadota > Alphaproteobacteria > Acetobacterales > Acetobacteraceae > Gluconobacter > Gluconobacter oxydans. Next base: position 39,430 of record NZ_BJNM01000014.1, read on the forward strand.
AACTGCATCGAACGGTCCGTCGTACCCGATGATCTCGCGGAGACGATCGTGGCCCTGCGCGAACAGCTCTCGCGTCATGACGTCCTGATCCTGAGCGGCGGCGTGTCGATGGGGGCGTTCGATCATGTTCCTAAGGCGCTGTCGAAAATCGGGGTGGAGCGGGTGTTCCACAAGGTTGCGCAGCGTCCGGGTAAACCGCTGTGGTTTGGTGTTGGTCCCGAGGGGCAGCGTGTGTTTGGTCTGCCGGGCAATCCGGTGTCTGCCACGACCTGTGGCGTGCGTTATGTCATGCCTATGCTTCTGGCGGGGCAGGGGCTGTGCCGCCCTGAGCCTTACACGGTCATGCTCGATGCAGAGGCCGATCTGATCCCGACGCTCACCCGGTTTCTTCCAGTCAAAGTCCGCCATGACGCTACGGGACAGGCGCTCGCAACGCCATGCCCGATGCCGACCTCTGGCGATTTCAGCTTTCTGGCGTCTACGGACGGATTTGTGGAACTGCCGCGTGGTGAAGGGATGGCGCCCCGTGGAACAGCTGCGATGTTTCATGGCTGGTAACCAGACGCCAGCCCTGACCGATCGCTTCAGCCGTCCGCTGCATGATCTGCGGATTTCCGTCATGGACCGCTGCAATTTCCGCTGCCCGTACTGCATGCCGGAAGCGACCTATCACGAGCATTTCCGCTTTCTTGAACCGAAAGAGCGCCTGAGCTTCGACGAGATCGAACGTGTGGCGCGTGTGGCGGTCTCGCTCGGTGTCCGCAAGCTGCGGCTGACGGGTGGGGAGCCATTGCTGCGTCCGAAGCTGCCAGAACTCGTAGCGCGTCTGGCGTCCATTGAGGGTGTGGAAGACATTGCCCTGACCACCAATGGCGTCCTGCTGGAGCGGCATGTCCAGGATCTGAAAGAGGCCGGGCTGAACCGCGTGACGGTCAGTCTCGACAGTCTGGATCCGGCGGTCTTTGCGCGGATGAGTGGCGGCCGGGCGCAGCTTGAACCGGTTCTGGAGGCTATAGAGGCAGCACAGACCATCGGTTTTTCAGGCGGTGTGAAGCTCAATACCGTTGTCCAGCGCGGACTGAACGATGCGGGTGTAGAGGCTCTGGCCGAACGCTTCCGTCATAGCGGCGTCGTGCTGCGCTTCATCGAATACATGGATGTCGGAACGCGCAATCACTGGGAGCGCGCTGAAGTCGTACCGTCGCGTGAACTGCGCGAGCGCATTGATGCCCGGTGGCCGCTCGAACCCGTGGATGCGCATTATCGTGGGGAAGTGGCCCAGCGGTATCGCTATTGCGACGGGGCTGGGGAAGTCGGCTTCATTTCTTCCGTCACGGCGCCGTTCTGCGGAGACTGTTCGCGCGCGCGGCTGTCGTCGGAAGGGCAGCTTTATACCTGCCTGTTCGCCTCGGAAGGGAGGGATCTGCGCACGCTTTTACGCAGCGATGCGGACGACGCAGCCCTGCGGGACCTTTTGGCCGGGGTGTGGCGCCGCCGGACGGACAGGTATAGTGAGGAACGGGCTGCCTCTTCGGATGCGCCCGCACGACGCCGCATCGAGATGAACTATATCGGCGGCTAGAATTTGGTGGCCAGAATTCGGTGATCAGACCGGGAGATCGAAGACGATGAAGACGCTCACCCATGTCAACGAGTGCGGCGAGGATCCGCGCATGGTCGATATCAGCGGCAAGGATGTGACGGAACGTAGCGCGCATGCCCAGGCGCGTCTGGTTTTCCCGTCCGAGATGGCGCGGACCCTGTCGGATGCCGGGTTCATGACAGCCAAGGGTGCGGTGCTGACCGTGGCGCAGATTGCAGGCGTGATGGGCGTGAAATCGACGTCGCAGCTCATTCCGCTGTGTCATCCGCTCTCCCTCAGTGGCTGCCGGGTGGACATCACAATCGAGGGTGATGAGGCGGTGATCGACTGCCGGGTCTCGTGCAAGGGGCGTACGGGCGTGGAAATGGAAGCGCTGACCGGGGCTTCCGTGGCCGCGCTCACGATCTACGACATGTGCAAGGCCATGTCCCATGACATGGTCATCCGCGAGGTCCGGCTGATGGGCAAGGCCGGCGGCAAGCGCGATTTCCAGCGGATTGAATCATGACACCACTTTACGGCCTGATCCTTGCAGGCGGTGCCAGCAGACGCATGGGAACGGACAAGGCCGCGCTCGACTATCACGGCAAGCCGCAGCTTCAGGCGGCGTTCGAGGTTCTGACGCCTGTGGTGGAACAATGCTTCGTCTCGGTGAGGCCGGGTCAGACGTCCGATCCGCTGCGCTCCAGCTTTCCGCAGATCGTCGATACGGTGGATGTTGACGGACCAGCGGCGGGGCTGCTGTCGGCCCATCGGGCTTATCCGGATGTGGCCTGGCTGGTTCTGGCCTGTGATCTGCCGATGCTGGACCGTGGCACGCTCGACACCCTGATCGCCGCAAGGGATGGAGAGCATGTCGCCGTCTCCTATCGCAGCGAGCATGATGGTCTGCCGGAACCGCTCTGCGCCATCTGGGAGCCGGAAGCGCTTGAGCGACTGGAAAAGCAGGTTGCAGGTGGCCGGATCTGTCCGCGCAAGCTGCTGATCAACAGCCCGACAAAGCTGCTGGAGCCGCATAGCCGCGGTGCGCTCGACAACATCAACACGCCGGAGGAACGCGAAGACGTGGCCCGGCGCCTGAAGGATCTGCCGGGAGGGCCGATGATTCGCCTGACACTGGAATATTTTGCGCAGTTGCGGGAACTGGCTGGAACGCGGGAGCAGTCGCTTGAGACCTCATTCGCCACTGTGGGACCGCTGTACGAGGAACTGCGTGAAAAATACGCCTTCCCGTTCGAAGCCTCGAAGCTCCGTGTGGCGATCAACGGTGATTTCGCCCCTTGGACACAGACGTTGAAGGACGGGGACCATATCGTGTTCATTCCGCCGGTGACGGGCGGATGAGCCGCTTTCGCATGGCGTCCGCACCCGTGGATCTGAACGCGCTGCGTGAGGATCTGCATCTGGCCGTGGCAGGCGGGTTCTGCACCTTTGAAGGCTGGGTCCGCAACAGGAACGAGGGCCGTCCGGTGGATGGTCTGGAATATGAATCCTATGAGGCGCTGGCCCAGCTCGAAGGTGAGCGGATCGTGGCTGAGGCTCTGGAGCGTTTCGAGATCAGCCAGGCTGTAGCGATGCACCGCACCGGGAGCCTGAAGGTCGGGGATGTTGCGGTCTGGATCGGCGTTTCGGCGCCGCACCGGGATGCCGCGTTTCGGGCCTGTCGCTACATCATCGACGAGATAAAGCATCGCGTGCCCGTCTGGAAGAAAGAGCACTATCTGGACGGAGATGCCGAATGGGTGGCCTGCCATCACTGCCAGACTGCTCCGCGTGCCTCGGAGACGGGGACGCATGATCACGATCATGACCATGGCCACGATCATGGAAGCTGCGGCCACCATCATCACTGACTGAGCGTTTCCGCAGGGCCGTATCTTTATGCCCTGCGGAGCGTTTTTAAGTTGTAATTGCAAATCATTCTCAATTAGAGTGACTCCGGTTCTGCTGATTCGGAGTTTTCCCATGACACGGCTGTCGCTTTCCCTGTCCGACCTCTGCTGCTGTGAACGCCTCGCGCTGTGGAGTATCCGCTGCCTCATCAGCCATTACCGCTTGCCAAGCTGTCCCGAGACAAAAACGACCGACGGTCTGTTTCCCGTCTGTTTCCGCCCGGCTCTTGATGCCGCGGAAGGAGCTTTTGCGGACGCCACCCATCTTCTGAAGGTTGCGGATCAGCCGCGCCTTGCGGTGAATGCCCCGGGCATGCAGTCCCTGACGGCGCTGGAGGAACGCTTCCTGCGCGGGATCATCGCAGCCCAGAACGAGGGCCAGCGCGAAGTTTTCGTGCTTCTTGCCGAAGTCTTCCCCGACAGGTTTGTCCAGGGCTGCCTGGCCACTGCGCTGACTCTGCTGGCGGATTGTCTGGCAGGAGCCGGGCACTGGCTGCCCAAAAAACTGCTGAAAGACGAAACCACCATTTCGGGGGGAGGGGCGCTGTCTTCGATCAACCGCTGGCGGTCGGTCAGCCCGTCTCGGATGCGGGTTCTGTGGCCGCAGGATAGCGGGCCTTTACATGCTGGCATGTCGCATGATGCCAGCCGGGTGATGCACTGATGATTCCGCTGAGCGGACGCCCCGCCCGGAACGGGGCAGAACCGCAGCGTCCGGGACTTGAGGAGCTGGAACACATGACGGTCTGTCTGCTGCTGCTGGCTGTCGGAGTGGTCGGGTTCTGCTGGCTGGCCTGCCTGAACCTCGAAATTTCCGCAGAAGATCTGCTGTCCGCGCTGGGATACCAGTCGGGGCAGGAAGCGTCTTTCAGGAGCTGAGGCTCCCGAAGCGCTTCCTGAACACTCAGTCTACGCCGACCATGACGCTGGAGGCCTTGATGACGGCATAGGCCTCTTTGCCGACTTCGAGGCCAAGATCCGCGACGGCTTCATTGGTGATGGCACTGGTGATGACCGTACCGTTGACGTCGATGGTGACGTGGGACGTCGTCGCGCCCTTGAGAATGTTCGTGATCCGGCCCTTGAGCTGGTTACATGCGCTGAGCTTCATGAAAAAACCTTCCATAAGGATGGCAGACAGGAATGCCTGTCTGTCCCGTATCGGAAGGCTTCACGCCCGCGTCCAGAGAGACGGGGCTGGAAAATGCCTCCGGACCCCGATTGGTCCGGAGAGGGCCGTTTTCAAATGTAATATTCGGTCAGCGGCGGGAAGCCGTTGAAGCCCACGGAGGCGTAGGTCGAGACATACGCGCCCGTGGCGAGGATCTCGACCCGGTCCCCGCATTCCAGAGAGTCGGGCAGGGGAATGCGGTTCTTCTCGTACATGATGTCCACGCCATCGCAGCTTGGGCCGGCGAGCACGCAGGGGGAGCAGGTGGCGTCGTCTGAATCGCGGGATGTTCGGAAAGTGTAGCGGATGGCTTCACCTTCCGTCTCGGCCAGGCCACCGAAGCGCCCGATATCAAGATAGACCCAGCGCGGATCGGTTACGGCACCGCCGCGACGGCTGACGAGAATGACCTCGCTCGACACCACGCCGGACTGCCCGACCATGTAGCGGCCTGGCTCCAGCAGGATTTCAGGCGCACCGTCCGGAAAATGCGTCCTGAGGGACGCATGGATCGTGTCGGCGAAATCCTGAACGGAGGGTACGTTCTCGCGGTAATGCGTCGGGAACCCGCCACCCAGATTGAGCATCTGAAGGTCCACGCCCTGCGCGCGCAGATCATGATACAGGCCGGCCGCCTTGGCGATCGCATGATCATAAGCGGCAACGCCCGTCTGCTGGCTTCCGACATGGAAGGACAGGCCGTAAGGCTTCAGGCCCAGGTCTCGGGCACGCAGCATCAGCGCGCGCGCGTTGCTCAGCGTAGTGCCGAACTTGCGCGACAGGGGCCAGTCCGCGCCTTCGTTTTCGACGGCCAGGCGGCAGAAAACGCGCGCGCCAGGCGCGTGCTTTGCAAGCTTCTCCAGCTCTTCGATACTGTCGAAAACGAACAGGCTGATGCCCAGATCATGCGCTTCGCGGATCCATTCGGCTTTCTTCAGTGTGTTGCCGTAGGAAATCCGGTCCGGGGTGGCGCCGGCATCCAGGCACATCCGGATTTCCGCAGGGGATGCGACATCGAAGGACGAGCCCAGGGCCACAAGGCGATCGAGGATGGCCGGGGCCGGGTTGGCCTTGATGGCGTAATAGATTTTCGCTTCCGGGAGCGCATCGTGCAGGGCACGGTAATGCGCCCCGACGACGTCGAGATCGACGACGAGGCAAGGGGTTGCCGGCTGCTGCTCGGCAAGGAAGCGGGTGATTTTGGGAGTCATGACACTCAATTCCCAGAACCGGACTCGTCAGGGAACGATATCGCCCTGCGAGTATGTTGCGAAACGGTCGAACGGACCGGCGAATAGCGGGAATCCGTAAAGGGTGGATTCCTGAAGGCCAGAACGCTTGACGTCGTTGCGTAACCTCGAGTGGGCCAGTGGCACGTGCGTTGCTGCGTGAGGGCGGGATATGAGACCAAATCCCCCGTCACGCAACCGATAATTTTGCATTGTGATGGTTTTGCCAATATTGGTGAGCTGAATCAGGGCGAATTCGGAACGCTGAAGGCATCTTCCGCGTCTGTACTGGCTCATGCCGTTCAATCCGGACTGTTCGTTACGGACATTCCGGGACGAAGCGGCAAAGACGCCAAGACTGCTGCCCCCAACAGGAAACTGCCGAGGACACCCTGCGTGAGTTTGACACCCGAATCTGCGACCCTCTCCGGCTCCCGAACCGTGCCGGGACATTCCGTCCCTTCGGAAGCCGGACACGCACCTGCTGCGGCAGGTACGGCTGAGCCGGACGCCCCCTCGTCTCCGGACCGGCTGCACCATGCGGCCTGGCGCGTTATCGCGAAGCATCTGTTTGCCGAAGTGGGCTCAAGCCAGACGTCGCTGTCGGCTGCGGGTTGCGCTTTCTACGCCACGCTTTCCCTCTTTCCGGCCATTTCCAGCCTGATTTCCCTCTATGGTCTGGCGTTTGACCTGCAGACAGTCGAGCCTCAGCTCGAAGTCCTCCGCCATCTCCTGCCGCCCTCGGCGTACGATCTGATCGGGGACCGGATTCACGAACTGATTTCCCAGCCTCATTCGTCCCTGACGATCGGGCTGATCTTCTCGCTCGCGATCGCCCTGTGGTCGGCTTCGGCGAGCACGAAGTCGATCCTTTCCGCGCTCAACATGGCCTATAATGCACAGGAAACTCGCAGCTTCCTGAAGTTTCAGGCCATCGCACTGTCCACTACGCTGACGGCCATTCTGGGCGCTGCGCTGACACTGGCCCTGATGGTGGCCGCACCGGCACTGGTGGATTACCTGCCGCGTCATGTCAGTTTCCTGAGTGATCCGCCATTCCCGGTTGATCTGCTGCTCTCTTACGGCGCGCCGATGGTCGTGCACACGCTCGCGCCGCTGCTGATGCTGCTGTTCGTCTTCATTGCGGTGACGCTGCTCTACCGCTTTGCGCCCTGCCGCGTGCATACGCAGTGGCGCTGGATTTTTCCGGGTTCGGCACTGGCGACCATTTTGTGGGTCATCACGTCGCTCGGCTTTTCATGGTATGTCGCGCATTTCGCGAGCTATGGCGCAACCTACGGGCCGCTTGGTGCCGTGGCAGCCATCATGATGTGGTTTTTCGTGAGTGCGTATGTGGTGCTGTTCGGGGCGGAACTGAATGCCAGCCTCGAAGCCCGGGCCGGTCAGAGTCAGGAAGTCCCCCCTCAGACCGGCGCAGCCTGACAGTCAGGTCAGGCCGTCGTAAAGATCAGTGATGGTGGTGCGGCGTACGATGTGTGCCGCTGCCCTGCCGTGAGGCAGGGGCGATGCTGGTTCCCGCCGCCTGAATGGCCTGCGCGCTCGTATCCGACGGATCGGCCTCGGCCACTTCCGGCTCTGTGGCAGGATGCATGGACGGCGCAATATCCGTCATTTTCGCAATCGTGACATGGGCCGTGCCCGCGCCGAGCATGCCGATCTTTGCGGCGGCGGCATGGGACAGGTCGATAATACGGCTGTTGAAAGGCCCACGATCATTGACCGTCACCACGACGGAGCGTCCTGTATCCTGCGACGTCACGAGAAGCTTCGTGCCGAGGGGCAGGGAAGGATGCGCTGCTGTCAGATCGTTGGTGTTGAATGTCGTCCCGCTGGCCGTGCGCCGTCCATGAAAATGCCGTCCATACCAGCTCGCCATGCCATGCTGGGACCAGGCGTGAGCGGCCTGGTGGGCACGGTTTGCAAGTGCGGCCCGAACGGAGTCTGCCCAGCTCGTCTTCGGCGTTCCATCAGCGGCAGAATCGTCGCTCGCGTGAGCGGCGTGATGACTGGCCAGCCCGGCAAGCGCCACGGCGAACGTCATGCTGCGCAGGGGAATGCAACGTAAGGGATTGCGAAGGACAGACAGATCAAAGCGCACTATATCAGGTTCTTCTCCAGTGGACGGGACGGGCTCAGATCGCACCAGATAGCACAAAAATGCGGCCCTGTCCCCTTTTGGACACCCTGAAGACGGCAGCAATAGGGCAATGACGCTTTCATGACGGCTCCGAAAGTGCTATCGCGCGGCCAGATGAAACGCCCTCTGATCACCGTTCTCAACGGTCCGAATCTCAACATGCTGGGTCTTCGCCAGCCCGGAATCTATGGTCACGCCACGCTCGATGATGTCGAGCAGGTGTGCATTCAGGCTGCCGAACGGCTTGATGTCGCCATTGATTTCCGTCAGACGAACGGAGAGGGTGAACTCGTGTCCTGGGTGCAGGAATGTCGCGGCCGTGCAGACGGTATCGTGATCAATCCTGCCGCTTACGGGCATACCTCGATTGCCCTGCTCGATGCGCTTCTGGCCGTCGAGCTTCCCGTGATTGAGGTTCATATTTCCAATATCCATCGCAGGGAGCCGTTCCGTCATCACACCTACGTCTCGCAGGCCGCCATCGGCGTGATCTGCGGCCTCGGCGTCAGGGGATACGCGCACGCGCTTCAGGCAATAACCGACATGATCGAAGACGAAGGATGAGCCGTATGCTCGTGGACAAGGATGCCATTCGGGCATTGGCCGATATTCTGACGGAAACCGGCCTGACCGAAATCGAGATTTCCGAATCTGACAGCCGGATCCGTGTGGCCCGCAATGTCAGTGTGGTTCAGGCTGCTGCTCCGGCCGCCGCGCCTGCGGCACCTGCTGCCCCGGTCGCTGCAGTGCCCGTCGCCGCTCCGGCAGATCCGGCCAAGCATCCCGGTATGGTTCCGAGCCCGATGGTCGGCGTGGCCTATCTGACGCCGGATCCGGCATCTCCGCCGTTTGCCGTGGAAGGTCAGCCGGTTGCTGCCGGTCAGACGATCATGCTGATCGAAGCCATGAAGACCTTCAACCAGATCAAGGCGCCCCGCGCCGGTACGCTGACGAAGTTCCTGGTCGAGTCCGGTCAGCCGGTCGAGTTCGGCGAAGCCCTGGCGATCATCGAGTAATGATTTCCAAGGTCCTCATTGCCAACCGGGGCGAGATCGCGCTGCGTATCCAGCGCGCCTGCCGCGAGATGGGCATCAAAACCGTTGCCGTGCATTCGACGGCCGACGCCGATGCAATGCATGTGCGTCTTGCGGATGAAGCCGTCTGCATCGGTCCGCCGAGCGCACGCGACTCCTATCTGAACGTGGCTGCCATCCTCTCGGCCGCAACGATCACGGGTGCGGACGCCATTCATCCGGGCTATGGCTTCCTGTCGGAAAACGCCGAATTCGCCGAGACCGTGGAAGAACACGGCCTCGCGTTCATCGGCCCGACGGCAGAGCATATCCGCACGATGGGCGACAAGATCACGGCCAAGACGACCATGCGGGCGCTCGGCGTGCCGCTGGTGCCGGGTTCTGACGGCGCCCTGCCGGATCTGCAGGCCGCTCGCGAAGTCGCCGAGAAGGTCGGTTATCCGGTCCTGATCAAGGCCGCCGCCGGTGGCGGTGGACGCGGCATGAAGGTTGCGATGACGGCGGACGACATCGAGGAAGCCTGGTCGGTGGCCCGTGCCGAAGCCCGTGCGGCTTTTGGTAACGACGAAGTCTATCTTGAGAAGTACCTCAACCGTCCGCGTCACATCGAACTTCAGATCCTTGGCGATGCGCATGGCAATGTCGTGCATTTCGGCGAGCGTGACTGTTCGCTGCAGCGCCGTCATCAGAAGCTTCTGGAAGAAGCCGGTTCGCCGGCCCTGACGGATGCCGAGCGTGAGGAAATCGGCCGCACCGCGACCGAGGCCCTGTCGCGGATGGGCTACCGCAACGCAGGGACGCTCGAGTTCCTGTATCAGGACGGTCAGTTCTGCTTCATCGAGATGAACACGCGTCTGCAGGTCGAGCATCCGGTGACGGAGATGGTCTGCAATGTGGATCTCGTGCGCGAGCAGATCCGCATCGCATCTGGTGAGCCGCTCGGTTACACGCAGGCTGACGTCAAGATGTCCGGCCATGCGATCGAGTGCCGTATCAACGCCGAAGATCCGGAAACCTTCATGCCAAGCCCCGGCACGATCAAGGTGTTCCATGCTCCGGGTGGGCTGGGTGTCCGCATGGACAGCGCCATTTACGCTGGCTATCGCATCCCGCCTTATTACGACAGCATGATCGCCAAGCTGATCGTTCACGCCCCGACCCGCGCCGAAGCTATTGCCCGCATGCAACGTGCCCTGGACGAATGCGTGGTTGACGGTGTGAAGACGGTCATCCCGCTGCATCAGAAGATTCTGGCGGACCCGTCTTTCCAGAAGGGGGATTATACGATCCACTGGCTGGAGAACTTTGTCGCTGCCCAGCAGGCAGGGAAATAAACCGGAGACAGCCCATGAGTTACGCAGAAACCATCGTTCTCGATGTCCGTATCGGACAGATGCCGCAGGTGGTTTCTGCTCTCACGGGGCGTGACGGGCTCGCCGTCTGGGTGAGTGAAATCGGTGTCCTGAACCGGGTTGTCCTCTTCCGGACGGCAGACACCTATGACGCCCTTCTGGAAGGGCGTCCGGATGTGCTTGCTGCCATTCCGGAAGAACCCGTGCAGAATGTCGAGGTGACAAGCTGGCGCGTCATTTCCCCGCTGCTTCCGGCCGGGGAGCATGGCAGCCTCTATGAATGGCGCTGCTACGATCTGAAGCTTGGACAGGTCGGGAACGTGGAAGAGGCTTTTGCCGCTGCGGTTCCGGCACGCCTGGAACTGTCCCCACTGCTTTGCGGGATGATTTCGATCGAGGGAACGCCCAGGCTGGCGCATATCTGGCCGTATGCAGACATGAATGCCCGTCTGGAGATCCGGGCGCAGGCCGTGGCCACCGGTGTGTGGCCGCCGAAGATCGGTGGCGGTCTGGTTGCCATGGAAAATGCGATCCTGCTTCCGGCACAGGGTTCCGCCTGGAGCTGAGATATCCTGAAAGACAGGCACAAAAAAAAGCGCTGCAGGCCAAACCTGCAGCGCTTTTTTTTATCTAAGGGCAGGGCCTTTGAAGATTACTTCGTGGCAGCTGCCGGAGCGGGAGCCGCGGTGGCCGGGGCCTGTGATTCAACGGCGTTTTCGGACACGAAGATCACCGAATCCAGAGCCTGGTTCAGCGCATCAACAGCTTCCTGCGGGTGATGGCCTTCCGTGAACACGGTCGCACGATAGACCGCGCCTTGGACCGGGGTGATGGGAGCAAGCGCCAGAATGAAGTCCGTATCTTCGCCGACGACCTTCATGGTTTCAGCGGCCTGATCCGTATTGCCGGATTTCAGCTGCCCATTGGCCGAGGCAACCGCCGTCTTCTTTTCGGGAGCAAGGGTTTCGTTCACGATGAACTCACCGCCAACCGGGAGCCAGTCGGTCTGTCCCACAACAGGCTGGTGGTTTGCTGCAACAGGATGCTGCGGGGCGGGGTGCAGATCGTTTTCGGCGGCCTGAAACTTCTTGTCAGCCTTTTCAGCGGCGGCAAGACGCTTCTGGGCGTCATAAAGTGCCGGGATGGCGGCTTCGGTCTTGCCGCCCGTCTGCAGGATATCACGGGCGTTCATGATGTCCTGGAAGGCGCGCTGTCCATCAGCGGAAAGGTGATGAAAAGCCCGGTGCGCCTTGAACTGCTCCCAGTGTGAGTGAAGTGAAGCTGCGCCAGCCAGAGGTGTTGCGCAGAGAAGGGTTGAAATTGCAGCCATGGCGGGAATGAATTTCATGATATCGTCTCCGTGAATCTTCGGTTCTGACTCTCATGGATATTTCATGGGGACAGATCGGGCAAATTACCGATCATTTAGTGACTGTAGGTCTTGCCGGTTTCTTTTGCCGGCGCTCCCAACGCTGTGTGTTGTTTTCCGTGCGGGGCCGGAGGGGATTTCTGAAAACCGGTCTTAACACATCTCATTCGCATTGTTGCTCTGGAGGTGTTATTTTTGGAACTAAGAGACCATCCGGCGTGATGTCTTGAAATAAAAATGAGAATATCAAGGTTTTCATTTGCGGATGGCTTGCGCTGGGGGGGGGCTTTCCGTATGTACGATGCCTCAATCACGATACCGTGCCTTGCGCCGGAAAGTCGGCCTTTCCTGAACGCATTGCAGGCATCAGCCGAGTAGCGAGTATTTCCAGATGTCTCTGAATCCCGTCGTCGAGAGCGTGACTGCCCGTATCATCGAGCGTTCGAAAGTCTCCCGTCGCCGGTATCTCGCCCTGATGGAGCGCAACCGCGCCAAGGGTGTGCTCCGGCCCAAGCTGGCCTGCGGTAATCTGGCGCATGCCATCGCAGCGTCCAGCCCCGACAAGCCGGATCTGATGCGTCCCACCGGGACCAATATCGGCGTGATCACGACCTATAACGACATGCTCTCGGCGCATCAGCCGTATGGCCGCTATCCCGAGCAGATCAAGCTGTTCGCCCGTGAAGTCGGTGCGACGGCCCAGGTTGCAGGCGGCGCACCAGCAATGTGTGATGGTGTGACGCAGGGGCAGGAGGGCATGGAACTCTCCCTGTTCTCCCGTGACGTGATCGCCATGTCCACGGCGGTCGGGCTGAGCCACGGCATGTTTGAGGGCGTGGCGCTGCTGGGCATCTGTGACAAGATTGTGCCGGGCCTTCTGATGGGCGCGCTGCGCTTCGGTCATCTCCCGGCCATGCTGATCCCGGCAGGGCCAATGCCGTCCGGTCTTCCAAACAAGGAAAAGCAGCGCATCCGCCAGCTCTATGTGCAGGGCAAGGTCGGGCAGGACGAGCTGATGGAAGCGGAAAACGCCTCCTATCACAGCCCGGGCACCTGCACGTTCTATGGCACGGCCAATACGAACCAGATGATGGTCGAAATCATGGGTCTGATGATGCCGGACTCGGCTTTCATCAATCCCAACACGAAGCTGCGTCAGGCAATGACCCGCTCGGGTATTCACCGTCTGGCCGAAATCGGCCTGAACGGCGAGGATGTGCGCCCGCTCGCTCATTGCGTAGACGAAAAGGCCATCGTGAATGCGGCGGTCGGGTTGCTGGCGACGGGTGGTTCGACCAACCATTCGATCCATCTTCCTGCTATCGCCCGTGCCGCTGGTATCCTGATCGACTGGGAAGACATCAGCCGCCTGTCGTCCGCGGTTCCGCTGATCACCCGTGTTTATCCGAGCGGTTCCGAGGACGTGAACGCGTTCAACCGCGTGGGTGGTATGCCGACCGTGATCGCCGAACTGACGCGCGCCGGGATGCTGCACAAGGACATTCTGACGGTCTCTCGTGGCGGTTTCTCCGATTATGCCCGTCGCGCATCGCTGGAAGGCGATGAGATCGTCTACACCCACGCGAAGCCGTCCACGGACACCGATATCCTGCGCGATGTGGCTACGCCTTTCCGGCCCGATGGCGGTATGCGCCTGATGACTGGTAATCTGGGCCGCGCGATCTACAAGAGCAGCGCTATTGCGCCCGAGCACCTGACCGTTGAAGCGCCGGCACGGGTCTTCCAGGACCAGCATGACGTCCTCACGGCCTATCAGAATGGTGAGCTTGAGCGTGATGTTGTCGTGGTCGTCCGGTTCCAGGGACCGGAAGCCAACGGCATGCCGGAGCTTCACAAGCTGACCCCGACTCTGGGCGTGCTTCAGGATCGCGGCTTCAAGGTGGCCCTGCTGACGGATGGACGCATGTCCGGTGCGAGCGGCAAGGTGCCGGCCGCCATTCATGTCGGTCCCGAAGCGCAGGTTGGCGGTCCGATCGCCCGCGTGCGGGACGGCGACATGATCCGTGTCTGCGCGGTGACGGGACAGATCGAGGCTCTGGTGGATGCCGCCGAGTGGGAGAGCCGCAAGCCGGTCCCGCCGCCGCTCCCGGCATTGGGAACGGGCCGCGAACTGTTCGCGCTGATGCGTTCGGTGCATGATCCGGCCGAGGCTGGCGGATCCGCGATGCTGGCCCAGATGGATCGCGTGATCGAAGCCGTTGGCGACGACATTCACTAAGGAAGAGTTCTGATGATCGATACTGCCAAACTCGACGCCGTCATGAGCCGTTGTCCGGTCATGCCGGTGCTGGTGGTCAATGATGTGGCTCTGGCCCGCCCGATGGCCGAGGCTCTGGTGGCGGGTGGACTGTCCACGCTGGAAGTCACGCTGCGCACGCCCTGCGCCCTTGAAGCTATTGAGGAAATGTCGAAAGTACCAGGCGCGCTGGTCGGTGCCGGTACGGTGCTGAATCCGTCCGACATGGACCGTGCCGTGAAGGCGGGTGCGCGCTTCATCGTCAGCCCCGGCCTGACCGAGGCGCTGGCAAAGGCGTCGGTTGAGCATGACGTCCCCTTCCTGCCAGGCGTTGCCAATGCGGGTGACATCATGCGGGGTCTGGATCTGGGTCTGTCACGCTTCAAGTTCTTCCCGGCTGTGACGAATGGCGGCATTCCCGCGCTCAAGAGCTTGGCCAGTGTTTTTGGCAGCAATGTCCGTTTCTGCCCCACGGGCGGCATTACGGAAGAGAGCGCACCGGACTGGCTGGCGCTTCCCTCCGTGGCCTGCGTCGGCGGATCCTGGGTGACGGCCGGCACGTTCGATGCGGACAAGGTCCGTCAGCGCGCCACGGCTGCGGCACTCTTCACGGTCTGATCTTCGAAGCGTTTTGCGGATGCCGTCAGAATGTTGCGGCATCCGTGAACGTTTTGTGAACAAATGGTTTGCGAGACACGTCGAAGCAGACCATATAGGGCGCGTGACCGGACGTTCCCATCTGCTGATTGGCGGCTTTGCCGTGCTGTGCGCGATGCGCTGGCATATCCTGTCGCCTGAACCGCTCTCCGTCTGCACGGGATTGCTGGGCAGTCTTCTGCCAGACATCGATACCGAACGCTCCATGCTCGGCAGCCGGCTGAAATTCCTTTCCCGTTTTCTGGCAAAGACTTTTGGTCATCGTGGCCTTACACATTCCGGCGTAATGCTGCTTCTGGCCGCGGCCGCGCTGAATGGGCTGATGGGGCCCGAAAGCCTGCGTGGCCCCTGGGGTGCGCTTCTGCTGGGGGCAGGGACGCATATCGCGGCTGACCTTCCGACAGGGGGATGCCAGCTCTTCGCGCCTCTCAGCCGTTCGCGACTCTCGCTCTGGCCTTATGTCCGGACTGGCGGGATCGGAGAAATCATGCTTCTTGTGCCCATTCTCTGCCTTCTGGGTTGGGCAGGATTTTCCGGTAATGGCCCTGTTCCGGGTCATGTTCCTCCCTCTGCGCATCACTCGCGGTTGCGCGGACATGTTTTGAAGGATATTTCATTCTCATCATGACTGAGACCCGACTCCCCGTCCGTCGCGCCCTCCTCTCCGTTTCTGACAAGACGGGACTGATCGAACTGGGGCGTGCGCTTGCCGCCCACGGTGCGGAACTGCTTTCGACGGGAGGCTCTGCAAAGGCCCTTCGTGAAGCGGGTCTGACAGTCAAGGATGTCTCGGAGCATACCGGTTTTCCTGAAATCCTGGACGGCCGGGTCAAGACCCTCGTCCCGCAGGTGCATGGTGGCATCCTAGGACGTCGCGACCTTCCGGCACATGTCGCGCAGATGGCGGAACACGGCATTGCGCCGATCGATCTGGTCTGCGTGAACCTCTATCCTTTTGCTGCGACCGTCGCGTCCGGGGCAGGGGACGAGGACTGCATCGAGAACATCGATATCGGTGGTCCGGCCATGATCCGTGCCGCCGCCAAGAACTTCGATCACGTCACGATCCTGACCGATCCGCGTCAGTATGCGGCTGTCATCGCCTCACTGGAACAGGGCGGTACGGTCCTGGCGGAACGTCGTGATTACGCTGCCTCCGCCTATGCCCATACGGCCGCCTATGACAGCATGATCTCCCGCTGGTTCGCAAAGCAGGCCGGTGAGATCCTTCCTCCCGTTCTGACCCTGAGCGGCACCCGCGATGATCTGCTGCGCTATGGTGAGAACCCGCACCAGAAGGCCGCCTTCTATCGCGACGGCAGCCAGCGTCCGGGCGTTGCAAGTGCACGTCAGGTTCAGGGGAAGGCCCTGAGCTACAACAACATCAACGACACGGATGCCGCATTCGAAGCCGTCGCTGAGTTCGACGAGCCGACGGTCGTGATCGTCAAGCATGCCAATCCGTGTGGCGTAGCTTCTGCTACCACTCTGGAACAGGCCTGGATCGCGGCCCTGCGCTGTGACCCGGTTTCGGCCTTCGGTGGCATCGTTGCAGTCAACCGGACGCTGAATGGTGCCACGGCCCAGAGGATCAGCAAGATCTTCACCGAAGTGATCGTGGCTCCCGATGCCGATGCAGAAGCCATTGAGGTCCTGTCGCGCAAGAAGAACCTGCGTCTGCTGCTCACCGACGGCGTGCCCGACCCGACAGCTGAAGGACTGGCCTTCCGTTCCGTCGCGGGTGGCTTTCTGGCACAGACCCGTGATGCGGGGCGTGTGACGGAAGCCGATCTGAAGGTCGTGACCAAGCGCGCACCGACGGCTCAGGAAATGAAGGACCTGCTGTTTGCGTTCCGTGTCGCAAAACACGTGAAGTCAAACGCTGTCATCTATGTCCGTAACGAGGCAACGGTCGGCATTGGCGCCGGACAGATGTCCCGGGTGGACAGCGCGCGTATCGCAGCGCGCAAGAGCGAGGACGCTGCGAAGGAAGCCGGAGAACGTGCACCGCTGACGACAGGTTCGGTCGCGGCTTCGGACGCCTTCTTCCCCTTCGCTGACGGTCTTGAGAGCGTCGTTGCGGCTGGTGCTGTGGCTGTCATTCAGCCAGGCGGCTCCATTCGCGATCAGGAGGTGATCGATGCAGCAGATGCTGCCGGGATCGCCATGGTATTCACCGGCATGAGGCATTTCCGACATTGAAAAAGCTCGCTTTCGCCAGCCTGGTCCTGGCGCTCTCCGTCTCCGCAGCCGAGGCCGCTCCCTGCGTCTATGACATGACGCCGCTGCCCGTCACGCAGGGGATTGTCTCCGGTATTACGCCTACGGGCGTGAAATTGCGCGATGGAACCACGGTCATTCTGCCGGACGAACTTCTGGCCGGTGTTCGGCTGAACCAGAAACTGGCTGTCAGGGGTCTGGTCTCTACGACGACGCATACGGTTCAGGCGCTGGCTCTGGAAGGCAACCCGCCTGTATGCCCCAGTGCGCCTACAATCCCGCGCGGACCTTTTGCGGGGTCTTCGGCTTATGATGCGATCCATCCCTGAGTCCTAAGGTGCTGGTCGCTTCATATTTCTGAAGGGATGAGCCTTTCAGTTCTGTAGCTCCTGACATTGTGCTCTAGCGCCCCCGAGAAAGCCTGAAAAAAGGTTTTCTCGGGGGCGTATGCTTTTGGGGTCGCTAAACGCTTTCTTTACTGTTCCTGTGCCAACAGTTTCCCCGGGTTTCCCATTGTCAGCGGATCCGGAGGCACACAGTTTTGTCATATGTCACGACATCCGCAGTTGTAACGACAACGGGGACAGGACGGCTCGAAATCCTGCCGCAAACTCAACTGGCGTCGAATGAGCGTTTTCGCGATTTTCTGGAAAGCTATGTGCACCAGAAATCCCCTGCACATGCCGATGACAGCCAGAAAGCTTCAACAGACAAGCCCCGGGTCCTAAAAGCTGCGACATCCCCATCCCAGGAGAAGGGGCAAACCCAGATTCAGAAAACCAGCTCTGAAATGGCCGCTGCCACGAAGCGCGATGAAGCTGCAAGCTCGCCGCAGCATTCTGTTTCTGCGAAGCAGGTCAGTACAACGGCTCAGAATACTGTATCGCCTCATGCCGCTCAGAAGAGCGCCATGGCAGCTAATAAGGGACAGCCTCAAAAAATCGCCGGCGATGGGCATCAGAAGACGTCTCAAACGAATATCCCAAAGAGCAGTGACAAATATTCGGTTGCTGATGGGCAAAAGGCAGAAAAATCTGCCCTGACGCAGGGTGAGGGGGCTGACGCTGCTGATGACCATTCAACGGAGAACGTATCGCCACAGGACAGTATCCCTGTGGCTGGATCGAGCGTCTCTGCTGTGGGTGAGGCGGCGCCGAAAGACCACCCGTCATTAGCTGACACCGCACAGTCAAATTCAGAAACGGGCGGGACCGAAGCATCCACTCAAAAAGAGACCAGCTTTTCGGCAGAGAAACAGGATAGCGCAGAAGTAAAAGAAAATACTGTCTCGGATGTGACGTCTACAGCACAGAGCGTTCCAGCATTTCAACTGGACTCTGTATCCGCGGAGAAAACATCCACCAATTCAGCCGACGAGCCGTCTCATGCCGCTCCGTCAGAAAATGCTTCAGAGATGGCCGACAATAATGAACAGGTCTCCCGTCATGACGAGCAGCAGCCTTTGCTCTATCAGAAGAGCAGTAACGGGAGCACGACAACTCATATTGAAATGAATGTCGGCCACCACGAAAAAGTCCATGTGGAAATTGGTGAAACGACTGCCAGGGAGCAGCGGATTCACATCAATACGGATAATCCGGAAGTCTACCAGTCTCTCAAAGACGACCGCGATACATTGCTCGCAAGTCTGGCGCAGAGTTCCGTTTCCGTGACTGCCTCGCAGAGCATCATCCCCCCGAATATCCAGATCAGTCTTTCGCAACCCTCTTTCCTGAGCATGTCATCCGACGGGGAGCGGCAGGGAAGCAATAACCAGTCAGGAGGAGGGGCAAAGGGCACCTCATCAGCGACTGATACTCCATCTCCTGAACGTCGATTTCTGCGTGGCGTCGTCGATCTCACCGTCTAACATAGGATTCGAAACATGGTTTTTTCAGTTGGTACCACGACCGCCAGCACGTCGCTTCTAAGTCAGGCTATTGCCGCCGCGAAAAGCAATGCGGCCGCAAATGCAGCCTCTGCTTCTTCCAGTACGTCAACGAGCGCCAGCAGTTCGAGCAGCTCGCTGTCCTCTCTGGGGGGGAATTTCAACCAGTTCCTCACGCTGCTTACAACACAGCTGCAGCATCAGGACCCCAGTAACCCAACCAGCACTGATTCCTTCACGGCCGAGCTCGCTCAGTTTGCCGGCGTTCAGCAGCAGGTCGAGACCAATACAAATCTGACCAGTCTGATTTCCGCGACGCAGGACAACCAGATGGCTTCAGCGGTCAGCCTGATTGGCAAGACGACAACTGCGAGCAGTTCCAGCCTGCCGCTTCAGAGCGGTTCTGCATCCCTGTCGTTTACCGCGCCTCAGGCAGAAGATGTCGCGATTGCCGTAACGGACAGTACAGGTACGGTTGTGAAGTCCGAAACAGTCAATGCGTCCGCGGGAGCAAATACCTGGACATGGGACGGCAAGAACAACAGCGGGACGCAGTTAAGCGATGGCGCCTATACGGTTGCAGTAGAGGGAAGTTCTACTGATGGTACCAGCGTTGCTCTTCCGACCACGATAACGGGGACTGTCACGGGTGTTTCAAAGGGAACAACGGGCGTTAATATTGATATGGGCGATGCTACCATTGACATGAGCGATCTGACCGGATTTTCGACCACCTGATTCCGGCGACTGATAATGCCCATTGTTAGGCGTGCGTTAACCTTTTTGCTCCACAATCAGCATTATCGACAGTTGGGTTTAGGGGTGAGTGCTCATGTGGGCAGTGCAGGAAGGTTTTTCTAAAGAGAGTCGCCAGGATGACGATTCACTGAAAAACCGGAAAGAGAGCAGCCGGTGAAAGCGCTTCTAGCAAACCTCAAGCAGTTGGGGCTACCGCGTCTGGCTGCCCTTGGCGGCGTTGGCGTTGCGATGCTGGTTCTGCTCGGCGTGCTTGTCCTTCATGGAGTTAACGCCACAAACGGCCTGCTCTACCGTGATCTGGAAGCGCATGAAGCAGGTGAAATCGTAGAGCAGCTTGCAAAGGCCCACATCAAATATCGTCTTCAGGATCAGGGCAGTACGATCATGGTACCTGATGACGACGTTGCACGTGCCAGATTGCTTCTGGCTCAAAGCGGCCTGCCATCAGGCGGGTCTGTCGGATACGAGATATTCGACAAGGGCAACAGCTTTACCGCCACGCAATTCGAACAGACGATCAATGAAACCCGTGCACTCGAGGGGGAACTGGAACGGTCAATCCGTCTGATCCATGGTGTCCGGAATGCCAGGGTGCATCTTGTGCTGCGTCACAGGGAGCTTTTTTCAACAGATGAGCAGAATGCTCAGGCGAGCGTCCTTCTTTCAATGGATGGTGGACGTCGGCTGGATGAGGAAAGCATTGCAGCAGTCGTGAATCTGGTTTCCGCAGCGGTCCCCGGGCTGGACGCCCACAATATCTCCCTGATCGACAATCGTGGCCATGTTCTTCTCAAGCAGGGAGAAGGAAACTCGAACGGCGGTCAGTCTGCGGAAGAGCAGCGGCAATTGATTGAACAGCGTATCGCGCGTGAAGTCGAGGATCTGCTGGGATCTTCACTGGGGCCTGGACATGTGCGTGTAGAAGCCAATGTCACCATGAATAACGATCATGTTCGGGAAACCCAGGAAAATTATGATCCCGACCAGCAGGTTCTGAGGTCGCAACAGACCAAGACAGAAAAAAGCATCAATACCCAAGGCTCTACCAACACCACGGTGTCAAATAATCTTCCGAACGCTAATGCGGGACAGCAGCAGAATGGAAGTCAGAGCAACCGGCAGGAACAAACGAATAACTATGAGATAAGCAAGACAGTCCGGACCCTGGTTCAGGATCAGCCACGCATTGCCCGTATCAGTATGGCCGTCATGGTCGATGGTATCAGCCAGTCTGATGGAAAAGGGCACGCGTCATGGCAGCCGCGCAATCAGGAAGAACTTGGTCGCCTGACCGCGTTGACAAAAAGTGCGGTTGGCTTCGATCAGAGCAGAGGTGACGTAGTAACCGTAATGTCCATGAAGTTTACGGATATGGACATGGAAATGAAGCCAGAGACTTCCGGCTGGAGCAAGTTTTTCACCCATTCAAATCAGATGGAGGCGATAAGGTTTGGATTATTCGCAGCCTGTCTGGCGATGGTCCTGTTCTTTGTCGTGCGCCCACTGCTCCGGCCGATTGGAGAACCCAGCTCTGGGAAATTGCTCAATTTTGCCGCTTCTAAAGATCGTACCCCGGCTGTCGATCTTTCTTCGCAGGGAGCTGTTTATCTGCCCGACAGTCAATCCGAGAGAGCAAGAACTCCAATGCTCGAGGCGGCTTATGTGAATGCTGAACCGGTTGACGAGGAAACAGTCTCTGTCAGTGGAGTACAGGGAAGGATTAGAGCCTCTTCCGTTCAGAAAGTTGTAGATCTCGTGGAAACTCATCCATCTGAAAGTATTGCCTTGGTAAGGGGATGGTTGATGCCTTCTCAGGAAGGCGCGGGAGGATGATGGATATGGAAAAGAATATCTCCGGCGTACAAAAAGCGGCCATTCTGATGATGGCCTTGGGCGAGGAAAATTGTTCTCGTTTGTTTGAGCAGATGCATGAAGAAGAAATTAGAGAAATTTCATCTGCAATGGCTCAGTTGGGTATTGTTTCGTCAAATACCGTCGAAAAAGTATGCCACGAATTTAGCCAGGGCTTGGGGTCTGCTGAAGGTGTAGTGGGAGATCTGGAAAGTACGGAAAAGCTTCTCAAAAATGCTCTTCCCGCCAATCGGGCTGCAGCAATCATGGAAGAAATCCGTGGGCCTGCCGGGCGTACAATGTGGGATAAGCTCGGCAATGTATCGGAGACAGTTCTCGCGAATTATTTGAAAAATGAATATCCACAGACTGTTGCCGTTATATTGAGTCGGATCAAACCTTCTCATGCGGCTAAAGTTCTGGCGCTTTTTCCGGAAGAATTTTCATTAGATATCATGATGAGAATGCTTAAAACGGAAACAATACAGAAAAACGTTCTTCAAAGCGTTGAAAAGACACTGAGGTCGGAATTTGTGTCAAATATTCCGCGCGGAATAAACCGGAATAGCCATGAGGTTCTGGCAGACATATTTAACAATTTTGACAGGCGCATTGAAGGTAGATTTATGACTGCTCTGGAAGAGCGGAGCCAGGATGATGCCGAACAGATCAAAAGTCTTATGTTCACCTTCGAGGAACTCGTCAATCTTTCCAGTGAGAGTTTGATAGTATTGCTGAATCAGATACCTAGGGAAAGCCTTCCGCTAGCACTTAAAGGTGCAAGCGATAAATTGAGACAGGCATTTCTTGCTTCCATGTCGGAGCGTGCAGGTCGTATTCTTGTGGATGAAATTGAAGATCTGGGTCCTGTACGAGTAAAAGATGTTGATACTGCACAGAACCAAATTCTTGTTATTGCGAAAGATCTTGTGGACCGAGGCGAAATTGACCTGATTGATCAAGAACAGCCTGGAAATGAGATGATTGTCTGATGGTCCACAATTTCTCAGGAGGCAATAATGCTTCTGGAATTCTCTACGCGGAGGACTTCGATAGGGTCTTGCCGGACAATGTAGAGAAAAGTGACGATATATCGCCGCCCACGGAGAATGAAAACACTAATACGCTATCTGATGAACTTTTAGAAGAATCTTATCAAAGAGGGCTGCAGGAAGGAAAAATATTGGGAAAGGAAGCATTTGATAATGAAAAAATAAGCATGGAGAGTTTTTATAAAAATGAAATAAGAAAAGAAATAGATAGAATATTTGAAAGTATAAAAAACATAGAGAAGGATATTTCTAAGCAGGCTACGTCTTTCTTCCTAAAAATGCTTGTGAATCTGTTTCCGGAG
The DNA here is from genome assembly GCF_006539685.1 of Gluconobacter oxydans. Classification (GTDB taxonomy): domain Bacteria; phylum Pseudomonadota; class Alphaproteobacteria; order Acetobacterales; family Acetobacteraceae; genus Gluconobacter; species Gluconobacter oxydans. Next base: position 62,224 of record NZ_BJNM01000014.1, read on the forward strand.
CTTTTGACGCAGTATGGAGTGGAAGAGGCAAAGCGAACGATCGAAAAAATTAATTCATACATAAAAGATAATTTCCAGTTGGAATTAACTTGTTCTCAAGAGTTTTCTGAAAAAATAGAAGGGTACTTTGGAGAATTCACACAAAAAACAATAAATATTATTGTTGATGAGGCGAAAAAAGGTGGGGATTTCAAGGTTTCCTGGGATACAGGTCTGTTCGTTCGGAATGCGGATAAAGTTGTTTCTGAAATAACGTCACAAATTCTCTCGCTCTCTCAGGAAAAAATAGGAGGAAAAAATGCTGGATAAAGATGATTTCAGTGTAGAAAAAGAACAGTTTTCAAAAGAGGAAATTTCTGGCGATAAAACGCCTAATGATTTGCAGGCCATTTACGACATTCCTGTTACATTAAGCGCAGTATTGGGCCGCGCCACAATGCCGATAAATCAATTATTGAAGCTGGGGCGGGGGGCTGTGGTGGAGTTGGACCGGAAGATTGGAGATCCAATCGATATTCTTGTCAATAACCGCTTAATTGCAAGAGGTGAGGTGGTTATGGTGGATGAGACGCGTTTAGGCGTAACCATGACTGAAATCGTAAAGTCAGAAAATTAAAAATCCATATCGGAAGAAAAATGAATAATATAAAAAAAAGTTTCTCTTCCGAGATGGGAAGAATTTTTTCATCAAATAATATTCCTCAAAGCGTGCTCGCTTTGAAAAAGTGGGTCCCTGGATCAGATATCGGGCTTGCCCTCTCTGTTTCTGCGCTGTTGTCGATACTGGTTCTGCCCCTCCCGACGTTTGTTTTAGACGTCGGATTGTCGTTGTCGGTTACGTTATCCATTCTGGTTCTGATGGTAGCGTTATTTTTAAATAAGCCGCTTGATTTCACGTCTTTTCCAACACTGCTTCTACTAACAACCCTACTGAGGCTTTCACTCGAGGTAGCAACCACACGTTTGATTCTGAGTCACGGATACGAAGGTACTTACGCCGCGGGTCATGTTGTCGCGGCTTTTGGTGGCTTTTTGATGGGCGGAGACGTAGTTATCGGAGCCATTTTGTTCTCGATACTTCTGGTTGTTAACTTTATGGTTATTACCAAAGGTTCGGGACGTATTGCCGAGGTTGCAGCCAGGTTCTCTCTGGATTCCATGCCAGGAAAACAAATGGCAATTGATGCTGAACTATCCTCAGGCGCTATTACTGATTCTGTTGCACGTAAAAAACGTAGAGAACTTGAAGAAGAAAGTGGCTTTTATGGCGCGATGGATGGTGCTGCCAAATTCGTGCGTGGAGACGCGATTGCCAGTCTGATCATAACCGCTATCAACATTGTAGGGGGATTAACTATAGGTGTTGTTCGCCACGGTATGCAGATAGCAGATGCAGCTACCTCGTTTACTACGTTGACAATAGGTGATGGTCTTGTTTCGCAAATCCCTGCCCTGTTGGTTTCTACGGCCTCAGGTATTGTCGTAACAAAGGGTGGCACTGAAGGCGGAGCTGACGTTGCTCTTGTCCGTCAATTGGGTGGTAATTCTAAACCGCTTGCCTTGGCTTCCGGCTCGGCAGTGGTTTTGGCATTAATACCAGGTTTGCCGACATTTCCTTTTTTGTTTCTAGCAGTTTTGGCTGGCGGAGCGGCTTGGATAAGATACCGGACTCCCGTGGTTGGTACGGATAATGATGGAGATTCTGTTGTAGTTCCCGAAAATCCTGTTCCCACAGAGGTTCCAATTTCGGAAAGCCTGAAGGTGGATCTATTGAGACTGGAATTGGGCTTTAATTTGTTGGCGATCGCAAGCGGTGAGGGGACGCGTTTAACAGAAAAAATAAAAATACTTCGTCGAACAATTGCAAGCGATATGGGTTTCGTCCTTCCGCCTGTTCGTATCCAGGATAACCTGCTTTTGCCGCCTGATTCTTATTCTGTTTCTATTAAGGAGATAGAGGTCGGTCATGGTGAAGTCAGACTGAATAAGCTTTTAGCAATGGATCCACGGGGTGGGGAGCCAAATGTCGAGGGAGAAAAAACCAAAGAACCCGCTTTTGGTTTGCCTGCATTGTGGATAGATCAAAACCTCCGTGAGAATGCTATTGTTCAGGGATACACGGTTGTTGATCCCGCCAGTGTAATCATCACGCATTTAACCGAATTGGTTAAAGATAATATGCCAGATCTTCTTTCTTATTCGGAGACGCAAAAACTTCTGGATGAGATGCCTAGAGAGCAGCAGAAATTAGTCGTAGATCTGGTTCCTTCTCAGATTTCAGTCAGCGTAATACAAAGAACTCTGCAGTCCCTTCTGGAAGAACGGGTATCAATCCGTGATCTGGTTAGTATTCTGGAGGCTTTGCAGGAGGGATGTGGCCAGGGATTAAAAACTGTTGCTGCACTAGTCGCGCATGTTCGGATCAGACTGGCGCGTCAAATCAGCGCATCAGTCATTGGTCCCCAGGGATATATTCCAATTGTGACTCTCAGCCCTGACTGGGAGATGTTTGTTTTGGATCATTTGTCTAATTCGGGTGAAGAAAAGCAGATTAATTTTTCTCCGTCAAAAATGAATGAATTTGTGTCTCGCGTTAGATTCTGTCTTGATAGTGCCTCCAAGCAAGGAGAGGTGCCAGTAATATTGGTTTCGAGGAGTATCCGCCTTCCCATACGGCGCATAATAGAGCGTATACAGTCTTCTATAAGTGTTTTGGCACAAGAGGAAATTTCCCCGCGTGTTAAAATACGGACTATTGGGTCAATATAACCAATTCGTTACACTTTTGGCTGGTCGAACTGATTTGTTTGACCTCTGGATGTATATGCCAGAGGATAGTGGGGTAGAGATTTTACCCAAATGG